>NZ_JAIOAB010000041.1 GCF_019890635.1 Streptomyces sennicomposti
TCGGTGTCGACCTTGTCCGTGGAGACCTCGAGCAGCGGCTCGTCGGCCTCGACGGAGTCGCCGACCGACTTCAGCCAGCGGGTGACGGTGCCCTCGGTGACGGACTCGCCGAGCGCGGGCAGGACCACGTCCGTGCCCTCGGCGCCGCCGCCGCCGGAAGCGGCCTCGGCGGTCGGCGCCGGGGCGGGGGCGGCCTGCTCGGTGGCGGGCGCGGCCGGGGTCTGGGCGGCCGGGGCGGCCGTCTCGGTCGGGGCCGGGGCGGCCTCGGCCGGAGCCTGCTCGGCGGCCGGGGCCGCGGCGGGGGCGCCGGTGCCGTCGTCGATGACGGCCAGCTCGGCGCCGACCTCCACCGTCTCGTCCTCGGCGACCTTGATGGAGGCCAGCACGCCGGCGGCGGGCGAGGGGATCTCGGTGTCGACCTTGTCGGTCGAGACCTCGAGCAGCGGCTCGTCGGCCTCGACGCGCTCGCCCTCGGCCTTCAGCCAGCGGGTGACAGTGCCCTCGGTGACGCTCTCGCCGAGCGCGGGAAGGGTTACGGAAACCGCCATGGTTTCGGTTGCTCCTTAGAAGTGCGGAAGTCTGTGTCGTCGCGCCCGATGACTGAGGGCGTCAGTCGTGGGAGTGCAGCGGCTTGCCGGCCAGCGCCAGGTGGGCCTCGCCGAGCGCCTCGTTCTGCGTCGGGTGGGCGTGGATGAGCTGGGCCACCTCGGCCGGCAGCGCCTCCCAGTTGTAGATCAGCTGCGCCTCGCCGACCTGCTCGCCCATCCGGTCGCCCACCATGTGGACGCCGACCACGGCACCGTCCTTGACCTGGACGAGCTTGATCTCGCCCGCGGTCTTCAGGATCTTGCTCTTGCCGTTGCCCGCGAGGTTGTACTTCAGAGCGACGACCTTGTCCGCGCCGTAGATCTCCTTGGCCTTGGCCTCGGTGATGCCGACGGAGGCGACCTCCGGGTGGCAGTACGTCACGCGCGGGACGCCGTCGTAGTCGATCGGGACGACCTTCAGACCGGCCAGACGCTCCGCCACCAGGATGCCCTCGGCGAAGCCGACGTGCGCGAGCTGGAGGGTCGGGACCAGGTCGCCGACGGCCGAGATGGTCGGCACGTTGGTGCGCATGTACTCGTCGACCAGGACGTAGCCGCGGTCCATGGCGACCCCGGCCTCCTCGTAGCCCAGGCCCTGGGAGACCGGGCCGCGGCCGACGGCCACGAGCAGGATCTCGGCCTCGAACTCCTTGCCGTCGGCGAGGGTGACCTTGACGCCGTTCTCCGTGTACTCGGCCTTCTGGAAGAAGGTGCCGAGGCTGAACTTGATCCCGCGCTTGCGGAAGGCGCGCTCCAGCAGCTTCGAGGAGTTCTCGTCCTCCACCGGGACCAGGTGCTTGAGGCCCTCGATGACCGTGACGTCGGCGCCGAAGGACTTCCAGGCGGAGGCGAACTCGACGCCGATCACGCCGCCGCCCAGGATGATCGCGGACTGCGGCACGCGGTCCAGGACCAGCGCGTGGTCCGAGGAGATGATGCGGTTGCCGTCGATCTGGAGGCCCGGCAGGGACTTCGGCACGGAACCGGTCGCCAGGAGGACGTGGCGGCCCTGGATCCGCTGCCCGTTCACGTCGACGGAGGTCGGGGAGGACAGCCGGCCCTCACCCTCGATGTAGGTCACCTTGCGGGAGGCGATGAGCCCCTGCAGGCCCTTGTACAGGCCCGAGATCACGTCGTCCTTGTACTTCTGGACGGCCGGCACGTCGATGCCCTCGAAGGTGGCCTTGACGCCGAACTGCTCGCTCTCGCGGGCCTGGTCGGCGATCTCGCCCGCGTGCAGCAGGGCCTTGGTGGGGATGCATCCCTTGTGCAGGCAGGTGCCGCCGACCTTGTCCTTCTCGATCAGGGCGACGTCCAGGCCCAGCTGCGCCCCGCGCAGGGCCGCGGCGTAACCACCGCTACCACCGCCGAGGATCACTAGGTCGAAAACGGTGCTGGCGTCGTTCGCCACGTCACGTCCTCCATGCATGTGCGCCGTGCGCCGGTCTTCACTGACCGACAGGCGGCTGGTGTCCGGCCGCTCGTTCTTCGGCCCTTAGGTGGGGCCCTGTCCTGCCGACGCCCATCTTCGCACTTGTCGGAGGCCCACGAGACGCGGGGCCGGGGTGTGAGACACCCCACTCCGCGCGGAAAGCGCCCCGAAAGGGGCGCGGGACCGTGCCGATGCGCGGCTGCGCCGCACGGGCGCGACGAGCCGAGGGGGCGCGGGGGCCGTGCCGGTGTGCGGCTCCGCCGCACGGCGCGACCAGCCCCCACGCCCCCGCACCCGCCCTACGACGGACGGACCCGAGTCAGCCAGGAGGACTAGCTCAGCTCACCCGAGGCCGCCAGCTCGGCCAGCCGCACCAGCGTCCGCACCGCGGACCCCGTGCCGCCCTTGGGGGTGTAGCCGAACGGCCCGCCCTCGTTGAACGCCGGCCCGGCGATGTCCAGGTGCGCCCAGGTGATGCCCTCGCCGACGAACTCGCGCAGGAACAGACCGGCCACCAGGCCGCCGCCCATCCGCTCGCCCATGTTGGCGATGTCGGCGACGGGGGAGTCCATGCCCTTGCGCAGGTGCTCGGGCAGCGGCATCGGCCAGGAGTCCTCGCCGACCTCCGTGGCGGCCTCGTGGACCGCGCCGCGGAACGCGTCGTCGTTGGCCATGATGCCGAAGGTGCGGTTGCCGAGCGCCAGCATCATCGCGCCGGTCAGCGTCGCGACGTCCACGATCGCGTCCGGCTTCTCCTGCGAGGCGGCCCACAGCGCGTCCGCCAGCACCAGCCGGCCCTCGGCGTCGGTGTTGAGCACCTCCACCGTCTTGCCGCTGAACATGCGCAGCACGTCACCGGGGCGCACGGCGGAACCGGAGGGCATGTTCTCGGCCAGCGCCAGCCAGCCGGTGACGTTGACCTCCAGGCCCAGGCGGGCGGCGGCGACGACGGTCGCGAACACGGCGGCGGCGCCGCTCATGTCGCACTTCATCGTCTCGTTGTGCCCGGCCGGCTTGAGCGAGATGCCGCCCGAGTCGTAGGTGATGCCCTTGCCGACGAGCGCCAGGTGCTTCTTCGCCTTGGAGCTGGTGTACGACAGCTTGACCAGCCGCGGGGCGGACGCCGAGCCGGAGCCGACGCCGAGGATGCCGCCGTAGCCGCCCTTGGTGAGCGCCTTCTCGTCCAGCACCTGGATCTTCAGGCCGTGCAGCTTGGCCGCGTCCTGCGCGATGGCGGCGAAGGCGGCCGGGTTGAGGTCGTTGGGCGGCATGTTGATCAGGTCGCGGGCGCGGTTCAGCTCCTCGCCGACCGCCACGGCGCGGTCCACGGCCGCCTTGTAGGCGCGGTCGCGGGGCTTGCCGCCGAGCAGCACGACGTCGGCGAGCGGCGCCTTGCCGCCCCGGCCCTTGGCGTCCTTGCCGTTCTCCTTGTAGGCGTCGAAGGAGTACGCGCCGAGCAGCGCGCCCTCGCCGACGGCGCCGGCGTCGGCGGCCTCCGTCAGCGGCAGCGCGAAGGCGGCCTTCTTCGCCCCGAAGAGGGCGCGGGCGGCCACGCCGGCGGCCCGGCGCAGCGCCTCGGAGCCATAACCGGCGTCCTTCTCGGACTCCGCGCCCAGGCCCACCGCCAGGATGAGCGGGGCCTTGAAGCCGGCGGGCGCGGGCAGCTTCGTCACCTCGCCCTCGGCACCGGTGGCGCCGAGGGTCTCCAGGACGTCGGCGAGCCCGCCGTCGTACGCCGCGTCGACGGCCTCGGCGCCCGGTGCGACGACCGGGCCGTTGGTGCCCTTGGCGACACCGACGACGATCGCGTCGGCCCGCAGGCCGGGCACCGCGGCGGTGCTGAGAGTGAGAGCAGTCACGGTGGTGAAATCTCGCTTCCCTGTGAAATGGAGTGGCCGAATGCGGGTGGGGTCGACCGGGCCCGACGACCGACCCTAGATCCCTCCTGCGGTGCGGTCTCCACCCGGGCGGGCAAACACCCGGCACGAGCCTACGCGCGTTGCCGGGCGCGGCGGCCCCGTGGTCGTTCACCCGCACGAGGCTCCCCGGTCGTCCGGCGGCCTCCGCCCCGCCCCCGCGAGCGTCCGGGCCGGGCCAACTCGCCTCGGCGGGGCGGGGATCGGCGATGATCGTCGGGTGTACGCCCCCACGCATCACCGCGCCCCCGACCGTCCGCTCCGCCCGGCCCCGTCCGCCGCGGTCCTCCTCGCCGCCCTGCTCCTGCTGCTCACCGGCTGCGCCGGCGGATCCGGCGGATCCGGTGGGCCGGGCGAGTCCGGTGGGCCGGGCGAGTCCGGTGGGCCGGGCGGGTCCGGCGGGGACGACGCTCCCCGCGGCGGCGCGTCCGCCTCCGCGCGGCCGTCCGCCGCCGGGCGCTGGCTGCCGCGCCCCGGTGTGAGCTGGCAGTGGCAGCTCAGCGGCCGGCTCGACACCTCCGTCGACGCGGCGGTCTACGACATCGACGGCTTCGACCACCCGGCGGCGACCGTCGCGCGGTTGCACCGCGCGGGCCGCAAGGTGATCTGCTACGTCTCCACCGGCGCCTGGGAGGACTTCCGCCCGGACGCGGGGAAGTTCCCGCAGGCCGTGCTCGGCGAGGGCAACGGCTGGAAGGGCGAGCGCTGGTTCGACATCCGCCGCACCGACGTGCTGGAGCCGCTGATGGCGGCCCGTCTCGACATGTGCCGGGCCAAGGGGTTCGACGCGGTGGAGCCGGACAACATGGACGGCTACCGCAACCGCACCGGCTTCCCGCTCACCGCCGCCGACCAGCTCCGCTACAACCGCCTCGTGGCGAGGCTGGCGCACGAACGGGGCATGTCCGTCGGTCTGAAGAACGACCTGGACCAGATCCCCCAGCTGGTGGGGGACTTCGACTTCGCGGTCAACGAGCAGTGCGCCCAGTACGGCGAGTGCGCGCGGCTGAAGCCGTTCGTCGCGGCCGGTAAAGCGGTGTTCCACGTCGAGTACGAGCTGCCCGCCGGCGAGTTCTGCGCCGATTCGCGCCGGCTGCGGCTCAGCTCGCTGCTCAAGAAGTACGAGTTGGGGGCGTGGCGTCAGGCGTGCTGAACCCGGGGGCCGCGGGGGCGGCGCCGTAGCCGGGCGGGCCGTAGCCGGGGGCGCCCGGCGGAGCGTAGCCCGGAGCACCGCCGTAGCCCGGGCCTGCCGCAGTGCCGTAGCCCGGACCGGCCGGGGCGCCGAACTCCGGGGCGACCGGGGCGCCGTAGCCCTGGCCGGCCGGGGTGGCGGGCGGGCCGTACTCCGGGGCGTCGGACGCCCGGCGCAGGCCGAGGCCCGTGACCGCCGTGCCCGCGAGCCGGTCGGCCAGCGAGCGCCGGGCGGGCAGCAGGACCGGCAGGGCGTTGAGCAGGAAGACCGCCACCGCCACCGCCCACACCAGCACCGACAGCACGAAGTGGCCCTCGATCAGCAGCACGCAGGCCACGGCGTAGACGGCGACGTCGGCCGCGGTGGTGACGGCGGCCCGCAGCGCGGCCCGGCGCGCCCGCCCGGAGGGCGCCGCCCCGGCCGGGCCCACCCGCAGCCCCAGCAGCCCCTTGCCGACCGTCCGCCCCAGCAGGGCGAGACACGCCCACTGGTAGAGGAAGACCACCAGCACCAGCAGCCCGAACGCCTCCTCGACGTACAGCACCGCCTTGTTCCACAGCGAGAGGCCGAGGTGCTCGGAGGAGCCGAGCACGTCGCCGCGCGAGGAGAGCAGGTCGAAGCCGCTGCGGGTGGCGAGTTCGGGCACGTCGGTGACGAGCAGGGATATCCGGTGGAAGGTGAGCACGGCGAGCGCCGAGGCGACCGCGACCACCAGCGCGAAGTCGATGAACCAGGCCATGGCACGGCGTAGCTTCGGCACGGACGCCCCCCGATCGCGTGTCTGTCCGCTTCACTCTAGCGAGGCGGCGCGGACCGGCCCAGGGCGCGGAGCGGATCGTTTCAGCCCGGTGACGGTACGGGCGCTCACTGTCGTCCGCCGCGCGGCGGGCGGCGGGTCAGCCCAGGGCGAGGACGACCAGCGCCGTGGTGGCCGCCGTCTCGGCGAGGGCGCCGAAGACATCGCCGGTGACCCCGCCGAAGCGGCGCGTGCAGTGCCGCAGGAGGAGTTCGGCGGCGCCGAGCGGGGCGAGCACCGCGCCCGCGGCGAGCAGCGCGGTACGCGTCCCGAGGCCCGCCCCCGCGACGCCCGCCGCCAGGGTGAGCGCCAGGGCCGTGCCGAGCGCGCCGACCGCCGGGACCACGCCCGCGACCGCCGCCCCCAGACCCTCGGGCCGCGCGGCCGGCACCCCGGTGCGCGCGGCCAGGGTCAGCGCGAGCCGGGCCACGGTCGCCGAGACCGCGGCGGCCAGCGCGCCCCGGGCCCACGAGTGGCCGTAGGCCTGGCTCAGCGCGGCCACCTGCGCGAACAGCACCAGGACGAGGGCGATGACGCCGAACGGGCCGATGTCCGACTGCTTCATGATCCGCAGCGCGTCCTCGGCGGGCTTGCCGCTGCCGAGCCCGTCGGCGGTGTCGGCGAGCCCGTCCAGATGCAGGCCGCGGGTCAGCACGGCGGGCACGGCGGCACTGCCGACGGCCGCGAGCAGCGGACCGGCGCCGCCCCACAGCAGCAGCACGCCCACGGCGGCGGCCGCCGCGCCGACCACCAGCCCGGCCAGCGGCGCGCACAGCATGCCCGCGCGGGCCGCCTCCCGGTCCCAGCGGCTCACCCGCACCGGGAGGACGGTCAGCGTCCCGAACGCGAAGCGCAGGCCGGGCAGGGCGGGAGCGGGGGAGGGGGAGAGGGCGGGGTCGGACACGCGGGCAGCCTACGGGAGGCCCCCGCGTCCCCCGGCGGCCGGGCGGGCGGGGCGGCGGCGGACGGCGCAGACTGACTGCATGGGGCACTGGCTGTACCGCAACATCGTGGAACCGGGCAAACTGCCGCTGCTCCTCGCCCTCGGCGCCTTCGTCGTGACCTTCCTGGTCACCCGGGTCATCACCCGGCTGATCCGGGCCGGCAAAGGGCCGTTCGGGAACGTGCGGGCGGGCGGGGTGCACATCCACCATGTGGTGCCCGGCGTGGTCCTCAGCGTCCTCGGCGGCTTCGGGGCGGTGGCCAGCGGGCGGCACGGGTTCGGCGCGGCGGCCTTCGCGGTGGTCTTCGGGGTGGGCGCGGGTCTGGTCCTGGACGAGTTCGCGCTCATCCTGCACCTGGACGACGTCTACTGGAGCGAGGCCGGGCGCAAGAGCGTCGAGGCCGTGGTCCTCACCGCGGCCCTGGTCGGCCTGGTGCTGGCCGGTTTCTCGCCGTTCGGCGTGAACGACGTGTCCCCGGACGAGTTGCAGGACCGCGGCACGGTCCTGTCCACCGTGGCCGTGAACTTCCTGTTCTCCCTGGTGGCGCTCGGCAAGGGCAAGCTGCGGCTGGCCGTGTTCGGCGTGATCGTCCCGCTGCTCGCCCTGATCGGCGCCGTGCGCCTGGCCCGCCCCGACTCGTACTGGGCCAGACGCTTCTACGCCCGCCGCCCGCGCGCCCAGGCCCGGGCGGACCGCCGCGCCGAGCGCCACGACCGCCGCTGGGGCGCTCCGCGCCGGGCCTTCGAGGACTGGATCGGCGGCAAACCGGACACCCCGGCCCCGGCCGGGCTGCGGGACGGGACTCCGGCCGGGTTGCCGGACGGGACTCCGGCCGGGTCGCCGGACGGGACTCCGGCCGGGTCGCCGGGGGCGACTGCGGCTGTGTTGCCGGGCAGGCCTCCGGCCGGGCTGCCGGGTGCGGCCGAGTCGCCGGACAGGCCTCCGGCTGAGCTGCCGGGGGCGACCCCGCCCGGGCTGCCGGGGGCGGTCTCGGCCGGGTCGCCGGGCGTAACCCGGGCCGGGTCGCAGGGGGCGGAGGTCTCGGCCGAGCCGCCGGACACGGTCCCGGCCGAGCCGCCGGTCACAACGGGGCGGGTCGAGCGGCTGGGCACGGGCCCGGCCGGTTCGCCGGACGCCGCCCCGGCGGAGCTGCCCGGCCCGGAACCCGGTTCGACCCCCGACGCCGGTTCGGCCCCGCCTTCCGGTGCCGCCCCGCAGGCCGGTTCCGCGCCCGACAAGGCGTCCCGGTCACGGCCGCCCCGCAAGTGAACCGGCAGACCGGACGGCGAACGCGACAGCCGACCGGATCGCGAGTGGACCAGCGAGTCGGACCGTGAGCGGGACAGCTGATCGGACGGCGAGCGCGTCAGCGGACCAGACTCCGCACGCGACAGCCGACCGGACCGCGAGCGGGTCGGACGGCGAGCGCGACAGCGGGTCGGCCCGTGAGCGGGACAGCCGACCGGACTCCGAACGCGACAGCTGACCGGACCGCGAGCGGGACAGCGGACCGGACGGCGAGCGGGTCGGACGGCGAGCGGGTCGGACGGCGAGCGCGACAGCCGACCGGACCGCGAGCGTGCCCCGGGAGGACGATCGGCTCAGACCCCCGCCCCCGGCAGCCGCCCCGGCGCGATCACCGCGCCCGCCCTCAGACCCGCGCCTCCGGCAGCAGTCCCGGCGCGATCGCCGCGCCCGCCCTCAGACCCGCGCCTCCGGCAGCAGTCCCGGCGTGATCGCCGCGCGCGCCCTCAGACCCCCGCCTCCGGCAGCAGTCCCGGCGTGATCGCCGCGCGCGCCCTCAGACCCCCGCCTCCGGCAGCAGTCCCGGCGCGATCGCCGCGCGCGCCCTCAGACCCCCGCCTCCGGCAGCAGTCCCGGCGCGATCACCGCGCCCGTCCTCAGACCCCCGCCCCCCGGCAGTAGCCTCGGCGCGATCGCCGCGCGTGCCCTCAGACCCCCGCGTCGGCCTCCGTCGGCTTCTCCTCGTCGCCGTCTCCGGCGGGTTCCTCCGGGGACTCCGGGCGCTCCGGCAGTTCCGCCGCCAGTGCCGCCGCGGCCTGCACCAGGGGCAGGGCCAGCAGCGCGCCCGCGCCCTCACCGACCGACAGGCCCTGGTCGAGCAGGGGCTCCAGCGCCATCCGGTCCAGCGCCTTGGCCTGCCCCGGCTCCCCGCTCGCCTGCCCCGCCAGCCACCAGTCCGGCGCCCGGAACGCGATCCGCTGGCCCACCAGCGCGCACGCGGCCGAGACCACGCCGTCCAGGACCACCGGCAGCTTGCGCACCGCGCACTGGAGCAGGAAGCCGGTCGCCGCCGCGAGGTCCGCCCCGCCCACGGTCGCCAGCAGCTGCAACTGGTCGCCCAGCACCGGCCGCGCCCGGCGCAGCGCGTCCCGGATCGCGGCGCACTTGCGCATCCACGCCAGATCGTCGATCGGCTCGCCGCCGCGCCCGGTCACCACCGACGCGTCCGTCCCGCACAGCGCGGCCACCAGCACCGCCGCCGCCGTCGTCCCGCCCACGCTGACATCGCCGAGCACGACCAGGTCCGTACCGGAGTCGGCCTCCTCGTCGGCCACCGCCGTCCCGGCCCGGAAGGCGGCCTCCGCCTCCTCGAGGGTCAGCGCATCCTCGATGTCGATGCGCCCGCTGCCGCGCCGCACCCGGTGCCGTACGACCTCGGCGGGCAGCGTCTCGGGCGCGCAGTCCAGCGCCATGTCGACCACACGCACCGGCACCCCGAGCCGGCGGGCCAGCACGGACACCGGCCGGCCGCCCTCCAGCACCGCCCGCACCAGCCGCTCGGCACTGCCCGCGGGCCGCTTCGACACGCCCAGTCCGGCCACGCCGTGGTCACCGGCGAAGAGCACGACCCGCGGCCGTTCCACCGGCCGCACCGGCACCGCGCCCTGTGCCGCGGCCAGCCACTCACCCAGGTCGTCCAGGCGGCCCAGCGCGCCGGGCGGCACGACCTGACGCTCCCGGCGCGCCTCGGCGTCACGGCGCACACCGCCGTCGGGGCGCTCGATCAGATCGGTGAAGTCGTCGAGATTCAGCGAGCTCATTCGCCGAACAGTACCGGCCCCGGTCGAACACGGCGGAGCCACATCACCGCCACACCCGGACAGCCTCTTTCCCCTCGCGAGCGAGATCCCATACGTTCCCTTTGCCGTGAAATGTCGGCGGCGCGGGCGGTGCGGGACGGCCGTGTCCGGGCCGCCGCCGTCCCCCGCCGCCGTCCCTGCCGTCGTACGACCCCGACGCCCCCGGGAGCCGCCCATGCCGCCCCTGCCGTACGCCCCGCGGATCTACGACCCGCGCCGTATCGCGTACGCCGCCGAACTCGCCCAGGGGACGGACCGGTTCAGCGAACCGCGCCGCGAGGACTGCCCCTGGTGCGGATCGGCGCGGCTGCGCACCCGGCTGCGCGCACCGGACCTGCTCCAGCGCAAACCGGGGGTGTTCGCCCTCGACCAGTGCCGGGACTGCGGGCACGCCTTTCAGAACCCCCGGCTCACCCCGGCGGGACTGGCCTTCTACCACCGCGACCACGACGAGTCCGACCCCGACGGCCTGCCCGACCCGGTCCTCGCCGACCGCCGCGGCCGCCGCCGGCACCGCGGCGACGCCCGGCTGATGCTGAACGTCGGCGAACCGGAGAGCTGGCTCGACGTCGGCACCGGCCACGCCCACTTCCCGGCCGCCGCGCGCGAGGTGTTCCCGTACACCGCCTTCGACGGCCTCGACCCGACCCCGCGCGTGGAGCGGGCCCGGGAGGCCGGGCGGATCGAGGAGGCGCACATCGGGCACCTGGCCGACCCGCACCTCGCCGAACGGCTGCGCGGCCGCTACGACGTGGTCAGCGTCTTCCACCACCTCGCGCACGCCCCCGACCCGCGCGCCGAACTGCGCGGCGCGCTCGCCGCGTTGCGCCCCGGCGGCCATCTGCTGATCGAACTGCCCGACCCGCGCAGCGCGTTCGCCCGGCTGCTCGGCAAGTGGTGGCTGCCGCACGGCCAGCCGCGCCATCTGCACCTGCTGCCGCTCGCCAACCTCCGCGCGGAACTGGAGGCGGCCGGCTGCACGGTCCTCGTCGTCGACCGCCGCACCCCGCACACCCCCAACGACCTCTCCGCCGCCCTCGCCCTGGTCCTCGCCCGGCTGCTGCCCGCCCCCGACGCGCCCTGGCGGCACACCCCGCCCTCCGCCGTCCGGCGCGCCGCACGCGCGGTCCTGGCCACCGCGCTGGGCCCACTGGTGGACGTGGTCGCGGTGCTCGACCTGCTGCTGTCCCCGCTGCTGCGCCGCACCCCCGGCCTGTCCAACGCCTACCGCGTGGTGGCCCGCAGGGACGCCGCCTGACCGGCCGATCCCCGGCTTCCGATCCCCGGCTTCCCGTCCCGGCTTCCGATTCCCGGCCGCCGATCCCCGGCTTCCGATTCCCGGCCGCCGATCCCCGGCTTCCGGTTCCGGCGGCCGGTCCCGGCGGGCGGCCCTGGCGACCGGTTCCGGCGACCGGTCCCGGCGGGCGGCCCTGGCGACCGGTCCCGGCGACCGGCCCTGGCGACCGGTCCCGGCGACCGGCCCTGGCGACCGGTTCCGGCGGACGGTCCCGGCGGGCGGGCCCGCGGGCCCCGGCGCGCGGCCGGCGCCGTCAGCCGCGCAGCACCAGCGCCTGGCCCGCCACCACCAGCAGCACCTGCTCGCACTCGGCGGCGAACGCGGCGTTCAGCCGGCCGAGTTCGTCGCGGTAGCGGCGGCCGGAGGCGGTGGCCGGGACGATCCCGGAGCCGACCTCGTTGGAGACGGCGACCACGGTCCGGGAGGTGGCCCGGACGGCGGCCGTCAGCGCGGCCACCCGCTCGCGCAGGGCGCGCTCGCCGCCGTCCGCCCACACGGCGTCGTCCCACGCGCCGACCGCGTCCATCGCGTCCGTCAGCCACAGCGACAGACAGTCCATGAGCAGCGGCGGTCCGTCCTCGGCCAGCAGGGGCACCAGATCGCAGGTCTCCGCCGTGCGCCACGAGCCCGGCCGCCGCTCCCGGTGCGCGGCGACCCGGCCCGCCCACTCGGTGTCCCCGCCGCGGGTCCCGCCCGTCGCGACGTACAGGACGCCGGGGAAGGACTCCAGCCGCCGTTCCGCCTCCACCGACTTGCCCGAGCGCGCCCCGCCGAGCACCAGCGTGCGCCGGGGCACGTCCGGCACCTCCTCGTACCCGCCGACCGCCAGCGTCGTACCGTCCGGCACGGCCCGCGCGCCCGCCGCCGCCAGCCGCCGGCGCAGCTCCGGACCCGGCGGCACGTCGTGATCCAGGTGCACCGCGACGACGTCCGTGGCCGGACCCACCGAGCCCACCGCTCGCAGCTTGGCCAGCGCGTCCGGCCGGCCCACCACGTCGGCGAGCACCATGTCGTACGACTCGGCCGTGTCCTCCTCCAGACCCGCGGGCGCGCCGCCCGGCGGCAGGTACAGCAGCCGCAGCCCGTCCGGCGCGGTCACCGCGTAGCCGGTGCCCGGCGCGTCCATCGCCACCGCCCGCACCCGGTGCCCCGACAGCAGCGCCAGCTCCCGCCCGTCCGGCACCCGGCCCGGCTGCGGCAGCCCGGCCGGCACCTCCACGGCGGGCCCGTCGTGCGGATGGGTCAGCAGCACCTGCGCCACCTGGCCCAGCGAGGCCCCGGCCCGCGCCGCCGCGAGGGCCGCGCCCGGGGTCAGGTCCAGCAGCAGCGCCCCGTCCACCAGCAACGAGGTCGCCGCCCGCGCGTCGGCGCCGAGCGCCGTGGCGCAGGCCGCGCAGGGGCAGTGGGGGCGGGGCAGGCCCGCGGGGGCGCCGGTGCCGAGCAGAGTCACGTCCACGGACATGATTTTCGCGGGTCGCCGCCGGTCTTGCGCATCCGGCTAGGCTGCGGGCAGGAGCCGGATGAAGATCCGGCTTCCGCTGTGCAGTGTGCTCACACCAGGGAGGCGTACATGGCGGCATGGACGTGGCGGTTCGAGACGGCCGACGGGACGGAGGTCCAGCCCGCGGTGCAGCCGGAGGAGTTCACCACGCAGGGCGACGCCGAGTCCTGGATCGGCGAGAACTGGAAGGCCCTGGCCGACGGCGGCGCGGACCAGGTCCGGCTGTTCGAGGACGCTTCGGAGATCTACGGCCCGATGAGCCTGCACGCCGACGAAGCACAGGCGTGACGGCGGCCGGACGCGACAGGGTGCGGCCCTGACACGGCTCGTGCGTGGCAGGGCCCGACCCTGACGGCGGCCGGACGCGACGGCGCCCGGCCCTGACGGGACGCGGCCTGGACGGGACCCGGCGGGACAGCGCCCGGCCCGGACGGTGCCCGGCCCGGACAGGGTTCCGGGCCCGACTGCGCCCGGGCGTGGGAGCGGACGGAGTGGGGGCGGGCGCCGGAGACCGGCGCCCGCCCCGCCTCACTGTTCGCCCAGCGTCACGTCCACCGTGTGCTCCTCGCCGTCGCGGGTGAACGTCACCTTGGTCCGCCCGCCGGGCCGGTCCGCGGCCAGCGCCTCGGACAGCGAGGTGATCGTCGTGATCGGCGAGTCGCCCACACGGGTGATGATGTCGCCGGGCCGCATCCCCGCCCTGGCCGCCGCGCCGCCCGCCTTGACCTCGACCACGGCGACCCCGGCGGGCTGGTAGTCGGTGTCGACGACCGTGCGGCCGGTGATGCCGAGCGCGGCCCGGCCGGAGTCCACGACCTTGCCGTACTTCACGATCTGCCCGGCGATCGTGCTGACCATCGACGCCGGGATCGCGAAGCCGATGCCGGGCGCGGCGCTGCCGCCGAGCTGCGGGTCGGTGGCAGCGAGCGTCGGGATGCCGATGACCTGGCCGTCCAGGTTGACCAGCGCGCCCCCGCTGTTGCCCGGGTTGATCGCGGCCGAGGTCTGCACCATGTTGGCGATCGTCGCCCCCGTGCCGCCGCCGCTGCTGCCCTCGCTGACCGTGCGGCCGGTCGCCGAGACGATGCCCTGGGTCACGCTGGAGGACAGGCCCAGCGGCGAGCCCATGGCCAGCACGATCTGCCCGACCTCGACCTTCTCCGAGTCGCCGAAGGTCGCCGCCTTCAGACCCTGCGGCACCTTGTCCAGCTTCACCACGGCCAGGTCCTGGTCCGGGTAGGAGGAGACGAGGGTGGCGGTGAACGTCCCCTCGCTGCCGGCCGTGGTCACCCGGAAGCGCTTCTCGTTCCCGACGACGTGCGCGTTGGTGACGATATGGCCCTTGTCGTCGTAGACGACCCCGGAACCGAGGTCGTTGCTGCCCTGGATCTGCACCACCGAGGGCAGTACGTCCCGGATCACCCGCAGGTAGTCGTTCTGGAGGTCGTTCGCGGAGCGCGGGGCGACCGCCTGCCGCCGGTTCCCGGAACCGTCCTTGGTGCCCGCCGTGGCGTCACCGCTGGCGGAGGCCGCCGCCTCGCCCGGCGACGAGGAGCCGCTGCACCCGGACAGCAGCGCGGCACAGCAGACCAGAGCGAGCAGCGGACCGGCCCACCTGAAGCACCGGTCCCGGCCGAGGAAGACGTCCATGAACCGAGTCTGTCCCCGCCCCCGCGCCCCGTCCCGCACAGCTCACCCGAACGTGCGGCGGGGGAGGACGTCCCGGCAGGGGCGGACCCGGATTCCGGGGAGCCTCGGCCTCGTACACCCGGTACACCCGGGGAGGACCAGCCCCGTACGCCGCGAGGCTCAGCCTCCCTACGCCGGGGGCCTCCAGCCCCGTACGCCGAGGGAGGCTCGCCGGGGAAGGCTCAGCCCCGTACGCCGCACAGGTGCAGCAGCGCCGCCACCGAGCGGTACGGGTCGGTGCGGCCGGCCCGGTCCTCGGCGGCCAGCAGGGTCTCCAGGTCGGCCGGCGGCTCCGTGCCGTCCGCCGCCGTGTCCGTGAAGACCCGCACGCCGTACCAGGAGTGCAGCGGCGCCCCGATGCCGGCCAGCGTCGCCGTCAGATCGGCGAGCCGGTCCGCGCGGACGTCCAGACCGAGGCGGACGGGGGTCCCCCCGTCCGGGTCCGTTCGAGAATGGGGGAGGTACGCGGTCGTGTCGAACGCCGCCAGCGCGCCCGCCCAGTCGCCGGACAGGCCCGGCCGCAGCGCCAGCGCGTCGCCGTTGCGCACCAGCAGCGACAGCAGGCCGCCCGGTGCGAGCATCCGCGCCAGCCCGGCGAGCAGCGCGTCCGGCTCCTCGACGTACATCAGCACGCCGTGGCACAGCACCACGTCGAAACTGCCGGGCAGGAAGTGCACCCCGGTGTCCCGGCCGTCGCTCTCGACGATCCGCACCCGCGCCCGGATGCCCTCCGGCTCGCGGGCCAGCGCCGCGCGCGCCGCGGAGATCATCGTCTCGTCGCGCTCCAGGCCGGTCACCTGGTGGCCGGCGCGCGCCAGGCGCAGCGCCTGCGTGCCCTGGCCCATCCCGACGTCGAGCACCCGCAGCCGCTGCCCGACGGGGAACCGCCCGGCGATCTGCTCCTCCAGCTGCCGGGCGACCAGTTCCTGCCGTACGACATCGCGCAGCCCGCCCGGCTCGGTCAGCCAGGAATCGGCCGCGTCCCCGGAGAAAGCGGTCGCACTCAGGGCCGCTCGCCCCGCTTGACCTGCGGCTTCGGCAGCCTCAGCCGGCGCATCTGCAGGGAGCGCATCAGACCGTAGGCGACCGCGCCCTTGGTGTTCTGGTCCGGGAAGCGCTCGGCGAGCCGCTTCCGGAGCCGGAAGCCGCTGACGACGGAGTCCAGCACGATCAGGACGATCACCACGAGCCACAGCAGCAGCGCCACCTGCTGGAGGTAGCCCACCCGCACCATGGACAGCACGAGGATGGCCACGGCCATCGGCAGGAAGAACTCCGCGATGTTGAACCGCGAGTCGATGAAGTCGCGCGCGAAGCGGCGCACCGGGCCCTTGTCGCGGGCCGGGAGGTAGCGCTCGTCGCCGTTGGCCAGCGCCTGGCGCTGGCGCTCCAGCGCGACACGGCGCTCCTCGCGCTGCCGCTTGGCGGCGTCCTTGCGCGTCGTGGGCGTGGTGGCGACGCTGCGTCGCTGGGACTGGGCCTCACTCCGCTTCGGCGTCGGGCGGCCCTTGGGGGCCTGGGGGTCACGGGGCTGCTTGGAGATGCTCACCGGGGCCTTGTCGGCGGCCGGGGCCTTCTCTTCCTTGGCACGGCTACGGAACACAAATCCCAAGGGTAAGGGCTTGACCCGCATGGACCACAGCCCGGCCGGGAACGATCCGGCAACACCGGACGTCTGAAGGAGAACAGGGGGACGGCACGACCGCGGCGGTCCGGCGCTCCCGGGGATCACCTACTCCCTGGGCCGGAGCGGTGGCGTACGCAGTCGTCCTTGGGGATGACCGCATCCGCGACCGAACAGTGCGGTAATGGATGCAGGGCCCGTACTGTGGGTTCTGTCGCAGAGCTGTGAGCTGGAGTCCGTCAGAAGGGGGCGCGCGAAGCCCATGAGCGGTGTCATGAAGCGTATGGGGATGATCTTCCGCGCGAAGGCGAACAAGGCCCTTGACCGGGCCGAGGACCCGCGCGAGACCCTCGATTACTCGTACCAGAAGCAGCTGGAGCTGCTGCAGAAGGTCCGCCGCGGCGTCGCCGACGTGGCGACCAGCCGCAAGCGCCTCGAACTCCAGCTGAACCAGCTGCAGCAGCAGTCCTCCAAGCTGGAGGACCAGGGCCGCAAGGCGCTGGCGCTCGGCCGTGAGGACCTGGCCCGCGAGGCCCTGTCCCGCCGCGCCGCGCTGCAGCAGCAGGTCACCGACCTGGAGACGCAGCACTCCACCCTCCAGGGCGAGGAGGAGAAGCTCACCCTGGCGGCCCAGCGCCTGCAGGCCAAGGTGGACGCCTTCCGGACCAAGAAGGAGACCATCAAGGCCACCTACACCGCCGCCCAGGCGCAGACCCGGATCGGCGAGGCGTTCTCCGGCATCTCCGAGGAGATGGGCGACGTCGGCCTGGCCATCCAGCGTGCCGAGGACAAGACCCAGCAGCTCCAGGCCCGGGCCGGCGCGATCGACGAACTGCTCGCCTCCGGCGCCCTCGACGACCCGTCGGGGATGGCCAAGGACGACATCGCGGCCGAGCTGGACCGCCTCTCCGGTGGTACGGATGTAGAGCTGGAGCTGCAGCGCATGAAGGCCGAGCTGGCCGGCGGCGCCCCGCAGCAGGCCATCGAGGGCGGCCAGAACCAGGCGCAGCCCCAGCAGCAGCCGCAGGACGCTCCCCGCTTCGACAAGCAGTAGGCCGGGCGCGGAGCACGCCACGTCACGTCACCGACAGCCGGGGTCCTACGCCGCCGAGGAGGGCGACATGATCGTACGGATCATGGGGGAGGGACAGGTGAGGCTGGCCGACAGCCACCTCGCCGAACTCAACAAGCTGGACGACGAACTCCTGTCCGAGATGGAGAACGGCGACGGCCCCGGCTTCCGCCGCACCCTGATCGCCCTCCTCGACAAGGTCCGCGCCCTGGGCGACCCGCTCCCGGACGACTCCCTGGAACCCTCGGACCTGATCCTGCCGTCCCCGGACGCCACCTTGGAGGAAGTCCGCGAACTGCTCAGCGACGACGGCTTGATCCCGGGGTGAGGCGGGGCGCCCCTGAGCCCCGGCCCGCACATCCGGCCCGGCCGGCGTTCGAGGACGAGGCCGTCCAGGCCGACGGCGGGGATGCGGGGGCGGCAGCCCCCGAAGGGCCCGGCGTCCTCCGGGCGCCTTCGCACACCAGGGCGCCGAGTCTCACGTAACCGCACCGCGCGCCCCCGCCCAAGTTACCGTTGGCGACCGTGACTGCCCTCGACCGCGCCCGCTGCGGCCTCCGCGCGCACCCCTTCGCCCTGGACGCGGCCCTCGCCGCCGGCGTCCTGGTGTGCATGGTGGCCGGCTCCTTCGTGGACCCGAACGAAGCGGGCGGCGTGAGCTGGGCCGTGAGAAGACCCGAAGTCCTCAGCCTGGTCCTGATGACCCTCGGCGCCGTCGCGCTGGTCTTCCGCCGCCGCGCCCCGCGCACGGTCCTCGCCGTCACCGGCGCCGTCTCCCTGATCGAGTGCGTCACCGGAGACCCGCGCGCCCCCGTCGCCATGTCGGTCGTCGTGGCCCTGTTCACCGTCGCCGCCAGCACCGACCGCACCACCACCTGGCGTCTCGGCCTGTCCACGATGGTCGTGCTGACCGGCGCCGCGATGCTCGCCGGGCCCCTGCCCTGGTACGCGCAGGAGAACCTCGGCATCTTCGCCTGGACCGGCATGGCCGCCGCCGGCGGCGACGCCGTCCGCAGCCGCCGCGCCTTCGTCCGGGCCATGCGCGAACGCGCCGAACGCGCCGAGCGCACCCGCGAGGAGGAGGCCCGCCGCCGCGTCGCCGAGGAGCGGCTGCGCATCGCCCGCGATCTGCACGACGTCGTCGCCCACCACATCGCGCTGGTCAACGTGCAGGCCGGGGTCGCCGCGCACGTCATGGACAAGCGTCCCGACCAGGCGAAGGAGGCGCTGGCGCACGTCCGCGAGGCGGGCCGGTCCGCGCTGAACGAACTGCGCGCCACCGTCGGGCTGCTCAGGCAGTCCGACGACCCGGAGGCGCCCACCGAACCCGCTCCCGGCCTGGACCGCCTGGACGAACTCGTCGGCACCTTCCGCAGCGCCGGGCTGCATGTGGAGGTGGCCCGCGCCGACGACGGCACGACCCTGCCCGCCGCCGTCGATCTGGCCGCGTTCCGCGTCGTCCAGGAGGCGCTGACCAATGTGCACAAGCACGCCGGCGCGGGCGCGCGGGCCGAGGTCAGCGTCGTACGCGTCGGGCCCAGGATCGAGATCACCGTCCTGGACGACGGCGCACGCGCCGCCGCCCCCGCCCCCGGGGCGCTCAAGACCCTCGATGCCCTCGAAACCCCCGAAGGCACCCCCGACGACGACGCCTCCGCCCCCGCCGGCGGCCACGGTCTGCTCGGCATGCGCGAGCGCGTCACCGCCCTCGGCGGGGCCCTCACCACCGGCCCCCGGTACGGCGGCGGCTTCCGGGTCCATGCGATCCTGCCCGCGACGACCCACACCGCGCCCCGCACCGCGCCCCGCACCCAGCCCCACAGCCCGCCCCGCACTGAGCCCCACGCCCAGGCCCGTACGCCCGCCCCGGGGGATGCCGCATGACGATCCGTGTCCTGCTCGCCGACGACCAGGCCCTGCTGCGCAGCGCCTTCCGCGTGCTCGTCGACTCCGAGCCCGACATGGAGGTGGTCGGCGAGGCGTCCGAGGGCGCCGCGGCGGTGCGCCTGGCCCGGGAGCAGCGCGCCGACGTGGTCCTGATGGACATCCGGATGCCGGGCACCGACGGCCTCGCCGCCACCCGGATGATCAGCGCCGACCCCGCTCTCGCGCACGTGCGGGTGGTCATCCTGACCACCTTCGAGGTGGACGACTACGTGGTGCAGGCGCTGCGTGCGGGAGCCTCCGGCTTCCTCGGCAAGGGCAGCGAACCGGAGGAGCTGCTCAGCGCCATCCGGATCGCCGCCCAGGGCGAGGCCCTGCTGTCCCCGGTCGCCACCAAAGGCCTGATCGCCCGCTTCCTCGCCCAGGGCGACGCCGACGACGGCCGCGACCCGGCCCGCTCCGGGCGGCTGGAGGCGCTGACCGTGCGCGAGCGCGAGGTGCTGGTCCAGGTCGCCGGCGGCCACTCCAACGACGAGATCGCCGAGCGCCTGGAGGTCAGCCCGCTGACCGTCAAGACGCATGTGAACCGGGCGATGGCCAAGCTCGGCGCCCGCGACCGGGCCCAGCTGGTGGTCATCGCCTACGAGTCCGGACTGGTCCGCCCCCGGGTGGAGTGACCCCTCTCCACCTCGCTACGTCCGAGGGTGGAGCGGCCTCGGCGCGGGTGTACTGCGCCCGGAGTATGAGCGCCGTAAGGAACGGGACCAGGGGGCTACGGGACACCCCCCGCCGATGACCCAGGGTGTAGGGGTGGGGCGCAGCTGCGCGCCCGTGCCGCTTGCCCAGCTCACCGCCGCTCACAGAAGAGAGACCCCGACCGATGTCCTGGCTGTCCAGGTTCAGCCTCGCCCAACGGGCCCTGATCGGACTGATGTCCGTGGTGGCGCTCGTGTTCGGGGCGATCGCCATACCCCAGCTCAAACAGCAGCTGCTGCCCACGATCGAGCTGCCCGTCGTGTCCGTGCTGGCGCCCTACCAGGGGGCGTCGCCGGACGTGGTGGAGAAGCAGGTTGTCGAGCCGCTGGAAGACAACCTCAAGGCCGTCGACGGCATCACCGGCGTCACCTCCACGGCCAGTGAGGGCAGCGCCGTGATCACGGCGTCCTTCGACTACGGCAACGACACCCAGCAGCTCGTCGCCGATGTCCAGCAGGCCGTCAACCGGGCCCGCCCGAAGCTGCCGGACGACGTGGACCCGCAGGTCATCGCCGGTTCGACCGACGACATCCCGACCGTGGTGCTGGCCGTCACCTCCGGCAAGGACCAGCAGGCGCTGGCCGACCAGCTGGACAAGACGGTCGTGCCGGAGCTGAAGAACATCGACGGCGTCGGCCAGGTCACCGTGGACGGCGTGCGCGACCTCCAGGTCACCGTCACCCCGGACGACCGCAGGCTCGCCGCGGCCGGGCTCACCTCCGCCGCGCTCGCCCAGGCGCTCCAGGCGGGCGGCGCCACCGTGCCGGCCGGCTCCTTCGACGAGGGCGGCGCCAACCGCACCGTCCAGGTCGGCGGCGGCCTCACCTCGCTGCGGCAGATCCGGGACCTGATGGTCACCGTCCAGGGCGAGGCGGCGAAGAAGCCCGTCCGCCTCGGCGACGTGGCGACGGTGAAGCAGGAGCCGGCCAAGGCCGACTCCATCACCCGCACCGACGGCCGGCCGAGCCTGGCCGTCGCGGTCACCATGGACCACGACGGCAGCGCGGTCGCCATCTCGAACGCGGTCGAGGACAAGCTGCCCGGCCTGCGCAAGTCCCTCGGCGGCGACGCGAAGATCACGACGGTCAGCGACCAGGGCCCCGCCGTCGCCAAGTCCATCGACGGCCTGACCACCGAGGGCGCGCTCGGTCTGCTCTTCGCGGTCCTGGTCATCCTGGTCTTCCTGGCCTCGGTGCGCTCCACGCTGGTCACGGCGGTGTCCATCCCGCTGTCGGTGGTGCTGGCCCTGATCGTGCTGTGGACGCGCGACCTGTCGCTGAACATGCTGACGCTGGGCGCGCTGACCATCGCCATCGGCCGGGTCGTGGACGACTCGATCGTGGTCCTGGAGAACATCAAGCGGCACCTCGGCTACGGCGAGGAGCGGCGCGAGGCCATCCTGGCCGCCGTGCGCGAGGTGGCCGGCGCGGTGACCTCCTCGACGCTCACCACGGTCGCCGTGTTCCTGCCGATCGGCCTGGTCGGCGGCATGGTGGGCGAGCTGTTCGGGCCCTTCAGCCTCACCGTCACCGCCGCGCTGCTGGCCTCGCTGCTGGTGTCGCTGACGGTGGTGCCGGTGCTGTCGTACTGGTTCCTGCGCGCGCCCAAGGGCACGCCCGCCGAGGCCGGCCAGGCCCGCCGCCAGGCCGAGGAGAAGGAGGCGAACAGCCGCCTGACCCGCTTCTACGTCCCCGTCCTGCGGTTCGCCACCCGGCGCCGGCTGACCAGCGTGCTGATCGCGGTCGTCGTGCTGATCGGCACGTTCGGCATGACCCCGCTGCTGAAGACGAACTTCTTCGACTCCGGCGACCAGAAGGTGCTCAGCGTCAAGCAGCAGCTCAGGCCCGGCGCCAGCCTGGCGGCCACCGACGCCGCGGCGCGCAAGGTCGAGAAGCTGCTCGCCGGCACGAAGGGCGTCAAGGACTACCAGGTCACGGTCGGCTCGTCCGGCTTCATGGCGGCCTTCGGCGGCTCCACCGACTCCAACCACGCCTCCTACCAGGTGATGCTGGAGGACTCGGCCTCCGCCGACGACGTCCGCGCCGACCTCGAGGACGGCCTGCACAAGCTGTCCGGCATCGGCACCACCACGGTCAACGCCGGCGACGGCTTCGGCGACCAGGACCTGAAGGTCGTCGTCAAGGCGTCCGACGCGAACGTGCTGCGCACCGCCGCCGAGCAGGTCCGCAAGACCGTCGCGGGCCTGGACGACGTCACCGACGTCACCAGCGACCTCTCGCAGAGCGTGCCGCGCGTCTCGGTGCGCGCCAACGCCAAGGCGGCCGCGGCCGGCTTCGACGACCAGAGCCTCGGCCTGGCCGTCGCCCAGTCGGTGCGGGGCACCACCGCCGCCAAGGCGGTCCTGGACGACACCGAGCGCGACGTCGTCATCCGGTCGGCCGAGCCCGCCCAGACGCTGGCGCAGCTGAAGAACCTGCGCCTGGGGCCGGTGAAGCTGAGCGACGTGGCCACCGTGAAGCTGGTGGACGGGCCGGTGTCGATGACCCGGATCGACGGCCGGCGCGCGGCGACCGTCACCGCCAAGCCGACCGGCGACAACACCGGCGCGGTCAGCACCAAGCTCCAGTCGAAGATCAAGGCGCTGAAGCTCCCGGCGGGCGCGACGGCCGAGATCGGCGGCGTCACCTCCGACCAGAACGACGCGTTCAAGAACCTCGGCCTGGCGATGCTCGCGGCGATCGCGATCGTCTTCCTGCTGCTGGTCGCCACGTTCCGGTCGCTGGCCCAGCCGCTGATCCTGCTGGTGTCCATCCCGTTCGCGGCCACCGGCGCGCTCGGCCTGCTGATCGCCACCGGCACCCCGATGGGCGTGCCCGCGATGATCGGCATGCTGATGCTCATCGGCATCGTGGTGACGAACGCGATCGTGCTGATCGACCTGATCAACCAGTACCGGAAGCAGGGCTACGGCGTCGTGGAGGCCGTGCTGGAAGGCGGCCGGCACCGGCTGCGGCCCATCCTGATGACGGCGCTGGCGACCATCTTCGCCCTGCTCCCGATGGCCCTCGGGGTCACCGGCGAGGGCGGTTTCATCGCCCAGCCGCTGGCGGTGGTCGTGATCGGCGGCCTGGTCACCTCGACCCTGCTCACCCTCCTCCTCGTCCCGACCCTCTACGCCATGCTGGAACTCCGCAAGGAGCGCCGCGCGAAGAAGCGCGAGGCGAAGCGGGCGACGAAGACCGAGGACCTGGAACCGGCGGGCGTCTGACGCCGCACGGCACGGGCACGAAGACGGCCGGGCTCCCTCCAGAGGGGGCCCGGCCGTCGCCGTTCTTGCGCCGGGGGTTACGGCAGCGCCAGCATCCGTTCCAGGGCCAGCTTCGCGAACGCCTCGGTCTCCTTGTCGACCTCGATGCGGTTGACCAGGTTGCCCTCGGCCAGGGACTCCAGGGTCCACACCAGGTGGGGCAGGTCGATGCGGTTCATGGTCGAGCAGAAGCACACCGTCCGGTCGAGGAAGACGATCTCCTTGCCCTCGGGAGCGAAACGGTTCGCCAGGCGGCGGACCAGGTTCAGCTCGGTGCCGATGGCCCACTTGGAGCCGGCCGGGGCCGCCTCCAGCGCCTTGATGATGTACTCCGTGGAGCCGACGTAGTCCGCCGCGGCGACCACCTCGTGCTTGCACTCCGGGTGCACCAGGACGTTGACGCCGGGGATGCGCGCGCGCACGTCCTCGACCGAGTCCAGGCTGAAGCGGCCGTGCACCGAGCAGTGGCCGCGCCACAGGATCATCTTCGCCGCGCGCAGCTCCTCGGCGGTCAGGCCGCCGTTCGGCCGGTGCGGGTTGTAGACGACGCAGTCCTCCAGGGACATGCCCATGTCCCTGACCGCCGTGTTGCGGCCGAGGTGCTGGTCGGGCAGGAACAGCACCTTCTCGCCCTGCTCGAACGCCCAGTCCAGGGCGCGCTTCGCGTTGGACGAGGTGCAGATGGTGCCGCCGTGCTTGCCGGTGAACGCCTTGATGTCGGCCGAGGAGTTCATGTACGACACCGGCACGACCTGCTCGGCGATGCCGGCCTCGGTCAGCACGTCCCAGCACTCGGCGACCTGCTCGGCCGTCGCCATGTCGGCCATCGAGCACCCGGCGGCCAGGTCCGGCAGGACGACCTTCTGCTCGTCGCTCGTCAGGATGTCGGCGGACTCCGCCATGAAGTGCACACCGCAGAACACGATGTACTCCGCGTCCGGCCGCGCGGCGGCGTCGCGGGCCAGCTTGAAGGAGTCGCCCGTGACGTCGGCGAACTGGATGACCTCGTCACGCTGGTAGTGGTGGCCGAGGACGAAGACCTTGTCCCCGAGCTTCTCCTTGGCCGCGCGGGCGCGCGCCACCAGATCGGGGTCGGACGGGGAGGGCAGCTCGCCGGGGCAGTCGACGCCGCGCTCGCTCCTCGGGTCGGCCTCGCGGCCGAGCAGCAGCAGGGCGAGCGGCGTCGGCTGGACGTCGAGCTCCTGGGGCTGGGCGGTGGTCACGACACGCACCCTTTCTACTTTTCGTCTAATTGACGTTATCTATCATAACCGCTTCACGTCACTTTGACGATGCCCATAGCGTCGATGTGACGTGAATCCCGACACCTCTCCGTCCGCCGCCGTTGCCCCCGTTGTCGCCTTCGTCGCATCGGGGCGCCCGGTCCGTGCGGCCCTGTCCGCGGCCCGGCGCGTGTGCGAGCATGAAGAGGACGAGCATGGACACGTGAGAAGGCAAGTGCTCGGCCCGGAATGAATCCGCGGCCTCGCCGGTTGCACTCGTCGGCAAGCAGTCTCCGTACAACCCGGGAGAGATGTAGATGTCCGTATCGGACGAGACCACCACCGTCACCGACGGCATCGTTCTGACCGACGCCGCCGCGTCCAAGGTCAAGGCCCTGCTCGACCAGGAAGGCCGTGACGACCTCGCCCTGCGCGTCGCCGTCCAGCCCGGCGGCTGCTCCGGCCTGCGCTACCAGCTCTTCTTCGACGAGCGCTCCCTCGACGGCGACGTCGTCAAGGACTTCGGCGGCGTCAAGGTCGTGACCGACCGGATGAGCGCCCCGTACCTGGGCGGCGCCACCATCGACTTCGTGGACA
Organism: Streptomyces sennicomposti; assembly: GCF_019890635.1. GTDB lineage: Bacteria > Actinomycetota > Actinomycetes > Streptomycetales > Streptomycetaceae > Streptomyces > Streptomyces sennicomposti. The sequence continues at coordinate 24,883 of NZ_JAIOAB010000041.1, forward strand.
CCATCGAGAAGCAGGGCTTCACGATCGACAACCCGAACGCGACGGGTTCCTGCGCCTGCGGCGACTCCTTCAGCTGACCCGGCCGGACGCGTGAGCGTCCCACCGGGACGGATCTGACGGAAGGCGGCGGCCCCCCACCCGGGGGACCGCCGCCTTCCGCATGCGGCGCCCGTCTTGCGTGCGCGGTCTCGTCCGCCGCCTGCACCGCCCGCCGCGGGCGGTGTCCGCTGCCGCCCGCGCCGCCTACCGCACCGGCTGCCCCTGGTTCGCGTGCGGCGCGTCGGTCGTCCGGGCGGCGGGCCGCTCCAGCGGGACCGGGTCACCGTCCGCCCCGAACACCTTCCGCTCACCGAGCGGACGCTCCAGCGGCACCGTCCGGTGGTAGATCCTGGCGATCGCGATGCACACCCGGTCCGGCCACCGCTTCTCGGTCACCGTGACCGTCACCCGGTCGGCGGCCTCGCGCGCGGCCACCTGGTAGTCCGAGCACACCCCGCCCTCGAAGGTCACCGTCAGTTCGTCCCCCCGCACCGCGTACGCCGTCACCGGCACGTCCTCGGTGACCGGGGCCGCGGTGCCCGAACCGCTCGGCCTCGGCTCCGGGCTCCCGGACGGCGCCGCCGACGCACCGGCCGACGAGGCCAGGTACCGGGGGTCGACGGCCGGGTACGTCACCGTGTAGCTCTCCTGCCCGGCCGCCCCGCGCACCTGGAACAGCCACGACGGCACCAGCGTCCGCCGCCCCTCGGAGGTGCGCGAGGCCAGCCCGAACACCGCCTTGTCCACGGTCAGCGTCTCGCCCTCGGCCTTCCCGCCCGACGCGGAGGAGCCGCACGGCGCCTCCAGGCGGTCCTTCTGCGGCACCGGACTCGCGCAGCCGCCGATGCCCATCCGGTGGTCGGTCCGGGGCGCCGCGTTCATCAGGTCCAGCGTCTTGCGCGCGCTCAGCACCGGATACGCGTCCCCCTTCACCGGCGTCTTCAACAGCCCGCTGCCGCCGACCAGTTCACCCCGCACGCCGACGACCAGATCGGTCGTCCAGCCGTACGTGGGCAGGCCGCCCACCCGCGGCTCGGCGGTCACCGCCCGCTGGGCGCCCATGACCTGGCTCGCGTCCACCGCCGCGTCGCCCTGGCCCACCGCCTTCAGCACCGGGGCCACCGCCTTCTCGGCCGCCGCCACGCTCACCGGACGATCGGCGGGAGCGATGGGGCCGTGCCCGCAGGTCGCGCCCTTGCAGTCGTCGGTGCCCGGCGTGTACCGGCTGAACGTCCAGGAGCCCGGCGCCTGCCGGTCCACCCGCAGCACCGGCCCCGACCCGTCCTTCGCGGCCCCGACCCGCCACGCCCGCGCCTCGGCCACCGGAGCGCCCTCGACGCCGAACGCCTTCGCCAGCCGGGCCGCCTCCGCACGGGTGACCTCGCCCCGGGCCGTGTAGACCGGCGCCGATCCCGGCCCGGCGGGCAGCGCGCCGGCCGCCCGGTAGGCGGCGCCGTAGGGGTCGGGCTCGCCGGGCGCGATGCCGGCGGTCCCGGAGCCGCCCGTGCCCTGGGCGGAGTAGCCGTCGAGGACCAGCGGCGGGGGAGTGCCCTGTCCGGCGGGCGCGGCCGACTCCGTACGGCCGTCCGAGGCGCCGGCCGCGAGATACGCCCCGCCGCCGCCCACCAGCAGCACGGCCGCGGCCACCGACGCCGCCATCAGCGGCCCGCGCCCCCACCGGGACCGCCCGCCGCCGCTCTCCGTACGCGCCGTGTCCCCGCCCGAGGTGTCCTCCCCGGACCCGGAGGCGCCGGACCCGGAAGTGCCGGACCCGGAAGTGCCGGACCCGGGAGCGGTCCCGGAGGCGCCGCCCGCTGCGCCGTTCCCCGCGGCCTCGGCCGCGTCGTCGTGGTCGGGTCGCTCGGTGTTCACCGCATCGCTCCTTCGGCTGCCGTACTTCCCCGGGCCGGCGCCCGACCGGCCCTGTGGAAGTGATCGGCCGGCGGGTCGTATCCCGCATCCCCCGAACGGGGGACGGCGATGGGACGCGGCGGGGGAGCGTACGGTTCCCGCCGCGCGCGGGCCGCCCGGCGGGCGCACCCGCGCCGAACGCCCCGCCGGAGCGAGCCGAACGCTCAGCCGGAGCAATCCGTACTCAGCAGGCGTACGCCACTCGGTCGGCGTACCGCGCCCTCAGTCGCCGTACTCCGCCATGGCGTCCAGCAGCCGGGCGGCCGACGCGGGCACGGACACGCCGTGGATGCGCGACGGCGGGACCGGGCGGGCGGCGTGGCGCTCGGGCGTCGACCAGCGGGGCGCCATCCGGGCGCAGTCCCCGCGCAGGGTGGCCAGGTCGGCGTCCTGATCGGCCGGAACGGGACGGGTGCGGGCCTCGAGGTTCGTCATGGGCGAACCGTAAGCACGGCACGACCGTCCGGGAAAGACCTACTATCGGGTAGTTTCGCCCGCTTCAGCGGTCCGCGCCGAGCGGGTAGCGTGAAGCGTCAATCCCCCTCCCGGCAGGAGAGTCCACGCCGTGCGCATCGCTGTCACCGGCTCCATCGCCACTGACCACCTCATGACGTTCCCCGGCCGCTTCGCCGACCAGCTCGTCGCGGACCAGCTGCACACGGTCTCGCTCTCCTTCCTGGTCGACCAGCTGGACGTCCGGCGCGGCGGCGTCGGCGCCAACATCGCCTTCGGCATGGGCCAGCTCGGCACGTCCCCCGTCCTGGTGGGCGCGGCGGGCCCCGACTTCGGCGAGTACCGCGACTGGCTGGACCGGCACGGCGTCGACACCGCCTCGGTGCGGATCTCCGAGACCCTGCACACCGCCCGCTTCGTGTGCACCACGGACGCCGACCACAACCAGATCGGCTCCTTCTACACCGGCGCGATGAGCGAGGCCCGCCTCATCGAGCTGAAGACCGTCGCGGACCGCGTCGGCGGCCTCGACCTGGTGCTGATCGGCGCCGACGACCCGGAGGCGATGCTGCGGCACACCGAGGAGTGCCGCTCGCGCTCCATCCCCTTCGCCGCCGACTTCTCCCAGCAGATCGCCCGCATGGACGGCGAGGAGATCCGCACGCTGCTGGACGGCGCGACGTACCTCTTCTCCAACGAGTACGAGAAGGGCCTCATCGAGTCCAAGACCGGCTGGAGCGACGCCGAGATCCTCGACCGGGTCGGCCACCGGGTCACCACCCTCGGCGCCCGCGGCGTCCGCATCGAGCGCGTGGGCGAGGAGCCGATCGAGGTCGGCTGCCCGGACGAGGAGCGCAAGGCCGACCCGACGGGCGTCGGCGACGCCTTCCGCGCCGGTTTCCTCTCCGGCCTGGTCTGGGGCGTGGACCACGAGCGCGCCGCCCAGGTCGGCTGCATGCTCGCCACCCTGGTCATCGAGACCGTCGGCACCCAGGAGTACCAGCTGCGCCGCGCCCACTTCATGGAGCGCTTCACCAAGGCCTACGGCGACGACGCGGCCCGCGAGGTCCGCGCCCACCTGGTCTGACCCCGCCGAGGCCCGCCGGCCCGAGCGATGGCGGCCTCCGCCCCGACCGCGCAGCGGCCGCCTCGGTCCGGCCACGCCGCCGGCCACCTCGGTCCGGCCGTGCCGGCCCGACTGCGAGACGGCCGCCTCGGTCCGGCCGCGCCGCCGGTCGCGGGGGCAGGACCACGTGACGGCCGGTCAGACCCGACCGCGCCGCGGTCGCCCGGGTCCGACCGCGAGGCGGCGGCTGTGCCCCGGCCGTGCCGCAGGGCGTCCCGGTCCGGCTGCCGTCTGCGCCCGGTCGTGCCGCCGGTCGCCGGGGCCGTGTCGAGAGAGGGCCGGTCAGGCCCGACCGCGCTGCGGGCCGCCTCGGCCTGGCCGGGTGGCGGCCGGTTCGGTCCGGGCGTGCCGTGGGCTCTTGGTCCGGCCGTTCCGTGTGATGGCCGTCCCCGCCCGACCGCCCTGGGGGCCGCCTCGGCCTGACCGGGTGGCGGCCGGTTCGGTCCGGGCGTGCCGAAGGGCGTGGCGGTCCCACCGAGTGGCGGTTGCCGCGGCCCGGCTGTGCCGCAGGGCGTCCCGGTCCGGCTGCCGTCTGCGCCCGGTCGTGCCGCCGGTCGCCGGGGCCGTGTCGAGAGAGGGCCGGTCAGGCCCGGCCGCGCTGTGGGCCGCCTCGGCCCGACGGAGTGGCGGCCGATTCGGTCCGGCCGTGCCGCGGGTCCTTGGTCCGGCCGTGTCGAAGGGCTGCGGCCCGGCCGTGCCGCAGGGCCTCCCGGGCCGGCACGTCGGCAGCCGTCTGCGCCCGGTCGGGCCGGCCGGCACCCGGGAGGTCGGCCGCGATGCCGCCCCCGGCGAGCCGCCCCGCGAGGACGGACGCCTCCCGCTCAGACCACCCGGCGCACGACGTACGCCGCGCCCTCGGCCGCCGGTTCCTCGCCGGCGTACTCCTGGCCCCGCATCTCGCACCACGCCGGGATGTCCAGCCGCGCCGCCGCGTCGTCCGCCAGGACCCGTACCGTGCCGCCGACCGGGACGTCCCCGATGACCTTGGCCAGCTCGATCACCGGGATCGGGCAGCGCTTGCCGAGCGCGTCCAGCACCAGCTCCTCCCGGCCCGCGACCGCCTGCGGCGCGTGCGGCGCCCCGGCGCCCAGCTTCTCCCGCACCCCCGCCACCACCCCGGGCAGCACCGTCAGGAACCGCTCGACGTCCTCCGCCGGCGTCCCCGCCGGCAGCGACACCCGTACGTTGCCCTCGCTCAGCACCCCCATCGCCCGCAGCACATGGCTCGGCGTCAGCGTGCTGCTGGTGCAGGACGAGCCCGAGGAGACCGCGAAGCCCTCCCGGTCCAGCTCGTGCAGCAACGCCTCGCCGTCGACGTAGAGACAGGAGAAGGTGACGATCCCCGGCAGCCGCCGCTCCGGATCGCCCACCACCTCCACGTCCGGCACCAGATGCGGCACCCGCGCCCGGATCCGCTCCGTCAACTCCCGCAGCCGCGCCGCCTCCCCGGCCGCCTCCGCGCGCACCGCCCGCAGCGAGGCCGCCGCCGCCACGATCGCCGGGATGTTCTCGAACCCGGCCGCCCGCCCCGACTCCCGCTCGTCCACCGGCCCCCGCACCGCGAACCGCACCCCCTTGCGCACCACGAGCAGCCCGACCCCGGGCGGCCCGCCCCACTTGTGCGCGCTCGCCGCCAGCAGCGACCAGTCGCCCGGCACCGGTCCCCAGCCCAGCGACTGCGCCGCGTCCACCAGCAGCGGCACCCCCGCCGCCCGGCACGCCCCGGCCACCTCGGCCACCGGCTGCTCGGTGCCCACCTCGTGGTTGGCGGACTGCAGACAGGCCAGCGCGGTGTCCGCGCGCAGCGCCCCGGCGTACGCCGCGACGTCCACCGCGCCCCCGCGGTCCACCGGGACCCGGGTGACCGAACCGCCCGCCGCCTCGTGCGCCTCGGCCGAATGGAGCACCGAGGAGTGTTCTACGGCTGACACGATCAGGTGATCCCCGACCCGGCGCCGGCCGGCCAGCGCCCCCGCGATCCCGGAGTGCACGGCCCGCGTCCCGGAGGCGGTGAACGTCAGCTCGTCGGCCCGGCACCCCACCGCCTCGGCGGTCGCCTCCCGCGCCGCGTCCAGCAGCAACCGCGCCCGCCGCCCCTCCTTGTAGAGCCGCGCGGGATCGGCCCACCCCTCGTCGAGGGAGGCGAGAAACGCCTGCCGGGCGACGGGATGCAGAGGAGCGCCGGAAGCGGCGTCGAAATAGACCACACGCCCACGCTAAGCGCCCCGCGGCGGCGCGGGGAACCGAACGAGCGCCCGCCACCGGCCCGCGCCGACCGCCGAACCCGCTGCTCCCGGACCGTCAGAGGCCCCAACACACCTGCGCAAACCACGCCACCGGGGGGCATCCCACCCGCCAGCGTGACCCGCGGCGCGTTGGGCACCCCTCCCCGCGACCCGCCGGAAGGCGTCCAGTAGGGTTTGGTCCGCATAAACATCCAAACCCCTGCCCGACGCAGGGCGGCGACCGACCAGCGAGAAGGCAGGCCGCAGCCAACCGCGCGGGCGAGACTCTCGGGAAGGCGCTACGTGAGTCCCAACGGCTCCGACCGCTCGCCGCGGCGCCCGATGCGGCGGAAGCTGCTGCAGGCACTGACTGCGGGCCTGGTCCTGGCGACCGCAACCGGTTGCACATACAAGGACTTCCCCCGGCTGGGTATGCCCACCCCCGCGACGGAAGAGGCTCCGCGGATCCTCTCCCTGTGGCAGGGCTCCTGGGCCGCCGCGATCGCGGTCGGCGTGCTGGTGTGGGGTCTGATCCTGTGGAGTGCTTTCTTCCACCGGCGCAGCCGCACCAAGGTCGAGGTCCCTCCGCAGACCCGGTACAACATGCCCATCGAGGCGCTGTACACGGTCGTCCCGCTCATCATCGTCTCGGTGCTGTTCTACTTCACGGCCCGTGACGAGTCGAAGCTCCTCGACGAATCCAAGAAGCCCGACGTCACGGTCAACGTCGTCGGCTACCAGTGGAGCTGGGCCTTCAACTACGTGGCGCCCGTCCAGGGTTCCACGGGTGACGCGAAGACCGACAAGAACCTGACGGCCATTCCGGACCGGTTCAAGAACGACTTCCCGGCCAATGCCGGCGGCGTCTACGACTACGGCACGCCGGGCACGCGGAACCCGCAGAACGGGAACCCCGGCCCGACCCTGTGGCTGCCCAAGGGCAAGACCGTCCGCTTCATCCTCACCTCGCGGGACGTCAACCACTCCTTCTGGGTGCTGCCGTTCCTGATGAAGATGGACGTCATCCCGGGCCACACCAACTCCTTCCAGGTGACCCCCAACCAGGAGGGCACCTTCCGGGGCAAGTGCGCCGAGCTCTGCGGCCAGGACCACTCCCGGATGCTGTTCAACGTGAAGGTCGTCTCGCCGGAGCGTTACGAGCAGCACCTCAAGGACCTCGCTAAGAAGGGGCAGACCGGTTACGTTCCCGCCGGCATCGCGCAGACGAGCCACGAGAAGAACCGGGAGACGAACAACCTGTGAGCATCCTCAACGAACCTCAGGGTGCCGCCGCGGCTGAGGGCTCTTACGAGAGCGAGCAGCCGGTGCGGCGCAAGCAACCCGGCAACGTCGTGATCAAGTGGCTGACGACCACCGACCACAAGACGATCGGCACGCTGTACCTCGTCACGTCGTTCGCGTTCTTCTGCATCGGCGGCGTGATGGCGCTGCTGATGCGCGCCGAGCTGGCCCGCCCCGGTCTGCAGTTCATGTCGAACGAGCAGTTCAACCAGGCGTTCACCATGCACGGCACGATCATGCTGCTGATGTTCGCGACGCCGCTCTTCGCCGGCTTCACGAACTGGATCATGCCGCTGCAGATCGGCGCGCCGGACGTGGCCTTCCCGCGGCTGAACATGTTCGCCTACTGGCTGTACCTGTTCGGCTCGCTGATCGCGGTGGGTGGCTTCCTCACCCCGCAGGGCGCCGCCGACTTCGGCTGGTTCGCCTACGCCCCGCTCTCCGACGCGGTGCACTCGCCGGGCATCGGCGGCGACATGTGGATCATGGGTCTGGCCTTCTCCGGCTTCGGCACGATCCTCGGCTCGGTCAACTTCATCACCACGATCATCTGCATGCGCGCGCCGGGCATGACCATGTTCCGCATGCCGATCTTCGTGTGGAACGTGCTGCTCACCGCGGTGCTCGTCCTGCTGGCCTTCCCCGTGCTGGCCGCGGCCCTGTTCGCGCTGGAGGCCGACCGCAAGTTCGGCGCCCACGTGTTCGACGCCGCCAACGGCGGAGCCCTGCTGTGGCAACACCTCTTCTGGTTCTTCGGCCACCCAGAGGTGTACATCATCGCGCTGCCGTTCTTCGGCATCATCAGTGAGGTCATCCCGGTCTTCTCCCGCAAGCCGATGTTCGGCTACATGGGTCTGATCGGCGCGACCATCGCCATCGCGGGTCTGTCCGTGACCGTGTGGGCCCACCACATGTACGTCACCGGCGGTGTGCTCCTGCCGTTCTTCTCCTTCATGACCTTCCTGATCGCGGTCCCGACCGGTGTGAAGTTCTTCAACTGGATCGGCACCATGTGGAAGGGCTCGCTGTCCTTCGAGACGCCGATGCTCTGGGCGACCGGCTTCCTGATCACCTTCACCTTCGGTGGTCTGACCGGCGTCATCCTGGCCTCGCCCCCGATGGACTTCCACATCTCCGACTCGTACTTCGTGGTGGCCCACTTCCACTACGTCGTCTTCGGCACGGTCGTCTTCGCGATGTTCTCCGGCTTCCACTTCTGGTGGCCGAAGTTCACCGGCAAGATGCTGGACGAGCGGCTCGGCAAGATGACCTTCTGGATGCTGTTCATCGGCTTCCACGGCACCTTCCTCATCCAGCACTGGCTGGGCGCCGAGGGCATGCCGCGCCGGTACGCCGACTACCTGGCGGCCGACGGCTTCACCGCGCTGAACACGATCTCGACGATCTTCTCCTTCCTGCTCGGCCTGTCGATCCTGCCGTTCTTCTACAACGTGTGGAAGACGGCCAAGTACGGCAAGCCGGTCGGCGTCGACGACCCGTGGGGCTACGGCCGCTCCCTGGAGTGGGCGACCTCCTGCCCGCCGCCGCGGCACAACTTCCTCACCCTGCCGCGGATCCGCAGTGAATCCCCGGCGTTCGACCTGCACCACCCGGAGATCGCCGCGCTCGACCAGCTCGAGAACGCCGGTCACGGCGAGAAGGCGGCCCTCGCTGGCGGCAAGGAGGCCGGCAAGTGAAGATCCAGGGCAAGATGTTCATCTGGCTGAGCGTCTTCCTCCTCATCATGGCCATCGTCTACGGCGTGTGGTCGAAGGAGCCGGCCGGCACCACGGCGCTCTTCCTGTCGTTCGGCCTGAGCATCATGGTCGGCTTCTACCTGGGCTTCACGGCCAAGCGGGTGGACGCCGGCGCTCAGGACAACAAGGAGGCCGACGTCGCGGACGACGCCGGTGAGCTGGGCTTCTTCAGCCCGCACAGCTGGCAGCCGCTCGCCCTCGGCGTCGGCGGCGCGCTGGCCTTCCTCGGTGTGGCGCTCGGCTGGTGGCTGCTGTACTTCGGCGCCCCGCTCGTCATGATCGGGCTGTGGGGCTGGGTGTTCGAGTACTACCGCGGTGAGAACCGCACCCAGTGACACCCGCTCGACCCCGGGAGCCCGGATCCTCCGCACGGAGGGTCCGGGCTCCCGCCTTTTCGCCCCGCGACCGCACCGCCTCCGCGTCCCGCGACCGGATCCCGGTCTCCGCCCGCGACCGGCCCCCCGGTTTCGGCCCGCGACCGCACGGCCGCCGTACGAGCGTCGCCCGAACGGACGACTTATCGCGCCGAAGTTGACGGAGCTACCTAGCGTGCTGCCATGAGCACCACTCCGCGCACGCGTACCCGCACCGTCGTCAGCCGTGCCCTGTTGGTGGCCGCCCTCGGCGCGGGCGCCACCGCTTGCGGCCCGGACGGCAATCCCCTGGCCACCGCCCCGTACGACGCGGCGGACCAGATCTCCGTCAGCGGCCCCACGGAAGCCGGGAAACAGGCCGACCCGGACAAGCCCCTGGTGGTCACCGCAGAGGGCTCGGACGGCCGGATCACGGACGTCACGGCCGTGGACACCACGGGCCGCCACGTCTCCGGCGAACTCGACGCCGACGGGGCCCGCTGGCACAGCACCTCGCCCCTGGCCGCCGGCGCCCACTACACGGTCACGGTGAGCACGGAGGACGGCGACGGGGCACCCGGCCGCAAGGTCCTCACCGTCGACACCAGCAAGCCCGACACCCTCAAGCGCCTGAACGTGGAGTTCGGGCCGGAGGCGGGCACCTACGGCGTCGGCGAGCCCATCGTGGCGCAACTCGACCAGCCCATCAAGGACAAGGCGCAGCGCGCCATCGTGGAGCGCGGCCTGAGGGTCGAGTCCACGCCCGCCGTGCAGGGCTCCTGGTACTGGGTGGACGACAAGCAGCTGCACTACCGGCCCCGGGACTACTGGCCGGCCAACGCCACCGTCGAGGTGCACAGCAACCTCGAGAACATCCGGATCAACAACGAGCTGTGGGGCGGCGAGGCCAAGCCGCTGACCATCACCACCGGCGACCGGATCATCGCCCTCACGGACGCCGCCACGCACCGGCTGACGCTCTACCGCAACGACGAGAAGGTCAAGGAGATCCCCGTCACCACGGGCAAGCCCGGCTTCGAGACCCGCAACGGCGTCAAGGTCGTACTGGCCAAGCAGTACTTCGTGCGGATGAAGAGCACCACCGTCGGCATCGCCGCCGGCTCCTCGGACTCCTACGACCTGCCCGTCTACTACGCCACCCGGGTGACCTGGAGCGGCGAGTTCGTCCACGCGGCCCCCTGGTCCGTGGGCTCACAGGGCAGCGCCAACGTCAGCCACGGCTGCACGGGCATGAGCACGCCGAACGCCAAGTGGTTCTTCGACAACATCCACGAGGGCGACATCGTCCAGGTGGTGAACTCGGCCGGCCAGCAGATGGAGACCTTCGACAACGGCTTCGGCGACTGGAACCTGTCCTGGGACAAGTGGCTCCAGGGCAGCGCCCTCACCGGCGCCCAGGGCTCCCCCCAGGGCGACACGACCAGGCTCCGCCCCCAGAGCCTCTGAAGCGGGGGCGACCATCGGGGGGCGCGGGGCCGTGCCGAGGTGCGGCTCCGCCCCGTGAGCGCGCCCCGCCACGGACGGCCCGCAGCCGCGAGACTACGGGCCGTCCCGAGCTGTCAGGCGCCGTGGAACGCCGTCACGCGCCGCAGCGCACCCTCACGCGGTCACCGGGACGCTTTTCCGCAGCAACGCCGCCAGCGCGGACGCGAACTCCACCGGCTCCACCGGCAGCGTCACCGCCGCGTCCGCCCGGCTCCAGGTGGCCAGCCACGCGTCCTGCGGCCGCCCGATCAGCAGCAGCACCGGCGGGCACCGGAACACCTCGTCCTTGATCTGCCGGCACAGCCCCATGCCGCCCATCGGCACGGCCTCGCCGTCCAGGACGCACACGTCGATCCCGCCCCTGTCCAGCTCCTTGAGCACCGCGGCGGGCGTGGCGCACTCCAGGAACTCCACCAAGGGGGCGTCCTGGGCCGGCCTGCGGCCGGTGGCAAGCCGCACCTGCTCCCGGGTGCCTGCGTCGTCGCTGTAGACCAGCACCGTGGCGGTCGCCTGCATTGTTCCTCCACGCATCTCAGAACAGCCTTGGTCGGAGAACTCATCGGGAACTTCCGGGTACCGATGCGGCGGATGCTACTCCTCCCCATCCCTGGTCAACACCGCTTGGAACACGCCTTCGATGGGCCATACGGGCTGGACACACCCCCCAGACACTCCGAACGGCACCCCCCGGAGTGAGGGCGGGATAAGCGACCGACATAATGTCGGTCGTGGCGACAGCAACGACAGTAGAAACCGGGCACGCGCACCCGTCGGTCAACCGGCCGAACCTCACCAGCGTCGGAACCATCATCTGGCTGAGTTCCGAGCTGATGTTCTTCGCGGCCCTCTTCGCGATGTACTTCACCCTGCGATCGGTGACGGGTCCGGCGCACTGGAAGGAGATGGCGGACCACCTCAACGTCCCCTTCTCGTCGGCGAACACCACGATCCTGGTGCTCTCCTCGCTCACCTGCCAGCTCGGCGTCTTCGCCGCCGAGCGCGGTGACGTGAAGAAGCTCCGGGGCTGGTTCATCGTCACCTTCATCATGGGTGCGATCTTCATCGGCGGTCAGATCTACGAGTACACCAGCCTGGTGAAGGAGGACGGGCTCTCCCTGTCCTCCGACCCGTACGGCTCGGTGTTCTACCTGACCACCGGCTTCCACGGCCTGCACGTGACGGGCGGTCTCATCGCCTTCCTGCTGGTCCTCGGCCGCACCTACGCGGCGCGGAGGTTCACCCACGAGCAGGCGACCGCGGCCATCGTCGTGTCCTACTACTGGCACTTCGTCGATGTCGTCTGGATCGGCCTCTTCGCCACGATCTACCTGATCAAGTAGCCGACGAACCGATCTCAGTCCGCAAAGCATCGACGCAGAAGATCCTGACACCGGGGTAATCCGTGAAAAAGCTCTCCGCACGACGACGCCATCCGCTGGCGGCGGTCGTCGTCCTACTTCTCGCGCTGGCGGCCACGGGGGGGCTGTACACCGCGTTCGCGCCCGCGAGCAAGGCGAAGGCCGACGACTCAGCCCAGTCCCTCACGATCGAGGAGGGCAAGAAGCTCTACGCGGTCGGCTGCGCAAGCTGCCACGGCACGGGCGGTCAGGGCACCACTGACGGCCCGAGCCTCGTGGGCGTGGGCGCCGCCGCGGTCGACTTCCAGGTCGGCACCGGCCGTATGCCCGCCCAGCAGCCGGGCGCGCAGATCCCGCGCAAGAAGGTCATCTACAGCCAGGCCGAGATCGACCAGCTGGCGGCGTACATCGCCTCCCTGGGCGCCGGCCCCGTCGTGCCGACGAAGAACCAGTACAGCCCGGAGGGCGCGGACATCGCCAAGGGTGGCGAGCTGTTCCGCACCAACTGCGCCCAGTGCCACAACTTCACCGGCAAGGGCGGTGCGCTCACGCACGGCAAGTTCGCCCCGGACCTCGACGGCGTCCAGCCGAAGCACATCTACGAGGCCATGCAGACCGGCCCGCAGAACATGCCCTCCTTCCCCGACACCACGATGTCGGAGAAGAACAAGAAGGACATCATCGCGTACCTGAACGCGGTCAACAGCGACAAGACCGACAACCCCGGCGGTCTCGAACTGGGCGGCCTCGGGCCGGTCAGTGAGGGTCTGTTCGCGTGGATCTTCGGCCTCGGCGCGCTGATCGCCGTAGCCGTGTGGGTCGCCGCTCGGACCGCAAAGGCCAAGAAGTCATGAGTAGCCAAGACATTCCAGAAGAGAACCTGCCCGCCGAGCAGGGCACGGCGCACGGCGCCGTAGGCGTCGCGGACGAGAAGAACCCGTTCGCCGACCCGGGCCTGCCGCCGCACGAGCACCGGATCCAGGACATCGACGAGCGGGCCGCCAAGCGGTCCGAGCGCGTCGTCGCCCTGCTGTTCACGGTGTCCATGCTGGCCACCATCGGCTTCATCGTCTCGTACGTGACGATCCCGAACGACAAGTCGGTCTACGTCTTCCCGATCGGTCACCTCAGCGCGATGAACTTCGCGCTGGGCCTGACGCTCGGCGTGGCGCTGTTCTGCATCGGCGCGGGCGCGGTCCACTGGGCCCGCACCCTGATGTCGGACGCCGAGGTCGCCGACGAGCGTCACCCGATCGAGGCGTCGCCCGAGGTGCGCGCGAAGGTCCACGCGGACTTCAAGCAGGGCGCCAAGGAGTCGGTGATCGGCCGCCGGCCGCTGATCCGCAACACCATGCTGGGCGCGCTCGCCCTGGTGCCGCTGTCCGGCCTGTTCCTGCTGCGCGACCTGGGCCCGCTGCCCAAGGAGACGCTGCGGCACACCCTGTGGGCCAAGGGCAAGCGCCTGGTCAACATGAACACCAACCAGCCGCTGCGTCCCGAGGACGTCGCCGTCGGTTCGCTCACCTTCGCCATGCCCGACGGGCTGAAGGAGACGGACGAGGAGTTCCAGACCGAGATCGCCAAGGCGGCGCTGATGATCGTCCGGCTCCAGCCGGACAACATCAAGGACAAGCGCGAGCTGGAGTGGTCGCACGAGGGCGTCGTGGCCTACTCGAAGATCTGCACCCACGTGGGCTGCCCGATCTCCCTGTACGAGCAGCAGACCCACCACGTGCTGTGCCCGTGCCACCAGTCCACCTTCGACCTCTCCGACGGTGCCCGAGTGATCTTCGGCCCGGCCGGTCACGCCCTGCCGCAGCTGCGCATCGGCGTGGACAGCGAGGGTTACCTCCAGGCGCTCGGCGACTTCGAGGAGCCCGTCGGTCCTGCATTCTGGGAGCGCGGATGAGTACTACAGCGAGCAACGAGTCCCGCTCGCGCGGGAAGGCGCCGGCCGGCGAGAAGATCGCCGACTGGGCCGACGGCCGGCTGGGCATCTACAGCCTGGCCAAGGCCAACATGCGCAAGATCTTCCCCGACCACTGGTCGTTCATGCTGGGTGAGGTCTGCCTCTACAGCTTCCTGATCATCATCCTCACGGGTGTGTATCTGACGCTGTTCTTCCACCCCTCGATGAACGAGGTGGTGTACCACGGCAGCTACGTCCCGCTCCAGGGACAGCTGATGAGCGAGGCGTTCAACTCGACCCTGCACATCTCCTTCGAGGTGCGCGGTGGTCTGCTCATCCGGCAGATCCACCACTGGGCCGCGCTGATCTTCCTCGCCGGCATGTTCGTGCACATGATGCGCGTGTTCTTCACCGGCGCGTTCCGCAAGCCGCGTGAGGTCAACTGGCTGTTCGGCTTCCTGCTGTTCGTCCTCGGCATGTTCACCGGCTTCACCGGTTACTCGCTCCCGGACGACCTGCTCTCCGGCACCGGCGTCCGCTTCATGGAGGGCGCGATCCTGTCCGTGCCGATCATCGGCACGTACATCTCGTACTTCCTCTTCGGCGGCGAGTTCCCCGGCCACGACTTCGTGGCCCGGTTCTACTCGATCCACATCCTGCTGCTGCCGGGCATCATGCTCGGTCTGGTGGTCGGCCACCTGATCCTGGTCTTCTACCACAAGCACACGCAGTTCGCGGGTCCCGGCAAGACGAACAACAACGTCGTCGGCATGCCGCTGCTGCCGGTCTACATGGCCAAGGCCGGAGGCTTCTTCTTCCTGGTCTTCGGCGCCATCGCGGTCATCGCCGCGATCGCGCAGATCAACCCGATCTGGGCCATCGGCCCCTACCGTCCGGACCAGGTGTCCACCGGCGCCCAGCCCGACTGGTACATGGGCATGGCCGAGGGCCTCATCCGCGCGATGCCGGGCTGGGAGATCAACTTCTGGGGCCACACCCTGGTCCTCGGCGTGTTCATCCCGCTGGTGCTGTTCGGCGTGGTCCTCGCGGCGATCGCCCTGTACCCGTTCATCGAGTCCTGGGTCACCGGCGACAAGCGCGAGCACCACATCCTGGACCGCCCGCGCAACGTCCCGACCCGCACGGCCTTCGGCGCCGCGTGGATCGCCTGGTACTTCGTGCTGCTGATCGGCGGTGGCAACGACCTGTGGGCCACCCACTTCCACCTGTCGATCAACGCGATTACCTGGTTCGTCCGCGTCGCGTTCTTCGTGGTGCCGGTCATCACCTTCGTCGTCACCAAGCGGATCTGCCTCGGCCTGCAGCGCCGGGACAAGGAGAAGGTGCTGCACGGCCGCGAGTCCGGCATCATCAAGCGCCTGCCGCACGGTGAGTTCATCGAGGTCCACGAGCCGCTCAGCCAGGAGCAGCTGTACACCCTCACGGCCCACCAGCAGTACGAGCCGGTCGAGATCGGCCCGACGGTCGACGAGAACGGCGTCGAGCGCAAGGTGTCGGGTACGGCCAAGCTGCGCGCCAAGCTCAGCAAGGCCTACTACGGCGAGGACAACCAGATCCCGAAGCCGACTGTCGAGGAGTACAAGGAGATCACGAGTGGCCACGGCCACCACTGATCACTGACCCCTGAGCGTCGCCACGCCACGGTCGAAGGGCCCCGTCCGAACCCCGGACGGGGCCCTTCGCGGTGTCCGGGGCTGGATAGGGTGGAGGCGTTGTGACACCTCGCGTCCCCAGCCCGGGGCGCCTACCCAGGAGCGGCTTATGAGCGCTGTGACCCCCGCCGGAGGCGACACCGCGGCGGCCCGTTCCTGGCCCGCTGTACTGAACGGCCTGCTGGAGGGCCGTGACCTCAGGGCCGACGACACCGCCTGGGCCATGGACCGGATCATGGGCGGCGAGGCGACGGACGCGCAGATCGCCGGCTTCGCGGTGGCGCTGCGCGCCAAGGGCGCCACGGTCGAGGAGATCACCGGGCTGGTGCGCACGATGTACGAGCACGCCAACGTGATCAAGGTGCCGGGCGACACCGTCGACATCGTCGGCACCGGCGGCGACGGCGCCAAGACGGTGAACATCTCCACCATGTCCTCGATCGTCGTCGCCGGGGCCGGCGCCAAGGTCGTCAAGCACGGCAACCGGGCCGCGTCCTCCGCCTCCGGCGCCTCCGACGTGCTGGAGAAGCTCGGCGTCAACCTCGACCTCACCCCGCGCCGGGTGGTCGAGGTCGCCGAGGAGGCCGGGATCACCTTCTGCTTCGCGGTGAAGTTCCACCCGGCCCTGCGCCATGTGGGCGCCGCGCGCGGTCAGTTGGGCATCCGTACGGTGTTCAACCTGCTCGGCCCGCTGACCAACCCGGCCAAGGTGCGCTCCCAGGCGGTGGGCGTCGCCGTGGCCCACGAGGCGCCGATCGTCGCGGGCGTCTTCGCCGAACGCGGTAACTCCTCCCTGGTCTTCCGGGGCGACGACGGCCTGGACGAGCTGACCACGACCGCCACCTCCCGGGTGTGGGTGGTCCGCGACGGGCAGGTCACCGAGGAGGCCTTCGACCCGCGGGACGTGGGCCTGGACCTGGTGCCCGTGGAGGCGCTGCGCGGCGCCGACGCGTCGTACAACGCCGAGGTGGCCCGCCGGCTGCTGGACGGCGAGCGGGGCCCCGTACGGGACGCGGTGCTGCTGAACTCGGCGGCGGCCCTGGTGGCCCTCAGCCCCGGCTCCGGGACGCTGGCGGAGCAGATCCGGGCCGGCATGGAGCGGGCGGCGGAGTCGATCGACTCGGGGGCGGCCCGGCGCACGCTGGAGCGCTGGGTGGCCGCGAGCAACGCCTGACGGCCCGTAGGGCCCGCCCGGTGGGCTCTCAGGACCCGTCGCGGTCCCGCGATCCGGACAGGGGTTGCGGGACCGCGATCAGTTCGCGTACTTTCCTGTCCAGGTCATGAGTGACAGCCATATGGCCCCGGCCGGCTGTCCGGCAACCCTCCGTCCGTGGCGGGGTGCCCCGGGTGAAGACCAGGCCGTAGGCAGCGAGGTCTACGGCAAGCGCGGACCCCTCGCACACTTCTCCAGTGTGGGGCCAGGGGTCCTGGTCGTGACGAGGGAGCCTTCCGTGAGCAAGCGAATGCGCTAGGGCCGCAGAGCCCCGCCTCCGCGTAAACCCTTTTGTTCCACCGTGCTTGAGCCGAGTCATGCCGTGTGCCGCGTCATGGCCGCTCGTTCGGTGAATTCAGCCTGCTTTCACGGGAGTTCGCCATGTCTGTCACCACCCTTGCCGCCGACCGGTCCGTTTGCGCCCCACTGCCCGTTCTGGGACGGGATGTCACCGTGCCGCTGGTGACCGGCGGCGAGGTCGTCTACGCCGCCCTCGACTACGCGGCCAGCGCGCCCGCCCTCCAGCGCGTCTGGGACGACGTGGCCGCCTACGCGCCCTACTACGGCAGCGTCCACCGCGGCGCCGGCTACCTCTCGCAGCTGTCCACCGACCTGTTCGAGAACGCCCGCCGGACGGTCGCGGAGTTCCTCGGCTGCCGCGCGGACGACCAGGTGGTGTTCACCCGCTCCACCACCGACTCGCTCAACCTGCTGGCCCGCGCCCTGCCCGCCGACTGCCGCGTGTTCGTCTTCGAGACCGAGCACCACGCCTCGCTGCTGCCCTGGCGCGACGCGCAGGTGACGTACCTGAACGCCCCGCGCACCCCCGAGCAGGCGGTGGCGACCCTGGAGCGGGCGCTGGCCGACCGCGACCCGCACGGCCCCGCCCTGGTCTGCGTGACCGGCGCCTCCAACGTCACCGGCGAGCTGTGGCCGGTGCGCGAGCTGGCCGCCGCCGCCCACGCGCACGGCGCCCGGATCGTCCTGGACGCCGCCCAGCTCGCCCCGCACCACCCGGTCTCCGTGACCGACCTGGACGTCGACTGGGTCGCCTTCTCCGG
Organism: Streptomyces sennicomposti; assembly: GCF_019890635.1. Classification (GTDB taxonomy): domain Bacteria; phylum Actinomycetota; class Actinomycetes; order Streptomycetales; family Streptomycetaceae; genus Streptomyces; species Streptomyces sennicomposti. The sequence goes on from NZ_JAIOAB010000041.1 coordinate 42,769, forward strand.
CCACAAGCTCTACGCCCCGTTCGGCGCCGGAGTGCTGGCGGGCCGCGCGGACTGGCTGCGCGAGGCCGAGCCCTATCTCGCGGGCGGCGGCGCGAGCCGCCGGGTGACCCGGCGCACCGACGGCGGCGTGGACGTGGAGTGGCACGACAGCGCCGCCCGCCACGAGGCCGGCTCCCCGAACGTCATCGGCGCCTACTCCATCGCCTCCGCCTGCAAGGCCCTCACCGAGGCCGGCTTCGACTCCCTGGTGGCCCGCGAGCGGCATCTGATCGGCAAGGTGCGCGCGGGGCTGGCCGAGGTCCCCGAGGTCAGGGTGCTGTCGCTGTTCGGCGACGACGCCCCGCGGGTCGGCGTGATCTCGTTCGTCGTCGAGGGCTGGAACAGCTCCCACTTCGCCGCGGCGCTCTCCGCGGAGTACGGCATCGGGGTGCGCGACGGACTGTTCTGCGCCCACCCGCTGGTGCGCACCCTGCTCGGCAGCGACCCGCAGAGCCAGGGCGAGTGCGGCGCGCCCGAGGCCGCGCCCGGCGAGAAGTCCCTCAACGCCATCCGCGTCAGCTTCGGCGCCGGCACCCCCGACGAGCACGTCGAGCGGTTCGTGACGGCGGTGCGGGAACTGGTCCGCGACGGCGCGAAGTGGCGCTACCGCACCGAGGACGGCCGCTGCGTCCCGGCGGTGTGATCCGTACGGCCCTCAGGAGGCGGCGGTGCGCCCGGTCAGGAGTCCAGGCCGATGGCGAACGCCGCCTCCAGGTCGTGCTGCGAGTACGTACGGAACGCCACGTGCGTGTCCGTCGCCTCCACGCCGGGGATCTTGCTGATCCGGCCCGGGATGATCTCGGCCAGGTCCTCGTGCTGCCGCACCCGCACCATGGCGATCAGGTCGTAGGTGCCGGTGACGGAGAAGACCTCGCTCACGCTCTCCAGCGAGGCGATCCGCTCGGCGATCTCGGGGATCCGGTCCACGCTGGTCTTGATGAGGACGATCGCGGTGATCACGGCTGGTTCTCTCCCTCGATGTGCGATGGATTCCTCACTCTAGGACCTGATCCACACCCCGCCAAAAGAAGAGTGGGCCCCGCTCGCCGGAGGACGCGTGTCAGCGGGCGAGGTCGGCCAGGGAGAGCCGCAGAGTATGGAGCAGCTGGGCCATCTGCTCCGGACTGTAGGTCCAGCTGTCGTACTCGTTCTGGATCAGCAGGCGCCCCCCGAAGCTGGCCACGCCGATCTTGGGCGGCATTCCGGGCGCATTGGCCGTACCCCCGAAGCGCAGGAGGTCCGTCCCGGGAGGAACGGGGTGCGCGGGAATCCGGCCGACATTGGAGATGCCGTAACTGACGACGGGGGAGGGGGCGGCGATACCCCGGGCCCCGGCGCGCAGTGCGGTGAGCAGGAACCGCTCGGGGTCGCGGCGGGCCAGGGCGGCCTCCACCTGGACCGCGGCCTGTCGGCCGATCTCGTGGGGCTGGTCGTCGGGCGAGACGGCCAGCGCGGTCTGCAGACCGGTGATGCAGTTCAGGACCGTACTCAGCGGCAGTTCCGGCTCCAGCCGCGTACGCAGATCGACGCCGTGGCCGCACACCATCGGCAGCGGGCCGGTCTCCGGCGCCAACTGCGTCCGTACGGCGGTCAGCACCAGACCCGTCACGAGACTGTTCACGGTGACACCGCGAGCCCTGGCCGCGGCGACCACGGCTTCGGTGACGGCCGGCTCAAACTCCAGCCGGTCGACGACGAACCGCCCGGAGACGGGCGGGCGGTCGGCACGGCCTATTCCCTCGGTGGGCAGCGTGGCGGGCTTGGTCTCGGGGGGCGGCCCCTCGGCGAGGACGTCGACCAGGGCGTCGATCTCGGCGTCGGGGAAGTCGCGCGCCAGACGCGTGTCGATCGCCTCGGGCAGCGCGGTGCGTCGCCCCGGCGAGGGATCTGCGCCGGCCGCGAGCGCGGTATAGGACGCCCAGAACTCTTGCAGCAGGTGGAAGAGCGACCGGCCGTCCGCCACCCCGTGGTGGACGCCGAGCACCACCTGGCTGACCTCTCCGTCAGTGAGCAGCCAGGCGTGCAGCATGCTCTCCGTCCAGTCGGGCCGCGAGTTGATCACCTCGGAGAAGGCATCCGCCCCACCCTCGCGCGCCGTCAGCGGCGGCCGCACTCGGTCGCGTACGCGCAGCAGCGGCCCGGTGTCACTGGCCGTCACCTCGGCCCTCAGCATCGGATGGTGCTCGGTGAGCATGCCCAGGGCGCGCGTCACCAGTGTGGGGTCGAGAGTGCCGCGCACCTGGGACTCAACGTAGGCCGGCATGTCGAACAGGGGCAGACCCGCTGCTCCCGAGTCGGTGAAGTAGACGCTTTCGAAGGGGGATACGGGACGCTGAGAAGTCATCTCGGTGGGTCCTCCGGTGCCGTTGGGCCGTCGAGCCGAGCGCGTCACGGGTGCCGTCCGCGGTGCGGGGCCGGGATCGTGCAGGGCGGCCGCGAACTCTCGCGGGTTGATCGGCGATGCGGGCGGTGAGTGGGCCGCGGCGGGAGGCAGCCCGTCCAGCAGCAGGGCGAGGTAGCTCCGTCAGGAACCGCGTGAGGCGGGCACCGCCCGTCCCAGTGCGGCCAAGCGGTGCTCGCACACCCTCCTGGCCGACCATGGGCGGCACCCTAGCATCGAACGTGGACTGCCCCCCGTTTGGCTGTACTGTCACGCCGTCAACCGAAGAGAGGTCCCCGGTCGGTTCCTGCGGGCCGCTCGATCGGAGGAACGCTTGTTCCCGAATGCCTTCGAGGATCTGTCAGCGCTGGGGCAGGGCTTCACAGACAATCCTTTTCCGGTCTACGAGCGTATGCGCGCCCAAGGGCCGGTGCATCGGGTGCGTACGGCCGCGTCGGATGACTTCTGGCTCGTCGTCGGCCATGAGGAAGCGCGCGCGGCACTCACGGATTCCCGGTTGTCCAATGACATCAGGTACTCGGCGAACTGGCAGGACGACGGCGGGAACTCGATCGGCCTGAACATGGTCCAGACGGATCCACCGCGCCACACCCTGTTGCGTCGGCTCGTCGCCAAGGACTTCACACCCGGGCGCGTCGAGGCACTGCGGCCCCGGATTCACCGGGTCGTGGACGAACTGGTCGACGCGATGCTGCCGTTGGGCAGGGTAGATCTGGTCGAAGCGTTCGCGTTGCCCGTGCCGCTCGCGGTGATCTGCGAGCTGCTCGGAGTGCCCGCCTCCGATCGGAAGACCTTCCACGACTGGTATCTGAGCAGCACCGACTTCACCCGTCCGGAGATCGCGGGAGCCGCCGCGCAGGCCATGACCCAGTATTTCGCCGATCTCATCGCGGCCAAGCGGGACGAGCCGGGCGACGACCTGCTGAGCGCCCTCGTCGGCGGCCCGCACGAGGGCGGGGACAAGCTCTCCTGTGAGGAGATGCTGGGTATGGCCTTCCTCCTGCTGGTGGCCGGGTACGAGACGGCGGCGAACTTGCTCTCCAGCGGGACCCTCGCCCTCCTGCGCCATCCCGGCCAACTGGCCGCGTTGCGCGCCGACTGGTCGCTGCTGGGGAACGCGGTGGAGGAGATGCTCCGGTACGACGGACCCGTGGAGACCACCGCGTTCCGCTACGCCAAGGACGAGGTGCGGATCGGCGGGAGCGTCATCGCTCCGGGGGAGTCCATCGCCGTCGTACTGGCGGCGGCCTCGCGCGACCCGGGGCGGTTCGCCGACCCCGACCGCTTCGACATCCGGCGCAACGCCCGCGGGCACATGGCATTCGGCTACGGCGTCCATCACTGCCTGGGCGCACCGTTGGCCCGGATGCAGGGTGCGATCGCCTTCCGCACACTGCTGGAGCGCTGCCCCCGCCTCGCTCTGGACATCGACGAGGCCGATCTGGTCTGGCGGCCCAGTCTGATGCTGAGGGGTCTGCACCAGCTGCCCGTCACCGTCGGCTGACCCCCGCCCTCCCGAAGGGGCGCGAAGGCGGCCTGCGAATCCTGGTCAGCGGGGCTGCGGCACCATCGGCAGTGGCCCGGCGGTCAAGCTCATCTCGGCCCGGGGACGTACGACGTGGCCGCGGAGAGGCAGCAGCCTCCAGCGGGAGGCGATGGCGGCCAGGGCGAGTGTCGCCTCCACCGTGCCGAAGACGTCACCGATGCACTTGCGGCTACCCCCGCCGAACGGCAGGTACGAGCCGCGCGTGACGTCCTTGGCCCGCTCCGGCAGCCACCGGTCGGGATCGAACCTCTCCGGGCGCGCGAAGAGCCCCGGGACGCGGTGGATGACGTATGGGCTGATCAATATGTCCGCTCCGGCGGGCAGCCGGACGCCGGCCAGCTCGGTGGGCTCGGTGGTCGTGCGGGTGAACATCCAGGCCGGCGGGTAGAGCCGCAGGGTTTCGGTGAAGATCCGCTGCGTATGGACGAGCTTTGGCACGTCGGCGTAGGTCGGGGCTCGGCCGCCCAGCACCGAGTCCACCTCGGAGTGCAGCCGCGCCTCTGCCTCGGGATGCGTGGCGAGCAGGTGCCAGGCCCAGGTCAGCGCGCTCGCGGTGGTCTCGACTCCGGCCAGTAGCAGGGTGATTATCTGGTCGTGGACCTCTTGGTCCGACATGGCGCCGTCGTCGTCGCGGACGGCCAGCAAGGCCGACAGCAGGTCGCCGCGGTCCTGCCGGGAGTTCCGGTAGTCGCCCACGATGCCCTCGATCAGTGAGTGCAGTCGGCCGAGCGCCGCGTCGAACTCCCGGTTGGCGGCCAGCGGCAGCCTGGCCAGCAGCCCTGTGGGGTCCACAGCCCGGCGGTAGGCGCCGTGCACCATGACAGGCAGGCTGCGCTGGATCTCGGCCACCGAGTGCGGGGCCATCTCGGTCGAGAAGAGCGCCCGGGCCGTCACTCGGGCGGTGAGGGCCTGCATCTCCTCGCTCACGTTGACCGGCTGCCCGGCACGCCAGCCTTCCGCGTGCCGCGCGCACTCCTCCCGCATCACCTCGGCGTACCCGGCGATCCGCGTCGGGTGGAAGGCGGGCTGGACCATCCGGCGCTGTCTGCGGTGATCCGCCCAGTCCGAAGTGATCAGCCCGTTGCCCAGGATGGGCCGAGCCTTGTCCTTCACCGGCCCACCCGTGTCGTAGACCCGCGCGTTGAGCAGCACCTGCTGCACCAGCTCGGGATGGCAGGGCAGGTGGGCGCGCTTGGTGCCGATGCGCAGTTCGACCAGGTCACCGAGGGCGGGCAGTGACGCCAGGAAGGCCAGAGGACGCTGGGCCATGGCGAGAGCGTGGCCCACCAGCGGGAGGCGGCCCGGTGCTTCGGCCACCTGCCAGCCAGCCGTGGCCGTTTCGGATGAGATCTGCATGCCTGTGGAACGTCCTTTGCCGACGGGTACGGAGGGGACGGGTGACGCGGCGGGACGGCTCAGCGCCGTTCGAGGACCATGGGCAGCGGGCCTGCCTCCAGGGTGGCCTTCGGCTCGAGGCGCAGCCGGGTCCCGGGCACCGGGCGCAGGCGCCACCGCGCGGCGACGGTCGCGACGATCAAGGCGGTCTCGGTGAGCGCGAGCACGTCGCCGATGCACTTGTGGGTGCCCGCGCCGAACGGCAGCAGCGCGCCACGCGGCACCTGGGCGAGCCGGTCGCCTTCCCAGCGTCCCGGGTCGAAGTGCTCCGGGTCGGGGAACAGCGCGGGGTTATGGTGCAGGGCGTACGCGCTGTAAAGGATCATCGTTCCGGCGGGCACGGTACGGCCGCCCAGACCGACGTCCTGCGTTGTGACCCGCATCGCCATCCACGAGGGCGGGTACAGGCGCAGCGCCTCGGTGATCACATTGCGGGTGTAAGGCAGGCCGGGCAGGTCGTCGTAGCCGGGCGTGCGGTCCCGCAGCGCCTCGTCCACCTCCGCGTGCACCTGCTTCTCCACCTCGGGCAGGGTGCCCATCAGATGGAAGACGAAGGCCAGCGTGGAGGCGGTCGTCTCGCTGCCGGCGACAAGGAAGGTGATGACCTGGTCCAGCACCTGCCGGTCGTCCAGTTTCTCTCCGGTCTCCGGGTGCTCGGCCTGCAACAGGGTGGCCAGCAGGTCCTCCTGCCCGGTCTCGGACCGCCCGCGGCGGGCGATCATATCCGCGACGATCTGACGCAGTCTGCCGTTGGCCCGGGCGTAGGCGCGGTTGGCGGGGGTGGGCAGTTTCTCCATGATCCCCAGGGGTGCCATGGTCCGCTTGTAGATGCCGTGCGAGACCGTACGCAGGCATCGCCGGGCTTCTTCGATCAGGGCGTCGTCGAGCCCGGCGGAGAACAGTGTGCGGGCCGCGACCCGCATCAGCAGGGCGTGCATGGTGTCGCTGATGTCCTGGGTCTCCCCGGACCGCCAGCTGTCGGTGACACGACGGGTGTCCGCGGCCACGGCGGTGGTGTAGGCGGCGATCTTCGCCGGGCGGAAGGCGGGCTGGATCAGCCGTCGCTGGAATCGGTGCTCCTCGCCCCGGGACACCGACAGACTGTTGCCCAGCAACTGCCGCGCCTTGTCGAACACTCCGCCCTTGTCGTAGACCCGTGGATTGAGCAGGACCTCACGGACCAGCTCGGGGTGGGCGGCGAGATAGGCGCGGTTCGGTCCCAGACGTAGCTCGACCAGGTCGCCATGGGCCGGCAGCGAGGCGAGGAACTCCAGAGGGTACCGCCACAGTGCGGGCACGTGGCCCAGCAGGGGCAGGGCTCCGGGGGCCACGCCGGTCCGCCAGGTCAGTCCGTCCGCCGGACGTCGGATACCGCTCATACGACAGCTTCCTCACTGTATCCGGGAGTTGACTTCGTTCACCGCTGTCTGGTAGCGGCGGTCGCGCGTGGTCCAGGTGAAGTTGCCCTGTATGAGGTCGAACAGCACGTCCCGGCTGACATCGTCGAACGCCTTGAGGCACTCCATGTCTTCGGCCATGTCGTCCAGCCGGGCCTGGAAGAAGGCCCGGAACTCCGCGTCGTCCGAGAGGTCGCACAGCCGGAAGCAGTTGGTGATCTGGCCGAGTGCGTGCTCACGGTCGTAGGAGTAGAAGTCGTTGACGATCGCCAGCCCCCGAGTGGCCATCCGCGCGGCCAGCCCCGTCTTGGAGTGCTCGGTCAGCTCACGGTGGCGGTAGATCGGGTAGGACATCTTCATCCAGAAGTCCACGCCGACATCGGTGACGCGGAAACGGAAGTACTGCTCCGGCGAGGTGCCGCAGAGCACCTGTTTGAGCCGTGAGTCGCGGAACATGTGATCGCTGGTGACGAAGGCGCGGGCCCCTTCGTACGCGAACTCGGCGTCCTGCGGCGTGTAGTACCGCTCGCACACGGCACGCACCTCGGGCAGGAAGCTGTCGAAGTCGTGCAGGGCCGGGTCCATGTCGTCCCAGACGAAGGTGATGCAGTTGAGCACGCAGACGGCTTTGAACGCCTGCATGTCCTTGATGTGGCGAGCGCTCTGCGACCACCGCACGACGTCCATGTAAGAGATCCACCGCTTGTCGGAGACCGCTTTGCCCAGCGGCGCCACGGCGCGGTTGCAGGCGTCGATGACCTCGCGCAGTTCGGCGTCGGTCATGGGCACCTTCTGTGCCTCACGGCCGACATATCGGCCGAACAGTGCGGCGAACCGATCGGTGCACTCCTGCCAGTGGCGTGCCGTCCCGGTGGCCGTCGGGTCGGCGGGGGCGGTCAAGTGTGTGCTCATGAGGTCCTCCTCGTGGCTGTCACGGCCAGTTGCTTGAGCGCGGTGATCGCGGTGGGAGAGAAGGGTGCGGTGTCCAGTGCCCGCAGGGCCTGCCGATAGCGGTCCTCGATCATTTGCTCGACTGCGTCGCGCGCGCCGGTGGCCGCGAAGATCCGTCGGATCTCGTCCGCGTCCGCCTCGACCAGCGCGGGGTCGCCGAGCAGAGTGTGCAGCCGGGCGGACTGTGCCGTGTCGCCCTTGCTCAGAGCCAGGGCGACCAGGGTCGTGTTCTTGCCGGCCCGCAGGTCGTCCAGGCGTGACTTGCCGGTGTCCTGGACATCGCCGTAGACGCCCAGCAGGTCGTCGCGTAACTGGAAGGCCTCGCCCAGGGGGAGGGCGTACTCGGTGCAGGCGGCCATGGCCCGCGGGTCGGCGCCGGCGAGTGCGGCGCCGATGTGCAGAGGGCGCTCGATGGTGTACTTGGCGGTCTTGTAGCGGTTGACGGTCAGGGTGGCGTCGACATCGTCGGTCAGCGCGCCGGTGGCCTGGAGGTCGAGATATTGGCCGAGCATCACCTCGGTTCGCATCTCCGTGACGAGCGGGAGCACGGCCGCGGTCTGCTCGGAAGTCAGGCCTGCGGTGTGCAGGATCTGATCCGACCAGGTGAAGGCCAGATCGCCGAGGAGTACGGCGGCGCCTAGTCCGAAGCGTCGCGTGCGGTCCCCACTGGAGTTGTCGGCGAGTGCGCGATGAATGGTCGGACGCCCGCGTCGGGTGTCGCTGTCGTCCATGATGTCGTCGTGGATCAGGGCGAACGCGTGGAACATCTCCAGCGATGCCGCCACTTGCACGACGGTGTCACCGGCGGCTTCCCCGGTGACCGCCTGCCAGCCGAGCATGGTCAGTATGGGGCGGATTCGCTTGCCACCGACCATGAAATCAGCGAGAAGCTCAATGAGACCGCCCATTTGTGACGGCTCGCAGTTCTTCCTGCGCTTCTCGAGAAAATCCTTGAGTACGTCGTCGATGGCCTGCCTCTCCGCGGTTGTGTCGGGGGTTGCGGGCGATATGGTCTGTATGGACATATGCCTGTGCTCGATCTCCCTCGTGGACCCGTCGGGACCGGTGACCGCGCGCACGTCGGGACCCGGGAACGCAGCCGAGCCGTGATGACTGCGAACCGGAACGGTTCCGAACAGGCAGACCGGTGACAGGTGGGCCGTGGGTGCGATGGCTGACAGGAACGCGCGTCGAAGACGTTCCTGCGTTCGGCGGCCGTGCGGCACTGCCCGCCGCCGAGGTGGCATGGCGTCAGGGAACCAGGTCGACGCGCAGTTCCCTGAGGCCGCGGATGTTGACCTGCGGGCGCCAGACGACCTCGTCCCGGCTCAGTCGGATGTGGCGGTGGCGGCGCATCAGTTCGGTGAACACCACGCGCGCCTCCGTCTTCGCCAGCAGGGCGCCGATGCAGTGGTGCGGTCCGCCGCCGAACGCCAGCGGGCGCACGTTGGAGCGTTTGAGAACGAGCCGGTCGGGGTTGGGATAGCGGAGTGGGTCCCGGTTGGCGGCACCGAGGAGGATCATCACCTTGGAGCCGGCTGGGATGGTGTGACCCTCGAGTTCGACGTCGTCCGTGGTGATGCGGGCGACGAGTTGAATGGGCGCGTCATATCTGAGTAGTTCGTCGACGCCGGCTTCGATGAGAGCGGGATCGTCACGCAGGGCGCGCAGTTGGTCGGGGTGGCGCAGAAGACCGAGCATTCCGTTGCCGATGAGATTGACGGTTGTCTCGTGGCCGCCCATGAAGAACATCATGATGTTGGCGACGATCTCCTCGTCGCTCAGTTTCTCGCCGTCGAATTCCGCCAGCAGCAAGCGGGAGATGATGTCGTCCTGAGGATCCGTGCGCCGCTGGATCAGGTGCTCGGCGATGTAGGCGCCGAACTCCTCGGCTGCCTCGTTCATCGCCCGGAGGGTGGCCTCGTCGGTGGCCGGGTCGATGACGTGGCCCAGCGCGTCGGTCCACTTGCGGCACAGGTCGCGGTCCTCCACGGGCAGTCCGCCCAGACCGCAGAAAATCGTCACCGGCACGAGGGCGGCGAGCGACCCTATGAGGTCGATGTCCCGGCCGTCACCCATGTCGTCCATGATTCTGCGAACGATGCGGTCGATCCGGGGGGCCATCTCGCGGATGGCCCCGGCCGCGAAGAGAGGGTTGGCCAGGCCCCGTAGTCTGCGGTGCGCCGTGCCGTCCCGCATCAGCATCCAACTGCGCGTGGCGCGTACGATGGGACTGTCCCGGCCACCCCGCTGAGCGGCCCATTTGGGATCCTGGGGATATTCGCTCGTCAATTGGGGACGGCGTAGGAGCGAGGCAGCCGCAGAATACCCTGAAACGACCCAATGACCATAAGGTGTCCGGTGAACCGGCTCGACGTCCCGCAGTCGCTTGTAAAGAGGGTACGGGTCTTCATGTAACCGCGGGTCCCGCGCATCGAACAAGGCCCCGTTGCTGGTTGCTTCCATGCCAGTGCCCCCATGCATGAAAAGTGGCAGGGCGGGTGACGGGTCCGCCGAAGCGGCACCGAACCCGTTGATCGCATAGTAGGCATAAAAGAACCGAGTGCGACAAGACCCGCCAGGCCCCGAGGGTGGGTAGGGCCGCCGCCCGCGGACCATGGGTCATGCCCGGGCAAAGATCCTTCGATTGCCTGGACACCCTCACCAACTGCACCGTACGGTAGGCTTGTTGAGGTGCATGCTGACCAGCATATGGGGGAAACCACGGTGCGGCGCGCTGTATTTCACGAGGAACATGAAGCTTTCCGTTCGGTGCTGCGGGGCTTAATCGAGGCCGAGGTCGTACCGGTCTACTCCGAATGGGAAGCCGCTGGTCGGGTACCGCGCGATTTTTATCGCAAGCTGGGCAAGCTGGGCATTTTTGGTTTCGGTGTGCCGGAGGAGTTCGGCGGATCGGGTGCGGCGAGTTTCAAGTTCAATGCCGTGATCGCCGAGGAGTGCGCAAGAGCTGGCGTCACCTTCGGTGGCGCCAGCGCTCACCTGGCACTGCCGGCCACGTTCGTGAAGTACACGACGGAGGAGCAGCGGCGGCGCTGGCTGCCGGGCTTCGTCACCGGCGATCTGATGACAGCCATCGCGATCACTGAGCCGGAGGCGGGCTCCGACGTCGCCGGTATACGGTCAGCCGCCCGGCTCACGTCCGACGGCACGCACTATGTGCTCAACGGTGTCAAGGCCTATGTCTCCGGTGGGGCTCAGGCGGATCTGGTGCTCGTCGTCTGCCGCACCTCCGCCGACGAGACCGACCGACGCGGCGGGATGTCACTGCTCGCCGTTGACACCGCGGCCCCGGGCGTGTCGATCCACTCCGAACCGACGACGCTGGGCCTTCGGTCGTCCGACATCGTCCACATGACGTTCACCGACGTGCGGGTTCCCGTCACGGACGTGATGGGCCGTCCCGGAGAGGCCTTCGACTGTCTGGCCGACATCTTTCCCCAGGAGCGGCTCGGCATAGCCGTGGGCGCCTACGCCCACGCTGCAGCGGCCGTTCGTCTGACCGTCGAGCACGTCAGGACACGCACGGCCTTCGGCAAGCCTGTCGCCGCCTTCCAGAACACCAAGTTCGTGATCGCCGACTGCCACGCGACGGTGAGCGCCCTGCGGGCGGTGGTGGATCAGGCACTGGAGGCATTCGACGCCGGTGGCCTGACCGCGGAGGAAGCGGCGGCCACCAAGCTGTACTGCACCGAAACCGCTTCGGGAATTCTCGACAAGTGCCTGCAGTTGCACGGCGGGCTGGGATTCACCATGGACCACCCGATCGCCCGGTTGTACGCCGACAACAGGGCCAGCCGGATCTTCGGCGGTACCAGTGAGATCATGCGCACCATCGTGGCCAAGTCCATAGGGCTCTGAACGAGTCTTTCCAGCCCCGGCGTGACGGGCGGTCTCCGGTTGGCCGCGCCGTGCCGGACAGTCCGGGGACGCGTGGGCCGAGTGGTTCCGAGGCCGCGCCGCTGACCGCCCGGGCCGGGGTGCGGGCGTCTGGACTCATCCCCCTCACTGCTTCCCCCTCCTCGGTCTGTCCCCCGGTCCGCGGTCCCCGTCCCGGCCGACTGCCCCCTGAGGCGTGGCGAAGTCGGCCCTGTGTCGGCCAAACCCGCCGGCTGCCTCACTCGCGGTCGGCGTTGCGCGAGCGGTGCGTGACATTGAGCCCGGCGCCCACCACCGCCCCGCCGGGCCGCCGCCCGCGGCGCCCCGGGCCGCCGTGGCGGACCCAGGCGAACAGGAAGCCGAGCCCGAAGCCCACCACGTGCGCCAGGTACGCCACCCCCGGCCCCTGGCCCGCCCGGCCCGCCGCCAGCCACTGCAGGCCCGCCCAGAACGGCAGCACCACCCACGCGGGCAGCCTGAGCGGCAGGAAGAACAGGAACGGCAGCACACTGGTCACCCGGGCCCGGGGGAACAGGTAGAGGAAGGCGCCGAGGACCGCCGAGATCGCCCCCGAGGCGCCCACCAGGCTCTGGTCCGAGGCGGAGTGGGCGAGGGCGTAGCCGACCAGGGCGAGGTAGCCGCAGCCGGTGTAGAAGAGCGTGAACCTGACCCGGCCCATGCGCTCCTCGGTCATCGCCCCGAAGACGTGCAGGAACAGCATGTTGCCGAGCAGGTGCACCCAGCTGCCGTGCACGAACAGGGCCGTCGCCGGGGTGAGGGCGGCGCGGGCGGAGCCGGTGAACAGCTCGGCGGGGATCACGCCCCAGCGCCGGAAGTAGGCCTGCTGCGCGGCGAGCAGCGCGTCCCCGGAGCCGTGGGCCGGGTTCAGGCCCCCGGCCGGGCCGATCGCGAAGACCAGACAGCACAGGACGATCAGCGTCCTCGTCACCGGCGCCCGCGTGGTCCGCACCGCCCGCAGGGCCCCGACCGCCCGGACGGCCACCGTGTTCCTGTACCCGATCATGTGCACAGAGCATGGCGTAACGGGACGCATCCGCACAGACCGCCTCGCCGCCGTGGACACCCGGGCGGCGAGGGCCCGCCAGGCCGTAGGGTTACGAGCCGGCGCTCCAGGGAAGCTGGCGCGTCACGGAGACCAGAACGAAAGTGAAGCCACGATGACGGTTCCCCTGCCGACCGCCACGACGCGGTGGCGCTGCGCCCTCTGCGGCAACCTCACCCGCTTCGACGTGACGCGCTCGTCGAAGGTCGTCGAGTACGTCCATCTGGACCTGGCCGGCGAGCCGAGCGTCGAGGAGCGAGAAGTGGTCAGTGAGACCATCGAGTCGGTGCGCTGCCGCTGGTGCAACGCGGTGGACAAGGTGGAACTCGTGGACAGGCCGGGCGCCGGCTCCTGAGCGGAGCGGGCCCCGCACAGGCGATCCCCGGACGGGGGTCCGGCAAGACATTGGGGTGAGGATGGTGGAGACACGAGGCGGGGAGCCGGACGACGGCGCCGCTGAGGTGCTCGACCGTCCCCTGCCCGACGGCGTGCGGCGCCGGGTCGTGCAGATCGTGGCCGACGCCTTCGGCCGGCTGACCGTCGCCGAGCTGCCGGCCCAGCTGCGCCAGTACGCCCGGTTCGCGCCCAACCGGCGGGCCAAGTTCGCCGGCAACGCGATGGCGGCGGCCCTGGAGGGCGACACGCTGTTCCGCCAGCGCGTGGGGGAGAAGTTCAAAGAGGCCGAGCCGGAGCTGTCCGGCGCCCTGGACTCCGGCTCCCCGCCCCCGGCCGCGGACCCGCTCGACGTGGCGGCCGCGGCCTATGTGCTGCGCCCGCCGGGCTGGGTCAAGCTGGTGACCGCCGCCGGCGAGGAGGTCCAGCGGGCCCACGCCGAACGCGTCGAGGAGGAGAGCCGGGCCGAGCTGGAGCGGCTGCGCGCCGAACTCGCGGCGGCCCGCGAGCAGACCCGTACGGAGACCGAGCGGCTGCGCGCCGAGCTGGACTCGGCCCGCAAGGAGGCCGAGGCGCTGCACCGCAAGCTGCGCGCTGCGCACAGCGACGTCAAGAGGGGCGAGGCGGCGCTGCGCAAGGCGCTGGCCGAGACCGAGGCGGCGCGCGCCGAGGGGCAGACGCAGGTGTCGGCCGCCGAGAGCGAGACCCGGCGGCTCAAGGCGCGCCTCGCCGAGGCGGAGTCCGCCCTGGAGGCCACCCGCAGGGCGGCCCGCGAGGGGCGCAGCGTGGAGGACATGCGGGTGCGGCTGCTGCTGGACACCGTCCTCGACGCGGCCCAGGGGCTGCGCCGGGAGCTGGCGCTGCCGCCGGTGTCGGTGCGGCCGGCCGAGACCGTGGACGCGGTGGAGCCGGGGCGGATGACCCCGAAGGACATCGCCGCCCGCGCCCTGTCCGAGCACGACCCGGCGATCCTGGACCAGCTGTTGGCGCTGCCGCAGGCGCATCTGGTCGTGGACGGCTACAACGTCACCAAGACCGGCTATCCGCAGATGCCGCTGGAGAAGCAGCGCCTCAGGCTGCTCGGGCAGCTCTCGCAGCTCGCCGCGCAGACCGGTGCGGAGGTCACCTGCGTCTTCGACGGGGCGGAGCTGGTCGCGCCGGTGCTGCTCGCGCCGCCGCGCGGGGTGCGGGTGCTGTTCTCCAAGCCCGGGGTGACCGCCGACGAGCTGATCCGCCAGCTGGTGCGGGCCGAGCCCCCCGGCCGCCCGGTCATCGTCGCCTCCACCGACCGCGAGGTCGCCGACGGCGTGGCGAAGGCGGGCGCCCGCCCGGTGGCCTCGGCGATGCTCCTGAAGCGCTTCTCCGGCGGCTGAGGCGGGCGCGGGACACGGGGTGCGATGTCCCGGGGTGCGGCCGCGGTGGGCGGTGCCGTGGTGCGCGGTGTCAGGGCGGGCAACCGAAAACGGGCATAAGGCAATTCACGCCACAATCCCAACGTAGGGGTTTAACGTCCGAATTGGCGGGCGCGCCGCGCGACCCTGCGTCAACCTGGGTTCACTTCTCGTGAGTTGAGTGCAAAGAAACCTCTCGAGGGGCGGTATTTTCTGCTGTGGGATTTGAATTCATCACGATGAGGTCACTAGGGTCTGCCTTCGAACCTCCAAGCGGGTGATCACCCAAAAGAAGGAGATCGCTTCCGTGGCGTCCCACCGTCGACCCAAACAGCCCAGCCGCGCACGTGTGACCGTGCTCACCGCCACCGCAGCGGCCGCCGTCGCGATCAGCGCCCAGGCGGCCAACGCGGCGCCCAGCGCGAAGCCGAGCAAGGACGAGGTCAAGTCCAAGGTCGACAAGCTCTACGAGGAGGCCGAGCAGGCCACCGAGAAGTACAACGGGGCCAAGGAGAAGCAGGAGAAGCTCCAGAAGGAGATCTCCACCATCCAGGACAACGTCGCCCGCGGCCAGCAGGACCTCAACAAGCTGCGCGACGGCATCGGTTCGATGGCGGCCGGCCAGTACCGCACCGGCGGCATCGACCCCTCGCTCCAGCTCTTCCTCTCCGCCGACCCGGACGACTACCTGGACAAGGCCTCCACGCTGGACCAGGTCAGCGGCCAGCAGGCCGACGGTCTGAAGAAGATCCAGGACAAACAGCGCGAACTCGCCCAGGAGCGCGCCGAGGCCACCGCCAAGCTCAAGGACCTCTCCGCCACCCGGACCGAGCTCGGCAACAAGAAGAAGGAAGTCCAGAGCAAGCTCGCCGAGGCGCAGAAGCTGCTCAACTCCCTCACGGCGCAGGAGAAGGCGGCCCTGGCCGCCGAGCAGAACCGCGCCAGCCGGGCCAGCGAGCGCGCCGCCCTCAACAGCGACACCGGCAACCCCGGCAAGATCTCCGCCGGTTCCGGCCGCGCCGGCGCCGCCTTCTCCGCGGCGCAGAGCAAGATAGGCTCCGCCTACGTCTACGGCGCCACCGGCCCGTCCTCCTTCGACTGCTCGGGCCTCACCTCGTGGGCCTACGCGCAGGCCGGCGTCTCCATCCCGCGCACCTCCGAGTCGCAGGCCAACATCGGCCAGCGGATCTACTCGCAGAGCCAGCTCCAGGTCGGCGACCTCGTCTTCTTCTACGGCGACCTGCACCACGTCGGCCTGTACGCGGGCAACGGCCAGGTGCTGCACGCCCCGCACACCGGAGCCGTCGTGCGCTACGAGGCCATGGGCAACATGCCCTTCCAGTTCGGCGTCCGCGTCTGACGCCACACCGGTCCGGACCGCCGTCCGGATCAGGCCGCCGTACCGCCCGAACGGGCGAATCACAGTGGCCCGCACGAACCCCGCGCCCCGCCTCTGACCTGTGTCGGAGGCGGGGCGCCGTGCTGTGCGCGCACCGAGGCGTTTTGGCCGGTGCGTCACCGCGCGGCTACTGTCTGCCGCGTTTCCCCGCCGCCGGAGCGCACCGCCCCGCCGCGGCCGGGAACGGCCAACCGTCAGCCAGTGGAGGGAGTTCGGCTTCCCGTGGGGTCTCATCGCCGCCGTGCGCCGTCCGGGTCGGTCCGCGGCGCCGGCACCGCCGTCAGTGTCCTGTCCGTCACGGCCGCCGCCCTCGGCGCCCTGCCGGCCGGCGCCGCACCCGCCGCGCCCGCCGCACCGCACGGCGACGCCCGCACCGAGGTCGACCGCCTCTACCAGGAGGCCGAGAAGGCCACCGAGTCCTACGACCGGGCCGACGAACGCGCCGACGCGCTGCGCCGCGAGGTGCACGACCGGCAGGACCGCATCGCCCGGCAGCAGTCGCGCGTCAACGACCTGCGGGACGCGCTGGGTTCGGTGGCCGGCGCCCAGTACCGCTCCGGCGGCCTCGACCCGGCCGTCGCCCTGCTGCTGACCGACGACCCGGCCGACTACCTCGACAAGGCGGCCGTCCTCGACCGGATCGGCGCCCACCAGGCGGAACAACTGAGGGACCTGCGCCAGGCCCTGCGCGAACTCGGCCAGGAACGCACCGAGGCCACCCGCGCCCTGACCGAACTGGCCCGCAGCCGCACGGCGGTCGCCTCCCACAAGCGGACCGTGGAGCAGAAACTCGCCCGCGCCCGGCGGCTGCTGAACTCCCTCTCCCCGGCCGAGCGGGCCGCCTACGCCCGGGCCTCCCGCCTCGGCCGCGCCGACCTCCCGGCCGGCCTCGACGACGGCCCGGCCGCCTCCGCCCGCGCCGCCGCGGCCGTCGCCGCCGCCCGCTCCGCACTCGGCCGCCCCTACGTCTGGGGCGCCAACGGCCCCTCCGGCTTCGACTGTTCGGGCCTGATGCAGTGGTCGTACGCCCAGGCCGGGGTGCATCTGCCGCGCACCTCGCAGGAGCAGCGCTTCGCCGGCCGGCGCGTCCCGCTCTCCCAGGCCCGCCCCGGCGACCTCGTCGTCTACCGTTCGGACGCCGGGCACGTGGGGATGTACGTGGGGCACGGCAAGGTGATCCACGCCCCCTACCCGGGCGCGCCCGTGCGCTACGACCCGGTGAACATGATGCCGGTGGCCTCCGTCACCAGGGTCTGACGGCCGCCCCCGGGCCGCCGTACGATCGGGAAGTGGCTGGTCGAAGGCGGATGTCGGGTTCCTCGATGACGGCGGTGTGCCTGCTGCTCGCCTCGCTGACGGCGTGCGGCGGGCCGTCCCCGGCGGACACCGCCCGCCACCAGGTGCAGCTCCTGCTGGACCGGCGGGCCGCCGCCGTCCTGCACCACGACCCGGCCGCCTTCGCGGACACCGGAGCCCGCGCCCCGTACACCGACCTGAGCGCCGTGCCGCTGGCCGCCTGGTCCTACCGGGTCACCGCGCTGCGCCGCAGCGGCGGCACCGCCACCGCGGAGGCCGAACTGAGCTACCGGCTCACCGGCTACGACACCGCGCCCGTCACCGTCGCCCGCACCCTGACCCTGTCCACCGCCGCCGACGGCGCCTGGTACGTCGACGCCGAGCGGCCCGCGCCGAAGACCGCCCAGCAGCTGTGGGACCAGGGCCGGGTGACGGTGGTCCGGGGCGCGCACAGCATCGTCCTCGGCGTCGGGCAGAGCGACGGCACGCTCCGCGCCTACGCGAGCCTCGCCGAGCGCGCGGTGCCGGCCGTGTCGCGGGCGTGGGGCGAGGACTGGAGCCGCCGGGTCGTGGTGCTGGTCCCCGGCTCGCTGGACCGGATGGCCGCGCTGCTCGGCTCGACCGCCGCCGGGTACCGGGGGATCGCCGCCGTCACCACCGGCGAGACGGGCGGCGGCCGGGCGCCCGCCGACCGCGTCATCGTCAACCCGGACGCGTACGGCGTCCTCGGCCCCGTCGGCAAGCAGGTGGTGCTCACCCACGAGACCACCCACGTCGCCACCCGCGCCCACACCACCGCCGCCACCCCGCTGTGGCTGTCCGAGGGCTACGCCGACTGGGTCGGCTACCGCGGCGCCGGACGCACCCCCGACGAGGTCGCCCCCGAACTCCAGCGCGCCGTCGCCGCCGGCGAGGAGCCCGCCGCCCTGCCCGCCGACGCGGACTTCGGCTTCGCCGGGGACGCGACCCGGCTCGCCCAGGCCTACGAGGGCGGCTGGCTGGCCTGCCGGATGATCGCCGCCCACTGGGGCGAGGACCGGCTCGACGCCTTCTACCGGGCCGTCGGCGCCCACCAGCGGCGCGCCGGCGCGGTCGAGGACGCGCTGCGGACCGTGCTGGACACCACCCTGACGGAGTTCACCGCCCGCTGGCGCGCGTACCTGCGGGCCCAACTCGGCTGACGGCGCCCGTCATTCGCGGGGCGCCGTCGCCTGCCGGCCGCGCACCCCGGCCTGGCCCGGCAGCGACACACGCACCGGGCCGGGCACCGTGGAGCGCCACAGCGCCCGTCCCGCGCCCACGCACGCCGCCACCAGCAGGCCGTTGCGCAGGAACAGCAGGGCGACCCCGAGCCGGTCGCTCGCCACCACGTCCGCGAAGTACACCGGGAACTCCAGCACCGTCACCGCGGACGCGGCCAGCACCAGGGCGGCCGGCCACCGCATCGGGCTGTCCCGGAAGCACAGGCAGACGGCCGCGAGCCCCACCAGCCACACCAGGTACTGCGGGCTGATCACCCGGCTGGTGGCCGTGAACAGCAGCACCGCCGTGAACGCCGCGTCCGCCGGCGTGTGCGGCGCCGCCCTGCGCGCCCGCAGCCACCACAGCAGCAGCCAGCCGAAGGCGGCCGCGGTCAGCACCAGCGCGGCGCGGCTCACCGCGCCGACGTACGGGCCGAGGAACTCCACCGAGCCGTAGTTCAGCAGCACCTGCCCCGACCAGCCGAAGTGCCGGGCCACATGGAAGACCAGCGCGCCGAGCGACTCCACCTCCGTGCCCCGGTCGCGCTGGGCGGTCAGGAAGGACAGCGCACCGGGCAGCGCGAGCGCGAGCAGCGCCGCCGGGCCCGCCGCCGTCACCGCCGCCGAGGTCCACGCCCGGCGCCCGGCCGCGCCCCGCACCCCCACCAGCAGCAGCACCGGCCACACCTTCAGCAGCGCCCCCAGGCCCGCCAGCGCCCCCAGCACCCGGGGCCGCCGGGCGCCGGCGAGCAGCGCGGCCACCGCCACCGCGGTCACCATCACGTCGTAGCGGGCGTACAGCGTCGGACCGAGCACGGCCGCGCCCGCCGTCCACGCCCATGCCCCGCGCAGGGGCCGGCCCGGCGCCCGCCCGCCGTACAGCAGCAGGGCCAGCACCGTCAGATCGGCCACCAGGGCCAGGACGAAGAAGGCGGTCGCGTAGCCGAGGAACGGCAGCGCTGCGGGGGAGACGACCGCCAGCGCCGCGCCCGGCGGATACTGCCAGGCCACGTCGGCCACCGGGAACGTGCCCTGGCGCAGCACCTCGTACCAGCCCCGGTAGATCACCGACACATCGCTGGTGACGTCCGGGCCCGGGAAGACCAGGACCCGCAGGACGAACAGCAGCAGCAGCGCGCGGCTCGCGCCCCAGACCGCCAGCAGCGCGGCCAGGCGCCGCCCCGTGCCCGCCTCGTCCACCCGCCACCCCGATCCCGCCGTCCGCGCGGCCTCGTTCCGTACCCGCCCGGCGCCCGCAGCGCCCCGGGCGCTCCCGTGGTCTCCCGGTCCATGGCCTCTTCCCGGCCCATGCTCTCCCGGCCCATGGTCTCCCGGCCCATGGTCTCCCGGCTCCCTGTGCGCGGGCCACGGGAGTACGCCCGCCCGGGGACCCGCGACCGCCCGATGCGGGCGCGGCGGGATCGGCTAGGGTCGGCGGCGATGCGCAAGACCCTCGTCGTGACCAACGACTTCCCACCCCGCCCGGGCGGCATCCAGGCCTTCCTGCACAACATGGCGCTGCGCCTGGACCCCGACCGGCTCGTCGTCTACGCCTCCACCTGGAACCGCAGCGCGGAGGGCCGCCGGGCGACGGCCGCCTTCGACGCCGAGCAGCCCTTCACCGTCGTACGCGACCGTACGACGATGCTGCTGCCCACCCCGGACGCCACCCGGCGCGCCACCGGACTGCTGCGCGAGCACGGCTGCACGGCCGTCTGGTTCGGCGCCGCCGCCCCGCTCGGGCTGATGGCCCCCGCCCTCAGACGCGCGGGTGCCGAGCGGCTGGTGGCCACCACCCACGGCCACGAGGCCGGCTGGGCGCAACTGCCCGGCGCGCGGCAACTGCTGCGCCGCATCGGGGAGTCCACGGACACCCTCACCTACCTCGGCGAGTACACCCGGTCCCGGATCGCCCGCGCGCTGACGCCCGCCGCCGCCGCGCGGATGGCCCAACTGCCGCCCGGCGTGGACGAGAAGACCTTCCACCCGGGCTCGGGCGGCGCGCAGGTGCGGGCCCGGCTCGGGCTCAGCGACCGGCCGGTGGTCGTGTGCGTGTCCCGGCTGGTGCGGCGCAAGGGGCAGGACACCCTGATCCGGGCCCTGCCACGCATCCTGGCCGCCGAGCCGGACACGGTGCTGCTGATCGTGGGCGGCGGGCCGTACGAGAAGGATCTGCGCCGGCTGGCCGCCGAGACCGGGGTGGCCGCGTCCGTGCGCTTCACCGGCGCGGTGCCCTGGGCCGAACTGCCCGCCCACTACGGCGCCGGCGACGTCTTCGCCATGCCCTGCCGCACCCGGCGCGGCGGCCTGGACGTGGAGGGGCTCGGCATCGTCTACCTGGAGGCGTCGGCGACCGGACTGCCGGTCGTCGCCGGGGACTCCGGCGGCGCGCCCGACGCGGTGCTCGACGGCGAGACCGGCTGGGTGGTGCGCGGCGCCGCCCCCGAGGAGGCCGCCGACCGCATCGTCACCCTCCTCGGCGACGCGGAACTGCGCCGCCGCATGGGGGAGCGGGGCCGGGAGTGGGTCCTGGAGAAGTGGCGCTGGGACCTGCTCGCGGAACGGCTCAAGGAGCTTCTGGCGTAAGGGAGTCGGAGTCGGAGGCCCTGTCCGGTACGGCGACGACGGCGGGACGCCCCTACGGTCCGTACGACCGGCACCGCACACGACGGCGCGGCGCCCCCCCGAGGGAGACGCCGCGCCATAGGTGTGAGGTGCGGGCGGCCTACTTCGCGTAGAGCGCCTCGATCTCGCCGGCGTAGTCCTTCGCGACCACGTTCCGCTTCAGCTTCAGCGACGGGGTCAGATGGCCGGACTCCTCGGTGAACTGCGTCGCCAGGATGCGGAACTTGCGGACCGACTCCGCCTTGGACACGGCGGCGTTGCCGTCGTCCACGGCCGACTGGATCGCGGCGTTCAGATCCGGGTCGTCGCGCAGCGAGGCGACCGTGGAGCCGGCCGGCTTGCCGTGCTCGGCGCACCAGCGGCCCAAAAACTCCTCGTCGATGGTGACGAGCGCGCCCACGAACGGCCGCCCGTCGCCGACCACCATGCACTCGGCGACCAGCGCGTGCGCCCGGATGCGGTCCTCGATCACGGCCGGGGCGACGTTCTTGCCGCCCGCGGTGACGATGATCTCCTTCTTGCGGCCGGTGATCCGTAGATACCCGTCCTCGTCCAGGGTGCCGATGTCCCCGGTGTGGAACCAGCCGTCGGCCAGCGCCTCCTGGGTGGCGCCCGGGTTGTTCCAGTACTCCTTGAACAGGTGCTCGCCGTGCAGCAGCACCTCGCCGTCGTCGGCGATGCGGACCACCGAGCCGGGCAGCGGCTGCCCGACTGTGCCGATCTTCTGCCGGTCCCACGGGTTGAACGCGGTCGCCGCGCACGACTCGGTCAGGCCGTAGCCCTCCAGCACCGTGAAGCCGATGCCGCGGAAGAAGTGGCCGAGGCGCTCGCCGAGCGGGGCGCCGCCCGAGATGGCGTACTCGCCGCGCCCGCCGAGCACCGCGCGCAGCTTGCTGTAGACCAGCCGGTCGAAGACCTTGTGCTTGATCCGCAGGCCCAGCGAGGGGCCGGAGGGCGCGTCCAGGGCCTTGCTGTAGGCGATCGCGGTGTCCGCGGCCCTGTCGAAGATCTTTCCCTTGCCGTCGGCCTGGGCCTTGGCGCGCGCCGAGTTGTAGACCTTCTCGAACACCCGCGGCACACCCAGTATCAGCGTCGGGCGGAACGCGGCCAGTTCGTCGGTGAGGTTCTTGATGTCGGGGACGCAGCCCAGCTTGATCGGGGCCATCATCGGGGCGACCTGGACCAGCCGGCCGAAGACGTGCGCCAGCGGCAGGAAGAGCAGCACGGAGCACTCGCCGGTGCGGAACAGCGGCCGCAGCCGCTCCACGACGTTGCCGCACTCGGCGAAGAAGCTGCGGTGGGTGAGCACACAGCCCTTGGGGCGGCCGGTGGTGCCGCTGGTGTACACGATGGTCGCCGGGTCGTCGGCCTTGGCCAGCGAGCCGCGCTCCTCGACGGTGGCGTCGGAGATGTCCTGGCCGGCGCGGGCCAGCTCCTCCACGCCGCCGGCCTCGATCTGCCAGACGCTCTTGAGGGCGGGCAGGCTCTCGCGCACCGACTCCACGGCGGCGGCGTGGGCGTCCTGCTCCACGACGCAGGCGGTGGCGCCCGAGTCGCTGAGGATCCAGCGCACCTGCTCGGGCGAGCTGGTCTCGTACACCGGCACGGTGATCGCGCCCGCGCTCCAGATGGCGAAGTCGAGCAGCGTCCACTCGTAGCGGGTGCGGGACATCAGGCCCACCCGGTCGCCGGGCTGGATGCCGGAGGCGATCAGGCCCTTGGCGGCGGTGTGCACCTCGGCGAGGAAGTCGCGGGCGGTGACGTCCTGCCAGCGGCCGCCGACCTTGCGGGCGATGACGGCGACGTCCGGATGCTGCGCGGCGTTTCTGCGGACGATGTCGGTCAGATTTCCGTCCGCGGGGACCTCGTACAAAGCCGGAAGGCTGAACTCGCGCAAGACTGCTGCTCCTCATAGGGCGCCGGCGCCACGACGTTGTGTGATGCGACGGTGCGGTCCAAGGCTCGGTCGGTGCCCAGGGCTTCACCAGGAGCCTTTTCGGCCCCGATCGTTGAAATCCAGAGCACGACTGGACTGCCCGGAGGTTACCCGCCGGTATGGCCTCTTCGACAGGGGGCCCGGCGAGATGTTCGCTGCGTCACACGATGGGTGTTTCCTCGCGCACAGTAGTCGACCCGCTGAACAACTGGCCAGTAACCGGCCTCCGGCGGCACCTGTTCACGATTGCGGCGCTCCGCCTACGCTTGATCGCCATGGCACCCTCACCCGGCCGGGACGGCAGGACCCGCATCCACGTCGTCAGCGACGTGCACGGCAACGCACGCGATCTGGCCAGGGCGGGCGACGGCGCCGACGCCCTGGTCTGCCTCGGCGACCTCATCCTCTTCCTCGACTACGCCGACCACTCGCGCGGCATCTTCCCCGACCTGTTCGGCGTCGAGAACGCCCACCGCCTGGTCGAGCTGCGCACCGCCCGCAAATTCGCGGAAGCGCGGGAACTCGGCGCCCGGCTGTGGGCCGGCGTCGACGGCGACCGCGCCGCCGTGATCGAAGGCGCGGTGCGCGCGCAGTACGCCGAACTCTTCGCCGCCTTCCCCACGCCGACGTACGCCACCTACGGCAATGTCGACATGCCGCCGCTGTGGCCCGAGTTCGCCCGCGAGGGCACCACCGTGCTGGACGGGGAGCGGGTGGAGATCGGCGGCCGGGTCTTCGGCTTCGTCGGCGGCGGCCTGCGCACGCCCATGATCCCCCAAGCTCTCAACTTCGTTCGAGCAGGGGGGACCCCCATGCCCTACGAGATCGGCGACGAGGAGTACGCGGCGAAGATCGAGGCGGTCGGCGAGGTCGACGTGCTGTGCACCCACATCCCGCCGGACGTGCCCGAACTCGTCTACGACACCGTCGCCCGCCGCTTCGAGCGCGGCAGCCGCGCGCTGCTGGGCGCCATCCGCCGCACCCGCCCCCGGTACGCGCTGTTCGGCCACGTCCACCAGCCGCTGGCCCGGCGGATGCGGATCGGCGCGACCGAGTGCGTGAACGTCGGCCACTTCGCGCGGACGGGACG
>NZ_JAIOAB010000042.1 GCF_019890635.1 Streptomyces sennicomposti
CACGAACTTGTAGCGGGAGCCCCGGTACACCGACCGCACCCACTCCACCGGCCGCCCCTCCGCGTCCCGTGAGTGCCGGGACAGCAGGAGCATCGGCAGGCCCACGTCGGTGGCGAGGAGCTGCGCCTCGCGCGGGGTGGACAGCGAGGTCTCGATGGTCTCGTCGGCCTCGGCGAGATGGACGCCGTAGACCTCGGCGAGCGCCGTGTAGAGGGAGGGGCGGGTGGCCAGGGTGCGCCGCAGCCCGGGGAAGCGCACGGCGGACAGGTGCGTCGTCTCGATCGCCATGGGGTCGCCGCTGGCCAGCCGGAGCCGCTCGATGCGCAGCACCCGTTCCCCGACAGCGATGTCAAGGAGCGCCGCGAGCTTCGCGTCCGCCGGGATCTCGCCGATGTCCAGCATCTGCGAGGCGGGCTCCAGGCCCTGGGCGCGCATGTCCTCGGTGTGGGAGGTCAGCCGCAGTGAGCGGTACAGCTTGGGCTGGGCGACGAAGGTGCCCTTGCCCTGGATGCGGTCGAGCCGGCCCTCGCCGACCAGTTCCTGGAGGGCCTGGCGGATGGTGGTGCGCGAGGCTCCTAACCGGACGGCGAGCAGCCGTTCGGCCGGCATGGCCGAGCCGGGCTGAAGCGCCTGCGTCATCTCCAGCACCTGCTGTTTGATCCGGTAGTACTTCGGCACGCGCGCGACGCGGCCGGGTGTCCCCCCGTGGTGCGGGGCGCTGCTGACGTCGGTGGCCATGCCTGCCTTCCCGGCTGTGTGGGTGGGCTCCCGTTATAGCGACCAACGCCCCTATGGTCTAGTCCAACTGTGGAGGCGGCGACTCCGGTTGAACCGGCCCGCAAACGGGCGCGAGCACGCTCAGGTGTCTTTCTCATAACGCCCGGGAACAGGCTCCCGAACCACCCTTGACACCTCAAAAGGTCTAGGCCAAGCTCCGTCGTACTGGTCTACACCATTAGTGACCAGGTCCCGAGCCCTACGTGAAACAGCGTCGTGCGCGCATCACCGCCGAGGGCGTGGGGGGTTGGCAGCATCCCTGAGGAGGGTGGCGTGAAGCGCAAGCTTGCGGCCGCGATCGTGATCGCGGGCATGATGGTCTCCGTCTCGGCGTGTGGCGGGGGCGACGACGACAACAGCAAGGACGCGGGGCCGGACAGCTGGAAGGGCCAGACCCTCACCGTCTGGACCATGGACGGCTCGGTGCCGGAGCAGTGGACCAAGGACGTGCAGGCCGCCTTCGAGAAGAAGACCGGCGCGAAGGTCAAGTTCGAGGTCCAGAAGTGGGACGGCATCCAGCAGAAGGTCACCACGGCCCTCTCCGAGTCCAACCCGCCGGACGTCCTGGAGGTCGGCAACACCCAGACCCCGGCGTACGCGGCCACCGGCGGCCTCGCCGAGCTGAGCGACCTGAAGAAGGAGATCGGCTCCGACTGGACCGAGTCGGTCTCCAAGTCCTCCGTCTACGAGGACAAGCAGTACGCCGCCCCCTGGTACTTCGCCAACCGCGTCGTCATCTACAACAAGGCGATCTGGGCCAAGGCCGGCATCACGGACACCCCGAAGACCCGTGACGAGTTCTTCAAGGACCTGGAGACCATCGGCAAGAAGACCGACGCCGAGCCGATCTACCTGCCCGGCCAGAACTGGTACTTCTTCGACGGCCTGATCATCGGCCAGGGCGCCGACCTGGTGAAGAAGGACGGCGACAAGTACGTCTCCAACCTGGCCGACCCGAAGGTCACCGCCGCCATGGAGATCTACAAGAAGTACGCCTCCTACTCCAAGGCCCCCAAGGACAAGGACGAGGCCACCCCGCAGCAGGCCACGATCTTCGCCAAGGGCAAGACCGGCGCGTTCATCGGCATGGGCTGGGAGGCCGCCACCGCCATCCAGGCCAACAAGAACATCGAGAAGGACCTCGGCTACTTCACCATCCCCGGCGCCACCGCCGACAAGCCCGAGGGCGTCTTCCTCGGCGGCTCCAACCTGGCCGTCGCGCAGAACAGCAAGAAGCAGTCGCTGGCCAAGGAGTTCCTGAAGATCGCCCTGTCCGACCAGTTCGAGGGCGAGCTGTCCAAGCTCAACGGCGTCATCCCGAACAAGGAGTCGCTGGAGAGCAACCTCAAGGGCAACGGGGCCGCCGAGGCCGCCGCGCCCGGCGCCGCCGTCGGCGGCACCACCCCGCTGATCCCCGAGTGGGCCGCGGTGGAGAACACGCCGAACCCGATCAAGGCGTACATGACCGCCGTCCTCAACGGCAAGGCGCCGGCCGACGCCGCCAAGGACGTCGAGTCCGACATCAACAAGCGCCTGGCCCAGAAGAACTGATGACCGTGCCGGGGGCGCCCCGAAAGGCGCCCCCGGCCCCTTGTGCCGGTCATGCGGCCACGGAGTTCGTACCCGCAGTTCGTACGGCCACGGAAGAGATGGCAACTCATGTCAGTGCAGACCGAAGGCACGGACACGGCCGGGGAGCCCGCTGTCCGCAAGTCCGGGCCGCCGGCGCCCCCGCGGGGTGAGGCCCGCACCGCGAAGACCCCGGCCGGCCGCCGCGCCGCCGCCGCCCCCTACCTCCTGCTGCTGCCCGCGCTGGCGGCCACCGTGGTCCTGCTCGGCTGGCCACTGGTGAAGAACGGCATCCTGTCGTTCCAGAACCTCAACCCGCGGCAGCTCATCCAGCACCTCACCGAGTGGAACGGCGTCGACAACTACAAGGAGATCCTGAGCGGTTCGGATTTCTGGAGCGTCGTCGGACGCTCGGTCGTCTTCACCGCGGTCAACGTCGTCCTCATCATGATCGGCGGCACCCTGATCGGGCTGCTGCTCGCCCGCCTCGGCAAGAAGATGCGGCTGCTGCTCATGGTGGGCCTCGTGCTCGCGTGGGCCATGCCCGTCATCGCCGCCACCACCGTCTACCAGTGGCTGTTCGCCCAGCGCTTCGGCGTCGTCAACTGGGTCCTGGACAAGCTCGGCTGGCACTCGATGGCGGACTACAACTGGTTCAGCAGCCAGTTCTCCACCTTCTTCGTGGTCATCGTGCTGATCGTCTGGCAGTCCGTGCCGTTCGTGGCGATCAACCTCTACGCCGCCACCACCACGATCCCCAAGGAGCTGTACGAGGCCGCCGCGCTGGACGGCGCCGGCGCCTGGAAGAGCTTCACCTCCGTGACCCTGCCCTTCCTGCGGCCGTTCCTGTACGCCACGACCTTCCTCGAGGTCATCTGGGTGTTCAAGTCGTTCGCACAGATCTTCGCGCTCAACGAGGGCGGCCCCGACCACCTCACCGAGACCCTGCCGATCTACGCCTACGTCGAGGGCGTCGGCAACCAGCACTTCGGCGTCGGCGCGGCGATCTCCTTCCTCACCATCCTGGTCCTGCTCGCCATCACCTCGTACTACCTGCGCATGGTGCTCAAGCAAGAGGAGGACGAGCTGTGAAGCGCTCCGTCTTCGGCCGTCTCTGGCCCAACGCGACCGCCGTCGTCCTCTTCGTCGGCTTCGTGTTCCCCGTGTACTGGATGTTCGCCACCGCGTTCAAGCCGACCGGCGACATCATCACCGAGGACCCGGTGTGGTTCCCGTACCACGCCACCGTCTCGCACTTCGACAAGGCGGTGCACGCCGACCACTTCTGGACGCTGGTCGCCAACTCGGTGATCGTGACCGTCAGTTCGGTGCTGATCTCGCTCGTCATCGCGCTGTTCGCGTCCTTCGCCCTGGCCCGGATGCGGTTCAAGGGGCGGCGCGGGCTCATCGTGACCTTCATGCTGGCGCAGATGGCCCCCTGGGAGGTCATGATCATCGCCATCTACATGCTGGTCCGCGACAACGACATGCTCGACAGCCTGGTCCCGCTCACCGCCTTCTACGCGATGATGGTGCTGCCCCTGACCATCCTGACGCTGCGCGGTTACGTCTCCGCGGTGCCCAAGGAGCTGGAGGAGTCGGCGATGGTCGACGGCTGCACCCGCCTCCAGGCCTTCATCAAGGTGATCTTCCCGCTGCTCGCGCCCGGTCTGATGGCCACCTCGCTGTTCGGCTTCATCACCGCCTGGAACGAGTTCCCGCTGGTCCTGATCCTCAACAAGGACATCGAGAAGCAGACGCTGCCGCTGTGGATCTCGCAGTTCCAGACCGCCTTCGGCGACGACTGGGGCGCCACCATGGCCGCCTCGTCCCTGTTCGCGCTGCCCATCCTGATCCTCTTCATCTTCCTGCAACGCAAGGCCGTCAGCGGCCTGACCGACGGCGCCGTGAAGGGATGACACCGCCGATGACCACACTCGCCACCGGGCCCGACACCCTCACCCGGGACGCGCTCGCGGTGCTGCAGCCGGGGTTCGACGGCACCACAGCCCCGGACTGGGTGCGCCGCCGCCTGGCCGAGGGACTCGCCTCCGTGGCCCTGTTCGGCCGTAACGTCGTCACCGAGGAGCAGGTCACCGCCCTCACCGGACAACTGCGCGCCGAACGCGAGGACCTGCTGGTCGCCATCGACGAGGAGAGCGGCGACGTCACCCGCCTCGACGTGCGCACCGGCTCCTCCTTCCCCGGCAACCACGCCCTCGGCGCCGTCGACGACCCCGACCTGACGCGGGGCGTCGCCCGCGAGCTGGGCCGGCGCCTGGCCGCCTGCGGCGTCAACTTCGACTGGGCGCCGTCCGCCGACGTCAACGCCAACCCCGACAACCCGGTCATCGGCGTGCGCTCCTTCGGCGCCGCCACCGACCTGGTGGCCCGGCACACCGCCGCCTGGGTCGAGGGCCTGCAGTCCACCGGCGTCGCCGCCTGCACCAAGCACTTCCCCGGCCACGGCGACACCAACGTCGACTCCCACCACGCCGTCCCCCGCATCGACGTGGACGCCGACACCCTCTACGAACGCGAGCTGCCCCCCTTCCGGGCCGCCATCGCCGCCGGCACCCGGGCCGTGATGAGCGCGCACATCCTCGTGCCCGCCCTCGACGCCGAACGCCCCGGCACGCTCTCCCGCCGCATCCTCACCGGCCTGCTGCGCGAGGAACTCGGCTACCAGGGCCTGATCGTCACCGACGGCATGGAGATGCGCGCCATCTCCGGCACCTACGGCCTGGAGCACGGCGTGGTCCTCGCCATCGCGGCCGGCGCGGACGCGATCTGCGTCGGCGGCGGACTGTGCGACGAGGCCACCGTGCTCGGCCTGCGCGACGCGCTGGTGGCCGCCGTGCGCTCCGGCGAACTCCCGGAGGAGCGCCTCAGCGACGCCGCCGCCCGGGTGCGCGAGCTGGCCCGGTGGACCGCCGAGGGCCGCCGGGGCGCGGCGGACGTCGCGCCCGAACCGGAGATCGGCCTGACCGCGGCCCGCCGCGCCCTGCGGGTGACCCGCGCCGGCGCCGCCGCACCGGCCGACGGACCGGTCTTCGTGGCCCGGTTCAGCCCCGAGGCCAACATCGCGGTCGGTGACGAGACGCCGTGGGGCGTGGCCGCCGAGCTGCGCCGGCTGCTGCCCGGCAGCGCCTCGGGCTCCTTCACGGGCGCCGACGCGGGGGCCGCCGCCCTGGCCGCGGCCGAGGGCCGCCGGATCGTGGCCGTGGTCCGCGACGAGCACCGGCACGCCTGGATGGGCGCGGCGCTGGACGCGCTGCTCGCCGCCCGCCCGGACACAGTGGTGGTCGAGATGGGCGTACCGCAGGCCCCGCCGCGCGGCGCGCCGCACATCGCCACGCACGGCGCGGCCCGGGTGTGCGGGGCGGCGGCGGCGGAGGCGGTCGTCGCGGGCTGAGCCGTACGGCCCGGGACCGCGGCCGGGACGCACGGCCTCGGGAAGCGGCCGGTGCGCACGGTCCGACGACGCGACGGAGCCGCACGGCCCGAGAACCGGCCGGTGCGGGGCTTTCGAAGCCCCGCACCGGCCTTTCTCATGCCCGGCGACCGGCAGTAAACCGGCAGTTGGGCGGCACTTGCGCCGGTACCGGCCGGTAGCCGTTGACACCCGAAATTGGTCTAGTCCAGCGTGGGAGTGCACCTCGGTCCGATCACCACGGAGTGATTGCATGCACCAGCCCGCCCCCACCCCCTACCTCCACCGCGCGGCCTCCGAGCGCCCCTACTTCAGCGCCGACGGCGAGACCTACCTCGCCCCCACCCCGCTGCGCGACCTGGAGAAGACCCGCCCGCTCAGGGTGCTCTCCGAAGCGGACTTCGCCCACTGGCAGACCTACGGCTACGTCGTCGTCCGCGAGGCCATCACCCCCGGCGAGGCCAAGGAACTGCTCGATTTCACCTGGGACTTCCAGGGCCTGGACCCCGACCGCCCCGAAACCTGGTACCAGGAGCCCGAGTTCCGCTCCGAACTCGACCAGCACCTGTTCATCTACGGCTTCGTCGAGGCGTACCACCACCAACTGCTGTGGAACAGCCGCCAGTCGCAGCGCGTGTACGACGCCTTCGCCGACGTGTGGGACTGCGCCGAGCTGTGGGTCACCCTGGACCGGCTCAACCTCAACCCGCCCAACATACGCACCCGTTCGCGCTCCCTGATCGAAGCCACCGACGAGGGCTTCGACATCGAGCTGCACTGGGACGTCGACAGCACCCTCGCCGTCCTCCCGCAGCGCGTCCAGGGCATCATCGCCCTCAACGACACCCGGCCCGAACTCGGCGGCTTCCAGTGCGACCCGGAGCTGTTCCGGCGCTTCGAGGAGTGGCGCCTGGCCCAGCCGCCCGGCCGCGACCCGATCCGGCCCGCCGTCGACCGCGCCGAGTTCCCCGTCGTCCGGCCCGACCTCCAGGCCGGCGACCTGCTGATCTTCAACGGCCTGCTGGCGCACGGAGTCGCGCCCAACCGCTCCGAGAACGAGGTCCGCGCCGTCCAGTACCTGTCCATGATGCCCGCCCTGGAGGAGCACACCGCGCTGCGCACCTCCCGCGTCGAGTCCTGGCGCACCCTGTCCACCCCCGACTGGAACGCCACCCTGCTCGGCGACGCCCGCCGCCCCGAGGCCCTGCGCTACGGCCCCGCCGAACTGAACGACCTCGGGCGCAAGCTGCTCGGCCTGGACTCCTGGAGCGCCGGGGAAGAGGCGCGGTGAACCGGATCTGCCTCTGCCTGCCCACCGACCGCGCCTGCTCCGCCACCCTCGCGGCACTCCACCGCGAGGCCGCCTACGCCACCGAACACCACGACGTGCACGTGGAGCTGCTGGTCCTCGACTCCTGCGACGAGGCCACCCGCGCCGAGCACGCCCGGGTCCTGGCCGCGCTGCCGAGCGTGCCGCGGGTGCGCGTGCACCACCTCGGCGAGGAGCCGCAACGCGCCTTCCTGCGCCGGGTGATCGAGCGGGCCGGCCTGCCCGACGCGGACCGCTTCCTCGACCTGATGCTCCCGGCCGGCGTCTCCTACGGCGCCTGCACCAACCGCGCCTTCCTGCTGGCCGCCGCCCTCGGCTGCCGCTCGGTGCACCGCCGGGACTCCGACAGCGCCTACCAGCTCCACGACGGCGAACCGGTCTTCCCCGTCCACCACGAGCTGCCCTGGCTCGGCCGCCCCGCCGCCGAGGCGTCGGCCGCCGTCACCCGCACCGACCTCGACCCGGCCCTCGCCGGGCGCCCCGTCTCCCTGGCCGGCGCCTCCTTCATCGGCGAACTCTCCGTGGACATAGCGGAGATACGCCGGCTGGACGAGACCGTCTACCACGACGTGGTCGGCCTGTGGGCGCCCGCCGACTGGCCCGACGAGCGCCGCCGCGACCTGGTCGAGGAGTCCTTCACCGGCGCGGGCACCACCCCCTTCGCCGGCGACGACGCCACCCTCGCCCTGGTCGACCCGATGCGCGTGGACATGTGCAACGTCGCCTTCGACCGCGACGTCTACGAACGCTTCCCGCTCTCCCCGGCCACCGACACCATCGGCAGCGACTACTTCCTCCTCCACCTCGTCCACGACGCCACCCTCCCCGGCATCCTGCACAACCGGCACATCGAGAACTTCCACACCCCCGAACGCCGCACCGACACCGGCTTCCACGCCTACCAGCTGCGGTTCGTGAAGTTCCTGCTGTCGATGCTCCACCTCCACCGCGTCTACGACCGCCTCGCCGCCGAAGGCCCCGCGCTCCTGGACGAGCACCAGCGCATCCGCACCGAGCGGGTCGCCGGTCTCCTGCGCGAGAGCGCCCGCACGGACCGCGCCGACAACCACTGGCGCCTGGACCGCTGCGACACCGCCTACCGCAAACTCGGCGGCCGCTACGAGGAGTTCGCCGAGCGCCTCGCCCCCCGGCGGGAGCGGCTGCTGGCGGAGGCCGAACGCGACATCGAGGACTACGCCCGCCTCGCCGACGCCTGGCCGGCCCTCGTGGCCGCCGCCCGGCACACCGCACCCGGCCGGGGGAGCGGATGACCGTGCCACTCAGCCCCCGCCTGGCCGCCGCCCTCACCGCCGCCCCCGCCGACCGCGTCGTCTACGACCTGCCCGGCATCCAGGCCCAGTACGACCGGCTCGTCGCCGAACTGCCCGGCGTCCAGGTCCGCTTCGCCCTCAAGGCCTGCCCCGTGGACGAGGTGCTGCGCCTGCTCGCGGCCCGGGGCGCCGGTTTCGACGCGGCGAGCCCCGCCGAGATCGCCCAGGCCCTGGCCACCGGCGTCGACGCGGACCGCGTCCACTACGGCAACACCGTCAAGTCCGACGCCGACATCGCCGAGG
The DNA here is from genome assembly GCF_019890635.1 of Streptomyces sennicomposti. Taxonomy (GTDB): domain Bacteria; phylum Actinomycetota; class Actinomycetes; order Streptomycetales; family Streptomycetaceae; genus Streptomyces; species Streptomyces sennicomposti. The sequence continues at coordinate 8,684 of NZ_JAIOAB010000042.1, forward strand.
CCCACCGGCTCGGCATCACCGCCTTCGCCACCGACAGCGTCCAGGACGTGGCCGCCATCGCCGAACACGCCCCCGGCGCACGGGTGTTCTGCCGACTGGCCACCAGCGGCGAGGGCGCCCTGTGGGGCCTGAACCGCAAGTTCGGCTGCTCGGCCGACGACGCCGTACGCGTCCTGGCCGCCGCCCGCGCCGCCGGACTGACCCCGGCCGGACTGTCCGTGCACGTCGGCTCCCAGCAGATGACCGGCGAGGCCTGGCAGCAGGCCGTCGACCTGCTCGCCGACGTGCTGGCACGGCTCGACCGGCTCGGCATCGCACCCGACCACGTCAACCTCGGCGGCGGCCTGCCCGCACTCGGCTACCTCGACCGCCACGGCAACCCCCTCGACCCGCCCCTGGACAAGATCCTCACCCTCCTCCGCGAGGGCGTGGACCACCTCCGCGCCCTCACCGGCCGACCGCTCGGCTTCGTCATGGAACCCGGCCGCCACCTGGTCGCCGACCACGGCGCCGTACGCGCCCACGTCTACCGGCTGACCCGCCGCCGGCAGCCGGACGGCGAGGACGCGCACTGGCTCTACCTGAGCTGCGGCAAGTTCAACGGCCTCTACGAGATGGACCAGGTCATCCACCGCCTGCTCTTCCCCACCCACCCCGCGCCGAATGGCCCCGACGACCCGGCCTACCTCCCCGCCGTCGTCGCCGGACCCACCTGCGACAGCGACGACGCCTACGGCGGCGGCACCCACCCCGTGCGCGTCCCGCGCGCCCTCGCCTCCGGCGACCCCGTCTGGGTCCTGTCCGCCGGCGCCTACGCCGCCAGCTACACCACCCAGGGCTTCAACGGCATCCGCCCCCTGCCGCAGATGTGCGTACCCGGCCCTGACCCGCTCCGCGACGAACGGCACTGACATGGCAGAACACACGCGCATCCGGGCCGTCGCCGAGGCCGACTGGCCCGCCGTCGCCGCCCTGGAGGCCGAGGCGTACGACGGCCTCGGCCTCGCCGAGGGCGAGCCGATGCTGCGCACCCGCGCCCGCGCCTCCGCCGGCACCTGCTTCGTCCTCGACCTCGACGGCCGGATCGCCGGCTACGTCCTCGCCCTGCCCTACCCCGAGTTCCGCTGCCCCGACCTGACCCGCCCCGAACAGGCCGTCCACCACGCGCCCAACCTGCATCTGCACGACCTCGTCGTCGCCCGCCCGCTGCGCCGCAGAGGACTCGGCGGCCGGCTGGCCGGGCACGTGGCCGACACCGCCCGGCGGCTCGGCTTCACCACCATGTCGCTGGTCGCGGTCGGCGACAAGGAGCCCTTCTGGCGCGCCCGCGGCTACCGCCCCCACCACGGCACCCCGCTGCCCGCCGGATACGGCGCCGACGCGGTCTACATGACGGCCGAGCTGGCCGCCCACCCCACCCACGGAAGGCGCCCGGCATGCTGACCGAGACCCCGGACACCCCCGAGACCCCGGACACCCCCGAGATCCCGGGTGCGTTGGGCACCGCCGAGCCCCCCGGCGCCCCCGCGACCCCCGACCCGGCCGGGTTCGGCCGCGCCAAATGGGCCATCGCGGCCCTGTTCTGCTTCCTCGGCTTCCAGTACGCCACCTGGATCGCCCGGCTGCCCGCGCTCAAGACCCGCCTCGACCTCGGCACGGGCGAGGTGGGGCTGCTGCTGATGGCCTGCGGCGCGGGCGCCGCCGCCTCCTTCCCGCTGGTCGCCGTCCTGATGCGCCGCCTCGGCTCCCGCCGCCTCGCCCTGGTCTCCGCGCTGTGCCTGGTGGCGGTGCTCGCGGCCCTGTCGGTGGTGCCGAACTATCCGCTCGCCCTGCTCGCCGTCTGCTGCGACGGCGTCGCCGTCGGCTGCCTCAACGTCGCCATGAACGCCCAGGGCGCCGCCCTGGAGACGACGTACGGGCGCACCGCCATGTCCCAGCTGCACGCCACCTTCAGCGCCGGACTGCTCGCCGCCGCGCTCCTGGCCTCCGGCAGCACCGCCGTCACGCAGTCCGTCCCGACCCACTTCGCCGTGGCCGCCGTCCTGCTGCTCCTGCTCCTCGGATACGCGCGCCCCGGCCTGCTCACCCACCGGGAGCCCGCGCCCGCCGAGCCGGACACGCCGAAGAAGCGGACCCGGCCGGTGCTGCCGTCCGCCGCCACCCTGCTCATGGGGTGCGCGATGGCGTTCGGCACCATCACCGAGGGCGCCATGAACGACTGGTCCACCCTCTACATGAAGGACGTCGTCAAGACCTCCGCCACCGTCGCCCCGCTCGGCATCGCCGTCGTCTCCGTGATGATGCTGCTGGCCCGGCTGCGGGCGGACCGCTGGCGCGACCGGTGGGGCGACGGACGGGTGGTGCGGGTCGGCAGCGCCGTGGCCGGCGTCGGTCTCGCCCTCGCCCTGGCGGCCGGCCATCTCGTGCCCACGCTGCTCGGCTTCGCCTGCGTCGGGCTCGGCGCGGCGGCCGTGACGCCGTGCGTGTACGTCGCCGCCGCCGAACACGGCTCGAACGCGCTCGCGCTGGTCGCCGCGATGGGGACGACCGGACTGCTCGGCGGTCCCGCCCTGATCGGCTTCGTCGCGGGCGCGGGCAGCCTGACCCTCGGCATGGCCACGGTCGCCGCCTCGGCCCTCATCGTCACCCTCACGGCCCTCTGGATTCCCTGGCCGAGCAGGGAGACCGCTCCCGCCGCCGAAGGGGTGCCGCAGACGGGGGCGCCCGGGCAGGGAGCGCCCGGGCCGGGGGAGGCGGTGGCGGAGGGCGCCCACTGAGACGCGGGGGCGCTCACTGAGAGGCGCGCGAGCGGTGCGGGCGGACCACACGGGCCACACAGACCACATGGACCACACAGGCCACACGGGCCGCCCGGCTGTTCGGCGCGGCGGACTGCTCCTCGCGGGGGCTGATCCTCGCGGCGGGCTACTCCTCGAACAGGGGCTCCTGCGTCCCCTCCTTCTGCCGCCGCAGGTGCCGTACCCGCGCCCCGAGGACGACCGCCGTGGCCGCGGCCGTCGTCGCGAACGCCGCCGGGACCATCCAGCCCCGGTTCACCGCGTGCCCGAGGGCGTGGTCCAGGGAGAGGCGGCCGGGGCCGGTGACGGACAGTCCGGCGGCGGTCAGGCCCAGGGAGGCGGCGTACTCGTAGCCGCCGCTCTGCGCGAAGAAACCGTTCGGCGCGTGCACCGCGGCCGCGCCCGCCATCGCGCCGGCCGCCGCCGCGCCCGCCGCCGGGGTGGCGAGGCCGAGCGCCAGCAGCAGCCCGCCGCCCGCCTCCGCCAGCCCGGCCGCCATGGCGCTGGCCTTGCCCGGCCGGTAGCCGACGGACTCCATGAACTGACCGGTCCCTTCGAGGCCGGCCCCGCCGAACCAGCCCAGCAGCTTCTGCGCGCCGTGCGCGGCCAGCACCCCGCCGGTGCCCAGCCGGAGCAGCAGCAGGCCCAGATCGCGTCGGTCGTAACAGGTCACGGTGACTCCCAGCACATCGGTACGGCTTCCGACCCCGGAACACCCCCCGTGTCTCCACCGTCGCACCGCTCACACCCGCCCGGCCCGCCCGGGACGCCGTTCGGGTGGCGGGGCGCCGGGCCGGGTGTGACGCTGCGGGCATGACGATTCAGACCGCCCGACTCAGCGACCCGGCCGTCCGCGCCTTCGTCACCGCCGTCAACGCCCATGACCGCGAGGCCTTCATGCGGCTCCTCGCGCCCGGCGCGACCATGTCGGACGACGGCGCCGACCGCGACCCGGCCGAGTGGACCGAGGCGGAGATCTTCGCCACGCACGGCCATCTGGAGGTGGACAGCGAGTCGCAGGGCGGGCGTGCCCTGGTCGCCCGCTACCGCAACGACACCTGGGGCGAGATGCGCACCCGCTGGCTGTTCACCGTCGCCGAGGACGGCCGCATCACCCGCTTCGAGACCGGGCAGGCGTAGCCTGGGCAGGCGTAGCCCGGCCAGGGGGGTCGATCAGGAGTCGAGCGGTCGGGCGCGGGCCGACCGCGGGGCCCCTCCGGGGCCCGGCTGCGGGGCCCCTCCGGGGCACTGTGCGGGCACAGCGGGGGCACAGCGCACGGCCTTCGCGAACGCACCCCGTACACGGGGACGTTCCCTCCTTTTGATGATCTTTTGATCGGCCTTTGGAGACCCGTCGTGCATCGACGGGGGCTCGCTCTGTACGGTCCCGGAGTGCGCGATTCCACTCGGTCTGCGATGTCCCCCCACCTGTCCAGGCGCTCCCTGCTCGCCCTGACCGCCGCCGCCCCGCTGGCGGCCGCCGCCTCCTCACCGGCGGTGGCCGACACCAGAACCGTGATCGGCGGCGACCTGCTCGCCCGCCCCGGAGCGCAGGCGCGCGGCACCAGCGCCCTGCCCGCGAGACTCACCGCCCAGGCCTGGCTCCTCGCCGACTGGGAGAGCGGGGAGGTGCTCGCCGCCTACCGGGCGCACGAGCGCCTGGCCCCCGCCTCCACGCTGAAGATGCTGTTCGCGGACACGGTCCTGGCCAAGTTCCCCCGCACCGACCGGCACACGGTCACCGCCGCCGACCTGGCCGACATCCCCGAGGGCTCCAGCCTGGTCGGCATCCAGCCCGGCACCACCTACACCGTCGAGCAGTTGTGGCAGGGCGTGTTCCTGCGCTCGGGCAACGACGCGGTGCACGTGCTGGCCGCCATGAACGGCGGCATCGCGAAGACGGTCGCCGAGATGCAGGCCCGGGCGGCCGACCTCCAGGCCCTGGACACCCATGTGGTCAGCCCCGACGGCTACGACCACCCGGGCCAGGTCTCCTCGGCCTACGACCTGACCCTGTTCGCCCGGCACGGGCTGAAGAACGCCGACTTCCGCGGCTACTGCGGCACCCGCACCGCCGACTTCCCGGCCGGCGGGAAGAAGACGTTCCAGATCCAGAACACCGACCGCCTGCTGACCGGGTCCTGGGGCCTGAAGACGTACGACGGCATGATCGGAGTGAAGAACGGCTACACCTCGCACGCCGGAAACACCTTCACCGGCGCGGCCGTTCGCGGCGGCCGCACCCTGCTCGTCACCGTGATGCACCCGGCGGCCGGCGCCAACGCCGTCTACGAGGAGAGCGCGGCCCTGCTCGACTGGGGTTTCGCGCAGGGCGGTGCGGCGCGGGCGGTGGGCGTCCTGGTGGACCCGCTGAGCGAGGGCGGCGCCCGGGCGGCCGGCCCCGCCGGACAGCGGGCCACCGGTACCGGCGGGCCGACCGGCGCGTCCGTCGCGGCGGACGCCGGCCCCTCGACCGGGCGGCTGCTGGAGGGCGCCGGCCTCACGGCGGCGCTGCTGGCCGGCGGGGCGTGGGCGCTGCGCCGCCGCGCGCGAGCCCGGAGGGCGGCGACGGCGGCGGCCGGAACCGCCCGCGGCGGCCTTGGCCGCCCCGTGGGCCCCGGCGCCCTCGGCCGCCCGGCCGACCCGGAAGGCCGCGCCCCCGCCGCTCAGGAGCCCGACACCCGGGGCCGCCACCGCCGTTGACGGCCCCGCCACCGCCGTTGACCGGCCCGGCGCCCCCGCCCGCCCCGGCTCACCCGCGTCGCACGACCCCGTGTCGTACGCGCCCGTGCGGCACACCCCCCTGCCGCACGCACCCGCGCGGCGCCGTCCGCGTCACCCGCGTCCCACGTACGGCATCGTCGTCGCCAGGACCGTCGCGAACTGGACGTTGGCCTCCAGCGGCAGTTCGGCCATGTGCCGTACCGTGCGGGCCACGTCGGCGACGTCCATCACCGGTTCCGGGACCACCTCGCCGTTGGCCTGGAGCACGCCCTTCTCCATCCGGGCGGTCATGTCGGTGGCGGCGTTGCCGATGTCGATCTGCCCGACCGCGATCCGGTACGGCCGCCCGTCCAGCGACAGCGCCTTGGTCAGCCCGGTCAGGGCGTGCTTGGTGGCGGTGTAGGGCGCGGAGTGCGGGCGGGGCGTGTGCGCCGAGATGGAGCCGTTGTTGATGATCCGGCCGCCCTGCGGGTCCTGCTCCTTCATCCGCCGGTAGGCCGCCTGCGCGCACAGGAAGGCCCCGTTGAGGTTGGTGTCCACCACGTGCTTCCACGCGTCGTAGGACAGCTCCTCGACCGGCACCCCGCCGGGCCCGAACGTGCCCGCGTTGTTGAACAGCAGGTCCACCCGCCCGAACCGGTCCACCACGGCGGCGAACAGCGCGGTCACGTCCTCCTCCCGCGCCACGTCGGCGCGGACGGCGAGCGAGGGCGCCGAGGGGACGAGCGCCGCCGTCTCCTCCAGGGTCTCGGTGCGCCGGCCCGCCAGCGCCACCGACCAGCCGCCGCGCAGCAGTTCGACGGCGACCGCCCGCCCGATCCCCGAACCGGCGCCCGTCACCACGGCCACCCGCCCGGCCCCGCCCTCGCCACCGGCCCGTACGTCTCCTGCGTTGTTCACGGTGTTCATGGCCCGCAGCGTACGGCGTGACGCCGGGCGGCATCATGCGGAACTCATCCGCCCGCCATGGGACGGTCATGTCCTTGCCAAGCTCGGGTCGTCCCGGACCGGTCCAATGCCCCTGTACCGCGCACCCGCCGCCAGGGGAGGACCCGGATGACGCCCGCCCGCCGCCAGCCCTCGCACGCGCCCGAACTGCGCGCCGCCGCCCGCTCGCTGGGCCGCCGCCGCTTCCTGACCACGACCGGCGCCGCCGCCGCGCTCGCCTTCTCCGTGAACCTGCCGGCCGCCGGCGCCGCGAGCGCCGCCGAACTGGACGCGGCCCGGCTGCCCGGCGACCCGTTCACCCTCGGCGTCGCCTCCGGCGACCCGCTGCCCGACTCCGTCCTGCTGTGGACCCGCCTCGCGCCCGCCCCGTACCAGGCCGACGGCGGACTGCCCGCCCGCCGCGTCACCGTGCAGTGGGAACTCGCCCTGGACGAGCGCTTCCGGCGCGTGGTCAGACGCGGCGCCGCCACCGCCCACCCCGAGTTCCAGCACACCGTGCACGTCGAGGTCGGCCGGCTCCAGCCCGGCCGCGTCTACCACTACCGCTTCCGCGCCGGCCGCTGGACCAGCCCGGCCGGCCGCACCCGCACCGCGCCCGCCCCCGGCAGCCGCCCCGCCGGACTGACCCTCGGCCTGGTCTCCTGCCAGCGCTACGACGAGGGCTACTACACCGCCTACCGGCACCTGGCCCAGGACGACGTGGACGTGGTCTTCCACCTCGGCGACTACCTCTACGAGTACGCCGTCGACTCCGCGGGCGGCTCCCGCGGCCTGCCGAAGGGCACCCTCCCGGACCTGTTCCACCACGAGACGGTGACCCTGGAGGACTACCGCCTGCGCTACGCCCTCTACAAGACGGACCCCGACCTGCGGGCCGCGCACGCCGCGCACCCCTTCGTCGTCACCTGGGACGACCACGAGACCGAGAACAACTACGCCGACGACGTCTCCGAGACGGGCGGCCCCGCCGACGAGTTCCTGCTGCGCCGGGCCGCCGCCTACCGCGCCTACTGGGAGAACATGCCGCTGCGCAGCCCCCAGCTCCCGCACGGCCCCGACCTCAGGCTCTACCGCCGCCTGCACTGGGGCCGCCTCGCCCAGTTCGACGTCCTCGACACCCGCAAGTACCGCTCCGACCAGGCCTACGGCGACGGCTGGCAGTACGGCGGCCCCGAGTCCGAGGACCCCCGCCGCACCCTGACCGGCGCCGCGCAGGAACGCTGGCTGATCGACGGCTGGCGCCGCTCGGACGCGCTGTGGAACGTGGTGCCCCAGCAGGTCACCTTCTCCCAGCGGTACAACTCCACCACCCTGCCGTCCAAGCTCTCCATGGACTCCTGGGACGGTTACCCGGCCTCCCGCGAACGGGTCCTGGCCGGGGCGCGGGCCGCCGGGGTGGAGAACCTGATGGTGCTCACCGGCGACGTGCACGTGCACTACGCCTTCGACATCAAGCGCGACTTCTCCGACCCCGGCTCCCGCACGGTCGGCACGGAGATCGTCACCTCCTCCATCACCAGCGGCGGCAACGGCTCGGCGAAGCCGTCCAACTGGAACACCCTCATGACCGCCAACCCGCACCTGAGGTTCTTCAACGGGCTGCGCGGCTACGCCACGGTGTCCCTGGGACGCGAGCTGGCCCGCGCCGACTTCAAGACGGTCTCCCACGTGACCACGCAGGGCGCGCCGCTCACGACGGCCGCGTCCTTCGTGACGGAGGCGGGGGAGCCGGGGCTCAAGCCGGCGTGACCTCCGCCGCCCCGGAGCCCTGCCGGGGGCCGGTCCCGTCCGCACTCCCGTCGGCGGGACCGGCCGTATCCCCGGCCGGCGCCACGTCCCCGGCCGGCGCCGTGCCCTCGGCCGGTGCCGCGGCCCCGGCCCCGGTCTCGCCCCCGGCCCCGGTCTCGCCCGGGTAGCGCACGCCGATCCGCTCCCGGATCGCGTCCAGCGTCCGCATCACCGCGAGCGTGCCGTCCAGCGGCACCAGCGGCGACTCCGTCTCGCCCGCGCGCAGCGCCCGCATCACCTCCAGCGCCTCGTGCCGCATGCTGGTGCGCGGCCCGTCCGCCGGGTCGGCGGCGAACTCCTCCGGCTCACGGCCGTCGCGGTGCAGCACGAAGCGGTCCGGGTGGAAGAAGCCCGACGGCACGTCGATGCGGCCCTCGGAGCCGGTGACGGAGGCGACGGTGGCCGTACCGCCGGTGATGGAGCAGTGCAGTTGGGCCAGCGCGCCGCCCTCCCAGGACAGCAGCGCGCCGGTCTGCAGGTCCACGCCCTCGGGCGAGAGCACCGCACGCGCCGCGATGTCCGCCGGCTCGCCGAGCAGGAGCTGGGCGAACGACACCGGGTAGACGCCGAGATCGAGCAGCGCGCCGCCGCCGAGGCGCGGGTCGCGCAGCCGGTGCGCGGGCGGGAAGGGGCCGGCCAGCCCGAAGTCGGCCTGCACGGTGCGCACCTCGCCGATCGCGCCGTCGTCGACCAGCGCCTTGAGCCGCCGTACCAGCGGATTGCAGTACATCCACATGGCCTCCATCAGGAAGCGGCCGTGCTCGCGGGCGAGGGCGACCAGTTCGGCGGCCTCGCGCAGGTTCAGCGTGAACGGCTTCTCGCACAGCACGTTCCGGCCGGCCGACAGGCACAGTCCGGCGGCGGCGCGGTGGGCGACGTGCGGGGTGGCGACGTAGACGACGTCGACGTCCTCGTCGTGCGCCAGTTCGGCCCAGGAGCCGTAGGCGCGCTCGATGCCGAACCGCTCCGCGAACGCCTTCGCCGGCTCGGCCCGCCGGGAGGCCACCGCCACCACCTCGGCGTCCGGCAGGTCCACCAGGTCCGCCGTGAACGCGGCGGCGATACCGCCGGTCGCGAGGATCCCCCAGCGCACCTTCTGCTCCGTCATACCGGACATCCCCGGACCCCACCCTCGTTCATGCGTTCCTCGGCACGGTGTACGAGCTGAGAGCATAGGTGGCGGACCAGTCGGAGAGGGAGGGACACATGCCGGAGGGCGGGACAGCGGAACCCCACGTACCGCGCACGGGGGCCGGGGCGGCGACGGGACCGGCGCCGGCGGAGGCCGCGCGGCCGGCCGGAGCGGGAGCGGCGGCCGCCGGTACCGCGGCCCGCCGCGCGAGCCTGCTGGTCACCCTGATCCTCGGCGGCCTGACCGCCACGCCCCCGCTGGCGATGGACATGTACCTGCCCTCCCTGCCGGAGGTCACCCGGTCCCTGCACGCGCCCGCCGCGACCGTGCAGCTCACCCTCACCGCCTGCCTGGCCGGGATGGCGCTCGGGCAGCTCGTCGTCGGCCCGATGAGCGACCGCTGGGGTCGCCGCCGCCCGCTGCTGGCCGGCCTCGCCGTCTACGTCCTGGCCACCGCCCTGTGCGCGCTCGCCCCCAACGTCGAGACGCTGGTCGCCTTCCGGCTGGCGCAGGGCCTGGCGGGCGCGGCCGGCATCGTGATCGCCCGCGCGGTCGTCCGCGACCTGTACGACGGCGTGGCCATGGCCCGTTTCTTCTCCACGCTGATGCTGATCTCCGGCGTCGCCCCGATCGTGGCCCCGCTGATCGGCGGCCAGATCCTGCGGATCACCGACTGGCGGGGCGTGTTCGTCGTGCTCACGGTGGTGGGCGCGCTGCTCGGCGCGGTGGTGTGGACGAAACTCCCCGAGACCCTGCCGCCGGCCGACCGGCACGAGGGGGGAGTGGGGCAGGCGCTCGGCGGGATGCGGCGGCTGCTCGCCGATCGCGTCTTCACCGGCTACATGATCGCCGGCGGCTTCGCCTTCGCCTCCCTGTTCGCCTACATATCGGCGTCGCCGTTCGTGATCCAGGAGATCTACGGCGCCTCCCCGCAGACCTTCAGCCTGCTGTTCGGGCTGAACTCGGTCGGGCTGGTCGTCGTCGGCCAGATCAACGGCAAGGTGCTGGTCGGCCGGGTGCGGCTGGACCGGGTGCTGGCCGCCGGGCTCGTCGTGGTCATCCTCGCGGCGACCGCGCTGCTGCTGATGGCCACCGGAGCCTTCGGCGCGGTGGGCCTCGCGCCGGTCGCCGCCGCCCTGTTCGTGCTGATGTCGGCGATGGGCGTCACCATGCCCAACACCCAGGCCCTCGCCCTGATGCGCACCAAGCACAGCGCCGGGGCCGCCTCCGCGCTGCTCGGCACCACGTCCTTCCTCGTCGGCGCGGTGGCCTCCCCGCTGGTCGGCGTCGCCGGCGAGCACACCGCCGTTCCCATGGCCGTCGTCCAGCTGGTGGCCGCGATGGCGGCGCTGGGCTGCTTCGTGGGAATGTGCCGTCCCTGGGACGCGGCACCGGGCGGTAAGGGAGCGGAAAGCTGAGCGCACCGAGACTGCGCCGGGACACACCGGAGCGAGCCGGCCTCGATCCCGCCGAACTGCGCCGCCTCGTCCGCGAGGTGCGCGCCCTGACCGCCGGGGAACGCCCCTGGGCGCCGGGCGCCGTCGTGGTCGCCGGCCGGGGCCCGGTGATCGCCGTCGCCGAGGCGGCCGGCTGGGCCGTACGGTACGAGTCCTACGATCCCGACACCGGCAGCGGCGTCGAACTCCCGCCCGAGAAGCGGGTGCCGATGACCCTCGACACCCCCTTCGACCTCGCCTCCCTCACCAAACTGTTCACGGCGGTGGCCGTGGTGCAGCAGATCGAGCGGGGCACGCTGGGCATCGACGCGCGGATCGGGGCGTATCTGCCGGAGTTCCACGCCGCCGCCGAACACGACATCACCGTACGGCAGTTGCTCACCCACACCTCCGGTCTGCGGCCCGAACTCCCGCTGTACGACTGCCCGGACGCCGCCGCCCGCCTGGCGATGCTGCGCGCGGAGGCCCCGACCGCACCGCCCGGCACGTACGCCTACTCCGACCTGAACCCGCTCCTCCTGCAGCACCTCCTCGAACGCCTCACCGGCCGCCCCCTGGACGTCCTGATCCGCGACGGCATCACGCGCCCGCTCGGCATGACCGCGACCCGGTTCGGCCCCTGCCCGGACGCGGCGGCCACCGAGGACCAGCGCCGCCCGTGGGCCAAGGCGGACCGGGGCATGCTGCGCGGCGAGGTGCACGACGAGAACGCCTGGGCGCTCGGCGGGGTGGCCGGCCACGCGGGCCTGTTCGCCACGGCCACCGACCTCGCGGTCTTCTGCCGCACCCTGCTGGCCGGCGGCTCCTACGGCCCCGCCCGCATCCTCGGCCCCGACTTCGTCGACCTCCTGCTGACCCCGCCGGGCCTCGGCTTCGCCGTCGACCAGCCCTGGTTCATGGGCGAACTCGCGGGCCACGGCGCGGCGGGCCACACCGGCTTCACCGGCACCTCCCTGGTCCTGGACCCCGCCACGGACACCTTCCTGATCCTCCTCACCAACAAGGTCCACCCCCACCGCCACCCCCCGACCAACACCCCGAGAGCAAGAGCGGCAACCCGCCTGCACAGAGCGGTCCGCAGCGCCCCGTAGGGGGCGGCGCCCCGTCAGGGGCGCGGGGCTGTGCCGATCTGCGGCTCCGCCACGGGGGCGCGCCCAGCCCCGACGAACCTGCACCAGACCGACCACCCCACACCCCCACCCCCTACCGCGGGGGTCCGGGGACCCAGCCCCGGGAAGGGACGGGCAGGGGCGGCGGGGGCGGCGCCCCGTCGTCGCGGGAGCTGAGAGAATCACGCGGTGAACGAGCACGCGTCCCCGTCGGAGACCCTCCGTACCGCCTTGACCGCCCTCCTCGACGGCCTTCCGCCGAAGCAGGCCGCAGGCGCCGTGGAGCGCCTGATCGAGAACTATCGCGGTACCACCCCCACCCACACCCCCGTCCTCCGCGACCAGGCCGACGCCACCGCCTACGCGGCCTACCGCATGCCCGCCACCTTCGAGGCCGTCCGCGCCGCCCTCACCGCCCTCGCCGGCGCCGCCCCCGACTGGACCCCCGCCGGCCACACCGACGTGGGCGGCGGCACCGGCGCCGCCACCTGGGCCGTCACCGCCACCTGGCCGGGCTCCCGCCCGGTCGCCGTCCTCGACTGGGCCGACCCGGCGCTCGCCCTCGGCCGGGAGATCGCCGCCGCGAACCCCGCCCTCGGCGACGCCCGCTGGGAACGCGCCCGCATCGGCACGGCGCTCACCCTCGACCCCACCGACCTCGTCACCGTCTCCTACGTCCTCGGCGAGCTGACGGCGGCCGACCGCACCGCCGTGGTGGACGCCGCCGCTGCCGCCGCGCAGGCGGTCGTGGTCGTGGAGCCGGGCACGCCCGACGGCTACGCCCGCGTCATCGAGGCCCGTGACCGTCTGGTCCAGGCGGGCTTCCGGATCGCCGCGCCCTGCCCGCACAGCGCGGCCTGCCCGATCGTGCCGGGCACCGACTGGTGCCACTTCTCGGCCCGGGTCAGCCGCTCCTCCCTGCACCGGCAGGTCAAGGGCGGCTCCCTCGCCTACGAGGACGAGAAGTTCTCGTACGTCGCCGCCGTCCGCTTCCCGGTCGCCCCGGCCGCCGCCCGCGTCGTACGGCGGCCGCAGATCCGCAAGGGACAGGTCCTGCTGGACCTGTGCGAGCCCGCCGAGGCCCCGGACGCGGAGGGGCGCCCCGGACAGCCGGAGCAGTTGCGCCGCCGTACCGTCACCAAGCGCCACGGCGATCTGTACAAGGCGGCCCGCGACGCCGACTGGGGCGACGCCTGGCCTCCGCGAGCCCTGTAACCAGGCCGCCGGACCACCCCCCGAGCCCTCAGGTTCCTCCAGGGGGCCGCCCGGCACGTCACCCCCGCAGCTCCAGCGAGCAGCACTTCACGCTGCCCCCGCCCCGGTGCAGCTCGCTCACGTCCACGCCGACCGGTTCGAAGCCCCGCTCGCGCAGCGGGCCGAACAGCCCGGCCGCCGCCTGCGGCAGCACCACGTGCAGCCCGTCGGAGACGGCGTTCAGACCAAAGGCGAGCGCGTCCTCCTCGGCCGCGACCAGCGCGTGCGGGAACAGCCGCCGCAGCACCTCGCGGCTGCCGGGGGAGAAGGCGGGCGGGTAGTACGCCACCTCGCCGGCCGCGTCGTCCAGCACGGCCAGCGCCAGGTCCAGGTGGTAGAAGCGGGGATCGACCAGCTCCAGGCCGATCACCGGGCGGCCGAAGAACTCCTGCGCCTCCCCGTGCGCCAGCGGATTGGTCCTGAACCCCCGCCCGGCCAGCAGCAGCGAGTCGGTGACGGCGAGGTCGCCCTCGCCCTCGTTGATGTGGACGGGCAGGTGCAGATGCCCGTAGCCGTGCGCGGCGAACCACTCCAGGTGCGCCTGAGCCTCCGGCTCCCGCTCCGGGTGGGCGAACCGGGCGCCGAACACCCGGCCGTCGGCCACCGTCGCGCCGTTCGCCGTGAACACCATGTCCGGCAGCCCCGGCACGGGGGCCAGCTCCGCCACGGTGTGCCCGAGGGAGCGGTACACCTCGCGCAGCTGTTCCCACTGGGCCTGCGCCAGCGGCGTGTCGACCGGCTTGGCCGGGTCCATCCACGGGTTGAGGGAGTAGCGCACGGTGAAGTGCGCCGGCGGGCACATCAGATAGCGCCGGGGCGTGGCGCTGCGGGGTCGGGCCAAGGCGGGCTCCTCGGGTGCCGCAGGGCTGCTGGGGCTGCTCGGGCTGCTCGGTGTTGCCTTGGTGACCATGGTGCGCCGCCCGCGCCCGTCGCGCGCGGGCCGGACGGCCCCTTTCGCCCGCGTGAGTGGCGTACGGGCGTGCGCCCCGGGACGCGCCCCCGCGCGCCCCGCATCGAGAGCGCCCTGCCCCGCACCCGCCCCACGACGAGACGTCCCGTCTCACCCGCCTGCTACCGTCGCCCTCATGGTCGACAAGCCCACCCCCGACGCCACCCGCCGCAGCGAACGCTCCCGCCGCGCGATCTACGACGCGGCCCTCGCCCTCGTCGCCGAGGTCGGCTACCCGAGGACCACCATCGAGGGCATCGCCGCCCGCGCCGGAGTCGGCAAGCAGACGATCTACCGCTGGTGGCCGTCGAAGGCGGACGTCCTGCTGGAGGCGTTCCTCGACCTCGGCGAGGAGGCCGCCCGGCAGGCCGGGCACCAGCCCTATGAGATCCCCGACACCGGGGACCTCGCCGCCGACCTCAAGGCCGTCCTGCGCGCCACCGTGGACGAACTCCTCGACCCCCGCTTCGACGCGCCGTCCCGCGCGCTGGCCGCCGAGGGCCTGGTCAACGAGGAACTCGGCCGCCGGTTCGTCGCCCACCTGCTCGAACCCCAGCTCCAGCTCTACGTGAAGCGGCTGCGCGCCGCCCAGGACAAGGGCGCGGTACGGCCGGACGTAGACCCGCGCATCGCCCTGGAGCTCTTCGTCTCCCCGCTCGCCCAGCGCTGGCTCCAGCACACCGGGCCGATCACCTACGACTACACGGACACCCTGGTCGACTACGCCCTGTACGGAATCGCCCCCCGCTGAGCCCCGCCGTGCGCCCTTTGCCTCCCCTCCTGCTCCCCGCCGCCCCCACCCCGCGGGCGGGCTCCGTCCACCCAAGGCGCAGGATGGTGGGACCATGGAGCATGCTGTCCACACCAGCGAGGCGAGGGGATAGATGAGCGCGCAGTTCGGCGGCCGCACCGGCCGGCAGGGCAAACTCTCCCAGTGGCTGCGCGGACGCCGCCCGAAGGAGGCCGCCGGGGACGACGGCCGTCAGGCCCTGCTGCTCGCCGCCGCCGCCGCGGGACTGCCGCTGGCGCCCGCCGCGCACCCGGGGACCGGCTACGGCTGTTCGTGCGACCGCGTCGGCTGTCCCACGCCGGCCCGGCACCCGGTGTCCTTCGCCTGGCAGACCCAGTCCACGACCGACCGGGGGCAGATCGAGCGGTGGGCCCGGCACCAGCCGCAGGCGAACTTCATCACTGCCACCGGCATGGTGCACGACGTGCTCGACGTGCCCCTGGAGGCCGGGCGGGAGGCCATGGAGCGGCTGCTCGCCGCCGGGATCGAGATCGGCCCGGTCGCCGAGAGCGACGACGGCCGGCTGCTGTTCTTCACCTCCACCCGCGGCACCCCCGAGGACGAGGACGAGTGGTGGCCGTGCGAGCTGGACTGCCACCCGGAGACCATGGACGAGCACCCGGGCCTGCGCTGGCACTGCCGCGGCTCCTACGTCCTCGTACCGCCGGCCCGGCTGCCCGGCGACGACGGCCGCGCGGTGCGGTGGGTACGCGGCCCGGAGCATCCGCTGCCCGACCCGCTCAGCCTCCTGGAAGCCCTCACCGACGCCTGCGCCCGCCACGTGGGCGAGGAGCCCGGCCACGTCGGCTCGGCCTGGCCCATGCGCCACTGACCCCCCGCCCGGCACCCGGAGGCGCACCGAAGCCCCGCCGCGGCCCCGCGGCCCCGCTCCCGCCCCGCCGCAGACCCGACCCGCCCGGCGTCGACCTGCACCGCCTCGCGCGCGGCCCCCTCACCCGCCCGGCCTGGACCCCCGGCCCACGCGCCCGGCCCGCCGCGCCCCGAGGGGCACGAACCTCGCCCGCCCGGCCCCGCGCAGCAGACCCCGGCCGCCGCGGGTACCCCGCGCGCATCACGCCCGCCCGCGTACCCGGCCCCGCGCCGCGGAGCCCGCGCGCCCTGCGCCGCGGCTCCCTCAGCCCCCCTGCGCCCCCGTGAGCCCCTGCAGGCGGCCCAGCAGGGTGATCTTGCCGCCGGACGCGCCCTGTGCGGGGTCCAGGGCGACCTGGTTGGAGACGAACTCCATCGTCAGCGACTGCTTGATCTCGCCCTCGGTCAGCGCCCGCACGCTCTGGTTCGGCGTGGGCACCGAGGTGCCCGCGGCGGCGGTCTGCTTCTGGTAGTGGTGCGTGGCGAAGAACACCAGCGCGCCCCCGTCGGCGGTGCGCAGCGCCAGCGGCGCGTAGCCGCCGTTCGTCAGCGGCTCGTCGATGTACTGCGTGGCCAGACCGGGCCGTACGGCCGTCTTGGCGCGCTGCGCGCGCCAGTCGCTGGTGTACGCCCCGTCGGCGAAGGAACCGCCGCCGTCCTTCAGGTACGCGGCGTAGTCCTCGCTGAGGCCGGCGGGCGGGGCGACCTGACCGGCCGCGCCGGCGGGCACCGCCTCGGCCCAGCCGTCCGCGTCCGTACGGAACTTCGGCACCGCGCCGGGCGCCACCAGCGTCAGATACGCCGCCCGCCACTTCGCGCCCAGGCCGTCCCGCGTGAACACCAGCAGCCAGCGCGCGCTGCCGCCCTTGTTGCCCTCGGCGTCGGCGAGGAACCAGCGCGGCCAGCCCGCCTTCTTAGGGATCGTGAACTTCGCGTCGGACAGCTTCAGCGGGGTGTGCGCGGCATTGCCGCCCGGGCTGTTGACGTGCCCGGCCTTCAGCCGCGCCGCGTCGATCGCGCCGAGCGCCCCGGTGACGTACGCCGCGTCCAGCGAACTGTCGTACGCCTTGTCGGCCTTGTTGTACGCGTCGGTGAACTCGGCGAGCGCCACGGCCGCTTCGGCGCGCGTGGTGGCCGGAAGCACCTCACGCTCGCCGTGCACCACCACACAGCCGCTCGCCGTCAGCGACAGCGCGGCCACCGAGGCCGCCGCCAGTATCTTCCGCTCAAGCCTGCGAAGCCTTCGAGGGCCGCGGACCCTGCTCATCAGCTACCGTCACCTTCCCCTTCCCGGAGGCGAACCCTACCGGGGCGAAGAACAGTGCGAGCGCCGGGACCAGGTACAGCAGCCACACCGTGACCTGGAGGACGGTCGGATCGGGCTGGAAGTTGAACACGCCCTTCAGCAGCGTGCCGTACCAGCTGTCCGGCTCGATGGTGCCGCTGATGTCGAAGGCGAGGTTCGTCAGACCCGGCACCAGGTCGGCCTCCTGGAGGTCGTGCACGCCGTACGCCAGCACGCCCGCCGCGACCACCACCAGCATCGCGCCGGTCCAGGTGAAGAACTTGGCGAGGTTGATGCGCAGCGCGCCCCGGTAGAACAGCCAGCCCAGCAGGACCGCGGTGGCCAGACCGAGGGCGACGCCGACCAGCGGGCGCGGGGTGCCGTCGGAGGCGGCGTGCACGGAGGCCCACACGAACAGCGCGGTCTCCAGGCCCTCGCGGCCCACGGCCAGGAACGCGGTCGCCACCAGCGCGCCGGTGCCCATCGCCAGCGCCTGGTCCAGCTTGCCGTGCAGCTCGGCCTTCAGATGGCGGGCGGTGCGCCGCATCCAGAAGACCATCCACGTCACCAGGCCCACCGCCACGATGGACAGCGAGCCGCCGAGCCCCTCCTGCGCCTGGAACGTCATCTCCTGCGAGCCGAACTCCAGCACGCAGCCGAAGCCCATGGCCAGCAGGACGGCGATGGCGATGCCCGTCCAGATCGGTTTCAGGGCGTCCCTGCGGCCGGTCTTGACCAGGTAGGCGATCAGGATGCACACGACGAGGCTGGCCTCCAGCCCCTCGCGCAGACCGATCAGATAGTTGGAGAACACAGGCCCTAAGCCTCCTCGGACAGCAGGGTGCGGCCCCACCAGTCGTGCGCGTCGCGGACGCCGGGCGGGATCGCGAAGACCGCCGAACCCACGTGCTGGATGTACTCGTTGAGCGCGTCGTGCGCCGACAGCCGGCGCTGCAGCGGGATGAACCCCTTGCGCGGGTCGCGCTGGTAGGCCAGGAAGAACAGGCCCGCGTCCAGCCGGCCCAGCCCGTCCGTGCCGTCCGTGAAGGAGTAGCCGCGGCGCAGGATGGTGATGCCGTCGTTGGAGTCGGGGTGCGCGAGGCGGACGTGCGCGTCGGGCTTCATGGCCTTCAGGAACGGCTCGTCGTGCTCCTTGGCCTTGCCCACCGGCGCGCCCTCGCCCTTGTCGCGGCCGAAGACGTCCTCCTGCTCCTGCAGCGAGGTGCGGTCCCACACCTCGATCTGCATCCGGATGCGCCGGGCGACGAGGTAGGAACCCCCGTGCATCCAGGCGTCCTTCGCGCCGCCGTCCCCGTCGCCGACCCACACGAACTTCTCCAGCCGGCCGGTCTCGGTGCCCGCGATGTTGCGGGTGCCGTCCTTGAAGCCGAACAGGTTGCGCGGGGTCTGCGCGCCCGGGGTGGTGGAGGAGGTCTTGCCGAAGCCGAGCTGCGACCAGCGGATGGCGACCTTGCCGAAGCCGATCCTGGCCAGGTTGCGGATGGCGTGCACGGCCACCTGCGGGTCGTCCGCGCAGGCCTGCACGCACAGGTCGCCGCCGGTGCGGGACCGGTCGAGGTTGTCGCCGGGGAACGGCGGCAGATCGACCAGGGCGGCCGGCCGCCGGTCCTTCAGACCGAACTTGTCGAACAGCGACGGCCCGAAGCCGATCGTGAGGGTCAGCCGGGAGGGCGGCAGGCCGAGCGCCTCGCCGGTGTCGTCGGGCGGCGCCTCGGCGAGCCCGCCGTAGGCGCCCTCGCCGACCGCCCGGCCCGCGGTCATCCGCCGGGCCGCGGCCGTCCAGTCCTTCATCAGCTGCACGAACTCGGCGCGGTCGTCGGTCTTCACGTCGAACGCGGCGAAGTGCAGCCGGTCCTGGACGGGCGTGGCGATGCCCGCCTGGTGGGCGCCGTGGAACTCCACCGCGCCGGCCGTGTCCGTCCGGTCCGCGCCGTCGTCGTCCTTGGCCAGGGCGACCGCGCCGCCGGCCGCGACGGCGCCGAGCGCCAGCCCGGCGCCGCCCCAGCCGATCAGGGCGCGCCGGGAGGGAGCGGCGCCGGTCTGCCCGCCGGCGCCCGGTTCCGGGGTGTCCGTCTCGGTCATCTGCGGCTTCCCGCTCACTTGGCGACGGCGGCGGCGAGCTTGGACAGCGGCTCGGCGAGCGCGTTCACCGCGTCCGACAGCTCCTTGCGCTGGTCCTTGCCGACCTTGTCGTAGGAGACGAAGTCGTAGGACGCCTTGTCCGTGCGGTACTTGTCCAGCACCGTGTTCAGGGCGGCGAACTGCTTGTCCAGCTCACCGGTGAGCGCCGCGTCGTTCTTCTCGGCCACCGGCTTGAGCAGTTCGTACGCCTTCTGCGCGCCCTCGACGTTGGCCTTGAAGTCGACGAGGTCGGTGTGCGAGTAGCGGTCCTCCTCGCCGGTGACCTTGCCGGTGGCGACCTCGTCCAGCAGCTCCTTGGCGCCGTTGGCCATGGAGGTGGGCGTGATCTCCGCCTTGCCGACCCGCTGCTGCCAGTCCTTCAGGTCGGCCACGAGCTGGTCGGCGAGGGTCTTCTCCTCGGCGCCGATCTTCTTGTCCTGCCACAGCGCCTTCTCCAGGCGGTGCCAGCCGGTCCACTTCTGGCCCTGCTCCAGGCCGTCGGCGCGGGTGTCGGTCTTCGGGTCGATGTCGCCGAAGGACTCCGCGACCGGCTCGGTGCGCTCCCAGCCGATGCGGGAGGGGGCGTAGGCCTTCTTGGCGGCCTCCAGGTCGCCGGCCTTGATGGCGTCGGCGAACTTCTGGGCCAGCGGCACCGTCTCGTCGGCCTGGTCCTGCGCGTACTGGCGGTACTGGGCGACGGCCTGGTCCAGCGCGGGGTCGCGCTTGGCGGCGGCGTTCGCGCCGGTGACCGTCAGCTTCTGCCGCACGCCGTGGCCCTTCATGCCCGGGCGGCAGGCGATCTCGTAGGAGCCGGCCTTGATCTCGGCGGTCAGCGTGTACTTGGTGCCGGGGCCGATGTTCTCCTTCTCGGAGACGATCCGGTCGTCCGGGAAGACGATCTCGACCTCGGTGGCCTTGGAGCCCTTGTTCTCTATCTTCAGCGTCACCTGGCCGGCCGGGACCGTCTTGGCCGAGGTCTCGCAGGTGGAGTCGGCGGCGGTCACCTGGATCGCGTCGCCGTCCGAGGCATCGCTCTTGGAGGTGCAGGCCGTCATGGAGGTCAGAGCAGCCGCGGTGGCGACGGCGGTGACGAGGGAGAGTCTGACGGCTCGCATGGAAGTGCTCCCGGATGGCTGAAAAGATCCTGACGGTATTGGTGAGGCTTGCCTAACTTAACGGAACTGCGCCTGCTTGATACCCGTGCGTGCCGTGATTCAGCTCTCATGGGACGGCCCCGGCTACGGGCTGATCGCGAGCCGCCCAAGGGACCGTAAAGAACAGGCCACAGGGGATTCAAAGGGAGCGCTTCGGGGTCACCAGGACCGTGCCCGTACGGGGATGCGGCAGCACCTCGACCGGCTGGTCGTAGACCTCGGTGAGCAGCGCCTCGGAGAACACCTCGGCCGGCGGCCCGTCGGCCGCGACCCGGCCGCCGCGCAGCACCGCCACCCGGTGCGCGTAGGCGGCGGCCAGCCCCAGGTCGTGCAGCACCACGACCACCGCGTCACCGGCCCGCGCCCGCTCCCGGCACAGCCGCAGCACCAGCTCCTGATGCCTGAGGTCCAGCGCGGCGGTCGGCTCGTCGAGCAGCAGCAGCGGCGCCTGCTGCGCCAGCACCCGGGCGAGCGCCACCCGGGCCCGCTCGCCGCCGCTGAGCGCCGGGAACGGCCGCGCGGCGAACGCGCCCACCTCGGTCGCGGCCATCGCCGCGGCCACCACCGCGTCGTCCACGGCCGGATCGGCGGCGTGCGGGGCGCGGCCCATGCGCACCACGTCCGCCACCGGGAAGGGGAAGGACAGCTCGGCCGACTGCGGCAGCACGGCCCGGCGCAGGGCGAGTTCGGGCGCGGACCACTCCGCCGCCGGCCGCCCGTGGATGCGTACGACGCCCCCCGCGGCCGGGAGATCGGCGGCGAGCGCGCCCAACAGGGTGGACTTCCCCGCCCCGTTGGGCCCGACCAGGGCCAGCACCTCGCCGGCCCGTACGGCGAGGTCCACCCCGCGCAGCACCTCGCGCGCGCCCAGGCGCACCCGCAGCGACTCCGTCTCGGCCAGTACGTCCCCGGCGCGCGCCGGGGGCGGTGGAGCGGGGCGGCCGCGCAGCGCGCCGACGTACGGGAACCTTCTCCGGCTCATGCCCAGCCTCCCTGCCGGCGGCGGGTGCGGCGCAGCAGCCAGAAGAAGAACGGGCTGCCGAGCAGTGCGGTCAGGACGCCGAGCGGCAGTTCGGCGGGCGCGGCCACGGTACGGGCCGTGAGGTCGGCGGCGAGCAGGACCAGCGCGCCCAGCAGCGCGCTGCCCGGCACCAGGAACCGGTGCCCGGGCCCGGCGGCCATCCGCAGCAGATGCGGCACGACCAGGCCGACGAAACTGACGATCCCGGAGATGCTGACCGCGGCCGCCGTCAGCAGGGCCACGATCAGCACCAGCGTGATCCGCAGCCGCTCCACGTCCACGCCCAGGTGCCGGGCGGGGCGTTCGCCGAGCGCCAGCAGGTCCAGGCGGCGCGCGTACAGCGGGGCCAGGGCCAGGCCGAGCACCGCGCACGGCAGGACCGCGAGCACCTTGGGCCAGGTCGCCTGGGAGAGCGAGCCGAGCTGCCAGAAGGTGATCTGGTTGACGGCGGCGGTGTCCGCGAAGAACAGGAACAGGCCGATCAGCGCGAGCGCGAACGCGTTGACCGCGATCCCGGTGAGGATCAGCGTCACCACCTCGGTCCGGCCGCCGGAGCGGGCCATGGCGTACACCAGCAGCACCGTGCCGAGGCCGGTGACGAAGGCGAACACCGGCACGGTCCAGGCGCCCAGGACGTCGATGCCGAGCGCGATCGCGGCGACCGCGCCGACCGCCGCGCCCGAGGAGACGCCGATGACGCCCGGTTCCGCCAGCGGGTTGCCGAACACGCCCTGCATCAGCGCGCCCGCGCAGCCGAGCGAGGCGCCCACGAGCAGGGCCAGCACGATGCGCGGGAACCGCACGTTCCACAGCACCGACTCCGCCACCCGGTCCAGGCCGGATTCGCCGAGGCCGACGCGGTGCAGCACGGAGGACAGCACGTCCCCGGTGGGGATCGGATACGCCCCGAGCCCGGCGGCGACGGGGACGAGGACGAGCAGCGCGAGCAGCAGGCCGCCGGTCAGCGGCACGGGCCGCCGGGCGCGCGTCCTCCGGTCGGCGGAGGCCGCGAACTCGGCTGACTTCGTGGCGCGTTCCGGCTGTTCCGGCTCCGACGGGGGCCCGGTGAGGGCGGGGGCCGTCATCGCCCGGCCCCGGTTCCGTCGCCGTACAGCTGGGTGACGAGGGAGCGCAGGACCTGGTCGGTGCGGGGGCCGTAGTTCAGCAGGACGCCGTCCTCGACCGACACCACCCGGCGGTTCATGCCCGCCGGGGTCTGGGCGACGCCCGGGATCTTCACCAGCCCGTCCATGCCGCCCACCGACTCAAGTCCCTTGCTCATCACGAGGATCGCGTCCGGCGCGGCCTTCGCCAGCGCCTCGGTGGTGATCGCGGTGAAGTCCTTGGTCAGCCCGGAGGCCGCGCCCGCGTCCACCCCGCCGGCCGCCTCGATCAGCGACGTGGCCCCGGACTCGGCGCCCCCGATGAGGTACACGGAGGCGGAGCCGCGCAGGTACAGGAAGGCGACCCGGGGGTGGTCGGCGTGCGCGGGGATCGCCTTGCGCACGGCGTCGATCCGCCGCTGCGAGCGCTCGGTCAGCCGCTCGCCCGCGTCCGGCACGCCGAGCGCGCCGGCGACCGCCCGGATGCGCGGCCCGACGTCCGCGAGGGAGGCCGCCGGCCGCACCACGAGCACCGGGACGCCCGCGGCGCGGATCTGCGCCATGGCCTCGTCCGGCCCGGAGGTGGTCTCGGCGAGCACCAGATCGGGGCGCAGCGACAGCACGCTCTCGGCGGACACGTCGTGATTGCGCGTCACCACCGGCAGCTTGCGCGCCTGCGCGAAGGTGGCCGTGATGTCCCGGGCGACGACCCGGTCGCCGAGTCCCAGCGTGAACACGATCTCGCTGAGGCTGCCCGACAGCGGCACGATCCGCCGGGCCCCGGCGACGGTCACCTTCCTGCCGTCGGCGGAGGTCACCGTGACGGGCAGGCGCGGCGCGGCGGTTCCGGTCAGCGGTTCCACCCGGTCGGCGACGGCGACCGCGGGGGCGGTCCTCGCGCCGCCGGAGGCGTCGCCGCCGCCTCGGCAGCCGGTCGCGGTCAGGGCGAGCGCGAGCACCGACACCAGTGCTCCCGCCAGTCGTGTGCGCAAGCGTCGCACGGTGCGGTCCGTCCGTTCTTTCTCGGGGCAGCCGATCATCGGCAGGTTTAGCTTAGGTTAGCCTTACCTTCGTTGGCTACCGGCTGTGGATACCGGAGGACCTTCCATGCCCACGCGCCCCCGCGCCCCGCTCACCGCCCCGAGCGCGGCCGGCACCGCCCTCGCCGTGCTCGTCGCGGCCCTCCTGGCCGCCCTGCTGCCGGCCCCCGCCGCCCACGCGGCGAGCCGGGTCGTCGCGGGCGGCCGGCTCGACTGGGGCATCAAGTCCTCGTTCCAGAGCTATGTCACCGGCCCGATCGCCAAGGGGAGTTACTCCCTGACCGGCGGCGCCGCCACGGTGGGCGCCAGCTCCTTCCGGTTCCCCTCGGCCAGCGGGACCTACGACGGCTCGACGGGCGCGTTCCGGGCCGGCTTCGCCGGCGGCGTGCGCTTCGTCGGCCACAAGTCGCCCGGCGGCGGCTACCAGCTGGACCTCACCCTCAGCCGCCCCACCGTCCGCATCGCCGGCTCCACCGGCACCCTCTACGTGGACGTCGTCAGCAAGGCGAAGGGCACCGGGACGGTCACGACGTCCCCGCAGGTGCCCTTCGCCGCCCTCTCCCTGTCCGGCATCGACATGCGCGGCGCGGGCGAGCGCGTCGTCCTGAACAACCTCCCCGCCACCCTCACCGCCCAGGGCGCGAAGTCCTTCGCCGGCTACTACACGGCCGGCACCCCGCTGGACCCGGTCAGCCTCTCGGCCGACGTACGCCCCGAGGCGAAGCCGACCACGGCCGCGCCCGCGCCGACCCCCGCCGAGTCCCGGCAGGCGAAGCGGAGTCCGGACCACGCCATCGCGACCGGCGTCGTGGACTGGGGCGTGCGCCGCACCTTCCGCGAGTACGTCACCGGGGACATCGCCCGCGGTGGCTGGAAGCTGACCGACGGCGCCCAGGACGGCGGCGCGCTCTTCCGCTTCGGCTCGGGCACCGGCGCCTACGACCGGGGCGAACTGACCGCCGCCTTCGAGGGAACCGTCCGCTTCACCGGCGCCCACGGCCTCGACCTGAAGCTCGGCGGCGTCCGCGTCACCGTCCGGGACGGCGAGGGCACCCTCTTCGCCGACGTGGCGGGCGCGAGCCTGACGGCGAGCCAGGTGCCGCTGGTCACCTTCGCCGCGAAGGACTTCACCGCCCACGACGGACTGGCGAAGATCACCGAGGCGCCCGCCGCGCTGACCGCCCGCGGCGCCAAGGCGTTCGGCGGGATGTACCCGGCGGGCACCGCGATGGACCCCGTCTCCCTGGCCGTGGCCCTCACCGACGGCGTACGCCTGCCCGCCCTGCCCGACCTCGGCAGCACGGCCACCCCCACCCCGGCCGCGTCCGCCCCGGCCGCCTCCGCCTCCGCCGCCGCCGTCTCCGCGACGCCCGTCGCCGCGGCCGGGGACGACGACGGCGTACCGCTGCTGCCGCTGGCCCTCGTCGCGGCCGGAGTGCTCGCGGCCACGGCGCTCGGCGCGGCGATCCTCCGGGGCCGCCGCAGGCCCCACCCGGCCGCCGACGCCCCCGCGGACGACGGCGCCCCCCCCCCCTGACCCCGGCGAGCCCCCACGAACCGGGCCGCACCACCGACCCGAACCCGCCGACACCCGGCTCGCCTTCCCTCCCCCCGCACTCAACTCATCCACCGCTCCCCGTACGAGGAGACCTCATGCCCGCAACCACCGGTGACCGCAGCCGCAGACGGCCGCTCGCGTTCGCCGCCGCCGTCGCCACGGCCGCCGCCGCCATCGGCGCGGCCTCCCTGGCCGCCGCGCCCACCACCGCCGCCGCGGGCGGCATCCCCCTGAAGGGGTACGAACTGACCTGGGGCATCAAGGAGACGTACCGCTCCTACGTCACCGGCCCCTACGCCAAGGGCACGTTCACCACCGCCGACGGCGCCTCCCAGGCGGCCGGCAACGGGGCGTTCACCTTCACCGACGGCCAGGGCGCCTACGACAGCGCCAGCCACACCGTGCACCTGGCCTTCAAGGGCACCCTGACCGCCGAGTCCGGCGCCCACCACTTCAAGCGGGTGCTCAGCGATTTCCAGTACGACAGCGCGACGGGCGTCCTCACCGCCGATCTGACCGCCGACGGCGGCGAGACCCGGCAGGACGTGCCGTTCGCGAAGGTCGCCGCGCCCACCGGCGCCGACATGAGCGGACTGGCCACCACGCTCACCGATGAGGCCGGCGCGTTCCTCGGCAGCGACACCTACGCGGGCGCGGCGGGCGACCCGCTGTCCGTGGTGCAGACGAAGACCTCGTCCTCGCCGAGCCCGTCCACGGGCACGTCCCAGCCGTCCACCTCCCAGCCGCCCACGTCGCAGCCGCCCACCTCGCCCTCCGCCTCGACGTCCGCCTCGCCGAGCGCGTCGGCGAGCGCCGGCGGCTCCCCGTCCCCCTCGGGCTCGGCGACCGGCGGGGCCTCCCCGTCGGCCTCCGCCACCGCGACCGGCTCCGCCGCCCCGGCCCCGGCCCAGGGCGACATCGCCGACGGCCGGCTCACCTGGGGCCTGAAGGAGTCCTTCCGCGCCTACGTCGTCGGCCCGATAGCCAAGGGCGCCATCACGACCTCCGGCGGCGCCTCGCAGGCCGCCGGGAACGGCGCGTTCACCTTCACCGACGCCACCGGCGCCTACGACACCGAGGCCGGCACGCTGACCGCCGCCGTCAAGGGCTCGGTGAACTTCAAGGGCCACAAGGGCGAGGGCGAGAACGGCGGTTACGGCCTCGACCTCACCCTCACCCATCTCAAGGCGGCCCTGTCCGGCGGGTCCGGCACCCTGACCGCCGACGTCACCAGCCTCGGCGTCACCACCAAGGCGGTCGTCCTCGCCGACCTCAAGGCCCCCTCGGGCGGCCTGACGGCGAAGGACGACGTCATCACGCTGGACAAGGTGGCGGCGACGCTGACCGAGGCGGGCGCGAAGGCGTTCAGCGGCTTCTACGCCAAGGGCACCGCGCTCGATCCGGTGAGCCTGTCCGTGGCCCTCGCCGACGGCGCCGACCTGCCCTCGGGCGACGGCACGTCGGGCACCGGCGGCACGGGCTCCGCCGGCGGGTCCGGCTCCGCCGGCGCCTCGGGCGGCACCGGTTCGGACGCCGGGGGCGGCGGCTCCACGACGGGCGGCGCCGGGGCCACCACCGGCGGCGGGTCCGTCGGCGGCAGTCTGGCCGCCACCGGCTCGGACGCGCCGGTGGCCGCCCTCGGCACGGCCGCCGCACTCGCCGTGGCGGCGGGCGCGGGCGTGGTGTTCGCGGTGCGCAGGCGGCGCGGCGCACCGGACGCGCAGGCCTGAGCCACGACGGAGGGCGGCGCCGGCCCGGACGGCCGGCGCCGCCCTCCGCGCCGTTTCGGTGCTTCAATGCCCTGGTGACCGACTACGACGTGCTGCGCGTGTTCTGCGCGGCGAACGGCGGCTACGGCAACGAACTCGGTGTCGTCCGCGACGGCTCGACGATCCCGGACCCGGACGAACGCCAGGCCCTCGCCGCCAAACTCGGCTTCAGCGAGACGGTGTTCGTGGACGACCCCGAGCGCGGCGTCCTCGACATCCACACCCCGACCCTGCGCCTGCCCTTCGCCGGGCACCCCTGCGTGGGCACGGCCTGGCTGCTGGACGTGCCCGAACTCGTCACCCCGGCCGGCGTCGTCGGCACCCGCCTGGACGGCGAGTTCACCTGGATCGAGGCCCGCCCGGAGTGGGCGCCGCCGCGCACCCTGCGGCAGTACGCCACCGCCGCCGAGGTGGACGACCTCGCCGTCCCGCCGCCCGGTGAGTGGATCTACGCCTGGGCGTGGGAGGACGAGGCGGCCGGCCGGGTGCGCGCGAGGGCCTTCCCGGGCCGGGACGACGGCATCGAGGAGGACGAGGCGACGGGCGCGGCGGCGCTGCTGCTGACCGCCCGGCTCGGCCGGGCGCTCAACATCGTCCAGGGCGCGGGCTCCCAGATCCTGACGGCTCCCCAGCCGGAGGGCTGGGTGGAGATCGGCGGCCGGGTGGTCCTGGAGCGCTGACGCCCCCTGCGGGGCGTGCCACGCCCCCACCCGCCGCAGCCGCCCGCGCACACGGAGGCGGGCACACAGAGGCGGGCACACGGAGGCGCGCACACGGAGGCGCGCACACGGAGGCGCGCGCACCGGTCCGCGCGGGCGGGGCCCGCTCAGGCGGCGGTGAGCGGGAACTCCTCGCCGAGCGCCCTGAACACCTCGGTGTTCAGGGCGAACGCCCGCTTGCACTCGGCCACGATCCGCTGCTTCTCCAGGTCGTCCGCCCGTACGGAGTCCAGCAGTTCCCGGTACTCGCGCTTGAACGCGGCCGGGTTGCCGATCTGTTCGAAGGTGTAGAAGCGGACGCCGTCGCCCTTCCTGGCGAAGCCCCAGGCGCGTTCGGCGCGGTCGCGGATGATCTGGCCGCCGGACAGGTCGCCGAGGTAGCGGGTGTAGTGGTGGGCGATGTACCCGGCCGGCCACTCCTCGCGGCACTCCCGCACCCGCGCCGCGTACTCCTCGGTCGCGGGCAGCGCGCTCAGCCCGGCGCGCCAGCCGGCGCCGCGCAGATGCGCGAGGTCGCGCTCCAGCGACGGCAGCCGGAACAGCTCGGGCCGCACGAAGGGGCCGGCCACCGGATCGGCGGCGAGCCGTTCGGCGCCGGTCTCCAGCGCCTCGTAGACGAACCACAGTTGCTCGGTGTAGCGGGCGTAGGCCGCCACGCCCAGCCGGCCGCCCAGCAGGTCCGTCATGAACGTCGAGGTCTCCGCCTCCACGTGCTGCTCGTGGGAGGCGGTGCGCAGGAGAGTCGAGAAGGAGTCCATGAGGGAATCCTCTTAGGTAAGGCTAACCTAAGTCAATATCTTTCCGACGAACAGTCGGAAAAGTTACCGACCGGCTGTCGGTAAACCGGGTCAACGGTACCCCGGCGCACGAAGGCCCGCCCCCGGGAAGGGAGGCGGGCCTTCGAGAAGCGCGCGGCACACGGCCCTACGGCAGCGTGAGGATCTCCGCGCCGGTCTCCGTGACCACGAGCGTGTGCTCGAACTGCGCGGTGCGCTTGCGGTCCTTGGTGACGACCGTCCAGTTGTCGTCCCAGATGTCGTACTCGACGGTGCCGAGGGTCAGCATCGGCTCGATGGTGAAGGTCATGCCCGGCCGCATCACCGTGGTGGCGTGCGGGCTGTCGTAGTGCGGCACGATCAGCCCGGAGTGGAAGGCCGTGCTGATGCCGTGCCCGGTGAAGTCGCGCACCACGCCGTACCCGAAGCGCTTGGCGTACGACTCGATGACCCGGCCGATGATGTTGATCTGCCGGCCCGGCCGGACCGCCTTGATCGCGCGGTTCAGCGACTCGCGGGTCCGCTCGACCAGCAGCCGGCTCTCCTCGTCCACGTCGCCGACCAGGTACGTCGCGTTGTTGTCGCCGTGCACCCCGCCGATGTACGCGGTCACGTCCAGGTTCACGATGTCGCCGTCGCGCAGCACCGTCGAGTCCGGGATGCCGTGGCAGATCACCTCGTTGACCGAGGTGCACAGCGACTTCGGGAAGCCGCGGTAGCCGAGCGTGGAGGGGTAGGCGCCGTGGTCGCACATGTACTCGTGCGCGATCCGGTCCAGCTCGTCCGTGGTCACGCCCGGCGCGATGTGCCTGGCCGCCTCCTCCATCGCCCGCGCGGCGATCCGCCCGGCGACGCGCATCGCCTCGACGGTCTCCGGGGTCTGCACCTCCGGCCCGGTGTACGGCTTCGGCGCGGGCTTGCCGACGTACTCGGGGCGGCGGATGTTTCCGGGCACGGAACGGGTGGGGGAGATCTCCCCGGGAACGATCAGCGACTGGCCAGACATGCCCGCGAGTCTATCCACGGGCGATGGGGGAACATGTCGGTGGCGAGAGGAGCTGGTCATGGCCCTGTTCAAGAAGCGGACCGTCGGCAAGCCGGGCGAGTGGTTCTACTGCCTGGAGCACAAGAAGGTCGAGGAGGGACCCGAGTGTCCCGCCAAGGACCGGTTCGGCCCCTACGCCTCCCGCGAGGAGGCCCAGCACGCGATGGAGACCGCCCGCGAGCGCAACCTCCAGTGGGAGAACGACGCCCGCTGGCACGACGCCCCCACGAGCGGCCCCGACGACGACTGACCGCCCTGCGCGCCGTGCCCCGGGCTGCCGGGCCCGACTCCCGCGCCGGGCGGCCCCGGCCGTCTTCCGCCGCCTGAGGACGAGGCGGCCCCGCCGCGTCACCCCGTACCGCTCAGGCCGCCTCCCGCACCGCGACCGCGCGTTCCGCGCGCAGCCGCCGGGCGTGCTCGTTCGTCCGAGCGTTCGTCCGGGCGTCGTACGCCGTCAGGCCCGGCAGACGCACCGCGTCATGCCCGGCGGGAGACGGCGCCGCGGACAAGCCCCGCTGCGCGCCCTGGCGGCGCGGACGGCGGGGAAGCCACCTGGCGAGGCGGGCGCGGACCGCAGGCCCGGAGCGCCGGGTGACGGCGGGAGCGCCCCGGGCGCGGCGTCTCGGCGCGCCGAGGTTGCTTCCCCTACCACCCTGACGCCGGCGGCGCGGGACGGCGGGAAGCCCACCCCGGCGAGGCGGGCGCGGACCGCGGGCACGGGAACGCCGGGGGACGGCCGGAGCACCCCCGGCGCGGTGCCTCGGCGCGCCCTGGTCGCTCCCCTACCCCCCCGGCGGCCGCGGCGCGGGACGGCGGGGAAGCCCCGGCGAGGGCGGTCGCGGACCGCGGACCGCGGACCGCGGGCCCGG
Organism: Streptomyces sennicomposti; assembly: GCF_019890635.1. GTDB lineage: Bacteria > Actinomycetota > Actinomycetes > Streptomycetales > Streptomycetaceae > Streptomyces > Streptomyces sennicomposti. The sequence goes on from NZ_JAIOAB010000042.1 coordinate 38,984, forward strand.
GGGCCGGGCGACGGCGGGAGCACCCCCGGCGTGGCGCCTCGGCGGACCTACCACCCCGACGGCGGCGGTGCCGTCAGGGACTCCGCCAGTCGCGACAGGCGGTCCCGCAGTCGTCCGCCCCGCCGCGGCCCCGGCAGCGGGTTCTCCCCGGCCGCCGCGCTCACCAGATGCTGCACCGTGTCCAGATCCAGCTCCGCGCCGTCCGGCACCGCCAGCGACTCGTGCGCCAGCGCCGCCAGCTCGCCCGTGCCCGACCCCAGCGCCAGCACCGTCGCCCCGGCCCGCCGCGCCCCGCACACCCGCTCCAGCAGCGGCGCCGGCTCCCCGGGCGCCACCACGAGCAGCGTCTCGCCCCGCCGGGCCGCCTCCAGCCGGCCGAGCCCGACCGCCAGATGCGCCGGGTCCGAGGGCCGCGCGTCGTGCCGTACCAGGGTCGGGGCCAGCTCCGGGGTGCCCGACCAGGCGGCCTCGTCCACCAGGTGCGCCGCGAGGTGCCACGGCTCGTACTCCGGGGTGCCCACCAGCAGCAGCCCGCCCCCGTGCGAGACCACCGACCCCCGCAGCGCCCCCGCGAACCGCCGGGTGGCGTCCAGCCACTCGGTCCCGGCGAGCACTTCACGCAACAACGCGACCCGTACGGCGTCCATACGACCGCATGGTGCCCCAAAACGGCCGGCCGGATGCGGAGTTCGGCCGCGATTCGCCCGCTCTGGGGACCTTGCCCAGGCCCCCGCGAGGCGGCCCACCGCAGCGGTGGCCGGCCGTACGCGGACGTAGAGTCGGCCCATGACCACTAGCGACAGCGCACACAAGGCCCCCGCCAAGGACCCCTGGGACCTGCCCGACGTCTCCGGGCTCGTCGTCGGCGTGCTCGGCGGGACCGGCCCGCAGGGCAAGGGCCTCGCCTACCGCCTCGCCCGGGCCGGCCAGAAGGTGATCATCGGCTCCCGGGCCGCGGAGCGCGCCCGGGCCGCCGCCGACGAGATCGGCCACGGCGTCGAGGGCGCCGACAACGCCGAGACCGCCCGCCGCAGCGACATCGTGATCGTCGCCGTGCCCTGGGAGGGCCACGGCAAGACGCTGGAGTCGCTGCGCGCCGAACTGGCCGGCAAGATCGTCGTGGACTGCGTCAACCCGCTCGGCTTCGACAAGAAGGGCGCCTACGCCCTCAAGCCCGAGGAGGGCAGCGCCGCCGAGCAGGCCGCCGCCCTGCTGCCCGACTCGCGGGTCACCGCCGCCTTCCACCATCTGTCGGCCGTGCTCCTGCAGGACCCGGAGATCGAGCGGATCGACACCGACGTGATGGTCCTCGGCGAGGAACGCGCCGACGTGGAGACCGTGCAGGCGCTGGCCGGCCGCATCCCCGGCATGCGCGGCGTCTTCGCCGGCCGGCTGCGCAACGCCCACCAGGTCGAGTCCCTGGTCGCCAACCTGATCTCCGTCAACCGCCGCTACAAGGCGCACGCCGGGCTCCGCGTCACCGACGTATAGCCGCGCGGGCGAGCCGCGGCGGCCCGGGCGAGCCGCCCGGGCACGGAAGCGGGCCGGTCCCGGGAGTGGCCCGGGCCCGGGTCGGGCACGGGAGCGCGGCCCCGGTCGGGCACGGGCCGGGCTCGGGAGCGCGGCCCGCATGGGGGACACTGGTCGGCGGAGCGCTCCCGGCAGGGCCGGGGGCGTCGAGCAGTACCGAGCAGTGACCAGCAGTACCGAGCAGTGTCCCCGTGCCCCCGACAGGAGCCGACCGCCATGCCCCGCCTCGCCCTCTACTCCCTGATCGTCTGCGTCCTCACCGTGGCCGCGGCCGTCGTCTCGTTCGCGCAGGGCAGCTGGCTGGGCATCGTGTGGGTGCTGCTGGCCGGCCTGTCGTCCAACATGACCTGGTACTACGTCCGCCGTGGCCGGGCGGCCCGGCAGGACGGCCCGGTCACCGGATGACCGGCCCGGCCGGTCACCGCACGATCGAGCAGAAGTCGTCCGTGCCCTCCCAGAAGCGGTACAGGCCCTGACCGCAGTACGTGTCCAGGTCCGTGATCCCCAGCGCCCGCAGGATCGAGTCGATCACGTCGAAGAACGCGCTGTTCACCGCCGGCACCCACAGCAGCGCGAAGACGAACAGCAGCCCGAACGGCGCGAACGGCTCCACCTGGCGCTTGACGCCGTACGACAGCCACGGCTCGATCACCCCGTAGCCGTCCAGGCCCGGCACGGGCAGGAAGTTCAGGATCGCCGCCGTGATTTGGAGCAGCGCCAGGAAGGCCAGCGCGAACCGGAAGTCGGCGGGCACCCCGTCCAGCGCGTCCAGCCAGAACGGCGCCGTGCACACGACGGCGAACAGCACGTTCGTCAGCGGGCCGGCCGCCGAGATCAGACTGTGCCGCCAGCGGCCCTTGATCCGGCCCCGCTCGATGAACACCGCACCGCCGGGCAGACCGATCCCGCCCATGATCACGAACACCACCGGCAGGACGATGCTCAGCAGGGCGTGCGTGTACTTGAGCGGGTTCAGCGTGAGGTAGCCCTTCGCGCCGACCGTGATGTCCCCGCCGTGCAGCGCGGTCCGGGCGTGCGCGTACTCGTGCAGGCACAGCGAGACCACCCAGGCCGCCGTCACGAACAGGAACACCGCCACGCCCGGCTGCTCGGCGAACCCGGTCCAGGTGGCCCAGCCCGTGACGGCGGTGACGGCCAGGATCCCCACGAAGACCGGACTGATCCTCCGGTCGCTCGGGCGGGTGGTGGCGGTGGTCATCGAGAGGGCTCCTGTGCTGGTGGACGTCCGTACGAACGAGGCCGACCGTACCGGGTACGGGGAAAAACGTCTCGCGCGCTGTGGGGGGCTCCAGGGGAGTATGGCCTGCGCGCCCCGCGCCGACCGCCCCGGGACGGCCTCCCGGCCCCGAGGGGCCACCGGCCGCCGCGGAGCCGCCGGCCCCTCGGAGCCGAGCCGCCGGTCCCCGTGCGGCCGTCGGCCCCCGGGGAACTGCCGGCCCTCGCGGAGCCGTCGGTCCCCTCGGGGCCGCCGGGCGCCGCGCCCCGCCGCCCGAACCCCGTGACCGCCTGTGAGACCACCGGAGACAATGGACCCCGTGCGCTACCGCATCCTCGGCACCACCCAGGCAGTCCGCCCCGACGGCACCGCCGTCCCGGTCGGCGGGGCGCGTCTGCGCGCCCTGCTGACCGTGCTCGCCCTGCGCCCCGGCCGTACGGTCCCGGTGCGCGTCTTGGTGGACGAGGTCTGGGGCGCGGAGCCGCCCGCCGACGCCACCGGCGCGCTGCAGGCCCTGGTCGGCCGGCTGCGCCGGGCGCTCGGCGCCGACGCGGTCGCCTCCGAGGAGGGCGGCTACCGGCTCACCGCCGCCGCCGACGACATCGACCTGCACCGCTTCGAGCGGCTGACCGGGGAAGGCCTCGCCGCGCTCGCCGACGGCGACGCCGAGAAGGCCGCCGCCGTCCTGGACGACGCCCTCGCCCTGTGGCGCGACCCGGCCCTGTCCGACCTGCCCGACCGCACCGCCGAGGCGGCCCGCCGGGAGACCCGCCACCTGGACGCGCGGCGCGCCCGCCTCACCGCCGCCCTCGCCCTCGGCCGCGCCGAGGAGGCCCTGCCCGAACTGATCGCCCTGTGCGACACCCACCCCCTGGACGAGCCGCTCCAGGCGCTGCGCCTACGCGCCCTGCGCGACGCCGGCCGCACCGCCCAGGCCCTGGCCGCCTACGAGGACGTACGCCGCCTCCTGGCCGACCGCCTCGGCTCGGACCCGGGCGGCGAGCTGCGCGCGCTGCACGCGGAACTCCTGGACGGCGCGGGCGCGCCGCGCGGGGGTGTCGGTACGCCGCGTGGAGGCGCGGGCGCCTCGCGTGGGGGCGGGTTCTCGGGCGGAGGCACGGGTGTCTCGGGTGCCGGTGCCGGTGCGGGTGTCTCGGGTGCCGGTGCCAGTGCTGGTGGCTCGGGCGGCGGTACGGGTGGCTCGGGCGAGGGCGCGCGTTTCCGGGGTGGTGCCGGTGCCTCGGGTGGCTCTGGCGCCTCGGGCGGGGAGCCTGGCTCGGGTGGGTACTCCGCGCCGGGTGGGCACTCTGCCTCGGCCGGCGGTGCGGGTGTACCGGGTGGTCGTCCCGGCTCGGGTGGTTCCGGTGTCCCGGCCGGCCGTCCCGGCTCCGGTGGCCCTGGTGTCTCGGGTGACGGTCATTCCGGCGGGGGCGGTCACGCCGCCTCGGGTGGCGATCCTGCCGGGGACGACCGCCCGGCCGGTCATCCCGTCGCGGGCGGCCATTCCGCCGGGGGTGGCCGAACGGTGTCGGGTGGCCGTCCCGTCGAGGGCGGCCGTCCGGTGCCGGACGGTGCTCCCGCCTCGGATGGCCACCCCGTCGAGGGCCGCCGTCCCGTCTCAGGCGGTGAGCCCGCCGGGGGCCATCGCCCGGACGGTCGTCCCGCCTCGGGTGGCGATCCCATGCCGGGGAGCCGTCTCCTGCCGAGTGACCGTCCCGTGTCCGGCGGTGGCTCGGATGTCTGGGGCGACGCCCACGCTTCCAGCGGTCGCCATGCCTCGGGCGACCCCCAGGGCTCGGGCGACCCCCGCGTCCCAGGCGACCCCCGTGTCCCGGGTGACGACGCCCGTCTCCCGGACTCGCGGCCCGGCGTCGGGCAGGGCGCCGTCCCGCGGCCCGGCGCGGCGGGCTCCGGCGTCACCCCGCCCGCCGCCGCGGACGCCGTCCCGCCCCGGGGCGGCTTCGCCGAGCCGCCGAGCAACCTCCGCGCCCGCCTCACCTCCTTCGTCGGGCGCGAGGCCGATCTCGCGACGATCCGGGCCGATCTCGGGGCCAACCGGCTGGTCACGCTCCTCGGACCCGGCGGGGCCGGCAAGACCCGGCTGTCCCAGGAGGCCGCCGAAGCCGTGCGCGCGGCGCAGCCGGACGGCGTCTGGCTCGCCGAGCTGGCCCCCGTGGACGACCCGGACGCCGTGCCCGAGGCCGTGCTGACCGCCGTCGGCGCCCGTGAGACCGTCCTCTACGGCGCCGGCGCCGAGGAGATCCGGGTGGCCGTCGCCGACCGGCACGACGACCCCGTCGACCGCCTCGTGGAACACTGCGCCCGCCGCCGCATGCTGCTCCTGCTCGACAACTGCGAGCACGTCGTGGACGCCGCCGCCCGCCTCGCCGCGGAACTCCTCGCCCGCTGCCCCCAGCTCACCGTCCTCGCCACCAGCCGCGAACCCCTCGGCGTGCCGGGTGAGTTGCTGCGGCCGGTGGAGCCGCTGCCCGAGCCGGTGGCGCTGCGCCTGTTCGCCGACCGGGGCGCGGCCGTACGGCCCGGCTTCCGGACCGACGCGGACGAGGACACCGCGGCCGCCTCGGCGGAGATCTGCCGCCGCCTGGACGGCCTCCCACTGGCCATCGAACTCGCCGCCGCCCGGCTGCGGATGCTCACCCCGCGGCAGATCGCCGAACGGCTGGACGACCGCTTCCGCCTCCTCACCTCCGGCAGCCGTACCGTCCTGCCCCGGCAGCAGACCCTGCGCGCCGTGGTCGACTGGTCCTGGGACCTGCTGGACGAGCCCGAGCGGGAGGTGCTGAGCCGGCTCTCCGTGTTCGCCGGCGGCTGCGACCTCGCCGCCGCCGAGGCCGTGTGCGGGCCCGCCGCCTTCGACGCCCTCGGCTCCCTGGTCGACAAGTCCCTGGTGGTGGCCGCCCCCGACGGCGACGGCGGCATGCGCTACCGGCTCCTGGAGACCGTCGCCGAGTACGCCGCCGAACGCCTGGACGAGACCGGCGGCCGTACCCCGGCCGAGCGCGCCCATCTGACGTACTACCGCGAACTCGCCCGCACCACCGACCCGTTGCTGCGCGGTCCCGGACAGCGCGCCGCCATCGCCCGGTTCGAGCGGGAGTACGAGAACCTGCGCACCGCCCTGCGGCACGCCGTCGCGGCCCGCGACGAGCAGGAGTGCCTGTGCCTGGTCCTCTCGCTCGTCTACTACTGGCAGATGCGCGAGCTGCGCGTCGAGGCGCGCAACTGGTGCCGCGAGGTCATGGCGTTCGTCCCCGACCCGTTCACCGAGCCGGTGCGCCCGGCCGCCCCGGTGTGGCAGCGGTGCACCGACAACCCGCCGCCGATGACCGGCGAGGTCCTCGCCGAGGCCCGGCGGGGTCTGCACCTGGCCCATCTCGCCTGTATGGAGACCGAGATGGAGGCCTGGCAGACCCCGGCCGCCCGGCGCAAGCTCCAGGTCATCGCCGAGACCTACGAGCCCGGGCTGCCGCAGACCTGCCGGGGGACCGGCATGCTGTGGTTCTTCGCCGTGATCATGACCGGTGACGCGGAGCGGATCCGGCAGATCGTCGACGCCACCGTGGCCACCTGCCGCAGCGCCCCCGGCTTCGAGTGGGACCTCGGCAACGCGCTGCAACTGCGCGCCAATCTGCTGGCCAACCGCGCCGACTGGGTGGGCGACGCCACCCACGACGCCGACGAGGCGCTGGAGATCTTCCGCCGTCTCGGCGACGACTGGGGTCTCGCCGAGGCGCTCTCCGCGCGCGGCGAGGCCCACGAGCGCGCCGGCCGCTACGAGCAGGCCGCCGCCGACTACTCGGCGGCGGTCGAGCACGCCGAGCGCCTCGGCGCCCACGCCCAGGTCAGCGTGTTGCGCGCCCGGCTCGGCGGCGCGCTGCTGGAGGGGGGCGAACAGGAGCGCGGCGAGGCGCTGCTGCGCGAGGTGACCGACAACGAGGCCGGCTCCACCAACGAGGCCCAGCCGTTCGCCCGGCTCGCCCTGGTCGGCTGGCTCGGCGCGACCGGCCGGGTGGCCGAGGCCCGCGAGCAACTGCGGATCCTGCGGGAGGAGTTCGTCCTCTCCCACTTCGTGGTCTTCGAGGCCTTCATCCTCGGCGCGGAGGCGCGCCTGGCCGCCCTGGAGGGCCGCGACGAGGAGGCCCTGGACAAGATCCGCCGGGCGCTGGACCGGGCCGACGACCCGATCTCCCGGGCCGTCGCCCCCCAGATGCACGCCTCCTACCTCGCCGTCGGCGCGCTGGCCCTAGCCGGAGTGGACGGCGGCAGCCGTGTGCGGGACGCCGTCCGCTGCCTCGGCGCCGCCGACGCCCTGCTGCCGGAGGGCCATGTGAGCACCCTGGTGGAACGCCACACCCACGAGCAGGTGCGCATACGCGCCTTGTCCCGGCTGACCGAGGCGGCCTTCCAGGAGGCGCACGCCGAGGGCGGCGGCCTCTCCCCGGAGGAGGCCGCCGCCCTGGTCGGACAGTGACGTCGCGGACCGGCCCGGCCGCACGGCCGGGTCAGCTCTTGGTGCGGAACTTGTGGATCGCCACCGGCGCCATGACCACCGTGATCGCCACCGACCAGGCCACGGTCACCCACACACTGTGGCCCACCGCGCCGCCCGTCATCAGGCCGCGGGCCGAGTCGGCCAGCGTCGAGAGCGGGTTGTAGTCGGTGAAGTGCTGCAGCCAGCCCGGCATCGAGTTGGTCGGCGCGAAGATCGACGAACCGAACTGGAGCGGGAACAGCACCAGGAAGCCCATCGCCTGCACCGACTGGGCGTTCTTCAGCACCACGCCGAGCGTCAGGAAGATCCACATGATGGACGAGGCGAACAGCGCGGACAGGCCCACGGTCGCGATGAGGCCCAGCCAGTGGGTGATGTGGAAGCCGACCAGCACGGCGACGATCATCAGGATGACCGTGGAGAACAGCATCCGCGCCAGCTCGACCGCGATCTTCGCGAACAGCACCGAGCCGCGGCCGATCGGCAGCGAGCGGAAGCGGTCCATGACACCGCTGTTGAAGTCCTGGCTGAAGCCGGTGCCCACGCCCTGCGACAGGGTCATGCTCATCATCGCCAGCATGCCCGGGATCACGTACTGCACATAGCGTTCCTGGCCGCCGCCGAGCGCCATGCCGATGGAGCCGCCGAAGACGTACACGAACAGCAGGGTGAAGACGATCGGCATCAGCAGCGCGTCGAACATCGACTCCGGGTCCTGGCGGATCCACAGCAGGTTGCGGCGGACCAGCGCGCCGGTGTGCCGCAGATGGCCGCGCAGCGTGATCCGGGCGTCCGCCTGCACGTCGGGGGCGGCGGCGGGTGCGGTGACGGCGCTCATACGGCGACCTCCTCGGGGGCGGCGGACCGGGCGTCCTGCGGGGCACCGGCGCGGTGGCCGGTGAGGGACAGGAAGACCTCGTCCAGGCTGGGCAGTTCGGTGGTGATGGACGAGATCGTGATGCCGCGCGCGGTGACCGCGCCGACCACCGCGGTCAGTTGCTCGTCGTTGAGGATCGGCACCAGCAGCGAGCCTCGCTCGGCGTCGATCGTGGTGGTCGCGAGGCCGGTGATGCCGAGTTCGTCCAGCATCGCGGCGAGCGGGCGCAGCTCCAGCGGGTCGGCCGGGCGTACCCGCAGGGTGCGGCCGCCGACCTTCGCCTTCAGCTCCTCGATGCCGCCGTTCGCGATGACCTTGCCGCGGTCCACCACCGTCAGCTCGGAGGCGAGCTGTTCGGCCTCCTCCATGTACTGGGTGGTGAGCAGGACGGTGACGCCCTCGCCGACCATCGTCTTGACCTCGTCCCACACCTCGTTGCGGGTGCGGGGGTCGAGGCCGGTGGTGGGCTCGTCCAGGTAGAGGACGGCGGGGTGGCCGATCATGGAGGCGGCGAGGTCGAGGCGGCGGCGCATACCGCCGGAGTACGTGCTCGCCGGGCGGCGGGCGGCCTCGGTGAGGGAGAAGCGCTCCAGGAGTTCGTCGGCGCGGGCGCGGGCCTGCTTGCGGGGCAGGTCGAGCAGGCGGCCGATCATGTAGAGGTTCTCCCAGCCGGGGAGCTTCTCGTCGACCGAGGCGTACTGGCCGGTGAGGCCGATGACCCGGCGCAGCTGGCGGGGCTGGCGGACCACGTCGTAACCGGCGACCGTCGCCCGGCCGGCGTCGGGGGTGATCAGGGTGGACAGGATGCGTACGAGGGTGGTCTTGCCGGCGCCGTTCGGGCCGAGGACACCCATCACGGTGCCCTCGCGCACGTCCAGGTCGACGCCGTCCAGCGCCTTGGTCTCGCCGTAGTGCTTGACCAGCCCCCGTACGGTCACGGCGGCGCGTCCGCCGGTGGGGATGTCGTCGTTTCGCGTCATGCCGAAGAGACTTCCACCTCCCACCGACAAACGTCCGACACGGTACCGACAAACGGGGGGCGGCACCGACATCTCGCCGACAGGGGGCGGCTCGGTGGCTCGGTGGCGGCTTGGCCGGTCGGTGGTTCGGCTGCTCGGTGGCTGGGTGGTGCGCCTACGGGGGTTCGTGGGTCCGGGGGGTGGGGGTGCGGTCGGGCCGCCGCCCGCGGACATACGGCCCGGAGGGGGAAGGGGGAACGGAGGAGGGACCCCAGTACGCGGCGGCCCGCACCGCACCCCCACCCCCCGCTCCCGCCGTCCCGCGTCCGCGGCTCGTTCCTTGCTCCGCCCTGTGGGGTGCGCGTGCCGCTCCGCGGCTACGGCGACTGCGGCGAGGAGCGTCGTGGCGGCGAGGGCGCCCCAGAGAGCGGCCTCGCCGGGAGAGGCGCGACAGCAGGACGGTGACCGGCACTTGCAGGGTGACCACCAGCACGGTGTCGGCCACGGAGATCACCGCCGACCACAGGGGGGAGGCGTGCAGCCGTGGCCCGGCGGCAGGGGCGTTATGTCCGCCACACCCTCAATCTGCCCGACCTGACGGCGCTGGGGTCCGACCTGTCGGCGGCCGTACTGCGCTGAGCGGCCTGCGCCAGCGGTCCGGTCCTGAGCGGCCTGCGCTCAGTGGCCCCGGTCCGCCGGAACGCGGACGGCCAACGGCCACCGGCCGCCCCTCAGTCCACCAGCCCCGGCACCCCTGTCTCCTCCGGCAGGTGACTCACCACCACGCGCCCGGTCGGCGCGGCCACCTCGCGCCGGTCCACCGCGTACGCCGCCCCCGCGACGCCCAGCCCGAGGACGGCCAGCGCCGCCCCGGCCACCGCGGGCGACGTCGCGCCGAACCCGGCGGCCAGGGACAGGCCGCCGATCCACGCGCCCCCCGCGTTGGCCAGGTTGAACGCCGCCTGGTTCGCGGAGGACGCCAGGGACGGCGCCGCCGCGGCCTTCTCCATCACCATCAGCTGCAGCGGCGACCCGGTCACGAACGCCGCCGTCCCGAGCAGCGCCACCGCGACCGCGGCCCCCCACTCGTCCCGCATCAGCACCGGGAACAGCGCCAGCACCACCGCCAGCGCCCCCAGCCCGCCGAACAGCGTGCCCCGCAGCGAGTGGTCCGCGAGGCGTCCGCCGAGCAGGTTCCCGGCGGTGGCGCCCACCCCGAACAGCGCCAGCAGCACCGTCACACTGCCCTCGGCGTAGCCCGCCGCCTCCGTCAGCATCGGCGTGATGTAGCTGTAGGCCGCGAACAGCGCCCCGAAGCCCGCCACCGTCGTCAGCAGCGCCAGCCAGACGGGCAGGGGCCGCAGCGCGGCCAGTTCGCCGCGCAGCCCGGCGGACGGCACCGCGGTCGCGCGGTCGGCCGGGACGAGCAGCGCCAGCGCGGCGATCGCCGCGATGCCGATCGCGGCGACGCCGAGGAACGTCGCCCGCCAGCCCAGGTGCTGGCCCATCAGCGTCGCGGCCGGCACCCCCGCGATGTTCGCGACGGTGAGCCCGAGGAACATCAGCGACACCGACCGCGCCTTGCGCTCCGGCGGCACCAGACCGGTCGCCACCACCGCGCCCACGCCGAAGAACGCCCCGTGCGGCAGGCCGCTCAGGAAGCGGGCGGCCAGCAGCCAGCCGTGGCCGGGCGCGAGGGCGGACAGCGCGTTGCCGACGACGAACAGGACCATCAGGCCGATCAGCACGTGCCGCCGGGACAGCTTCGAGGTGAGCGCGGCCAGCAGCGGCGCGCCGATGACGACGCCGAGCGCGTACGCCGAGACCAGGTGCCCGGCGGTGGGGATCGAGATGCCGAGGTCGTCCGCGACATCGGGCAGCAGCCCCATCATCACGAACTCGGTCGTGCCGATGCCGAAGGCGCCCACGGCGAGGGCGAGCAGGGCCAGGGGCATGAAGGGGCCTTTCGAGGTGGGTTCCGGGCAGCGGTGAGGACGGTAAGTTCAGCTGCGGAACAAAGTCTCTCAGGTCCCGTATTCCAGCGGGTTACGAGCCGGTGACCGATGTGGTGACCTTCACACGCGCCGCCACCGGCAGATGGTCGCTGTCCGTGCGCGGCAGCGTCCACGAGCTCTCCGGCTCGACCCCCCTGACCATGATCTGGTCGATCCGCGCCATCGGGAACGACGCCGGCCAGCTGAACCCGAAGCCGTTGCCCACCGCACCCTGCGTCGAACGCATCTGCGCGGTCACCGCGTTGAGCGAGCGGTCGTTCATCGTGCCGTTCAGATCGCCCAGCAGCACCACCCGCGGCAGCGCCTCGTCGGCGATCGCCTCACCCAGCGCGTCCGCGCTCTGGTCGCGCTGCGAGGCCGTGAACCCGGCGTTCATCTTCACCCGCACCGACGGCATGTGCGCCACGTACACCGCGACCGCGCCCTCGGGCGTCGCCACCGTGGCCCGCATCGCCCGCGTCCAGCCCAGCCGGATGTTCACCGGCTTCACCGAGCTGAGCGGATACTTGCTCCACAGCCCCACCGTGCCCTGCACCGCGTGGTACCGGTACGTCGGCGCCAGCGCCTTCTCGTACACCGGCACCGCCGACGCCTTCAGCTCCTCCAGCGCCAGCACGTCCGCGCCCGAGGCGGCCACCTCGCGGGCGGTGCCGGACGGGTCCGGGTTGTCGGCGTTGACGTTGTGCGTGGCCACCATCAGATCGCCGCCGCCGGCCGACTTGTCGAACAGCAGCCCGCCGAAGAGGTTCAGCCAGACGGCCGCCGGCAGCACCACCGCGAGCAGCGCCGTCGCCGACCTGCGCACCAGCGCCAGCACCAGCAGCACCGGGATCGCGAGGCCCAGCCACGGCAGGAACGTCTCGGTGAGACTGCCGAGGTTGCCGATCCGGTTGGGGATGTGCGAGTGCAGCAGCATCACCAGGGCCAGCGCCACCGCGACCACGGCCAGCACGATGCCCCGCAGCCAGATCCGCCGGTCGCCGCGCCAGGCGCCGAGGAGGCGATGCACCAGGCGCCGGAGCCGGTTTCTCCGGCGCTCGGGCCCCGAGCCGCCGTCGTCCGTCTCCGTCATGTACGCCTGCTGCGCCATACCGTCGCCTCACTGCCTGCCGTGCACACCGTTCACCCCGTGGGTTACGACCCTAGGGGATGATCGGCTCCGTTCCGCCGTCCGGTGACGGCCGTACGGGCACGATGACGAACAAGTCGGCGCGAGAGGTTCCGGTTACCGCTCGGTGATCATGGTCTGTGACGAAACGTGCACATTATGACGGGGAACTGACGGGCCGTAGACCTTCGAGCAGCGCGTCCACGATCTGCTCGGGCAGGTCCTCGGGCAGATCGGCCTCCGGGCGCATCACACTGCGCACCAGCATGGGGCCGACGAAGATGTCGTTCAGCAGCTCGACGTCGAGATCCGTGCGCAGCTCACCGCGCAGCTGCCCCCGGCGCAGGACCTCGATCTGGAGCCTGCGCCGCGGTTCCACCACGGTCTGGTGGTAGGCGCACCAGATCTTCGGGCTGCTCTTCATCTGCGCGTAGACGTTGTGCAGGATCGCCGAGGAGCGGCTGGCCAGCCCGCGGATGCGCAACTGCTCCAGCAGGACCACCAGATCGTCGCGCACGCTCGTGCCGGGCAGTTCCGGATCGGGCGGCTCGGCCGCGCGCACCACGTCGACGAACAGCTCCTCCTTGCCGCTCCAGCGGCGGTAGATGGTGGCCTTGCCGACGCCGGCGGTCCGGGCGATGCGCTCGATGGAGAGTTCGGCCAGCGGCACGCCCTCCTCCAGCAGCTTCATCACGCCCTCCACGATGGCGCGTTCCACCGCCTCGCTGCGGGGGCGTCCCCGCGCGGGGGCCTCCGCGGCGGGTGAGGCCGGGCTGTCGGCGAGACTCACTTGAGACGTCCTTTCGTCGTACCGGGCAATTCTCCTACCCGGTGACCGTGACCGGCGACCGGCGATGGTTCCCCCACCGCCGGCCTGCCGCCCCCGTCGACTGCCGCGCCCCCCGTGCTTCCCCCTCCTCGACGACCTCCCGCGTCCCCGTACTCCCGCCCGTGCTCCCGCGCGGCTAGTCCATGGCCGCCACCAGCTCCTGCTCCTCCTCGCCGCCCTGCCGAGGCGGCTGCTGCGGCCTGCCGGGCAGGAACACGGCCGTCACGACCGCGCCGAGCAGCGCGACCACGGTGCCGCACAGCGCGGTGACGTGCATGGCGTGCAGGAAGGCGTCGTTGGCCGGGTCCACCAGGGCCTGGCCGCGCGGGCCGAGCTTCGCGGCGACGCCGAGGGTGGCCTCGATCGACTCGCCGGCGGTGTCGCGCAGATTGGCCGGGAGCATCCCGAGCTTGCCCTCGATGCTGTTCCGGTACGCCGTGGAGAGCACCGAGCCGAGGACGGCGATGCCGAGGGCGCCGCCGACCTGCCGGAAGGTGTTGCTCAGCGCGGACGCCGAACCGGCCTTCTCGCGCGGCAGGGCCTGCATGATGACCACGCTGGTCGGCGTCATGATGTGCGCCATGCCCGCGCCCATCAGGAAGAACACGACCTCCAGCAGCCAGATGGGCGTGTCCGCGTCGAAGGCGGCGAAGGCGCCGAGCATGCCGGCCAGCAGCGCCAGACCGGCCGTGGTGGTCGCCCGGTAGCCGAACCGGTCGACGACCAGCCGGGCCCGCGGCGCGAAGATCATCTGCGCGGCGGCCAGCGGGATCATCAGCAGACCGGACTGCAGCGGGGAGTAGCCGCGCACGCTCTGGGTGTAGAAGACCGAGAAGAACGTCACGCCCATCAGCGCGAAGAAGACCAGCGCGATGGCGGCCATGGCGGCCGAGAACACCTTGTTCTTGAAGTACGTCACGTCCAGCGACGGGTGGTCGCTGCGCTTCTCGAACAGGATGAACGCCGCGAGGACCACCACGCCGGCGATGATCGTCGCGAGCACCTTCGGGTCGGTGAAGTCGGCCAGCTCGCCGCCCTTGATGATGCCGTAGACCAGCAGGACCAGGCCGACCACGGACAGGACGACGCCGACCGGGTCGAGTCGGCCCGGGCGCGGGTCGCGGGAGTCGGGCACCAGCCACACCATCAGCCCGAGCGCGAGGATCACGATCGGCACGTTGATGAGGAAGACCGAGCCCCACCAGAAGTGGTCCAGCAGCAGACCGCCGGTGATCGGGCCGATGGCGATGGCCAGGCCCACGCCGCCCGCCCAGATGCCGATGGCCTTGGGCTGCTCCTCGCGCTCGAAGACGTTCATCAGCACGGCGAGCGTGGCCGGCATGACGAACGCGGCGCCGAGCGCCATCAGCGCGCGGAAGGCGATCAGCTGGCCGGGCGAGCCTGACTCGGCGGCCAGCGCGGAGCCGATGCCGAACACGACGAGACCGCCGAGCAGGACCTTCTTGCGGCCCACCCGGTCGCCGACCAGGCCGGCGGTGAACAGCAGACCCGCGAAGACGAGCGTGTAGGCGTTGATCGCCCACTCCAGCTCGCTCTGGGTCGCGCCCAGCCCCGTCGGGGCGGGGGTGGAGATCGTCTTGATGGCGACGTTCAGGATCGAGTTGTCGAGCACCACGATCAGCAGGCTCAGCATCAGGACGCCGAGGATCGCCCAGCGGCGCCGGTGCACCGCCTCCGGTATCCGGGGGCCGGACCCGGCGTGGTCGGCAGGAGTAGTCATGGTCCCGAGCCTAGGCGCTTTCCGATACGAGACCGTCTCGTATCGGAAGTATTTTACTGAGAACTTACGCGCCGTGCTGTACCGGAAGGGGGCCTTCCGAGTTACGCCCGCCCGGCCCGGCATCCCCGATACGCACCCCGCCCCCGAGACACGGCGCACACAGACCCCCTCTGGCCCCCTCCGGCCCGAAGTGCCACCATGGAGGGGAGTCCGGGGACGCCGTCAGGGCGCCTCGAGATGACTGAAGGAGCCGTTGCAATGACGCAGCTTTCGGCTGCCCGCACCCAGCCCTCCGACGGCAGCAAGGCGCTGTACGGGGGCAAGGGCACCCGCCGCATCACCGTCCGCGACATCACCCTCGCCAAGGAACGCGGCGAGAAGTGGCCCATGCTCACCGCCTACGACGCGATGACCGCCTCCGTCTTCGACGAGGCCGGCATCCCGGTGATCCTGGTCGGCGACTCCGCCGGCAACTGTCACCTCGGGTACGACACCACCGTGCCCGTCACCCTCGATGAGATGACCATGCTGTCCGCCGCCGTCGTCCGCGGCACCAGGCGGTCCCTGATCGTCGCCGACCTCCCCTTCGGCTCCTACCAGGAGGGCCCGGTGCAGGCGCTGCGCTCGGCCACCCGGCTGGTCAAGGAGGCGGGCGCCGGCGCGGTCAAGCTGGAGGGCGGCGAGCGCTCGCACGAGCAGATCCGGCTCCTGGTGGAGTCCGGCATCCCGGTCATGGCGCACATCGGCCTGACCCCGCAGTCCGTCAACGCCATGGGCTACCGCGTCCAGGGCCGCGGCGAGGAGGCCGCCCAGCAGCTGCTGCGCGACGCCAAGTCGGTGCAGGACGCGGGCGCGTTCGCGGTCGTCCTCGAACTGGTCCCGGCCGAGCTGGCCGCCGAGGTGACGCGGGTCCTGCACATCCCGACCGTCGGCATCGGCGCCGGCCCGGAGACCGACGCGCAGGTCCTGGTCTGGACCGACATGCTCGGCCTCACCGGCGGCCGCGTCCCGAAGTTCGTCAAGCAGTACGCCGACCTGCGCCAGATCATGGGCGACGCGGCCAGGTCCTTCGCCGAGGACGTCGTCGGCGGCGCCTTCCCGCAGGAGGAGCACTCCGTCCACTAGGGCGGAACCCCCAGGGCGCCGCACCACCGGGCGGCCGGGCCACCGGCCCGCCGCCCCGCCCCACCGCGCCCACCGGACCACCACGGCACCACCGGGAACAGCCCCGCCGATCTTCCCCCGTCGGCGGGGCTGTTCCGCGGCCGCGCGGGGCGGTCACAAGTGCTCGCGCCAGCCGTTCGTGATCGGGAGGCGGCGGTCCTTGCCGAAGCCCTTGGGGGAGATCTTCGTGCCCGGCGGGTACTGGCGGCGCTTGTACTCGGCCGTGTCCACCATCCGCAGCGTCCGGGCGACCAGCTCGGGGTCGTAACCGGCCGCGACGATCTCGTCGGCGCCCTTGTCGCGGTCGACGTACAGCTCCAGGATGGCGTCCAGCACCGGGTAGTTCGGGAGCGAGTCGGTGTCCACCTGGCCCGGCCTGAGTTCCGCGCTCGGCGGCTTGGAGATGGAGTTCTCCGGGATCGGCGGGGTCTGGCCGCGCTCGGCCGCCGCCCGGTTGCGCCACTTCGCCAGCCGGAACACCGACGTCTTGTACACGTCCTTGATCGGGCCGTACGCCCCCACCGAGTCGCCGTACAGCGTCGAGTAGCCCACCGCCAGCTCCGACTTGTTGCCGGGGGCGAGGACGATGTGGCCCTCCTGGTTGGACAGCGCCATCAGCAGCGTGCCGCGCAGCCGGGACTGGAGGTTCTCCTCCGCGAGCCCGGTCAGCCCGAGCGAGTCCATGTACGCGTCGAACATCGGCACGATCGGCACCGTGCGGAAGTTCAGGCCGGTGCGCCGGGCCAGCTCCGCCGCGTCGTCCTTGGAGTGCTGCGAGGAGTACTTCGAGGGCATCGAGACGCCGTACACGTTCTCCGGGCCCACCGCGTCGCAGGCGATCGCCGCGACCAGCGCGGAGTCGATGCCGCCGGACAGGCCGATCAGCACCGACCGGAAGCCGTTCTTCGCCACGTACGCCCGCAGGCCCGTGACCAGCGCCGTGTAGACCTCCTCGTCGTCGTCCAGACGCTCACCGCACCCGGCGGCCGGCACCGGCTCGTAGGCCGGCAGCGGCTCCTCGGACAGCACGACCCGGTCGACCCGCAGCCCGTCGTCCACCACGCCCGAGGGGGCGTCCGCGGCGGCGGCCGGCAGCTCCAGGTCCAGCACCACGCAGGTCTCCTCGAACTGCGCCGCCCGCGCGATCACCTCGCCGTCCGCGCCGACGACGATCGAGTCGCCGTCGAAGACCAGCTCGTCCTGCCCGCCGGTCATGGCCAGGTAGGCGGTGGTGCAGCCGGCCTCCTGGGCCCGCTTGCGGACCAGCTCCAGGCGGGTGTCGTCCTTCTCCCGCTCGTACGGCGAGGCGTTGACCGACAGCAGCAGCCCCGCGCGGGCGGTGCGCGCCGCCGGGACCCGGCCGCCGTCCTGCCACAGGTCCTCGCAGATGGCGAGGGCGACGTCCACGCCGTGCACCCGCAGCACCGGCATGGTGTCGCCGGGCACGAAGTAGCGGAACTCGTCGAAGACGCCGTAGTTCGGCAGGTGGTGCTTGGCGAAGGTCAGCACCACCTCGCCGCGGTGCAGCACCGCCGCCGCGTTCCGCGGCGCGCCGGCCGGCATGCCGTACTTCGGCTGGGCGCTCTCGCTGCGGTCCAGGTAGCCGACGACGACCGGCAGCTCGCCGAGGCCCTCCCCGGCGAGCCGGGCGGCCAGCTCGCGCAGCGCGGTGCGGGACGCCGTCACGAACGACGACCTCAGGGCCAGGTCCTCGACGGGGTACCCGGTCAGCGCCATCTCCGGGAACGCCACGAGATGCGCTCCCTGCTCGGCCGAGTGCCGGGTCCAGCGGAGGATCGACTCGGCGTTCGCGGCGAGGTCGCCGACGCGGGAGTCGATCTGGTTCAGGGCGAGACGTAGTTGAGGCACGCGCCCCAGTGTAATCGTCAGAGCGACGCGATGGGGGGCGGGCGCGGCGGCGCGGGTGTGGCCCGGCACACGTGTGACCGCCCTCGGGCGCGGGGCCGAACACGCGGGCGCCCGCCCCTCGGGGAGGAGGAGCGGGCGCCGGGGCCGTGCGGCACGGCCGGTGGTGCGTGCGTCAGTGGCGACGGTAGGAGTCGACGTAGCCCTTGGCGGGCGAGCCCACGCCGGTCACGTCGTCGTAGCCCTTGACGGCCTTGAGCGAGCTGTCCTTGCCGAGGCTGCGCACGGAGTAGGTCAGACCGCCGGAGGCGTCGACGCCGTTGACGAAGTCCACGCGGGCCACCGCGAGGTCCTTGCCGGTCGGCTTGTCCACCACGTCGTGGTACAGCTTCGAGCCGTACTTCGAGTAGATCGACGGGTTGGCGAAGCCGATCGCCTTGCCGCCGCGGGCCTCCTGGGCGAGGGCCTGCACGGCCGCGATCACCGGCGCGGCCAGCGAGGTGCCGCCGATGCGGTACTCGCTGTAGCGCTGGGTGCCGTCCGGGAAGGACTGCGTCTGGCCGACCAGGAAGCCGGTGTTCGGGTCGGCGATCGCCGCGATGTCCGGGACGACGCGGTTGCCGGCCGCGTTGTTGGCCGTGGCCAGCCCCGTGGGCACGACGCCCTTCTGGTAGTACGGCTGCGGCACGGTCTTGCTGGTGCCGCCGCCCGCGCCGGAGGTGTACGCGCCCGGGAAGTCCGTCCAGCTCTTCCCGTCGGCCGACAGGTTGGCCTTCTCGGTGCCCCAGCCGGTCTCCCACAGGTACTTGTCGCCCTTGCCGACGGCCAGCGAGGTGCCGCCGACGGCGGTCACCCACGCCGAGTTGGCCGGGGTGTCGACCTGCTTGACACCGGTGTTGGCGACCTCGTCGCCGTTGTCGCCGGAGGAGAAGTAGAAGCCGATGCCCTCCACCGCGCCGAACTGGAACACCTGGTCGTAGGCGGCGGCCAGGTCCGGCGTCTGGTTGGCCTCGATGTCGCCCCAGGAGTTGGAGACGATGTCGGCCAGGTGGCTGTCGACGATCTTGCTCAGCGAGTCGAGCAGGTCGTCGTCGTAGCAGGACGCCGCGCCCACGTAGGTGACGTTCGCGTCGGGCGCGACGGCGTGCACGGCCTCGACGTCGAGGGTCTCCTCGCCGTACCAGCCGGCCGCGCCGCACTCCTCGGTCCTGGTGTAGTCGGCCGGCAGCACCTGGCGCAGCTGGCTGGTCTTCCAGGCCTTGTCGCCGTTCTGCTTCGCGTAGTTGGCCGCGTCGTAGGCGATGGTCGGCGAGGCGTACGCGTCGGTGATCGCGATCCGGACGCCCTTGCCGGTGTACTTGCCGGCGCCGTAGGCCGAGCGCAGCTGCTTGCCCGTGTAGCCCTTGACGGCGTACGGGACCTTCTGGCCGTAGGCCGAGGGCAGCGTGCTCGCGGTCCTGGAGCCGTAGTACGAGGAGAACGGCCCGGCATTCTTGAACACCGCGTCCGGCGGCGGCAGCTGCTCCTTGTGGTTCGCCTTGTGCGGGGCGTTGTCCAGACCGGTGACGGTCAGCACGGCGCCCTTCAGCCCGGCCGGCACGGAGGCCGACGCGGCCGGGGCGCGGTAAGTCTTCGAGCCCTTGGCGAAGTTGTGCAGCTGGGTGCCGAACGCCTTCTCGGCGGCGGCGACATCGCCGGAGACGGCGATGTAGTGCGGCGTGACGGAGGTGACCGTGAGGCCCGCCGACTTCAGCCACGACCTGACCGCGGCCACCTGGGCCTTGGTCGCGCCGTAACGGGCCTGCGCCTGCTCGGCGGTCAGGTACTTGCCGTACTGGGGCGAGGACGGGTCGGCGACCGCCTTGGCGTACGCCGCGAGGCCGGCGGCGTCGCGGCCGGCCAGGTACACCCGGGCGTTGACCCGGGAGCTGTCGGCGGCGGCGCCCTTGTCCGCCTTGGCCGTCGCCCACGCGGGCTTGGTGCCCGCGAGGGCGCCGCGGCCCGAGTGGTCCGCGGCGTGCGCCGCGGGTATGCCGAGCGCGAGCGCGCCGGCGACCATGGGCAGCGTCGCCGCCAGGCTCACACCGGCGCGCACGGTGGCGCGGTTGGATCTCATAGAACCCCCTGCGATGCGGATCGCATGTAACGCAATGAGTGGTCGGACCACGCGTGATCCGCGAAGCGGCCGCGGCGGTTTGGCCCCATGGGCGGTAGGCCCATGAATGGATCACACGATCGAGGGTCACTCTTCCCGATGAACCGTTCATGCCAGGGCCATGCGTAAGCCAAGAGAAAGCCAAGGAACCGTCAGGCACGGTGTATACGGGGTGAATTGAGTCCTTCGTTCCCCGGATTGAGAGCTTCGGTTCCCGGATTCCGGAGGCCCCGTCTCACGAACCGGGCGCCGCACCGCTCATGAACCGGGTGCGTACCGCTCATGAACCGTGCGCCGCACCGCTCATGAACCGGCCGTCGCGCCCCGCTCCTTGAGCATGCCGGCCATGAGCCGCAGCTCTGACTGCTGCCCGTCCACCATGCTCTGCGCCAGCCGCTTCTCCGCCGCCACCGTGCACCGGGCGACGCACCCCTGCGCCATGTGCAGACCGCCCTTGTGGTGGGCGGTCATCAGCTGGAGGTAGTAGATCTCCGCCTGCCGGCCGCTGAGTCGGCCGAGCTTCTTCAGCTGCGCGTTGGTCGCCATGCCGGGCATCAGCGCGCCGTCCTTGCCGGCCGCCGCGTCGCCCATCCCCATCCAGGTCATCGGCGGCTCGGCCGACACCTTCGGCAGCTCCCACAGATCCAGCCAACCCAGCAGCATCCCGCGCTGGTTGGCCTGCGTCTGCGCGATGTCGTAGGCGAGACGGCGCACTTCGGTGTCGCGGGTGCGGTCGCGCACGATGTACGACATCTCCACCGCCTGCTGGTGGTGGACCGCCATGTCCCGGGCGAAGCCCGCGTCCGCGGAGTCGGCGGCCGGGACGGGGACGGCGGACGCGGAGGCCGCCGCCGCGGCGGGCGCGGGGACATGGGCGTGCGCCCCGCCGTCCTCGGCGACCGCGTAGGTGATGGCCCCGGCCGCCGCCAGCGCGGTCACCGCGGCCGCCGCGACCAGCCCGGCCGGCCTCACCGGTCCACACCGCCCGTGCAGGCGGCCCCCGGCTCCGGCGTCTGCGCGCCCTGGACGAACTCGGCGAAAAACTTGTCGACGTTCGGGTCCTTCGCGCCGCTCACACTGCGCTGGTGCGCCCACGCCGACAGCATGATCGGGTCCTTCTGGTCGGCGACGGGACTCATCAGCGTGTACGGCGTCCGGCGCACCTTCTCCGCCAGCGCGGCCACGTCCGCCTTGGCCGCCTTCGCGTTGTACGTCACCCAGACCGCGCCGTGCTCCAGGGCGTGCACGGCGTGCTCGTTCTCGATCGGCGCGGTGTACACGTCGCCGTTGCAGTTCTGCCAGACCGGATTGTGGTCGCCGCCGACCGGGGGCTCCATCGGGTACGTCACGGGGTCGGTGGTGTGGTTGCGGGTGAGGGTGCCCTGCCAGGTGCGGACGCCGTCGGGGCCGGTGGTGAAGTGACCCGCGCCGCCGGGCTTCGCGTTCTTGCCGTCCTGGCCGCTCTTCGCCTCGACGGCCGAGCCCGCCGTGCCGCCGTTCTCGGACTGCGCGGTCTGCGCGTGGACGAACAGCACGCCGCCCACGGTCAGCCCCGCGACCACGGCCACGCTCGCGACGATGCCGAGCACGCGGTTGCGCCGCTGCCGGGCCTGCTCGGCGCGGCGCAGCTCCTCCATATGGGCCCGGCGCTGGTCGCTGCCGGTCGTACCGGTGGGTCCGGGCTGAGGGGCGGAGGCCATGGGGGTCCTTCGGGGTCGGAGGGGCGGTGAGGGCGGTCGGCTCGCGCTGATCGTAGTGGGGCGGAGGGGGCGCGGGGGAGAGCGCGGCGATCGACGGCGGGTTGCCGGGCACAGCGGGCGGGGAGGGGGCGGCCGGCACGGAGAGGACGGCGGTCACGGAGGGGGCGGCGGCGGGCGGCGGGCCGCCGTTAAGTTGAACGGCGGATGCCGATTATTTACGCTGGCGGTATGCGGCTGCTGCGCTCCACCGACATGGCGCTGCGCGTCCTGATGAGGCTCGCCGTCGCGGGCGAGACCGACACCCCCACGACCCGCGAGGTCGCGGCGGACATGGGCGTGCCGTACACGCATGCCGCGAAGATCGTCGCCGAACTCCAGCACCGCGGCCTGCTCACGGCCCGCCGCGGCCGGGGCGGCGGACTCTCCCTCACGGAGGCGGGCCGGGGCGCGTCGATCGGCGCGATCGTGCGCACCATGGAGGGCGAGGGCGACGTCGCCGACTGCACCGGCGGCGACACCCCCTGCCCGCTGAACTCCGACTGCCGCCTGCGGGGCGCCCTGCGCCGGGCCCAGGAGGCGTTCTACGCCGCGCTCGATCCCCTCACGGTCGCCGACATGGTCGCGGCGCCGACGGGACCGCTGCTGCTGGGGCTGCCGAGCATGCGGCCGGCGTCCTGAGCGAGCAGGTTCCCCGGCCTGAGGGGCGCTGCCCCGCGCCGAGGTCTGCCCGGCGGGGCGGCACGCGGCGGCGGTACTCGGCCGGGGAGGCGCCGAGCGCCTTGACGAACGCGCGGCGCATGGCCTCGGGGGTGCCGTAGCCGCACGCGGGCGGGCCGTCGCGCGGACATGCGGAAAGCCGGTCCGAGGCGACGGGGGAAACCGCCTCGGACCGGCCGGTAGGGGACTATGGGGGCCGGGAGGGTCAGAAGGGCCAGGGGGCGGCGGAGGCGGCGAAGGGCGGCGGCCGACCGGGCGAGGTACCCGCCTGCCCACCACCGCCACCCTGCCGCCCGACCGCCGGACCCTGCCGTCAAGCTCTCCCGGACCCTGTCGTCAAGCTCCCCTGGAGCCTGCCGTCAAGCTCTGCCGGACCCTGTCGTCAGGCCGCCGCCGGCGCCTGCGCGGGCTGCGCCAGCCACAGGTCCGGGCCGAAGACCTCGTAGTGGATGTCGGCCGGGGCCACGCCCTTGGCGATGAGCTGCTCGCGCACCGCGCGCATGAACGGCAGCGGGCCGCACAGATAGGCCCGCGTCCCGGCGGGGACGGCGACCTCGGCGAGATCGACCCGGCCGGGCCGGCCCGCGCCCTCGGCGTCCTGCTCGTAGAAGAAGACGGTCCGCGCGTCGGCCAGCTTGGCCGCGTACGCCTCGTGGTCCGCGCGCAGCGCGTGCGCGGCGGGGGAGCGGTCGGCGTGCACGACGGTCACCGGCGCGCCGTGGCCGGCGTCGGCGAGCTGCTCCAGCATGGCGATCATCGGGGTGACGCCGATGCCCGCGGAGGCGAGCAGCAGCGGCGCGTGGGTGTCCTCCAGGACCAGGTCGCCGTACGGGGCGGACAGCTGGAGGACGTCGCCCTCGCGTACGTGGGCGTGCAGGTGGTTGGAGACCTCGCCGTCGGGCGTGGCGGCGTCGCCGGTCACCCGCTTGACGGCGAACTGCCGCTCCGGCGAGCCGGGGGCCGCGGTGAGGCTGTACTGGCGGATCTGCCGGGCGCCGTCCGCGAGCGTGACGCCGACCGAGACGTACTGTCCGGCGCGGTAGCCGGGCACCGGGCCGTCGTCCACGGGGCGCAGCTTGAAGGTGACCACGTCGTCGGTCTCCTCGACGCGCTCGACGACCTTCCACTCGCGCCAGCCGGTCTGCGCGCTCTGCTCGTACAGCCGCTTCTCGATGGCGATGAGGGCGTTGGCCATCAGCCAGTAGACCTCGGTCCAGGCGGCGGCGACCTCTTCGGTGACGGCGTCGCCGAGGATCTCGGCGATGGCGGCGAACAGGTGCTCGTGCACGATCGGGTACTGCTCCGGGACGATGCCGAGCGAGGCGTGCTTGTGGGCGATGCGGTCGAGCATCACGTCGGGGCGCCGGTCGGGGTTGTTCACCAGGTACGTCGCGAAGGCGGCGATGGAGCCGGCGAGGGCCTGCTTCTGCGCGCCGGAGGCCTGGTTGCCGCGGTTGAACAGGTCCCGCAGCAGTTCGGGGTGGGCCTCGAACAGCCTGGCGTAGAAACGCTCGGTGATCTGGCCGATGGCCGCGCCGACGGCGGGAAGGGTGGCGCGGACGGTGGCTGCTGACTGCTCGGACAGCATCGTGACTCCTCGATGACTCGATCGTGTGCTCGATCGCTCGACTCGTCATGACCGTATGAAAACTTGCATCTGAGATGCAAATTAAAGGAACGTGGTCTGCCTCACGGGGGACGGCCTCCGGCCACGCCGCCCATGTGGTGCGGTGTGGCCGTGCGGCGGACGGGATGGCCTCCGGCCATTACGGCGGGGGCGCACAGGGGGCAAGATGGGCGGCAGAGCAGTGCACCACTGCGCGCGGACGACCGAACGCCAGAACGACCGGCTGCCCGGCCGGCCGGGACATGCGGCCCGGCCGGGCCCCGGCCCGGACCGGGGCGAGGCCGGGACCCGGACCTCGCACCGCACCCGGTCCGGGTCACGGCCGTCGGCAACGCGCGTGAAACCCTGGTGTGGTGTGATGCTCGCGTGCCCGACCGCCTCCCGTGACGACATACGGACACAGGCGGCCTGACCAGCAAGGATGGGGAAGCGGAAGATGGACAAGCAGCAGGAGTTCGTGCTCCGGACGTTGGAGGAGCGCGACATCCGGTTCGTACGCCTGTGGTTCACGGACGTGCTGGGCTTCCTGAAGTCGGTCGCCGTGGCCCCCGCCGAGCTCGAACAGGCCTTTGACGAGGGCATCGGCTTCGACGGCTCGGCCATCGAGGGCTTCGCCCGGGTCTACGAGTCCGACATGATCGCCAAGCCGGACCCGTCGACGTTCCAGATCCTGCCCTGGCGGGCGGAGGCCCCCGGCACGGCGCGGATGTTCTGCGACATCCTCATGCCGGACGGCTCCCCGTCCTTCGCGGACCCGCGCTACGTCCTCAAGCGGGCCCTGGCGCGCACCTCCGACCTGGGCTTCACCTTCTACACCCACCCGGAGATCGAGTTCTTCCTGCTGAAGAACCGCCCGCTGGACGGCTCCCGCCCCACCCCCGCGGACAACTCCGGCTACTTCGACCACACCCCGCAGGCCATCGGCATGGACTTCCGCCGCCAGGCGATCACCATGCTGGAGTCGATGGGGATCTCGGTGGAGTTCTCCCACCACGAGGGCGCGCCGGGGCAGCAGGAGATCGACCTGCGCTACGCCGACGCGCTGTCCACGGCGGACAACATCATGACGTTCCGCCTGGTCATGAAGCAGGTGGCGCTGGAGCAGGGGCTTCAGGCGACCTTCATGCCGAAGCCGTTCTCGGAGTACCCGGGCTCCGGCATGCACTCGCACCTCTCGCTCTTCGAGGGCGACCGGAACGCGTTCTACGAGTCCGGCGCGGAGTACCAGCTCTCCAAGGTCGGCCGCTCCTTCATCGCGGGCCTGCTGCGGCACGCGGCGGAGATCAGCGCGGTGACCAACCAGTGGGTCAACTCCTACAAGCGCATCTGGGGCGGCTCCGAGCGCACGGCGGGCGCCGGCGGCGAGGCCCCGTCGTACATCTGCTGGGGCCACAACAACCGCAGCGCGCTGGTCCGCGTCCCGATGTACAAGCCCGGCAAGACGGGCTCGGCCCGCGTCGAGGTCCGCTCGATCGACTCCGGCGCGAACCCGTACCTGACCTACGCCGTCCTCCTGGCCGCCGGCCTGAAGGGCATCGAGGAGGGCTACGAACTCCCGCCGGGCGCCGAGGACGACGTCTGGGCCCTCTCCAACGCCGAACGCCGCGCGATGGGCATCGAACCCCTCCCGCAGAACCTCGGCGAGGCCCTGACCCTCATGGAAAGCAGCGACCTGGTGGCCGAAACCCTCGGCGAACACGTCTTCGACTTCTTCCTCCGCAACAAGAAGCAGGAATGGGAGGAATACCGCAGCGAGGTCACGGCGTACGAACTGCGGAAGCACTTGCCGGTGCTGTAGGGGCGGGTTAGGGCAAGGGTCTCGCTGGTTGGGTGAATGGGGCCGACGGTCACGGACCGTCGGCCCCATTGCGCCAGCCTCTGGGGCGTCGCAGAGCCAAGTCTCGGCCGACAGGCCGTCTCTGACCCAGGACAGGAAGAGCAGGATCAGCACAACCGTCGGTTCGATTGCCGTCGTGTTCAGGCAGAGCTGGCAACTGACGGTCATGGCGTGGCAGCAGATGCTGCCACGCAGACCGGATCATTCGCTCGTCTATACGGCTATGGCTTGTTTCTGGTATGAAGTTCACCGTGGCTTTGAGCGCATACGAACGGAAGGCTCGCCTTGCCCAGGCGTGTTGGGGATTGCACCTATCACCATCACTGTTGTCACGCTCGGCCTGAAGGCCTACCCGGCGGTACCCGTAGCACTGGGGGTTCTCTCGGCTACTTTCGGCGGCTATCTACTGTCGGTTATGGTGGGTAATGCAGGGCGGCGATCCCAAGTGGGGATGTACGAGCGATGGGGCGGCCGACCGTCGACGCAACTGCTGCGCACCTGGAATGAGAGCAGCAACCCAACGCAGAGAGACATTTGGCGGCAGGCGATCGAAGATGTTGCCGATGTGTGATTGCTGAGCAAGCAGCGCGAAGCGGCTAATCCTGCGGCTGCCGATCATGCCATCGAAGCTGCCACTGATCAGGTGCGCCATCTTGGCCAAGATCCTCGCTTCCCGATGGTGGCGAGTGAGAACGCTGCTTACGGCTTTGAGCGCAACATGTGGGGATTTCGCTGGGTCGGTCGCGATGTGGCTCTAGCTTGTTTAGTGATCACCGGGATGACCGGTCTCTTG
>NZ_JAIOAB010000043.1 GCF_019890635.1 Streptomyces sennicomposti
GGCCCGCCCGGCGGCCGCCCCTCCGGCGGTACGGCGCGGGTGGCACGGCCCGCAGTCGCAGGCCGCTTGGCCGCCGCCGTACCACGACGGCACGGCGGAGGGCGCTCCACGCGCCGCCGCCGTGCGGCACGGCCCCCATCCCCGGTGCGCGGGGAAGGGGGCCGTAGCCCGTTCGGGTCGCGGCCCGCGCGGATCGCAGGCGCGGCGTGTCAGGGCCGGGTCCGGGCGGATACCCGACTGGCGGCCGCCCGGGTGACCGGATCGTGTCAGCCCACGGCTGACAGGGGCCGCCGGGGCTTGCCACGCCCCTCCCCGCATGGGGGAGGATGGCGGGATCCGTACGAAGGGAAAAACACGGTGAGCATCGACCCGTCCTCGATTCCGAACTTCGGGGGCCAGCCCGAGCCGCAGCCCCAAGGACCGGCGGGCCCCGTCGTCCCGGATCAGGACCTTGTGAAGCAGCTCCTGGACCAGATGGAGCTCAAGCACCTCGTCGACGAGGAGGGTGACCTCGTCGCGCCGTGGGAGCAGTTCCGCACGTACTTCATGTTCCGCGGCGAGGGCGACCAGCAGGTCTTCTCGGTGCGGACGTTCTACGACCGGCCGCACAAGATCGACGACAAGCCCCAGCTGCTGGAGGCCATCGACGACTGGAACCGCCGCACCCTGTGGCCCAAGGTCTACACCCACACCCACGACGACGGCGCCGTCCGCCTCATCGGCGAGGCGCAGATGCTGATCGGCACGGGGGTGAGCCTGGAGCACTTCGTCTCCTCCACCGTCAGCTGGGTGCGCGCCGCGCTGGAGTTCGACCGCTGGCTGGTCGAGCAGCTCGGCCTGGAGGAGGAGATCGACGAGGCGGACAAGCCGGAGACCGGCGAGGAGTAGTCCGCGCCCACGGCGGCGTTCCACAGGCCGCCGCAGGCGAACGAGAGCCCGGCCGGGGCACGGACCACCACGGTGGCCGTGCTGGGGCCGGGCTCTCGCCGTGCGCGGGGGGCGGGGGCGGTGCGGGGGCGGTGTGCGGGGCGCCGGTACGAGGACGGCGCTCGGCCACGGGGAGCCGGTGCGGCGACGCGTTCGTCCACAGCCTGTGGGCAGAACTGCAGAACGCGTCCGCGACTCACCGGGACTCCGGCTCAGCCCGCCAGGGCCTTCAGCCGGCTCGCCGCCTCCTCCAGGACCGGGATCTGTTTGCAGAAGGCGAAGCGGACGTAGGGGGCGCCCTCGGTGCGGTGGTCGTAGAAGACCGCGTTGGGGATGGCGACCACGCCCGCGCGTTCGGGCAGGGAGCGGCAGAAGGCGAAGCCGTCGCTCTCGCCCAGGGGGCGGATGTCGGTGGTGATGAAGTACGTGCCGGCCGGCTTGAAGACGCCGAAGCCCGCCTCCGCCAGGCCCGCCGCCAGCACCTCCCGCCGGGCCCGCATGTCCTCGCGGAAGGCGGCGAAGTACGACTCGGGCAGCGCCAGCGCCTCGGCCACCGCGTACTGGAACGGGCCCGAGGCCACGTAGGTCAGGAACTGCTTGGCCGAACGCACCGCCGTGACCAGGCCGGGCGCGGCGGTGATCCAGCCGACCTTCCAGCCGGTGAACGAGAAGGTCTTCCCCGCCGACCCCACCGTGACCGTGCGGTCGCGCATGCCGGGCAAGGTGGCGAGCGGGATGTGCTCCGCGTCGTCGAAGACCAGGTGCTCGTACACCTCGTCGGTGACCACCAGCAGATCGCGCTCGACGGCCAGCTCGGCGACCGCCGTCAGCTCCGCGCGGGTGAGGACCGCGCCGGTCGGGTTGTGCGGGGTGTTGAGCAGCAGCAGCCGGGTCCGGTCGGTCACCGCCGCGCGCAGCTCGTCCAGGTCCAGCCGGAACGCGCCCTCGTGCGGCCGCAGCGTCACCGGCACCCGCCGGCCGCCCGCCATGGCGATGCAGGCCGCGTAGGAGTCGTAGTACGGCTCCAGGGCGACCACCTCGTCGCCCGGCTCCACCAGGGCCAGCAGCGCGGCCGCGATCGCCTCGGTGGCGCCCGCCGTGACCAGCACCTCCGTGTCGGGGTCGTAGGAGAGGCCGTAGCGCCGCAGCTGGTGGGCGGCGACGGCCGTGCGCAGCTCGGGGACGCCGGGGCCCGGCGGGTACTGGTTGCCGCGCCCGTCGCGCAGCGCCCGCACCGCCGCCTCCCGGATCGCCTCGGGGCCGTCGGTGTCGGGGAAGCCCTGGCCCAGGTTGATCGCACCGGTGGCCACGGCCAGGGCGGACATCTCGGCGAAGATCGTCGTCCCGAACTCGGCGAGCCGGCGATTGAGGAGCGGACGTGCGCTGGAGGTCATGCGGGCCATCCTGCGCCGAAGCTCCGGACTTCCTCAACACCGCTTCGCCGACGAGTGCCTGTGCCGGTAGCCGAATCACCGTCTCTGAGCAGGGGAAGGGCCGGCGTCGTCTGCCGTCGTCTGCCGTCGTCTGCCGTCGTCGGCCACCCTCCCGGCGGTGGCACCAGGCCGTTGGTCTCTAGCCGCAGGCGCACCCGGCCGCTGCCGGGGTCTCCTCGGTCGTCCGGCTGGTGCAGCAGCCGTCGCCGGTGGCGTTGGGGTCGGCGCTCTTTCCGAGGGTGTCGGCGTCGGCCTTCACGACGTAGACCTCCCACGGCTCCTTGCCGGGCCCGTGGACCCACACCTTGTCCTGGAGCGCGTAGCAGCAGGACGTGTCGTTCTCCTCGAAGGTGGCCAGGCCGGCGTCCTTGAGCCGGGTGGTGGCGGCGTCGACCTGGTCGGTGGACTCGACCTCGACGCCGAGGTGGTCCAGCCGGGTTTCCTCGCCGGGCTCGCCCTCGATCAGCACGAGCTTGAGCGGGGGCTCGGTGATGGCGAAGTTGGCGTAGCCCTCGCGCCGCTTGGCCGGTTCGGTGCCGAACAGCTTGGAGTAGAAGCTGATCGACGCTTCCAGGTCGCTGACACGCAGGGCGAGCTGAGCGCGAGACATGACGGGCTCCTGTCCGGTTGCGGTTGCATTGATGTCTGTCGATGCAAGATTGCGCGCTGGATCGAAGACTGTCAACATAGAGGCATGTCGAATCAAGAGCTGGTGGTGCTCGGTCGGAGCGATGACGCCGGAGCGTGCTGCCCTGGGCTGCTGACCGCTCCCCTGGACGAGGGCCAGGCGGTGGAGTTGGCGAAGGTGTTCAAGGCGCTGGGCGATCCCGTGCGGCTGCGCCTGCTGTCGATGATCGCCTCTCGGGCGGGCGGCGAGGTGTGCGTCTGTGACCTGACCCCGGCCTTCGAGTTGTCCCAGCCGACGATCTCGCATCACCTGAAGCTGCTGCGTCAGGCGGGCCTGATCGACTGCGAGCGGCGGGGCACCTGGGTCTACTACCGGCTCGTTCCGGAAATGACCGACCGTCTCGCCGGCATCCTGACCCGTCCGGCCGGTGAGCCGCTGCCCGAGCGCACCGCACCGGCCGGAGCCGCCTCGTGAGCACTGCCGTACCCGAAGGGAACGTGGCCGGACGCCTGTCCTTCGTCGACCGCTACCTGGCCGTCTGGATCCTCGCGGCCATGGCCGTGGGCCTCGGGCTGGGCCGCCTGGTGCCGGGCCTGGGTGACGCGCTGGCCGAGGTGACCGTCACGGGGGTGTCCCTGCCGATCGCCCTGGGCCTGCTCGTGATGATGTACCCGGTGCTGGCCAAGGTCCGTTACGACCGCCTCGACACCGTCACCCGCGACCGCCGCCTGCTGCTGCCGTCGCTGCTGCTGAACTGGGTGGTCGGCCCGGCGCTCATGTTCGCGCTGGCGTGGCTGTTCCTGCCGGACCTGCCCGCCTACCGCACCGGCCTGATCATTGTCGGCCTGGCCCGCTGCATCGCCATGGTCATCGTCTGGAACGACCTCGCCTGCGGCCACCGGGAAGCCGCCGCCGTCCTGGTGGCCGTGAACTCCGTCTTCCAGGTGATCGCCTTCTCGGCGCTGGGCTGGTTCTACCTCTCCGTCCTGCCCGGCCGGCTCGGCCTGGAACAGTCCGGACTGGACGTGTCCGTGTGGGAGATCGCCCGCAGCGTGCTCATCTTCCTCGGCATCCCGCTGGCAGCCGGCTACCTGACCCGCCGCATCGGTGAGAAGACCAAGGGCCGCACCTGGTACGAGGCCAAGCTCATCCCGCGCATCGGCCCCTTCGCCCTGTACGGGCTGCTCTTCACGATCGTCGTCCTCTTCGCCCTGCAAGGCGACGCCATCACCTCACAGCCCCTCGACGTCGCCCGCATCGCGCTACCGCTGCTGGTCTACTTCGCCGTCATGTGGGCCGGGTCCATGGCCGTGGGCCGCGCGGTCGGTCTCGACTACTCGCGGACCACGACGCTGGCGTTCACCGCTGCGGGCAACAACTTCGAGCTGGCCATCGCTGTCGCCATCGCCACCTTCGGCGCCACCTCCGGCCAGGCCCTCGCCGGCGTTGTCGGCCCCCTCATCGAAGTGCCCGTCCTGATCGGCCTGGTGTACGTCGCTTTGTACGCCCGCCGCTACTTCACCGCCGCCGCCGTCCCCGTGCCCCAAGAGGACCCCGCCCATGTCTGACACCGCCACGCCGTCCGTGCTCTTCGTCTGCGTCCACAACGCCGGACGCTCCCAGATGGCCGCCGCCTTCCTCACCCACCTGGCAGGCGACCGCGTCCAGGTCCGCTCCGCCGGCTCCGCCCCCGCCGGCACCGTGAACCCGGCCGTCGTGGAAGCCATGGCGGAGGTGGGCATCGACATCGCTGCCGAGGCGCCCAAGGTGCTCACGGTCGAGGCGGTCCAGGCCTCCGACGTCGTCATCACGATGGGCTGCGGCGACACGTGCCCCGTCTTCCCTGGCAAGCGCTACCTCGACTGGCAGCTCCCCGACCCGGCCGGGCAGGGCGTGGAAGCGGTTCGCCCGATCCGCGACGAGATCGAGAAGCGCATCCGCGGCCTGGCCGACGAGATCGCTCCGGTGAGCTGACCATGGGCACGGCCGGTGAGTACCGCATCGCCGCGCTGGGCGCCGAGCATCCCCGCCAAGTCCTGACGGCCTATCAACTCGGCGTCGACGAAGGCAACGCCGCCTTCGAGACGACCGCTCCCCCCTGGGAAGAGTTCGACGCCGCCAAGCTCCCGCGACACCGACACGTCGCCCTCGACGACTCGGGCCGGGTGCTCGGCCGGGTCGCCGCCGTGCCGGTCTCCGACCGATGCGCGTACACCGGCGTCGTCGAACACTCGGTGTGCGTCAGCCTCTTGGGGCTGCTCGTGTCGGCCAGGTCTCGCTCACAAGCTCCATGAGCTGAGCTTCACTGGCGCCTCGGCGCGTTCCTCGATGACCTTCTCGTCGCGCGCACAGGGGTGCCGGGTGTACCTGGGCTCGGTGGTCGTGCGTTCGCCACCGTTCCGGAACGGCGTCCTGTGCGATCGGTCCGGCCGGCCGGTCGCCCTCGAAACCGACGGTGGAGCACGTCGGCCGCGAGCGTGCCCGGCGTGCCATCGGCACCGTGTCTCAGCGTGGCCCCGGGGAGGAACACGGCCCACGGACGGCCCAGTGAGCTACGGACGGCCCCGTGAGCTTCGGACTGCCCCTGATCTGCGCGTCGGTGCAGGTCGGGGGCTTTTTCTTTGCGCTGACCCTCAGAACTTCCTCAAGTGTGCTTTGGCCCGCTCGGGGGCCGGGGATATCCGGGGCACGCAGCGTGCGTAGCGCCCACGGGGGGCGTTCCCGGGGGGATCTTCCCGGGGGAGCGGAAGGAGCGTGACGCCATGGTCTTCCTCATAGTCCTGGCGGTGGTCGCGGTGCTGTTCGTGTCCGGTGTGGTGCGCGGGGCGCGGGGGAAGGCGCGCGGCGGTCGTGCGGTCCGGATGACCAAGGGGCGGCGGACGCGGGCCTACAGCGGGGGAGCGGGCGGCGGCGGGGGCGCCGGGTGGTGGGCGTCGAGTGACAGCGGTTCGTCGTCCGGCGGTCATCACGGCGGCCACCACCACGGCGGTCACTCCTGCGGAGGGCACTCCTCCTGCGGCGGCCACTCCTCGTGCGGCGGCGGTTCGTCCTGCGGAGGCGGGTCGTCGTGCGGGGGCGGTTGCGGCGGCGGCAGCTGACGGTGGCCGGTCTCGACCGCCGGGTGCCTGTGGCCGGTCTCGGCCGTCGGTGGACGGTGCCGGTGTCGATTACAGGGTGCCTGTGGCCGGTGTTGACCACTGGTCGCCCGTGGCCCGTCTCGGTCGCCGGTCGGTGGGGGCCGGGCTCGGTCGTCGGTCGCCTCGGGGCGGTGTCGGGTGCCGGTCGGTGGTGGCGGCTCGCGTGGGGGAGGCGGGCGCGGCTCGGACGGCGGTGGTGGGCGGCGTTCCGTTGCCCGATACCAACAACCTTTCCGCGCAACGGCGTTCGGCCGCGAACCGGAAGGTCGTCCCCCAGATCCGTCCCGGCGCGAGCCGAGGAGCGCGCCGTCGCGTGCGCCCTGGCGTGCGCCGTAGTTGAACAGTTGAGCTGACAGGCCCTCTGAGGGATGGAAACCCCACGAAGTTGGGTAAAAACGCTGTGGCGGCCCCGCCGTTCGTGGTTCCCTCTAATTCGCCGACGCAGCCCCCAGGACGTCCTGCTCGCACCCTTTCTGAACTGGGCTGACCGGGCCGTCCCCCCGTGTCGTCCGGGGTGCGCCGGCCTCCTGAAATCCCTTTTCTTAAGCGTGCTAGCGGAGCCGATCCATGCTCACGACCCTGAACACCTCCTACACCGACACGCGCGCGGCCGACCTCGCCTGGGCGCTGGGCCGCGAGCCGCTGCCCGCGCTGGCCACGCTCGACCTCGAACTTGCGGGTGCGAAGCTCCAGTTGAGACTCCTCGGCGCGTCCCACCAGGTCCTCCTGGAGGAGGAGCGGGGCATCTGCTCGGAGACGGTGGCCTGCATCCCCGGGTCCAGCACGCCCCTGCCGCTCGGCGTCGCCAAGCGGGTCGGCGACTGGGAGTACCAGTTCGCCGCACGCGTCGAGGAGTTGTCGCCGGGCTCCTTCGCCGGGCGCGCGCAGGAACTGCTGGCCCTCGTCTGCGACCACCCGCACGGCCTGGCCGGCGTCTTCCCGGGCAGCCCGCACGCGTTCACCGCCATGCTGGCGCAGCGGCGGGAGGGCCAGGTGCACTGGCGCACCTGGCACGCCTACCCGCAGGACGGCCAGTTGGTGGCGACCCGCACCCGGGTGGGGGCGCGCCGTCCCGCGCCGGTGCCCGTCAACTGAGCCGGTCCAAACGCGGGATGCGCCGTTCCTTCCGTTTCCACACGTGTGGGTGACGAAGCGTGGTGCACCCGTGACGTAACGTCGCAGTCGTGATCGAACCGCACGCCCCGGCCCCGCCCCGTCCGGCGCCCCCGCGCGGCCTCCCCGAGCCGCTGCCCGCCCGGCTGCCCGTCCGGCCGGGAACCGGCCGGTTCCTCGTCCTCGCCGGTGTGTTCGTCTGCGCGGCCTGTGGACTGGTGTACGAACTCGAACTCGTCGCCCTCGCCTCGTACCTGATGGGCGACTCGGTCACCCAGGCCTCCGTCGTGCTGTCCGTCATGGTGTTCGCCATGGGCATCGGCTCGCTCGGCGCCAAGCGGCTGCGCCGGCACGCCGCCATCGGCTTCGGCGCGATCGAGGCGACGCTCGCCCTGGTCGGCGGGTGCAGCGCCATGGCGCTCTACGCCGTCTTCGCCTGGACCGGCGGCTGGGGCGGCCTGTGGGTGGCCGCGCCGCGCTGTCTGCTGGTCGCCTTCTCGCTCGCCATCGGCCTCCTGATCGGCGCCGAGGTGCCGCTGCTGATGGAGCTGATCCAGCGCATCCGCCGCCAGGACGCGGGCGGCGCCGTCGCCGACCTGTTCGCCGCCGACTACGTGGGCGCGCTCGTCGGCGGCCTCGCCTTCCCCTTCCTGCTGCTGCCGCTGTGCGGCCAGCTCACCGGCGCGCTGCTCACCGGCGCGGTCAACGTCCTGGCCGGCGGCACCCTCGTCCTCGGCCTGTTCCGCCGCGACCTCACCCCGCGCGGACGCCGGCTGCTGCTCGCCGCCAACCTCGTCGTTCTCGGCCTGCTCGCCACGGCCGCCGCCGGCTCCGGCGCCTTCGAGCAGGCGGCCCGCCGGGCGGTGTACGGCGACGACGTGCGCGTGGCGATGCGCACCGGCGTCCAGGAGATCGTCCTCACCGGCGGCACCCGCGGCCGTCCGCTGGACCTGTTCCTCGACGGGCGGCTGCGGGTCAGCAGCCAGGACGAGCGCCGCTACCACGAGGCGCTGGTCCGGCCCGCGATGACCGGCGCGCACGCGCGCGTGCTGATCCTCGGCGGCGGCGACGGCCTGGCCGCCCGCGAGGTGCTGCTCCACCCCGGGGTGGACCGGGTGGACATCGTGGAGATCGACCCGGCCGTCGTCCGTCTGGCCCGCACCGACCCGGCCCTCACCCGGCTGAACGGACACGTGTACGACGACCGGCGCGTCCAGGTGCACACCGCCGACGCCTTCGCCCGGCTGCGCACGCTGCCCGCGGCGGCGTACGACGTGGTGATCGAGGATCTGCCCGACCCGGGCATCACGGCCAGCACCAAGCTGTACTCACGCGAGTTCTACGACCTGGTCCGCCGCGTCCTGGCCCCCGGCGGGCGGCTCGCGGTGCACGGCGGGCCGGTCGCCTCCCGGCCCGATGTGTTCTGGACGGTGGAGACGACGATCCGCGCCGCCGGTCTGCGCACCGCCCCCTACCAGGTGGGCGGCCGCGACTCCCGCTTCGCCGCCGGACCCGACCGGGCGACCGGCGCCCGGCGCGCCCCGCGCGACTGGGGCTTCGTCCTCGCCGCCCGCACCCCGCCCCACCTCGCCCTGGACCCGACGGCCGCGCGCCCGCGCACGCTCACCCCGGCCGCGCTCGCCGCGGACGCCCACGCCGCCGCCCGCACCCGCGTCCCCGGCCTGCCCCCGTCCACCCTGGTCCACCCGCGCTACGCCTGAGCCGTCCGGGCCGTCCGGGCCGTCCGGGCCGTGCGCCGACACGACCAGCCGGGTGCCTCCGTCCGCTTCAGTCCGGGGCCGCGCTCGAGCCGTCCGGGCTACGCCTCCGTCCGTCCGCGTGATGACCCAGCCGCCACCGCCCGCCACTGCCACTGTCACCGCCACCGCGGCTGCGGCAGCCGTACCCCCGCCCGGACATCGCGCGCGTGCCGACGGCCCGTTCCTCCCCCGGGTGGAACGGGCCGCCGGGCCTCACCCCGCGGCGGACCCTCGGACCGCGGCCGGACGACGCGGACCCCCTCCGCAGCGCGGCCGGCGCGTCTCGAACCTACGGCCGCACCGCGGACCCGCACATCCCGCACCGGGTGGAAACCGGCGCCAACCAGCGCGGTAGCCGCGCGGTTCCTGCAACTTCCGCGGTACCGCGAAAAGTTGACGCCAATGCTCGCGCACCGGGCTTACGCTGCGGCGGTGCGGATCCACCCCCTCGCGGTCGACGGCCTGACGGCCCTGGTGCCGCTGGCCGTCGCGTGCCTGATCGGCGCGGAGGCCGGCCGGGAGTGGCACCCGCTCGACACGTACGCCTGGGCGCTCGTCGCCCTGACCAATCTGTCGCTCGCCCTCAGCACCCGCGCCCCGGTCGCCGTCTTCCTCTGCGTCCACCTCAGCTGGAGCCTCTACGTCGCCCTCGGCAACTGGCCCGTGGTCAACGCCCCGGCCGCCATGGTCGCCCTCTACATGGTGGCCACCACGAGGCCCGCCCGGACCACCGCGTGGTGCGCGGCCGTGATGGGCGGGGTGTGGATCTACGCCGGGGTGTACAGCCGTTCCGACATGCTGGCCTCGATCGTCGGCCAGGCGATCGGCTACCCGCTGGCCCTGTGGTGGTTCGGCCACCTGGCCCGCCGCAGCGCCGAGCTGACCGTACGGCTCCGCGCCGAACAGGCCGAACGGGCGCGGCGCGAGGTCGCCGAGGAACGGGTGCGGATCGCGCGCGAACTGCACGACGTGGTCGCCCACCACATGGCCGTCATCAACGTCCAGGTGGGCCTCGCCCGGTTCGTCTTCGACTCCGACGCGCCCACCGCGCGCGCCGCCCTCACCACCATCGGCACCGCGAGCGGCGAGGCGCTGGCCGAACTGCGCCGCATGCTCGGGCTGCTGCGCGCTGACGGCGTGGACGGCACGCCGGAGGACGGCGCCGCCACCGAACCGGCGCCCGGCCTCGACCGGCTGGAGGAGATGGTCGAACGGGTCCGGTCCGGCGGCGTCCCGGTCGACCTGCGCCTGCGCGGCGAGCCGCGCCCGCTGCCGTCCGGGGTGCAGCTGTGCGTCTACCGGGTCGTCCAGGAGGCGCTGACCAACGTCCTCAAGCACGCCCCCGGCAGCAGCGCCGCCGTGGAACTCGTCTACGGCGCCGGCGAGGTACAGGTGTCGGTCACCGACGACGGCAGCGGCCGGGACGGCGGCCGGGAGCGCGGGAAGGGGGTGGATCCGGACAGAATGCGGCGGCACGGCGGCCACGGGTTGATCGGCATGCGCGAGCGCGCCAAGCTCTACGGCGGGACGATCGTCG
The DNA here is from genome assembly GCF_019890635.1 of Streptomyces sennicomposti. Taxonomy (GTDB): domain Bacteria; phylum Actinomycetota; class Actinomycetes; order Streptomycetales; family Streptomycetaceae; genus Streptomyces; species Streptomyces sennicomposti. The sequence continues at coordinate 10,536 of NZ_JAIOAB010000043.1, forward strand.
TCGGCCCGCGGCGCGAGGGGGGATTCGGCGTGCGACTGACCCTTCCGACGTCGGAACAGGGCGCACGCCGGGGAGACGCCGTCACGGAATGATCAGAGTGCTGGTGGTGGACGACCAGTTCCTCGTCCGCAGCGGACTGGTCGCGCTGCTGCGCGCCGCCCCCGGCATGGAGGTCGTCGGCGAGGCCGCGGACGGGGCGGAGGCGGTCGCGCTGGCCGCGAAGACCCGGCCGGACGTCATCCTCATGGACATCCGCATGCCCGGCATGACCGGCATCGAGGCGACCCGGCGCATCCTCGCCGACGCGGCGGACCCCGCGCCCCGCATCCTGATCCTCACCACCTTCGACCTCGACGAGTACGTCTACGGCGCGCTGCGCGCCGGGGCCGCCGGGTTCCTGCTCAAGGACGCGGGACCCGAACGGCTGCTGGCCGCGGTGACCGCCGTGCACGGCGGCGACTCGCTGTTCGCGCCGGTGGTCACCCGGCGGCTGGTGGAGGCGTTCACGGAACGCGCGGACACCCCGCCGGCGCCCGCGGATCCCCCGGCCGACCTGCGCGCCCTGACCGGCCGCGAGGTCGAGGTGCTGCGGCTGGTCGCCCGGGGCCTGACCAACGCCGAGGCCGCCGACCGCCTCTTCATCAGCGAGGCCACCGTCAAGACCCACCTCAACCGCACGATGACCAAACTCAACCTGGCCAGCCGCGCGCAGGCGGTGGTAGTGGCGTACGAGTCGGGGCTGGTGCGTCCGGGCGTCGACGGCTGAGGGGGCGAGGCGGAGCGGGACCGGGCGGGCGGGGCGGCAGCGGGGGCGGCCGGGGTCGGGTGGCGGCCGGTGCGGATGGGTTGCCGGGTCGGCGGGGCCGGGCGGCCGCCGGGGGCCCGGTGGCGGCTGGGGCCGACGGGGTTCCGGGTCGGCCGGGGCCTACCGGGTGGCCGGGAAGGCGGGGGCCGCCGGGAGCTGTGTGACTGCCGGGGACGGCGGGGTGCGGCGGGGTGTCGGGGGCGGCCGGGAACGATCGGGCGACGGGGAAGGGTATTCCGGGCCGTCACTGGGTAGTGTCGGCTGACATGGAGCACGAGGTGTTCGTTCCGGTTCCCGTCCCACGGCTGCGGGCGGTGCTCGCCGACCCCGACCGGGTCGCCCGGGCGGTGCCCGGGTTCCAGCAGGACGCGGGCGCCGAACCCGTCGCCGGCCGCCTGAAGCTGCGGATCGGCGGCACCTCCATCACCTACCGGGGCGCGCTGCGCGTCCAGGCCCGCGACGACGGCTCGTACGCCGTCGAGGGCGAGGCGGCCGAGTCGCGCGGCACCGGCTCGGTGAAACTCGCGCTCACCCTGCGCCCGGGCGAGGCCGACGGCGGCACGGCGCTCACCGTCGAGGGCGCCGCCTCGGGCGACGGCCGGATCGCCGAGCTGGACCCGGAGGCGGTGCGGACCGCGGCCGTACGACTGCTGGAACGGTTCGCGGAGAACCTGGCGGCGGAACCGGGGGACGCGGCGGAACCGGGGGCGGGGGCCGATGCGGCGCCGGAACCGGAGACCGCGGAGGAACTCGCCACCGAGGACTTCGCGCCCCTCGCCACCGGCGACTTCGAGGCCGCGCCGGACGCGGACGACGCCCCCGTACCGCCCCCGGCCCGACCCGCCGACCAGGCCGCACCCGCCGACCAGGCCTCCGCCGAGCCCTCGCCCCACCCCGCGGCCGAGGACTCCCCGGCCCGACCCGCCGCCGACGGCTCCGCTGCCGACGGGGCCGCTGCCGAGCCCGGTTCCGGTTCCGACGGGTCCCCGGCCGGGCCCGCCTCCGCCGACTCGCCCGCGTCCGCCGAGCGCCCCGCCGACCCGGCCGCACCCGCCGACTCGCCCGCGTCCGCCGAGCACTCCGCCGATCCCGCTGCCCCCTCCGGGCGCGCCTCCGTCTTCGACACCGAGATCCCGCCGTCCTCCCTCGACCCGTCCGCCGACGACGAGTCGGACGAGTACGACGAGTACGGGACGTACGACGCGGACGAGCAGGCGGACGACGCGGACGCCGGGACGGACGGCGTGGCCGGGGTCACCGGCCCCGGCGGCTTCGGCGAGACCACCGGACCGCCCGTCGAGGCCGCGCACGCGCGCCGCACGATGATCGGGCGCAGCGCGGAGGAGGTGGACCACGCGCCGCCGCGCGGCCGGTACGCCCCCGTGCCCGCCCCGCTCACCGTCTCGGCCGGCTCCGCCCTGCGCTGGGCGGCCCCCGCCGCGGCGCTCGCGGTGGCCGGGGCGATCGTGGTGGGCCGGGCGTTGCGCCGCCGCCGCTGAGGCACGCCGCCGGACCCGGCGGAGCCGTCGCCGGTCCGCCGGCCGGGACCGGCGCGGGGAACGGCCCCGCGATCGGCCAAGTAGCCTCGTGCCGTGAGTAACGAAGACATCACGCTGACCGCGGGCGACGCGGAAGCGACCGTTCAGCCGGGCAACGGCGGCCGCGTCGGCGGACTGAGGGTGGGCGGTCTCGAGCTGCTGCGCCAGGGCGACAAGTTCGGCTGCTTCCCGATGGTCCCCTGGTGCGGCCGGATCCGGAACGGCGAGTTCCGCGACGGCGCCACCGTCCACCGGATGCCGCTCAACTCCCCGCCGCACGCCATCCACGGCACCGCGCGCGACGGCGCCTGGAGCACGGCGCGCGTCTCGGCGGACGAGGCGGTGATCACGTACGACCTCGTCGAGCCCTGGCCCTATCCCGGCCGCATCACCCAGGTCGTCGCGCTGACCGAGGACTCGCTGACGCTGACGATGTCGGTGGAGACGTACGCGTCCTCCTTCCCGGCGCAGATCGGCTGGCACCCGTGGTTCCACCGGAACCTGGCCGGCACCGACGTCCGGCTGGACTTCCGGCCCGGCTGGCAGGAGGAGCGCGGCGACGACCACCTGCCCACCGGCCGCCGGATCGACCCGAAGCCCGGTCCGTGGGACGACTGCTTCGGGATGCCGGACGGCGTCGAGGTCACCCTCGACTGGCCGGGGCTGCTGGAGCTGACGGTGAGCAGCCCGGAGAAGTGGGTCGTCGTCTACGACGAGCAGGAGGCCGCCGTGTGCGTGGAACCGCAGACCGGTCCGCCCAACGGGCTGAACACCCATCCGCGCCTGGTCACGCCGCTGGAGCCGCTGGAGGCCACGACCACCTGGTCCTGGCGCCGCGCTTAAGCTGGCTGCCATGAGCGACGTTCGCGGCGAGCTGCTGCAGCAGATCAAGGACAAGGCCGTGGTGCACGGCAAGGTGACCCTGTCGTCGGGTCTGGAAGCCGACTACTACGTGGACCTGCGCCGGGTCACGCTGGACGGCGAGGCGGCCCCGCTGGTCGGCCAGGTGCTGCTCGACCTGACCGCCGAGTTCGAGTTCGACGCGGTCGGCGGGCTGACCATGGGCGCCGACCCGGTCGCGGCGTCGATGCTGCACGCCGCCGCCGCGCGCGGGCGGCGGCTGGACGCCTTCGTGGTGCGCAAGGCCGCCAAGGCGCACGGCATGCAGCGGCGCGTGGAGGGCCCGGAGATCAGGGGCCGCCGGGTGCTGGTCGTGGAGGACACGTCCACCACCGGCGGTTCGCCGCTCACCGCGGTCGAGGCGGTGCGGGAGGCGGGCGCCGAGGTGGTCGCGGTCGCCACGATCGTGGACCGGGCCACCGGCGCGGCCGAGAAGATCCGCGAGGGCGCCGGGGTGCCGTACGTGTTCGCGTTCTCGAAGGACGAGCTGGGCCTGGACTGAGCCGCCGGGCGATCCCGGTTCGGCGGCCCCGGTTCGGACGACCCCGGTTCGCGCGACCCCGGTTCGGACGGGCCGCGGGGGGGGCGAGGGGCGGTGCGGGGCGCGCGGAGTGGCGCGCGGGGCGCGAGGCGCAGGGGGTGCGCCGGGCGCGTGCGCTGCGCCGTCCGCGCCCTGTCGTCCACAGGCGGCGCGCGTCCCGTCGTCCACAGCCGACCCGTTATCCACAGGCTGGACGGGGTGTCCGTGGGGAGGGGCGTTGTCTGCGAAGATGGGGCCGACGATGACGTCACTCCCTAGGTCAGGGCCGTAAGCACGCAGAACGCACCCCGCACATACAAGGAGCGGACAGATGCCCATCGCAACCCCCGAGGTCTACAACGAGATGCTCGACCGGGCGAAGGCAGGCAAGTTCGCCTACCCGGCCATCAACGTGACGTCCTCCCAGACCCTGCACGCGGCCCTGCGCGGCTTCGCGGAGGCGGAGAGCGACGGCATCGTCCAGATCTCCACGGGTGGCGCCGAGTTCCTGGGCGGCCAGTACGACAAGGACATGGTCACCGGCGCGGTGGCCCTGGCCGAGTTCGCGCACATCGTCGCCGAGAAGTACCCGGTCAACATCGCGCTGCACACGGACCACTGCCCCAAGGACAAGCTCGACGGGTACGTACGCCCGCTGCTCGCGCTCTCCAAGAAGCGCGTCGACGCCGGTCTGAACCCGCTGTTCCAGTCCCACATGTGGGACGGCTCGGCGGAGACCCTCGCCGACAACCTGGCGATCGCGCAGGAGCTGCTGGAGCAGGCCCGCGCCGCGAAGATCATCCTCGAGGTCGAGATCACCCCGACCGGCGGCGAGGAGGACGGCGTCTCCCACGAGATCAACGACTCCCTCTACACCACGGTCGACGACGCGGTCCGCACCGCCGAGGCGCTGGGCCTGGGCGACAAGGGCCGTTACCTGCTGGCCGCCTCCTTCGGCAACGTGCACGGCGTGTACAAGCCGGGCAACGTCGTGCTCCGTCCCGAGCTGCTGAAGGAGCTGAACGAGGGCGTGGCCGCGAAGTACGGCAAGCCGGCCGGTGCGCAGCCGTTCGACTTCGTCTTCCACGGCGGCTCCGGCTCCTCGGAGGAGGAGATCCGCACCGCCCTGGAGAACGGCGTGGTCAAGATGAACATCGACACCGACACGCAGTACGCGTTCACGCGTCCGGTGGTCGACCACATGTTCAAGAACTACGACGGCGTCCTGAAGGTCGACGGCGAGGTCGGCTCGAAGAAGACGTACGACCCGCGCACCTGGGGCAAGCTGGCCGAGGCCGGCATGGCGGCGCGTGTCGTGGAGGCCTGCGGGCACCTGCGCTCGGCGGGCACCCGCATCAAGTAGGCGTGCGTTCGGCGGACCCGGCGCCTTCGGGCGCCGGGTCCGTCGTGTTTCCGGGGCGCCGGGCTCGTCGCGCTTCTGTGCGTGTGTCTCGTCGCGCTCCTGTGGGTGTGTCGCGTCGCGCTCCTGTGGGGGCGTCGAGGGCCGGCCGGGGCGCTTCCGGATGCCCGGGGGCGGCCGGCGGGGGAGGATCGCCGCATGGCCGTCCCCGCCCCCGTTCCCGCACAGCGAGCGCCCGACGTGAGGATCGCGAGCCCGGCCGGCAGGTGGCTCCTGTTCACCACCGTGCTCGGCTCCAGCATGGTCCTGCTGGACTCGACCGTCGTGAACGTCGCCCTGCCGCGCATCGGCCGCGACCTCGACACCGATCTGGCGGCCCTCCAGTGGACCGTCAACGCCTACATGCTGACCCTGGCCGCGCTCATCCTGCTCGGCGGCTCGCTGGGCGACACCTACGGCCGCCGCAAGGTCTTCGTGATCGGCGTGGTGTGGTTCGCGGCGGCCTCCCTGCTGTGCGGCCTGGCCCCCGGCACCGGCGTGCTGATCTTCGCCCGCGCGCTCCAGGGCGTCGGCGGGGCGCTGCTCACCCCCGGCTCGCTGGCGCTGATCCAGGCCTCCTTCCACCCGGACGACCGGGCGCGGGCGGTCGGCCTGTGGTCGGGGTTCGGCGGCATCGGGGCGGCCGTCGGCCCCTTCCTCGGCGGCTGGCTCGTGGACGGTCCCGGCTGGCGCTGGGTGTTCCTGATCAACGTCCCGCTGGCGCTGCTGTGCGTGCCGGTGGCCCTGCGGCACGTCCCCGAGTCCTCGGCCGGGCGCGCGCACGGCCGCTTCGACGTCGCGGGGGCGGTGCTGGGCGCGGTGGCGCTCGCGCTGGTGACGTACGCGCTCATCGAGGCGCGCGGGGGCTCGCCCGCGGTGGTGGTCGCGGGGCTCGCCGGGGTGGCGGCGGGCTTCGTCTTCTGGCGGGTGGAGAAACGGCGGCCGGACCCGATGCTGCCGCCGGACATCTTCGCCTCCCGCCAGTTCACGGCGGTCAACCTGGTCACCCTGTGCGTGTACGCGGCGTTCGGCGGCTTCTTCTTCCTGACCGCGCTCCAGTTGCAGGTGGTGGCGGGGTACTCGCCGCTGCGGGCGGGGACCGCGCTGCTGCCGACGACGGTGCTGATGCTCTTGTTCTCGGCGCGCTCGGGGGCGCTCGCCGACCGGATCGGGCCGCGGGCGCCGCTGACCGTGGGGCCGTTGCTGTGCGCGGTGGCGATGCTGTTGATGCTGCGGGTGGGGAAGGACGCGGGGTACGTCGCGGATGTGCTGCCGGCGCTGCTGGTCATGGGGGCGGGGATGGTGACGCTGGTGGCTCCGCTGACCGCGACGGTGCTGGCGTCCGTGTCCGCCTCGCGGGCGGGGCTGGCCAGCGGGATCAACAATGCCGCCGCCCGTGCGGCGGGATTGATCGCGGTGGCCGCGTTGCCGTTGCTGGCGGGGATGGGGGCGGAGGCGTATCGGTCGGCGACCGCGTTCGACGCGGCGTTTCGGCGGGCGATGCCGATCTGTGCGGGGGTGCTGGTGGTGGGGGCGGTGGTGGCCTGGGCGACGGTTCGGCGCCCGGCGCCGGGGTGCCGTCAGCCGGAGTGCCGTACGCACGGGTCGGTGACGTGTCCTCCGCTGGAGGTGGGGCGGGGGCGGTGAGGGGGGTGGGGTGGTGTTTTCGCCCCCGCCGCCCCTTCCCGTTCCCGTCCCCTGGGGGCTGCGCCCCCAGACCCGCGTATCGGCCTGGACGGCCTCGTCCTCAAGCGCCGGACGGGCTGGATGGGGGCGGGGCGGGGGGTGGGTAGAGCTGCCGCCCCCGGACCCGGGTATCGGCCTGGACGGCCTCGTCCTCAAGCGCCGGACGGGCTATTGATGGCGGCCCTGGTTTTCAGGTGCCGGGCGGGCCGGGTGGGGAGTGGCCCGTGGTTACGGGTTCAGTTCCGCGTAGGCCTCCGCGCTGCTGTCCTTCAGGAACTCTCGGCAGCGGGTCGCCTCCTCCTTCTCCTCGATCGCGGCGGCGGCGCGGGCCAGGGCGGACAGGCAGCGCAGGAAGCCGCGGTTGGCGCGGTGGTCCCAGGGGATGGGGCCGTGGCCCTTCCAGCCGGCCCGGCGGAGCTGGTCGAGCCCGCGGTGGTAGCCGGTGCGCGCGTAGGCGTACGACTCGACGACCCGGCCGCCCTCGAAGGCGTCGTCGGCGAGCATCGCCCAGGCCAGCGAGAACGTCGGGTACTGGGCCGCGACCTCGGCCGGCGGCCGGGACTCCTCGGCCAGCAGGCGGTACGCGTCCTCGTTCTCCGGGAGGTACGTCGGCTCCGGGCCGCCGAGCAGGTTCTTGTGCGTCGTCATGGCAGAAGTCTGCCACCGGCCACGGGCCACCGGCCCCGGGCCCCGGGCCGCGGGTCACAGCCCGGCGCGGGGGGACTGCCTTGCGATCTGCGGCCGGGCTGCGCAGGATGCGGGTGGGGACCGGGGCCCCCGTGCCGGCATCGGCAGGGGCGGACCGCTACCCGGAGTACATGCAGGAGACAGCGATGTCCCAACAGGCTCAACCGACCGCCCGGCCCGACGAGGCCGCCGCTGAGCCCGAGACCCCGCATCTCGACTTCGAGGGCACGACGCCGTACGAGGACTACGTCAAGGCGGACGTGCTCACCCACCTCCAGCAGACCCTCTCCGACGACCCCGGAGAGATGGTCTTCCTGGTCACCACCCAGGTGATGGAGCTGTGGTTCACCGTCATCGTGCACGAGTGGGAGACCGCCGCCCACGCCCTGCGCGCGGACGACGTGCCGACGGCGATCGCCGCGCTGAAGCGTTCCGTACGGGAGCTGGAGGCGCTGAACGCCTCCTGGCGGCCGCTCGGCCAGCTCACCCCGGCGCAGTTCAACAGCTACCGCGGCGCGCTCGGCGAGGGCTCCGGCTTCCAGTCGGCGATGTACCGGCGCCTGGAGTTCCTGCTCGGCGACAAGTCCGCCTCGATGCTCGTCCCGCACCGCGGCGCGCCCCGCGTCCACGCCGAGCTGGAGAAGGCCCTGCACGAGCCGAGCCTGTACGACGAGGTGCTGCGGCTGCTCGCCCGGCGCGGCCACGCCGTCCCGGAGGCCGTGCTGCGGCGTGACGTGTCGCGGCGCTACGAGCCCTCCCCGGAGGTGGAGGCGGTCTGGACGGCGCTCTACTCCGGCGACGAGCACGACGAACTCGCCCGGCTCGGCGAGGCGTTGACGGACGTCGCCGAACTGGTGTGGCGCTGGCGCAACGACCACCTGGTCGCCACCCGCCGCGCGATGGGCGCCAAGGCGGGCACCGGCGGCTCCGCCGGGGTGGCCTGGCTGGAGAAGCGGGCGCAGAAGTACGTGTTCCCCGAGCTGTGGACGGCGAGGTCCCATGTCTGAGCTGACGGAGCCGACGGAGCGGAAGTCCCCGGCCGGCCGGGCGACGGAGCAGAAGTCCCCGGCCGACCGGAAGTCCCTGGCCGGCCGGGCGGCGGACCGGAAGTCTTTGGCCGACCGGGCGGCGGAGCGGAAGTCCCTGGCCGGCCGGGCGGCGGAGCTGGACGCCGCCGATCCGCTCGCGCCGCTGCGCGACCGGTTCGTCCTGGACGACGGCGGTGTCTACCTCGACGGGAACTCGCTGGGCGCGCTCCCGGCCGGCGTCCCGGACCGGGTCGCGGACGTGGTCCGGCGGCAGTGGGGCGAGCTGCGCATCCGGTCCTGGGGCGAGAGCGGCTGGTGGACCGCGCCCGAGCGGATCGGCGACCGGATCGCCCCGCTGGTCGGAGCCGCGCCGGGGCAGATCGTGGTCGGCGACTCGACCAGCGTGAACGTCTTCAAGGCGTTGGTGGCGGCGGTGCGGATGGCCCGCGAGGCGGGCGCGGAGACAGCCGGCGGGACCGGCGAGGGCGGCGGGAGCGGCGAGGGCGGCGGGAGCGGTGGGACCGGCGGTGGCGAGGGCCGGGACGAGATCCTCGTCGACGCCTCCACCTTCCCCACCGACGGCTACATCGCCGCCTCCGCCGCCCGGATGACCGGCTGCGTCGTCCGTCCGGTCGCGCCGCACGAGGTGCCCGCGGCGCTGTCGCCGCGCACCGCCGCGGTCCTGCTGAACCACGTCGACTACCGCACCGGCCGCCTGCACGACCTGCCGTCCCTCACGGCGGCCGTGCACGCGGCGGGGGCGTACGCCGTCTGGGACCTGTGCCACAGCGCGGGCGCCCTGCCGGTCGGGCTGGACGAGCACGGGGTCGCGCTGGCGGTCGGGTGCACGTACAAGTTCCTGAACGGCGGGCCGGGTTCACCGGCCTTCCTGTACGTCCGCGCCGGGCTGCAGGAGCGCTTCGACTCCCCGCTGCCGGGCTGGAACTCGCACGCCGAGCCGTTCGGCATGCGGCCCGACTACGAGCCGGCGAAGGGCGCGGTGCGCGGCCGGGTCGGCACCCCGGACATCCTGTCCCTGCTCGCCCTGGAGGCGGCGCTGGACGTGTGGGAGGGGGTGTCGGTCGAGGCGGTGCGGGCCAAGTCCCTGGCGCTGACGGACTTCTTCCTGGAGTGCGTCGCCGCCCATGTCCCCGCCGGGCGCGTGGAGTCGGTGACCCCGGCCGCGCACGCGGAACGCGGCAGCCAGGTCGCGCTGCGCTGCGCGGACGCCGGTGAGGTGATGGAGCGCCTGATCGCGCGGGGCGTGGTCGGCGACTTCCGCGCCCCGGACATCCTCCGCTTCGGCTTCACCCCGCTCTACGTCGGCTTCGCCGACGCGGAGCGGGCGGCGCGGGTGCTGGGGGAGGTGCTGAAGGGGGCGTAGCGCAGTCGGGGAGGGACCGGGACGGGTCGGGACCGGGACGGGACCGGGGCGGGTCGGGCTGGGCGCCCACCCGGCTCGGGCGCCCACCCGGCCGGGGTGCTCATCCGGCCGGGGTGCCCACCTGGCCTGGGCGCCCGCCCGGCCTGGGCACCCGCCCGGCCGGGGTTGCTCATCCGGCCGGGCGCCCACCCGGCCCGGCCCGAACGGATCCCCTGGGGACCGGTCCCGGGCCCGTCTCCGCCCGGGGCGGTCGGGCGGGCGCTCCGAACGCCCGCACCGGCGTCGTACGTGCGTGTCGGTGCACGTCATGCGCCTGGTACCGTCCCGCCAACGGCCGAACCGGCGCCGAGCGCGACCCCGCGCCCGCCGGTTCCGTTGCGTCGCCGTTTCGCCGTAACGCCGTTTCACCGCTGAGAGGTTGGAGCAATGCCGGACGCCGCCGCACCCCGCGACGCCGCAGGTGACCTGGCCGGACGGGACCCGGTGGCGCGGGACGCCGCGGAGGAGGCGTCCGCCTTCTCGCACGCGCCCGTCGAGCCCGACGGCACCGCCGCCTACGGCGACCACCCGGACCAGGTCATCGACTTCTACGCCCCGCGCGGCCCCGGCGAAGCCGGCGGAACCGGCGGAACCGGCGATGCCGCGCCCGCCGGTTCCGCACCGCGCGGCCTTGGCGGCTCCGCGCCCGCCGGTTCGGCCCCGCTCGTCGTGGTGCTGCACGGCGGCGCCTGGCGGGCTCCGTACGACCGGCGGCACGTCACGCCGTTCGCGGACTTCCTCGCGCGGCGCGGCTTCGCCGTGGCCAACGTCGAGTACCGGCGCGGCGCCGAGGGTCCCGCCGGGGAGCCGCCCGTCGCGGGCCGCTGGCCGGACACCTTCGACGACGTGGCCGCCGCGCTGGACGCGCTGCCCGCGCTCGCCGAACGGACGCTCCCGCAGGCCGACACGCGGCGTACGGTCCTCACCGGCCACTCCGCGGGCGGCCACCTCGCCCTGTGGGCAGCGGCCCGGCACGTCCTGCCCGCCGGCTCCCCCTGGCGCACCGACGGCCCGGCCCCGCTGCGCGGCGTGGTCGCGCTCGCTCCCATCGCCGACTTCGAGGCCGCCGGGAAACTGGGTGTGTGCGGCGGCGCGGCGCTCCAACTGCTCGGCGGGGAGGAGCACTTCGCCGAGCGGCGGCTCCACGCCGATCCCACCCTGCTGCTGCCCACCGGCATAGCGACGACCGTGGTGCAGGGCCGGACGGACGTGGTCGTACCGCAGGCGGTGGCCGAGGCGTACGCGGACGCGGCGGCCCGGGCGGGCGAACCGGCGGGCCTGACCCTGCTGGAGGACGTCGGCCACTTCCCGCTGATCGACCCGGCGGCCGACGCCTGCGCGGTGGTCGCGGAGGAGATCGCCCAACTCGCCTGGTGAACGACGGCCCGCCGGCCCCCGCAGTGATCACGAGCCCCGGCGCCCGGCACCCCAGGGTCGGCGCCCGGCGCCCCAGGGTCCGAGGTGGCCCGAGTGCCCGGCGTGACCGTGGGTCCGGGCGCCCCGGGGCGACCACGGGATCTGCCGCACCCCCATACCCGTAATACCTGAGAGCTACGGCGGAGAACAGCTCCCGGGCGGGACGCGAGCGATGCGGTCCGATCCGTAATTTCCCTTCCAGTCGAGCCCGGTGCGCGGGCGGAGCGGAGGGGGAGCCATGGGGCCGGATGCGGCGGTCGTCGCCGGGCAGCGGACAGCGTGCGTCACCGTTCGGGAGCGGGAGCGGGAGCGGGAGCGGGAGCGGGAGCGGGAGCGGGAACGGGGACGGGGAAGGGGACCGGGGCCGCGGGCGCCGCGGCGCGAGGACGCCTCCCGGAGGCCGCGCCGAGGAATCCGGACGCTGCTCGCCGTCCTCGTCCTCGCGGCCGTGGTGGTGCCTCTGTCGGCGGCCGCCCGCCCCCGGATCCCCGCCCCGGCGCCGGCGGATCTCGCCGCCCCGGCCACGCCCGCCGCTCTGACGTCGGTCTACGCGGCGAACCGCGCCGACGCCGCACAGGCGTCCCGCATGGCCGCCGCGCACGGCTACGCGCACCGCGCGGCCGTGGACCGGGACCTGGCGTCCCCCTCCCGCCACCTGCTCTCCTTCGACGGCCGCGGCCCGGGCCGTGTCACGGAGGTGATCGGCGACCTGGCGCACGCGGACCGCGTCGCCGTCCTCGTCCCCGGCTCGGACACCTCGCTCGACACCTACGACCGCTTCCGGGCGGACGCCCTCGCCCTCTCCCGGGAGCTGACCCGCAGGGCACCCGCCGGAACACACCCGGCGGTGGTCGCCTGGCTCGGCTACGAGACACCGGACACGGTCAGCACCACGGTCCTCACCACGCGCCGCGCCGAGCGGGCGGCCCCGCACCTGCGGCAGCTGGTCCGCGAGCTGCGGGGCGTGACCGGCCGCGCGGCGCGCATCGCCCCGGTGTGCCACTCCTACGGTTCGGTGGTGTGCGGCCGCGCCGCCGCAGGACTGGCCGTGTCCGACATCGTCCTGCTCGGCAGCCCCGGCACCGGCGCCGACACCGTGGCGGCGCTGCACACCCGGGCCCGCGTCTGGGCGGCTCGTGGCGACGACGACTGGGTGGCGAACGTGCCGCACGCCCGCGCCGACCTGCTCGGCAGGACATTCGGGTTCGGCGCCGATCCCATGGCCCCGGCCTTCGGCGCCCGGGTCTTCCCGGCCGGAAGAGGCGGCCACAGCGACTACTTCAGCCCCGGCTCCCCGTCCCTGGCCAACCTTGCCCGGATCGTCCTGGGTCCCGCGAAGGAGACCCGTGGTGACTGATCACCGCACCGTCGCGCTCACCCGTCCCACCCGCATGCGCGTCCCCGCCCGCATGCGCGTCCCCTCCCGTGTACGCGCCGCCGCCCGCCGTGTCGACGCCGCCACCCCGCCGCACCGGGACCGCGCGGTGGACGCCCTGCGCGCGGGCGCGATCCTGGGAGTGGTCCTGGGCCACTGGCTGGTCACCGCGCTGGTCGCGGACCTTCAGACGCGCCCCCGCCCGACGCTCCGCACCGCGAGCCCCCTGCACTTCATGCCCTGGCTGGCGCCCGTCTCCTGGGCCTTCCAGACGCTGGCCGTGTTCTTCCTGGTCGGCGGCCGCGTGGCCATGCGTAGCCATCTGTCGGCCCGTGCCCGCGGTGTCGCCTACCCGCGGTGGCTCCGTGCCCGTCTGTCCCGCCTGTCCAGGCCGACCGTCGCGGTACTGGCCCTGTGGGCGCCGGCCGCCGCCGCACTCCTGCTGACCGGGACGGACCCGGCCACGATCCGCACCCTCGTCAAACTGGCCCTGTCCCCGATGTGGTTCCTGCTGGTCTTCGCCGCGCTGACCGCCGCCACCCCGCTGCTGACCGGACTCAGCCCGCTGTGGCCCCTGGCCGTCGTCCTGCACGTGGACCTTCTCCGCTTCGGCCTCGGTGCCCCCGACTGGCTCGGCTGGCTGAACCTGCCCGCCGGCTGGCTGGTTCCGTACGCCCTCGGCGCGGCCTGGGCCCGCGGTGAACTGGAGAGCCGCCGCGCGGGCTGGACGCTGCTGGGCGGCGGCGCGGCGGCGACCGCCGCACTCGTCGTCTGGGCGGGCTACCCGGCGTCGATGGTCGGCGTCCCGGGCGCCGCGGTCTCCAACCTGGATCCGCCGACCCTGGCCACCGTCACCTTCGGCCTCGCCCAGTGCGGCCTGGCCCTGCTGCTGCGCGACCGGCTGGGCCGGGCGATGCGCCGTCCACTCGCCTGGGCGGCCGTGGCCCTGGTCAACCTGTCCGCGATGACGATCTTCCTCTGGCACCAGACCGCCCTGATGGCGACCACCGCCCTGGGCCTCCTCGCGGGCCGTCTGCCCGGCCTCCACACCCTCCCCGACGACCTGGCGTGGGTGGCGTACCGACTGGCCTGGCTCCCGGTCTTCGCGCTGGCGCTGGCCGTGTGCCGGACGGCGTTCCACGGCCGCGAACACGGCATCGGCCCGCACCGCTCCCCCGCGGCCCGGGCGCACCGCCCCGGAGCCCGCGAGCCCGGCCCGGTCCCTGCCGGAGAGCCTAGGGTGGACGCGTGATCGGAGGGGAGAGCCGCGTCCGGCGAGGACTGCGGACACTGCGCGGCGACCTGTGGAGCCTGAAGGCGGACCCCATGCCGCCCTCCGTCTGGCTGCGCTGGCTGCCGCACGGCATCGTGTGGCTGCTCGCCGTCGGGGTCCTGGCCGGCGGCCCGGAACAACTCCACGCGAGCGGCGGCCTGGCTCTCAGGTACGCGCTCCTCATCGCGCTCTGCCAGAGCGGCGCGGTGGCGCTCGCCCTGTGGCGTCCCGTCCCGGCGTGGTGGCTGTCGACCGCCGTCACGGTGGTGGCGGCGGTCGCGGTGCACGACCGGCTGAGGGCCGACTTCATGCGGCCCTGGCCCTGGACGGCGGCCGGGCTCATCGGTCATCTCCTCGTCCTGCTGCTGCTCGCCCTGCGGGTGCGCGTCCGCGTCGCCGTGGAGGCGCTGGCCGTGACCGTGCTGGTCACCTACGTCCTGGAAGGTCTGTGGGGCGCGGTGGCATACCAGCCCACAGGGGTCGTCGCGGTGGTCCTGTCCGCGGTCGCGGTGGTACTCGGCGCCGCCCTGCGGGGCCGCCGCGAGGCCCGCGCGGAGCTGGGCCGCCAGACCACGCTCACCGCGGAGGAACGGGCCCGGCGCACCCTCCTGGAGGAACGCAGCCGCATCGCCCGGGAACTGCACGACGTCGTCGCCCACCACATGTCGGTCATCTCCATCCAGGCGCAGGTGGCGCCGTATCTGACGGCGGATCCCTCGGACGAGCTGAAGGAGAACCTCGCCGGCATCCGGCAGAACGCGCTGGAGGCGCTCGCCGAACTGCGCCGCGTGCTCGGCGTGCTGCGCTCGCCGAACCCCGAGGACCCCTACGGCCTCGGCGAACCGGGCGCCGGAGCGGCGCCGCGCGGCCCGCAGCCCACCCTCGACCGCCTCGACGCCCTGGTCGAGAACACCCGCGCCGCCGGACTGACGGTCGTCCTGGAGACCGAGGACACCCGGACCCGGCCGCGGCCCTACTCGCCCGGCGTGGAGCTGTCGGCGTACCGCATCGTCCAGGAGGCTCTCAGCAACGCCCTCCGGCACGCCCCGGGCTCGACGGTCCGCGTCGAGATCACCCACATCCCCGACGGCCTGCACCTGAGTGTGGTCAACTCCCGTCCGCAGCAGCCCGTCACGCCCTCCACGGGCGCGGGGCACGGCCTGCTGGGGATGCGGGAGCGAGCGGCGATGCTGGGCGGCCACGTCACCGCAGTCAGGACCCTGCACGGGGGCTTCGCCGTCACCGCCTTCCTGCCCCGCGACGGCACGGCCCCCCTCGCCGATCCCGGCCTGCCCGGCCTGCCCGTGGCCACCACCGGTCCGGCCGGCGCTCCTGACTTCGTCCTCGAACCGCCGGCCGCGCCCCGCACCCCGCAGGACACCGCCGTGCCGGGCCCACCGCCCCCGACAGGAGAACAGACCCCATGAGCAGCGGCAGCATCCGCGTCCTCATCGCCGACGACCAGCAGATGGTCCGGCAGGGCTTCGGCGTCCTGCTCGACGTCCAGCCGGACATCGAGGTGGTCGGCCAGGCGGTGGACGGCCGGGACGCCGTCGCCAAGGTCGCCGAACTCGCCCCGGACGTGGTCCTCATGGACATCCGCATGCCCGAGCTGAACGGCATCGAGGCGACCCGCCACGTCACGGCCCACGCGCCGGGCACGCGAGTGCTGGTGCTCACCACCTTCGACCTCGACGACTACGTGTACGAGGCGCTGTGCGCCGGCGCGTCCGGCTTCCTCCTGAAGGACGCCTCCGCCGATCAGTTGGCCGAGGCGGTGCGGGTGGTCGCGGCCGGTGACGCTCTGCTGGCGCCCGGGATCACCCGCAGGCTGATCGCCGAGTTCTCCCGGATGAACGGCAGGCCGCGCGGCCCGCTCAAGGCACGCGTCGGCACCCTGACCGAGCGGGAGACGGAGGTGCTCGCGTTGATCGCCCAGGGCCTGTCGAACGCGGAGATCGCCGAGCGCCTCGTCGTCGCCGAGCAGACGGTGAAGACCCATGTCGGCCGCATCCTGGTCAAGCTGGGGCTCAGGGACCGCACCCAGGCGGCGGTGTTCGCGTACGAATCCGGGCTGGTGCGGCCCTCCGGCTCCTGAGCGCGGGCCGCCCCGGGGCTACCCGTAGTACCTGAGACGGACCCGCCGGAACCCCCCTCACTGGGGACGACCGCGGCCCCGGCCGCCGCCTACGGTTTCACCGTGACCGACACGACCCGGACCCAGGCCCGCACCCTGACCGAGACCCAGATGCCGCCGGGCGGCGCGTTCGCCCCGTACAAGCCGCGCAGCCCGGAGTTCCGGGCGGCGGCGCAGGCCCTGCGCGGGCTGCGCCAGGACCTGTTCCGGGACGTCCTCGCCTACCGGCCGCTGCCCCGCCGCGACCCGGACGGCCCGCTGATCGGGCGGCTGCCCGGCCGGCTGCGGGAGTACGCGACCTGGACGCCGCACGCCCTGGTGGCGGGCAGCGGCCTGCTGACCGTGATCGCCGCCTGGTCGGCCGCCGAGAGCGAGGCCACGGCCCCGGTGTACGGGCTGGTGCTGCTGGTCCCGGTGCTGCTCACGCTGGTCCGCCCGGTCGCGGCGTTCTGGCTGGCCCTGCTCGCGACCGCCGTCACGTCGGCCGTCGCCGGCACGTACGACGACTGGCCCTGGCCGCCCGAGGGCTTCCTGGCGTACCTGACGGTGCTCACCGTGGTGGCGGTGCGCACCCGGCCGCGCACCGCGGCCTGGATGTGGGTCGTCACCGCGTTCTACGCCTTCACCACCGAGACCGTCGGCACGTCCTACGACAACGACTCCGGCGCCATGCTGACGGTGTCCGCGCTGGTGCTGCTGGCCGTCAGCGTCTGGCACATCCGCCGGGAGGCCGAGCAGACGGTGACCGCGCAGCAGACGGTGACCGAGCACGAGCGCTCGCGCCGCACGCTGCTGGAGGAGCGCACCACGATCGCCCGCGAGCTGCACGACGTGGTGGCCCACCACATGTCCGTCGTCGCGATCCAGGCCGAGGCCGCCCCGTACCGCGTCCAAAACCCGCCGCCCGAGCTGGAGAAGGCGTTCGCCACGATCCGCGAGAACGCGGTGGCCGCCCTCACCGAGCTGCGCCGCGTCCTCGGCGTGGTCCGCGCGGAGGACGACGCGGCGCCCGACGCCCCGCAGCCCACCCTCGCCGACCTCGACACGCTGCTGGCCAACGTGCGGGAGGCCGGGCTCGATGTGTCGAAGGCGGTGACCGGCGCGGTGCGCGAACTCCCGCAGGGCGTCGAGCTGTCGGCGTACCGGATCGTCCAGGAGGCGCTGAGCAACGTCCTGCGGCACGCGCCCGGCGCGGACGCCCGGGTGGAGATCGGCTACGTCCTCGGCGGCCTCGGGCTGCGCGTCGTCAACGGCCCGCCGCCCGCGCCGTCCCTGGTCAAGCCGTCGCCGGGCGCGGGGCACGGCATCACCGGGATGCGGGAGCGGGTGTCGATGCTGGACGGCGAGATGACGGCGGGGCCGACGGACGAGGGCGGGTACGAGGTGACGGTGTTCCTGCCGGCCCCCTCGGTCGTCCCGGCCACCGCGGCCGAGACGGGAACCGTGGGCGCCGACGGGGCCGTGGGCGGCGACGGGGGCGCCGCGTGACGGCCGACCCGATCCGCGTCCTGATCGCGGACGACCAGATGATGGTCCGCGAGGGCTTCTCGGTGCTGCTGAACGCGATGCCCGGCATCGAGGTCGTCGGCGAGGCCGTCAACGGCCGCGAGGCGGTGCGGCGGGTGCGCGAACTCGCCCCGGACGTGGTGCTGATGGACATCCGCATGCCCGAGCTGAACGGCATCGAGGCGACCCGGGAGATCGTCGCCGCGGACGGCACGGCGAAGGTGCTGGTGCTGACCACGTTCGATCTGGACGAGTACGTGTACCAGGCGCTGCGGGCGGGCGCGTCGGGCTTCCTGCTGAAGGACGCCTCCGCGCGGCAACTCGCCGACGGCGTGCGGGTGGTGGCCGCCGGTGAGGCGCTGCTCGCCCCCTCGGTCACCCGGCGGCTGATCACCGAGTTCGCCAAGCTGTCCGGCCCCGCCCGGCCGCCGGCCGCCGCGCAGGCGGCGTACGGGGACCTCACGGAACGGGAGACGGAGGTGCTGGTCCTGATCGCGCAGGGCCTGTCGAACGGGGAGATCTCGGAACGGCTGGTGGTCGCCGAGTCCACCGTCAAGACCCATGTGAGCCGCGTCCTGGTCAAGCTGGGCCTACGGGACCGCACCCAGGCGGCGGTCTTCGCCTACGAGGCCCGACTGGTCACCCCGGGCTGAGCGGCCCCGCGGCGTCAGCCGTTGAATCCGGGCATCACCAGACCGGATTCGTAAGCGATCACCACCGCATGGGTCCGGTTCTGCGCACCGAGCTTGCTCAGCACGTTCCCGACGTGTGTCTTCACGGTCTCCAGGCTCACCGTGAGCGCCCGGGCGATCTCGGGGTTGGACTGGCCGGTGGCCATCAGCCGCAGTACCGCCTCCTCGCGCTCCGTCAGTGCCGCCTTCGGCAGCGCCTCGGCGCAGCTCAGGGGGCGGGCGGTGACCATCTGGCGCAGGGCCGCCGGGAAGAGGATCGTCTCCCCCGCAGCCACGATCCGCACCGCCTCCGCGATCTGCCGGACCGGACGCCGCTTGAGCACGAACCCGCTGGCTCCCGCGCTGAGCGCGGCGGTGACGTAGTCGTCGTTCTCGAAGGTGGTGATCACCACGACCTTCGGCGGGTCGGCGCACTCGGCGAGGAGTCGCCGGGTGGCTTCGATGCCGTTGCGGCGCGGCATCCGCACATCCATCAGGACCACGTCCGGCCGCAGCAGCCGGGCCCGTTCGACCGCCTCCTCCCCGTCGGCGGCCTCCCCGACCACCGTGATCCGCGGCTGCGCCGCGAGCAGGGTGCGCAGACCGCTGCGGGTCACCTCGTCGTCGTCCGCGATCAGGAGAGTGACCGTGGAGGCGGCGGGAGGGGTGGTGGCGGTGTCGGTCGTGGCGGCGACGACCGGGTCCGGGCCGGTCATGCCGGCACCCGCAGCGGCAGGCGGACCACCAGCCGCCAGTGCTCGGCGCCGTGGGGACCCGCCTCCAACTCGCCGTGCAGCAGCCGTACGCGCTCGGCGAGGCCGGGCAGACCGTGCCCGGAGGTCGGAAAGACGCCGCGGCCCGCACCTGTGCCCGTGCTCTTCTCCCGCCCGGTCCGGTTGACCACACTGAGCCGCAGCCCGTCCGGCGTCGCCGCCACCCCGACCTGGATCGGGCCGCCCGCCCCGTGCCGCAGCGCGTTCGTCAGCCCCTCCTGCACGATCCGGTAGGCCGCCCGGGACAGCGTTCCCCGCACCTGTGCCAGGTCACCCGTCAGCTCCGGCTCGATCACCGCGCCCGTGTGCCGCAGCCGGTCCATCAGTTCGGGCAGATCCGCCAGGGTCCGGGCCGGCGCCGTCTCCGCCTGCTCCTCGCGCAGCACGCCCAGTACATAGTCCAGGTCCTCCAGCGCGGCCCGGGCCGACTCCTCGATGCCGTGGAGCGCGGCGCGGGCCGAGGCCGGGTCGGTGGCGAGCACCTCGCTCGCCACCGCCGCCTGGATCGTGGCCGCCGTCAGCGTATGACCGATCGAGTCGTGCAACTCGTGCGCCAGCCGGTTGCGTTCGGCGAGCCGCTGCTCCCGTTCGGCCGCCAGCGCGAGCCGTTCGGCCGGCGACGGCCCCAACAGCCGTGGCGCCAGCCACCGCAGAGCGCTCGTCATCGCCCCGCACACGAGGGCCGCCAGCAGCACACAGACGATCGCCGCCGCCCAGCTCTGCGGGCCGCGCTCCGGCCGCAGCGTCCAGTCGAGCAGGACGATCTCCGGGTCGCCGCCGAGCCAGTGCTCCGGCAGGGCCAGGCCGGTGAGGAACAGCACGCCGCCCGCCAGCGTCCCCGTCCAGCCCACCGCCACATGCAGCAGCAGCCACAGAGGCGTCCGCCAGCGGCCGGCGCCGGACGGCACCGCGGCGGCCGGCGCGGCGGGAGTCGGGCCGTCTCCGGGCGAGCCCACGCGCTTGCGTACGGGCACGGGGTCCGGCAACCGCACCTTCAACAGGCGGCGGGCGGACGCGACCAGCACCCGCCGGGTGGCGGGGACGAGGCCGACCGCGGCGATCAGCGCCGCCCAGACCGACAGGGCCAGCACGGCCCGCACTCCGTACGGAGCGGAACGCCACGCCAGCGCCGGGACCACGGCGAGCGGCAGCAGCGGAGCGCTCGCCGTCGCACCGAGGAAGGCGAACAGCACGCCCGAATACGTGGAGCCGCGCGGGAACGGCCGGATTGCCCTGGTCATAGCCGGCAAGTATGGCCGCTCGGCGCGCGGCGGCCCTCCCTCGATCGGGGGAGGGCTTTTTCCCGCCTTCGCGCGATGTGCGCCCGCACCCTCCGCTCCCATGATCGTGCCCTGCCAAGTCGACACGGGAGGACGACGGATGAAGACGCGAACGACGGCGGCGGCGCCGCGGTACACGACGACGGCCGGGACCGCTCCGGCGGGGAGGACGGCGGCGCCGCCCGGACGCCCGGTGGGCGGCATGCGGCTTCCGGCCGCCCGGGACGGCCTGGCCACGGCGGCCCTGGCGGTGGGTGTCACCGGCCTGTTCACCTCGGTGCTCCTCGTCGGGGGACTGCTCGGCGTCCTCGGCGTGGCCCTGGGGGTCGCGGCCCTGAAGACGGCCGGGCGGACCGGCGCGGGCCGGGGCAGGGCCGTGACCGGCGTGGTGACGTCGCTCTTCGCGATCGCGCTGTCCGTGCTGTCCGCCGTTCTCCTGGCCTGGTACGCGAACAGGACGCAGGAGTGCTACCGGCCCGACAGCCTCCAGCAGTACGCGCAGTGCGTCCGGCAGCACCTCGCCGGGAGCTGAGATGCGGCTGAGGCGCCCTCCGACTCCCCGCCACCCCTCACCGACAAGGACGAGCATCACCGTGCGCACCACACGCAGGGCCTCCCTCACGGCCGTCGGCGCCGTAGTGGCCTCCCTGATGACGCTGACACCCACGACGGCCGTCGCGGCATCCGGGGCCGCCGCCCCGGACCCCCTGCGGCGGTACACGCAGCAGAAGCTCGACTGGCGGCCCTGCGACGCGAAGACGGCGCCCGCCGCCTTCCAGTGCGCGACCCTCAAGGTGCCGCTGGACTACGGCGACCCCGGCGGCGAGCAACTCACCATCGCAGTGGACCGGTTGAGAGCGGGCAGCGCCGAGGACCGCCGTGGCGTGCTGCTGTTCAATCCCGGCGGCCCCGGCGCGCCGGGCCTGGACCTCCCGGTCGCCCTGGAGGCGTTCCTCCCCCGCGAGGTGAAAAGGCGCTACGACCTCGTCGGGTTCGACCCGAGGGGCATCGGGCAGAGCTCTCCCCTCAGCTGCGGTCTGTCTCCCGACGAGTTGAACTTCGACCGCCCGTACCACGCCGAGACCTTCGCGAACGACGTGCGGTGGGCGCGCACGGTGGCCGCCAAGTGCGAGGCCGCGGCGGGGAGGAAGCTCCGGCACATCACCACCCGCGACACCGCACGCGACATGGACGTCCTGCGCGCCGCCCTCGGCGAGCGGAAGATCTCCTACTACGGGGGTTCGTACGGCACCTATCTCGGCGCCGTCTACCTGCAGATGTTCCCCCGGCGGGCCGACCGGTTCGTGCTGGACAGCGCGGTCGACCCGGTGCGGTACGGACGGGGCACCTTCCAGGAGATGGCGCAGGGGACCGAGCCGGCTTTCGTGAGATGGAGCCGGTGGACCGCCCGGCGGCACACGACGTACCGGCTCGGCACGACCCCGGCCGAGGTCCGCGCGACCTTCTGGGACATCGTCGCCCGGGCCGACCGCACACCCGTCGTCACCGACGGGGGGACCCTCACCGGCGACGACATCCGCTCCGCCCGCGAC
This sequence comes from Streptomyces sennicomposti, assembly GCF_019890635.1. Classification (GTDB taxonomy): domain Bacteria; phylum Actinomycetota; class Actinomycetes; order Streptomycetales; family Streptomycetaceae; genus Streptomyces; species Streptomyces sennicomposti. The sequence goes on from NZ_JAIOAB010000043.1 coordinate 32,506, forward strand.
ATCTTCTTCCAGGAGCGGAAGGCCGCCGACTGGGTCGCCGGGCTGAAGAAGGCCGCCGAGGCCACCGAGCCGGCCGCACCGGCGCCCTACCCCGAGCTGCCCCCGGAGAACACGATCGCGGGCCTGTGGGCGGTCATGTGCGGCGACACCGCCGCCGCGTGGCCGCGCGACCCCGAGCAGTACCGGCGCGACGCCGTCCGCGACAAGGCCCGGTACCCGCTGTACGGCGATTTCGCCTCCACCGTCAAACCGTGCGCCTTCTGGAAGCCCGGCAGCGAGGCCGCGACCGAGGTGGACAACGACGCCGAGGCGCTCATACTCCAGAACGAGTGGGACCCGCAGACGCCCCTGTCAGCCGCCCGGAGCATGCACCGGGCCCTGCACGGCTCGCGGATGATCACCGTCGCGGGGGGCGAGGGCCACGGCGTCTACGGTGCGCGATCCTGTGCGGACGAGGTCGCCGACGACTACCTGATCACGGGCCGGCTCCCGGCCGAGGACCGCACGTGCCCTATCGTCCGTCCATGACGGCCGCATCCGATCTCCCCTTCGCCCCCTGGGACCCGGCGTTCGTCGCCGATCCCTACCCCGCCTACGCCGAGCTGCGCGCCCGTGGCCGGGTGCTCCGCTACGAGCCCACCGACCAGTGGCTGGTCCCGCGCCACGCGGACGTGGCCGCGCTGCTGCGCGACCGGCGGCTGGGGCGGACCTATCGGCACCGGTTCACGCACGCGGAGTTCGGCCGCACCCCGCCGCCGCCCGCGCACGAGCCGTTCCACGTCCTCAACGACCACGGGATGCTCGACCTGGAGCCGCCGGACCACACCCGCATCCGGCGCCTGGTGTCCAAGGCGTTCACCCCGCGCACGGTGGAGCGGCTGAAGCCGTACGTGCACGAGCTGGCCGGCCGATTGGTGGGCGCCCTCGTCGAGGCGGGCGGCGGCGATCTGCTCGCGGACGTCGCCGAACCGCTGCCGGTGGCGGTGATCGCCGAGATGCTGGGCATCCCCGAGGCGGACCGGCCGCTGCTGCGCCCCTGGTCGGCGGCGATCTGCGGGATGTACGAGCTGAACCCGTCCGAGGAGACGGCGGCGCGGGCGGTACGGGCCTCGGTGGAGTTCTCCGAGTATCTGCGCGAACTGATCGCGGCTCGCCGCGAGAACCCCGGCGAGGACCTGATCTCCGGTTTGATCGCGGCGCACGACGAGGGCGACCGGCTCACCGAACAGGAGATGATCTCCACGGCGGCGCTGCTGCTGAACGCCGGCCACGAGGCCACCGTGAACGCCACCGTCAACGGCTGGTGGGCGCTGTTCCGCAACCCGGACCAGCTGGCCGCCCTGCGCGCCGACCACGCGCTTGTCCCGACGGCCGTCGAGGAGCTGATGCGCTACGACACCCCGCTCCAGCTCTTCGAGCGCTGGGTGCTGGACGACATCGAGATCGACGGCACCACGATCCCGAGGGGCGCGGAGATCGCCATGCTGTTCGGCTCCGCCAACCACGACCCGGAGGTCTTCGCCGCCCCCGACCGGCTGGACCTCGCCCGCCGCGACAACCCGCACATCTCCTTCAGCGCGGGCATCCACTACTGCATCGGCGCCCCGCTGGCCCGCATCGAACTCGCCGCCTCGATGACGGCCCTGCTCGACCGCGCACCGGCCCTCACCCTGGCCGCCGAGCCGGAACGGAAGCCGAACTTCGTGATCCGGGGGCTGGAGGGGCTGGCGGTGACGGTCCGGTGATCACCTGATCGGCTGATCCGTACGCGATCGGCCCCCTGTCCGCCACCTCACCCGACAAGCTGGTGCGCGCCTACGAGAGGAGGCGCCATGACGGCGGCGGCGAAGCGCACCTCGCACGCGCCCCAGATGTCGGTCGAGGAGTTCGAGAGGATCGCCGCGTTCGCGGCCGAGGACACCGACGACGCCGTCAGGTTCGAGTTCATCGACGGGCGGATCGGGGTCAAGCGGGCGCCGGACGGCGACCGCGACACCATCGTCATGTGGCTGATGCGGCAGTGCATGCGGGCGCGGCCCGAGCTGGACCTGTACCAGGGACAGGGGCTGGAAGTGGAGAAGGACCGCAAGGGGCGGGCCCGCCCGGACGGAGTGCTCGTGCCCGCCGCGCACTTCGCCGGACACGGTGAGTGGGCCCCGGCCGAGGGCGTCCTCCTCGTGCTGGAGGTCACGTCGTACGACTCCGGCACCGACCGGCGCGACCGGCAGGAGAAGCCCGTGGCGTACGGGGCCGCGGGCATCCCGTGCTATCTGCTGATCGACCGTGCCGGCCGCTCGGTCACGCTGTTCAGCGAGCCCCAGGCCGAAAGGGGCTACGCGAGCACCGCACGGAGGAGCTTCCACGGCACTCTGCCGCTGCCCGAACCGCTGGGCTTCGAACTCGACATCAGCGAGCTGGAGCAGTACGCCGACTGACCGTCAGCCTGCCATGTCCCGGCGGCGCAGTGCCGCAAGGCCCGCGCCGACCAGCACCGCCGCGAGGCCCAGCAGGACGCCCAGGGTCGTCCAGTCCACGTCCGCGCCCGGCAGCTTGGGCAGATGGCCGAACGGCGAGAGGTCCAGGACCGGGCGCGGGGCGTTCAGCGCGGGGCCGATCCAGCCGATGAGCAGCGCCGCCCCCGCCACGCCCCACGCCGCGACCGCGCCCCTCGGCAGCAGCCCGTGCAGCAGGACGGCGATGCCGCCGATCACCCACACGGCCGTCACCTGCACCAGACAGGCGCCCAGCACCGGGCCGGCCTGACGGCCGTAGCCGATCGCGAAGCCCACCCCGGCCAGCAGCATGATCAGGGCCGAGCCGCCGAACGCCACGGCCAGGTGCCCGGCGGCCCAGCGCAGCCGGCCCACCGCGCCCGCCAGCACCGGTTCGGCGCGGCCCGAGGACTCCTCGCCGCTCAGCCGCAGCACCGACGACACCACGTACAGCGCGGCGACCAGGCCGAGCAGGCCGGTCATCGCGGCCAGGAAGGCGTCCGTCAGACCCGACTGGCCGCCCATCCGCTGGAAGATCTCCCGGGTCCGCTCGTTGTCGCCGACCGCCTGCGCGGCGCCCTCCGTCATCCGGCCGAAGACGATCCCGGCGGCGAGGAAGGCGGCGCTCCAGCCGTACAGGGCGCCGCGCTGCAGCCGCCACGCCAGCGCGCCCGCGGTGCCGAGGCGGCCCTCGGCCGGTCCTGGCCGGGTGGGCAGGAAGCCCATGCCGAGGTCCCGGCGGCCGGCCAGCCGGTAGGCGACCGCGGCCTGCACGGCCGTCGCCCCGGCGAACAGCAGCAGCACCCACCAGCGTTCGGCGGCGAACGGGCGCAGATACTCCAGCCAGCCCAGCGGGGACAGCCAGGTCAGCACCGAGGAGCGGTCGTCGGCCGCGTCGCCCGCCGCGCGCAGCACGAACGCCGCGCCGAGCACCGCCGCCGTCAGCCCCCGGGCCGCCCGCGCGCTCTGCGTCAGCTGCGCGGCGATCGCCGCGGCCGTGGCGAAGACCAGGCCCACGCCCGCGAGGCCGAGCCCGAACGCCGCCGCGCCGGCCGCGCCCCGCCCCGCCAGACCGGCGGTGACCAGCAGGGCCAGGGCGGCGCTGGCGACCGCCGCCGCCAGCAGGGCCGCCGTGAGCGGCGCCCGGCGGCCCACCGCCGCCGACGAGACGAGTTCCTGCCGTCCGCTCTCCTCCTCGTCCCGGGTGTGCCGGACGACGACGAGCAGGCTGGTGACGGCGGCCAGCGCGCCCGCGTACACGCCGACCCGCCAGGCGGTCAGCGCGCCCAGCGAGTCGCCGAAGACCGGGCCCACCAGGGCGCGCAGCGAGGTGTTCGCGGCCATCTGGTCCAGGAGCGAGGCGCGCTCGGCGGGGGTGCCGTAGAGGCTCTTCAGGGTGCCGGGCATGGAGAGGACCATCAGGGCGTTCACCGCGACCCAGACCGGGATCAGCACGCGGTCGCGGCGCAGGGCGAACCTCAGTAGGGCGGGGGTGCCGGCGAGGTGGCGACGGCCGCCGGTGCGCGGTGCGGCGGCGGTACGGCCGCTCGCGCCCGGGGCGCCGCCCGGGCCGGCGCCGGTGTCCGGGCCGGTACCGGTGTCCGGGCCGGCGTCGGTTTCCCGTCCGGTACCGGTGTCCGGGCCGGGGCCTGCGGCCGGGCCGGTGCCTGCGGCGGTCCCGGTCATCGCGCGGCCTCCGTCGAGTCGGCGGCCTGCGCCTCGGGGGCCGGCGTCGAGTCGGCGGGCCGCGCCCCGGTGGTCTCCTGCGCGGCCCCGGTGGTCGCCGGGCCGCTGGTCTCCCGCGCCGGGCCGCTGGTCTCCCGCGCCGGGTCGGTGGCCTTCCGCTCCGGGCCGGTGGTCTCCCGCTCCGGGCCGGTGGCCTTCAGCTCCGGGCCGGTGGTCTCCTGCTCCGGATCGGAGTAGTGGCGCAGGAAGAGTTCCTCGAGGGTCGGCGGGGTGGAGGTGAGGGAGCGGACGCCGGACGCGGTCAGGGCGCGCAGCACCCCGTCCAGCCGGTCCGTGTCCACCTGGAGGCGGACCCGGTGGTCGTGCACGGTCAGGCCGTGGACGCCGGGCAGCTCGGCCAGCCCGCTCGGCGGACCGGAGAGTTCGGCGGTGACGCTGGTGCGGGTGAGGTGGCGCAGCTCGGCCAGGGAACCGCTCTCGACGGTGCGGCCCTTGCGGATGATGCTCACCCGGTCGCAGAGCTGTTCGACCTCGCTGAGGATGTGGGAGGAGAGCAGGACGGTACGGCCCCGGTCCCGTTCCTCGGCCACGCACCGCTGGAAGACCTCCTCCATCAGCGGGTCGAGCCCCGAGGTCGGTTCGTCCAGGATCAGCAGGTCCACGTCCGAGGCGAAGGCGGCGACCAGGGCGACCTTCTGCCGGTTGCCCTTGGAGTAGGTGCGGCCCTTTTTGGTGGGGTCCAGCTCGAAGCGCTCGATCAGCTCGGCCCGGCGCCGCGGGTCCAGGCCGCCGCGCAGCCTGCCGTACAGGTCGATGACCTCGCCGCCGGAGAGGTTGCGCCACAGGGTGACGTCGCCGGGGACGTAGGCGATGCGGCGGTGCGCCTCGACCGCGTCGGCCCACGGGTCGCGGCCGAGGACGCGGGCGGTGCCGGAGTCGGCGCGCAGCAGGCCGAGCAGGACCCGGATGGTGGTGGACTTCCCGGAGCCGTTGGGGCCGAGGAAGCCGTGGACCTCGCCGGTCCGTACGTCCAGGTCGAGGCCGTCGAGCGCGTGGGTGCGGCCGAAGGACTTGTGCAGTCCGGAGACCTCGATGGCGGGGTGTGCCTTCGTCATGCTCCGGAACGTACGCTTCTTTCAGAAATTTGTGAAGTTAAGGAAGCGTATGAAGCGCCGACTAGACTGGACGGCGGCAGCGGGGGCGGGACAGCGTGGGTACGGGGACCCCGGAAGCGGGAGACGGGCGGAACGATGACGGAAGCGGGCACGGCGGGACGGGACGCCGAGGCGGTGTCGCAGTTCGTGGAGGGCTTCGCGGCGCAGCTGGTGGAGGCGGGCATGCAGCGGATGCCGGCCCGGGTCTTCGCCGCGCTGCTGTCCTCGGACTCCGGTTCGCTCACCTCGGCCGAGCTGGGCGAACAGCTCCAGGTCAGCCCGGCGGCGGTCTCCGGCGCGGTGCGCTACCTCGCTCAGCAGCACATGGTCTCCCGCGAGCGCGAACCCGGCTCGCGGCGCGAGCGCTACCGCGTGCACAGCGACCAGTGGTACGAGGCGCTGACCAACCGCGACGCGGTGATCAAGCGCTGGGAGCGGGCGCTGCGGGACGGCGTCGAGGGTCTGGGCGCCGACACCCCGGCGGGCCGCCGCCTGGCCGAGACGCTGGCCTTCTTCGAGTTCATCGACGGCGAACTGGCCTCGATGATGGAACGCTGGCGCACCCGCCGAACAGAACTCTTCGGCTGACGCCCTCGTGCCGCTCCCGGGGCGGCCACGTCGCCCGCCCCGGCACGAGTGGGCGGCTCAGCCCGCCGCCTTCCCCGCCGCGCGCCCCGCCCCGTCCACCGGGACCACCAGCCCCCAGGCCGCCTCGCGGACGCGCCAGGTGCGGGTGCGGACCGGCCCCGAGACCGTCGCGTCGGCGCGGTAGTGGAAGTCCGCGCCGGAGACGGTGACCGTGCGGCCCCGGGCCAGCAGCGGGGAGGCCTCCGCGCCGGGGCCCGACAGGGGCCGTACCTCCACCTCGGCCCGGCCCGAGTCGCCCGGCGCGACCGAGACCGCCTCCACCGGCTGGTCCAGGTCCACCACCGTCACCCCGTCCACCTCCACCCGCAGCCGCGCGGGCGCGGCCGGCCCGGTGTCGGCGGCCGGCCGGGCCGGGCGGGCCACCAGGGTCCGGACGAGCGACTGGCAGGTGCGCAGCCAGTCGCGTCCCGGACCCGTACCCGGTCCAGGACCCGGCCCGGCCGCCGTCGCCCCCGCCGCCACGTCCCGCGCGACCAGCGGCGGGATCCGCAGCGCCCCCAGCACCACCCCGTCGCTGTCGTCGACCAGCAGGTCGAGGCGGCGCTCCGCGCCGTCCAGGACCGCACGGGCGGCCGCCACCGGACTGTCGGGCACGCCGAGCGAACGGGCCAGGGAGACCGCGCCGCCGACCGGCACCGCGGACAGCGCGCAGCCGGCCAGCTCCCGGCGCCGGTGCAGCACGGTCACCGCCCGCAGCAGCGCCCGGTCGTCCCCGATCACCACCGGCCGCCGCGACCCGCGCCGGGCCAGCGCGCGGGCGAACTCCTCCGGGTCCTCGGGCAGGCACACCTTCACCGCCGCGCCCGCGCCGAGCACGTCTTTCGCGATCCGCACGGACTCCCCGTCCGTCCGCCGGGCGACCGGGTCGATGACCACCAGCAGCTGTCCGGACGTCGGATATGTCGCCACCTCGGTCCTGCCTCGCTTCCTCGGGTAGCATCTTTGTGCAAGAGCCCCTTGCGCTATTGCGCCAGGGGCTTCGTCTATTCCGGGGCATCCGGTCCGACGGTTGTGCGGCCGACGACGGTCGCGCGGTGCACGCGGCGGTGAACCCGCGTACGCCCCTGACCTTGGACATGCCCCGCCCGGAAGGGGTGTACGCGCGTGCCCGCACTTGTGCTGCTCGGTGCTCAGTGGGGTGACGAAGGCAAGGGAAAGGCCACCGACCTGCTCGGCGGCTCAGTGGACTATGTAGTGCGTTATCAGGGCGGCAACAACGCCGGCCACACGGTCGTCGTCGGCGACCAGAAGTATGCACTGCACCTCCTCCCTTCCGGAATCCTCTCTCCCGGATGTACGCCCGTCATCGGCAACGGCGTCGTCGTGGACCCGTCGGTCCTGCTCTCCGAGCTGAGCGGTCTGAACGAGCGCGGCGTCGACACGTCGAAGCTCCTGATCAGCGGAAACGCTCACATCATCACGCCGTACAACGTCACGGTCGACAAGGTGACGGAACGCTTCCTCGGCAAGCGGAAGATCGGCACCACCGGTCGCGGCATCGGCCCGACCTACGCGGACAAGATCAACCGCGTCGGCATCCGGGTCCAGGACCTGTACGACGAGTCGATCCTGACCCAGAAGGTCGAGGCGGCGCTCGACGCCAAGAACCAGATCCTCACCAAGCTCTACAACCGCCGCGCGATCGCCGCCGGCCAGGTGGTCGAGGAGCTGCTGGGCTACGCCGAGCAGATCAAGCCGTACGTCGCCGACACCGTGCTGGTCCTCAACCAGGCGCTGGACGACGACAAGGTGGTCCTCTTCGAGGGCGGCCAGGGCACGCTGCTGGACATCGACCACGGCACGTATCCGTTCGTGACCTCGTCCAACCCGACCGCGGGCGGCGCCTGCACCGGCGCGGGCGTGGGACCGACGAAGATCAGCCGGGTCATCGGCATCCTCAAGGCGTACACGACCCGCGTCGGCTCGGGCCCGTTCCCGACCGAGCTGCTGGACGAGGACGGCGAGGCGCTGCGCCGGATCGGCGGCGAGCGGGGCGTGACCACCGGCCGCGACCGCCGCTGCGGCTGGTTCGACGCGGTGATCGCCCGCTACGCCACCCGCGTGAACGGCCTGACGGACTTCTTCCTCACCAAGCTGGACGTCCTCACCGGCTGGGAGCAGATCCCGGTCTGCGTCGCCTACGAGATCGACGGCCGCCGGGTGGAGGAGCTGCCCTACTCGCAGACCGACTTCCACCACGCCAAGCCGGTCTACGAGTACCTCCCGGGCTGGCAGGAGGACATCACGAAGGCCAAGACCTTCGCCGACCTCCCGAAGAACGCGCAGGGCTACGTCAAGGCGCTGGAGGAGATGTCCGGCGCCCCGATCTCCGCGATCGGCGTCGGCCCGGGCCGCGACGAGACGATCGAGATCAACTCGTTCCTGTGACCCGGCCCGCGCGCCCGTAGGGCACGCGCCGACAGGGCGCCCGGCACGGACTCCGTGCCGGGCGCCCTGTCGTATTGCTCTTGTTCGGGGGTGTATCGCCCGTGTCCGGGGCTGTGCCGCCCGTGTCCGGGCCGGCGCCCCGCCGCACGCACACACGCGTCCGCGCCCCTGCCCGGGGCGGCCGGAGCGCCGTCAGCTGAAGACGATCATCGACCCCTGCGCCAGGCTCCGCGTCGCCGCCGCGTGCAGGCCGAGCCAGACGTGGCGTTCGCGGGCGAAGGGGCTCGGGTCGTAGGGGGCCGGGGCGGCCGGCTGCTCCAGCTCCGTGGGGGCCGTCGGCGGGGCCGGGGGAGCGGGCGGGTTGGCCGGGTCGATGCCGAGCGCCGGGGCGACCTGCTCCAGCTCCCGCAGCAGCCCCTGCGAGGAGCCCAACGGGCCGCCGCCCGCGAGGAGTTCCTCGTTGGACAGCGGGTGCGGGAAGTCCAGCGGGACGTAGGCGCCCGCGTGGTCGTAGTGCCAGACCAGATGCGACTGCTGTGCCGTCGACTCGAACATCTCCAGCAACTGCTCGTAGTCGCCGCCCAGTTCGTCCACCGGGGCGAGCGGGAGACCGCACAGCTGGAGGAGGTGGGCGCGGCGCAGGAAGTGCAGCGCGTCGTAGTCGAAGCCGGCCACCGGCGCGACGTCCCCGGACAGGCCCGGCATGTACTGGTAGACCGGCACCGGCGGCAGCCCGTTCTCCGCCAGCACCTTGTTGTACTGCGCCAGTTCCTCGGCGAACGGGTTGTCGGGCGTGTGGCACAACACGTCGACGAGCGGTACCAGCCACAGGTCACAGGCCAAGGAGGTCTCCTCGCATAGCGGAGTGGGTGCAGTCGGGTCGCGGGTTCGCGCGGGTTCGGCAGCGGTCGGGAGCGGTCGCCGGGGGAGTGTAGAGCGTAGTCGGTGCCGGTTCCCTCAGCGCCCCTCGTGCAGGTCCCATACCCACACCCCGCCGGTCCACTTCCCCTCGTGCCCCACCAGCTGGGTGACGACCCGGCGCAGCCGGTCGTCGTGGGGCTGCGGGGCCAGCACCAGGGCGCCCGCGTGCCAGTACGCGAAGTCCTCCCGCGCCTGCCGCCGCCGGTCCGCGTCGATCGGCGGGACCACCCCGGAGTAGCGCACGTCCCGCAGCATGGTGGAGGTCCACCGGGGGACGGCGCCGTAGATGCCGACGCGGTCGGGCCCGTAGGGGCCGTTGAAGTAGCCGCCGGGCAGCTTGAAGCCGAGGCGGGCCGCCGTCTGCCAGTGCAGCGCCTCCGCCGCGCCCGGGTCGGGCAGCGGCACCGGCACCAGCGACTCGCCGTCGTGGACGTACGGCTTCCACATGCCCTCGGTGAGGAACGCCGGCACCGGCGCCCGGTCGACCGCCTTCAGCGGGGCCGGGACCAGCGGCAGCAGGGCGAGGCTCACCGCGAGCAGCCCGCCGTACAGCGGGCCGATCCGGGTCGTGGCCGACAGCCGGGCGAGGGCGAGCGCGAGGAGCATGCCGAGCGCGGGCGCGCAGATCATCGCCACCCGGCTCTCGATGACCGACTCGAACAGCGGCAGGTGGGCGAACAGGGCCCAGGGCCCCGGGTAGACCGTGTCGGTCATCGGCAGCCGGACCTTCGGCCCCAGCGACAGCAGCGCGGCTCCGACCGCCGTCACCGCCAGCGCCTTGACCAGGGGCCGCCGCCACAGCCGTACGGTGATCGCGAAGGCGACGAGGACCAGCGGCCAGCCGTAGAAGGCGTTCTGCTCGGTGGGGTTCGCGGCGAGCGCGTTCGCGCGCCGCTCGTCGCCCCACATCAGGGAGCGCTCGGCGAAGGAGACCAGCGCCAGCGGGCTGTTGCCGGAGTCGTCGCCGTGCAGGACGCTGCCGTAGCTCTGCGGGCCCGTGAACTGCCAGGCCAGCGGATAGGCGACGAGCGGCAGGCAGACCGCGACCGCGTACAGCAGTCCCGTCAGCAGTGGTCGCCAGGCCGCCCGCGCCACGTCCGGGCGCGCCGCCCCGTACGAGGCGGCGAACAGCGTCATGCCGAGCGCGGCCAGCAGCAGCGGCTCCTCGCCCAGGAAGACCTGGTACGCCGTCATCAGCCCGAGCACGATCCCGTCGCGCCGCACCCGGGCGCCCGTACACAGCCGGAGCGCCCGGTCGATGATCAGCGGGATCATGAACAGGACCACGAAGTTCGGGTGCGCGTTGGCGTGGCTGACCATCGGCGGGGCGAACGCGGCCAGCGCCGCGCCGACGACGGCCGCGCCCCGGTGCGCCGTCACCCGCCGGACGATCAGCCAGTACCAGGCGGCGGCCGTCGCGGCCAGCCCCACCGCCATGCACACGCTCAGCGAGACGGCGGGCCCGAACGCCAGCGTGAGCGGGGTGAACGGCACGGACAGCCCCAGCATGGCCGTGTTGGCCATCAGGTTCACGCCGTCGGGGAAGTTCTGGAGGTCGGTGAAGAACGGGTTGCGCAGATGGGCGACGTTGTCGGCGGTGACGGCGAAGAACCACTCCCACTGGTTCTGGTCCTGCATCGAGTCGGGCAGATAGCGGTGCGCCGGGTCGAACAGGCGGCCCGAGTAGAGGGCCACCGACATCAGCAGGAACAGGATCGCGGCGAGCACGTCGGCGCCCCGCACGGAACGCGCCCGCAGCAGGACGAGTTCGGCCAGGACCCGGCCGTAGGCGAGGGGGCCGACCTTGGAGCCGGGCTGGTGCGACCAGCGCACCGGCACCTCGGCGACCGGCCAGCCGGCCCGGTGGAAGTGGCGCAGCACCTCCACGTCGATGCCCCAGCCGTTGAGCCGGGCGGCGGCGAAGGCCGCGCGGGCCCGCTCGCCGTCGAACAGCTTGAAACCGCACTGGGTGTCCCGTATCCCGGGCACCGCGATCCGGCGGATCAGCAGGTTCCCGGCCTGGCCGAGCAGTTCGCGCGCCCGGTGCTGGTGGTGCCCTATCGCCGCGCCGGGCACCGAGCGGGAGCCGATCGCGGCGGCGCCGCGCCCGCCGATCGCCTCGTCCAGCCGCTCCAGCTCCTCGATGGGGGCGGCGAGGTCGGCGTCGGTCAGCAGCACGCGCCGGCCCCGGCTGGCGGCCACGCCCTGGCGCAGCGCGTGGCCCTTGCCGCGGTTGCGTTCCCCGGCGACCAGCCGGACGCGCGGGTCCCGGCGGGCGGTGACGAGGGCGGCGGTGCCGTCGGTGGAGCCGTCGTCGGCGACGACGACCTCCCACGGGCCGAAGCGGTCCTCGTGCGCGCGCAGATAGGCGGTGACGGCGTCGAGGGAGGGACCGAGGCGGTCCTCCTCGTTGTAGGCGGGGATGACGACCGACAGGCCGACGGTCCCGTCGCCGGGCGCGGTCCCGTCGGCGGTGGCCGCTCCGGCGGCGGCGCCGCTCACGCGCCGGCCGATCGGCCGACCAGGGACAGCGAGTGCGCGTGGTGGGCGGCGACGAGCGCACGCGCCGCCGGTATGTCGCCTCGCGCCAGGGCGTCCACGAGTTCGGTGTGCCCGGACCACAGCAGTCCGCGCAGATCGTCCAGGCGGCGCAGCTGCTGCACCGCGCACACCCAGCACCGCACGCGGAGCCGGTGCAGGAAGTCGGCGAGGTAGGCGTTGCCGAACAGGGCGCTCAACTCCCGCCAGAAGCGCAGGTCGTAGCCGATCAGCACGGTCAGGTCGCCCGCGCTGGCCGCGCGCTGCGCCTCCTCGCCGCGCCGCCGCACCCCCGCGAGCTTCGCCGCCGTCCGCGGGTCCAGCGGGGGGCGCAGCCGGGGCGGGACGGTACGGGGGAGCGCGGGGGCGGCGGGGGCCGCGCCGGCTTCCGGGGCGGCGGCCGGCCGGGCGGCGTTCGCCGGGGCGGCGGCCGTCGGGGCGGTGGTTTTCCGGGCGGCGCCCGGCGGTGTGGTGGTCGCCGGGGCCCCCGCCGTGCCGGAGCCTTCCGCCGCCAAGTCCTCGAACCGCTCGCTCAGGCTGGTGTCCTCGAACCGTTCGACCAGGCTGCGGAACATGCCGTCCACGACCAGCCCGCGCGCCTCGATCATCTCCACGAAGTCGGCCGGCGAGTACTCGTGCACCCTGAAACCGCGGTGCTGGTCGGCCTCCAGCAGCCCCTGCGCGGACAGGTCGACCAGGGCCTCGCGCACCGGCGTCGCGGAGACCCCGTACTGCTCGGCGATCTCCTTGACCGTGAACTCCTGGCCCGGCTGGAGCCGCCCGGCCAGCACCTCGTCCCGCAGCGCGTCCGCGATCTGCTGGCGCAGGGTGCTGCGCGTCACGGCGCCTGGGCCGCTGATGCCGGGCATGGTCGGAGCGTCTCCCTTACGCGCGCGGGTGGCGTGCTCGTACATCTGTCTCTACGAGCACGCCACCTTACGCGTTCGGGTTTTTGTGCGATCGGCGTGTCACACAGTGTGCTCGTCGGCCACCGACAGTGCCGCGTCCAGGGCCGCCAGGCCCTCCTTCAGCTCGGCCTCGGTGACGTTGCACGGCGGGACGACATGGGTGCGGTTCATGTTCACGAAGGGCCACAGGCCGTGCGCCTTCGCGGCGGCGGCGAAGGCCGCCATCGGCGCGTTCGCCTCGCCGCCCGCGTTGTAGGGGACCAGCGGCTCGCGGGTCTCGCGGTTCCTCACCAGCTCCAGCGCCCAGAACATGCCGACGCCGCGCACCTCGCCGACGCTCGGGTGCCGCTCGGCCAGCGCCCGCAGCCCCGGCTCCACCACCTCGGCGCCGAGCCGGGCGGCGTTCTCCACGACGCCCTCCTCGGCCATGACGCCGATCGTCGCCACCGCGGCGGCGCACGCCAGCGGGTGCCCGGAGTAGGTCAGCCCGCCCGGGTAGGGGCGCTTGCCGAACGTCTCGGCGATCGCGCCCGAGATCGCCACACCGCCGAGCGGCACGTACCCGGAGTTCACGCCCTTGGCGAACGTCATCAGGTCCGGCACCACGCCGGACAGGTCGGCGGCGAACCACTCGCCGGTCCGCCCGAACCCGGCCATCACCTCGTCCAGGACGAACACGATCCCGTACTTGTCGCACAGCTCCCGCACCCCGGCGAGATAGCCCGGCGGCGGCACCATGATCCCCGCCGTGCCCGGGATCGTCTCCAGGATGATCGCGGCGACGGTCGAGGGCCCCTCGAAGGCGATCGTCGTCTCCAGGTGCTCCAGCGCCCGCGCGCACTCCTGCTCCTCGGTCTCCGCGTAGAAGCGCGAGCGGTACAGGTAGGGCGCCCAGAAGTGCACGACCCCGGCCGAGCCGCTGTCGGAGGCCCAGCGGCGCGGGTCGCCGGTGATGTTCACGGCCTGCTGCGTGCCGCCGTGGTACGAGCGGTACGCGGAGAGCACCTTGGGCCGCCCGGTGTGCAGCCGGGCCATCCGCACCGCGTGCTCGACGGCGTCGGCGCCGCCGTTGGTGAAGAAGATCTTGTCCAGGTCGCCCGGCGTGCGCTCGGCGATCAGCCGCGCCGCCTCCGACCGCGCCTCGATCGCGAACGCCGGCGCGAACGTGGCCATGGTCGCGGCCTGCTCCTGGATCGCCGCGACGACCTTGGGGTGCTGGTAGCCGATGTTCGTGAAGACGAGCCCGCTGGCGAAGTCCAGATAACGCCGGCCGTCGTAGTCCCAGAAGTACGACCCTTCGGCGCCGGCCACCGCCGGCGGGTCGATCAGGTCCTGCGCGGACCAGGAGTGGAACACGTGCGCGCGGTCGGCGGCCTTGACGGCGGCACCGGCTGAGGGGTTCGGCTGGGGCGGCTGAGAGGGCTGAGGGGTCATACGGCGAGCGTAGGCGGCGGTGCGGTGCGCCCGGCATGGGCGTCCTGTCTGCGGACGCGGGGTTTTAGCGACATCTTGTCGGGGGTGGGGAGGCGTCCGCCCGGTGCGGCGCCCGGTCGGCGCGTGGCGGCCTCGCGGTGCGCGCTGTTACGGAACCGTAGACACCGGGCCGCTCCGCCGCCCCGGCCCCCCGCACTATTCTCGGTCTGTCGCACAGGGGCGTTTCGGGGGATATCGGGGGAGGCGTTTCGGCCATGGAGACTCTGGGGGCGGGTGATCCGCAGCGGATCGGGGCGTACCGGCTGCTGGCGAGGCTCGGGGCCGGCGGGATGGGGCAGGTGTACCTGGCGCGCTCGGACCGGGGCCGGACCGTCGCCGTGAAGCTGGTGCGGCGGGAGCTGGCGCAGCAGGAGGAGTTCCGGGCCCGGTTCCGCCAGGAGGTGCGGGCCGCCCGCCGCGTCGGCGGCCACTGGACGGCGCCCGTGCTGGACGCGGACACCGAGGCCGAGGTGCCGTGGGTGGCCACCGGCTATGTCGCGGGGCCCAGCCTCCAGCGCGTCGTCGGCCACGACCACGGCGCGCTGCCCGAGCGCTCGGTGCGCGTCCTCGCGGCCGGACTCGCGGGCGCGCTCCAGGACATCCACGCGGCCGGGCTGGTCCACCGCGACCTCAAGCCCTCCAACGTGCTGGTCACCATCGACGGCCCGCGCGTCATCGACTTCGGCATCGCGCGGGCCCTGGAGACCGTCACGGACGGCGGCCTCACCCGCACCGGCGCGCTGGTCGGCTCGCCCGGCTTCATGGCTCCCGAGCAGGTGCGCGGCGACCGGGTCACGCCCGCCTGCGACGTCTTCTGCCTCGGCTCGGTGCTCGCCTACGCCGCGACCGGCGCCCTGCCCTTCGGCGGCGCGGACAGCGGGGTGCACGCGCTGATGTACCGCATCGCCGAGGACGAGCCCGACCTGTCCGCGCTGCCCGAGGGCATCGCCGACCTGGTCCGCGACTGTTTGCGCAAGGACCCGGTGGCGCGGCCCTCGCTGGAGGCGATCATCCAGCGCACCGGCGCGGAGGACACGGTCGCCGACGGCCGCTTCCGCGACCCGTGGCTGCCGAGCGCGCTGGTCGCCCAGCTCGGCCGCCACGCGGTACGGCTGCTGGACACGGAGAGCCCGGAGGACGGGGAGGCGGCGGCTGCTGCGGGGGCGGCTCGGGCGGGCGCGGGTGCGGATGAGGTCACGCCGGAGGGGCCGGCGGCGTCCGGCGCCGCGAGCGACGGCGCGGCCGTGGGCGTGGGCGCCGAGGCGTCGGGGAACGCCCCCGACCTGGTCAAGAAGCCGTCCGCCACCGGCCCCGGCCCGGCGGCCTCCGCCCCGTCGGCCGCCCCGTCCGCCCCCGCCGGGACACCGGCGACGGGTCCGTCCGGTACGGCCGTGGCCCCCGCGCCCCCGGCCGTACCGCCCGCGCCCTCGCACAGCCCCGTGGAAGCCACCCCGCCGCCCCCGGGGCAACCGGGCGGCACCGGGGGCGGGCGGCCGGTGAACCACCTGCCGACCATGGTGCCCGGCCACACGCCCCCACCCGGACAGGCACCTTCGGGACACACGCCCCCACCAGGCCACACGCCTCCGGGACACACGCCCCCGCCGGGGCCGCCGCCCGCCTACGGCCACCCCCGCGAACACGGCTACCCGCAGCAGTACGGCGGCTGGGCCGGGCCGCCCGGCGCGGCGGCGCAGCAGCACCCGTACGCCGGCCTCGGCTCGACCCCGCCGTACGGCCCGCCGCCGTACGCGCCGCCGCGCCGGGGCGGCGGCCGGGCCACGGCGGCGCTGATCGCCGTGGCCGTGGTGGTCGCGCTCGGCGCGGGCGGCTCCGTGTACGCCCTGATGCGCGGCGGCGACGACAAGGCCGGCCCCCCGCCCTCGCCGACCGTCACCGCGTCCGCGACGGACGACGCCGACGGCTCCGACGGCTCCGGCGACTCCGACGGCTCGAACGGCTCCGGTCCGGACCCGGCGACCTCGTCGCCCGACTCGCCCTCCCCGACGGACGGCGTGATCCCGTCCGGATACCTCGGCACCTGGACCGGGAACGTCGAGAACCAGTACGGCCCCAACCCCCGCCGGCTCACCATCACCCAGGGCGGGGTCGGCGACACCGTGCTCACGCTCGTCGCCGACGGCACCAACCAGGACGGCGACGCCTACCACTGCGTCTTCGAGGCGCGGCTCACCCAGGAGCCCGACGGGAGCGGTCCGTTGGAGATCGGGCCGTCCACCGTCACGGTCGGCCGGGACAGCACGTCCTGCAGCCCGGGCGCGGCCACCGAGGTCACCCTCCTCCCGGACGGCAGCCTGCGCCGCGACAACCTCTCCACCGGCGACGAGCTGACCTACACAAAGGGGTGACGCCCCCTCAGTTCCCTTCAGGAACAAGCCTGTTGGACTTCCCCGGGATTTCACCCAGGAGCACCGGAAGGACCGTCCGCGCAGACGTACGGTGACCCACACGATGCGGCCGGGGGGACCGGAGGGGCGGGGGCACCCAGATGGAGTGGCTGAGCGCGGAGAACGTGGTGGCCGTGGGGACGGCGGTGCTCGGCATCGCCGCGTCCGGGCTGATGCTCTGGTACGAGCGGCGGGTGCCGCGCCGCAAACGCATCGGCTACCGCGTCCAGATGGACAGCCCGATCGGCGACGACGTGCGCTCGGGCCGGGCCAACAGCCGGCTCGGCCTGTTCGACGAGACCCCGGGCATGGCGGACGCCACGCTGGTGCTGCTGCGCATCGAGAACGACGGCTCGCAGGGCATCACCCGCGAGGACTACACCGGGCCCGAACCGCACGGTCTGACCGCCGTGTTCGCCGACCGCACCATCCGCGGGGTGTCGGTCACCCAGCCGACCGACGCCGACCATCTGATGGACCACTTCACCGCCGAGCGGGGCTTCGGCTACGAGGGCAACCGTCTGCGCATCCCGCGGGTCCCGCTCAACCGCGGCGACCACTTCAAGCTGCTGGTCCTGCTCTCGGGCGGGGACGTGGGCCGCGGGATACGGCTGACCGGCGGTCTGCGGGACGGCGAGGTGCACCCCAACCGCAGCGCCACGCCCGACGACAAGCCGCCCCTGTTCAGCCGGGCCGCCCGGACGATCACGATCATGCTGACGGTGTGCGTGGTGACGCTGGCCGCGATCGTCGTCGTCCGCGACGACGACCCGCCGCCCGTGGGCTGCGAGACGGGCACGCTCACCCTCACCGGCTCGACGGCCTTCGCGCCCGTGCTGCGCGAGGCGGCGGACAAGTACGAGCACGACTGCGAGGGCTCGCGGATCACCGTCGATCCGCACGGCTCGGCGGCCGGCATCCGCGACCTCGCCGCGGCCGGCGCCCGCGCGGGGAAGGGGTCCCCGGCCGTCGTCGCCCTGTCGGACGGCCCCAAGCCGGGCGGCCTGCCCCAACTGCGCGAGAACCGCGTGGCGGTGTCCGTGTTCGCCCTGGTGGTCAACGACGCCGTCCCGCTGCGGAACCTGTCCACGGACGCCGTACGGCGGCTCTTCCGGGGCGAGGTCGCCAACTGGCGGCAGCTCGGCGGCCCCGATCTGCCGGTCGTCCTGGTCGGCCGGGACTCCGGCTCCGGCACCCGGCAGGTGTTCCAGCGGCGGGTGCTGGGCGGGCGGGCCGAGACGGCCGCCTCCTCGGTGGACTGCGTCCACAAGGACGACGTCTCGGCCCCCGTGGTGCGCTGCGAACTCGACTCCACCGACCAGGTGCTGGCGCAGGTCGCCAGGACCAAGGGGGCGATCGGGTACAGCGAGCTGAACCTGGCGGCGGAGGCGAAGGGCGTCCACCGCCTCGACCTGGACGGCGAGCCGGCCTCGGTGGACGCGCTCGAACACGGCACGAGCGCGTACCCGTACCGGGAGATCGAGTACGCCTACACCTACGGCAACCCGCCCGCCGACTCCCTGGCCTCCAGCTTCCTCACCTATCTGACCCGCGGCAACGGACAGGACGTGATCCGCACCCACGGCCACGTCCCGTGCTGGACCCCGGAGGGCCTGAAGCTCTGCGCGTGAGGGGGCTCACCGCGGCTCCGGGGGCCGTTGCCGGGGCATGTTCGGGCGGGTGCCCGCCGGGGGCAGCGCGAGGCGTCCCTGCGGGCCGCCCAGGTCCGGCCGGCCGCCGCCCGCGACCGAGGACTGCAGGCCCATCGGCGCCGGGCCGACCCGGAACTCCACCATCCAGTCCGCCGTCTCCGTGCGCACCAGCTCGGTCACGTCCTCCGAGAACCGCCGCAGCACCCCGAGGCACCGCTCGGCGGCCTCCCCGGCCGTGCCCTCGGTGGGGCCGAGGACCTCCCGGACGTTCTCCGAGGCCCAGTCGAACTGGAGCAGCTGCAGCCGCCGCTGCACCGCCTGCGCGGTCGCCACGTCCCGCATCCACCCCGAGGTCACCCCGAAGTAGCGGTCCGCCGCGACACAGGCCGCCGACACCAGCAGCGCCAGATACCCCCAGCGCGCCGCGCCGGCCAGCACCCCGGCCACATCCAGCAGCGGCAGCGCCGCCCCGGCCACCGCGCCCGCCGCCACCCCGCCCCGCAGCGCCCGCGCGCCCCGCCGCTTCCACACCCGCTCGGACAGGTACCAGGACGCGGTCTGGAGCGCGCCCCGCTCCACCCACCGGTACAGGTCGTCCAGCCGCTGCGCGGGCTCGCCCCAGTCGCCCGGCGGGAACGGCCGGCCGGTCAGGTCGCCCGGCCGCGGCCCGGCCGCCTCCTCCCCCCGCCCGTCCCGAGGCGGACGCTCGGGCTGCATCTCCGGCTGACCCACCCGGCACTCCCTACTGATCACGGACCGTGTCGCCGGCACGCGCCGATACGACGCGCACCGCCGTGCCGGACCCCTTCCTACCGTCCGCCGGACGGCGATCGGCCGGGAAGGACGCCTTTTCCGCCCCAAAGAGGGCCGGAGCGCGGGGGAGGACGCACGGACAACTCACTCGAAAGAGTGGTGGGGCAGGGCCCGCCCGGACCACGTAGGCTCGTGCCAGCGGGGAATCCTCCGGACGGCCCCCGCGCAGACGCCGTACGAAAGCAGGAGCCGATCGTGATTCCCGGTGGTGGCCAGCCCAACATGCAGCAGCTGCTCCAGCAGGCCCAGAAGATGCAGCAGGACCTGGCGCGGGCCCAGGAGGAACTGGCGCAGACGGAGGTCGACGGGCAGGCGGGCGGCGGCCTGGTGAAGGCCACCGTCACCGGCGCCGGCGAGCTGCGCGCCCTGAAGATCGACCCGAAAGCGGTCGACCCCGAGGACACCGAGACCCTCGCCGACCTGATCGTCGCCGCGGTCCAGGCGGCCAACGAGAACGCCCAGACCCTCCAGCAGCAGAAGCTCGGCCCGCTCGCCCAGGGCCTCGGCGGCGGCAGCGGCATCCCCGGGCTGCCTTTCTAGGCCGCCCGCGGGCCACTACCGTACGGAGCACGAAGCACCGGCACGGGGCCCGAAGGCGCCGTACGGAGCACGAGAGCACCGTACGGACCGAGTACCGAAACGAAACGACGACGACACGCAGGAAGGACGGCGACCCGGTGTACGAAGGCGTGGTCCAGGACCTCATCGACGAGCTGGGGCGGCTGCCCGGCGTCGGTCCCAAGAGCGCGCAGCGGATCGCCTTCCACATCCTCCAGGCGGAGCCGACGGACGTGCGGCGCCTCGCCCAGGCCCTGATGGAGGTCAAGGCGAAGGTCCGCTTCTGCGCGGTCTGCGGCAACGTCGCGCAGGAGGAGCTGTGCGGCATCTGCCGCGACAGCCGCCGCGACCAGTCCGTCATCTGCGTGGTGGAGGAGCCCAAGGACGTCGTCGCCATCGAGCGCACCCGCGAGTTCCGCGGCCGCTACCACGTGCTCGGCGGCGCGATCAGCCCCATCGAGGGCGTCGGCCCGGACGACCTGCGCATCCGCGAGCTGCTGGCGCGGCTCGCGGACGGCACGGTCACCGAGCTGATCCTGGCCACGGACCCGAACCTGGAGGGCGAGGCCACGGCGACGTACCTCGCCCGCATGATCAAGCCCATGGGCCTGAAGGTCACCCGCCTGGCCAGCGGCCTCCCGGTGGGTGGCGACCTGGAGTACGCGGACGAGGTGACCCTCGGCCGCGCCTTCGAGGGGAGACGACTCCTAGATGTCTGACGCCACGCTGCACGCGACGAGCCAGAACCCGGACGACTTCGCGGTCCAGATCGCCGACCAGATCGAGAGCTTCCTGGTCGCGGTGACGGAGGTCGCCAAGGGCGACGAGCCCGACTCGGCGGTGCCCTTCCTGCTGCTGGAGGTCTCCCAGCTGCTGCTGGCCGGCGGCCGGCTCGGCGCGCACGAGGACATCGTCCCCGACGAGCGCTACGAGCCCGATCCCGGCCCGGAGCAGGACGTGGACATCCTCCGCGAGAACCTCGCCCGGCTGCTGGAGCCGATCGACGTCTACTCCGAGGTCTTCGACCCCTACGAGCCGCGCCGCGCCCCGGTGCCCGCCCGGATCTCCGACGACCTCGCCGACGTCGTCGCCGACCTGCGCCACGGCATGGTCCACTACCGCGCCGGCCGCACCACGGAGGCCCTGTGGTGGTGGCAGTTCTCCTACTTCTCCAACTGGGGCGGGACCGCGTCGGCGGCCCTGCGCGCCCTCCAGTCGCTGGTCGCCCACGTCCGCCTCAACCAGCCGCTGGCCGAGCTGGACGGCCTGGACACCGACCAGGGCATGGGCGACGAGACCCTGGAGTTCGAGGCCGGCCAGGTGATGGCGCAGGAGATCGCGGGACCGCTGGGACTGCACGGGGCGTCCTGACGCACGCGGCCGGGGCCGCAGGGGACGTCCGGCATGTCCCCGTCGCCCTGTGACCCCGCCCACGTTCCGAGTGACGTACCGCCCCGTGGGCATGAGCCGTCCTGGTGATCGGACGTCCGGCATCTCACGATGCGACATCGCGAAGGGGCGATTTCGGACGCTCGATAGACTGAGCCGACCGCACCCGCATATGCGTAAGTGCGATACACACGGACTGAGCGAGGAGCGCACGTGGGCCTTGTCGTGCAGAAGTACGGAGGCTCCTCCGTAGCCGATGCCGAGGGCATCAAGCGCGTCGCCAAGCGGATCGTGGAAGCGAAGAAGAACGGCAACGATGTTGTCGTCGTCGTTTCCGCGATGGGCGACACGACGGACGAGCTGATCGATCTCGCCGAGCAGGTATCCCCGATGCCTGCCGGGCGCGAGCTCGACATGCTGCTGACCGCCGGAGAGCGGATCTCCATGGCCCTGCTGGCCATGGCGATCAAGAACCTGGGGCACAAGGCCCAGTCGTTCACCGGCAGCCAGGCAGGTGTCATCACCGACTCGGTCCACAACAAAGCCCGGATCATCGATGTCACGCCGGGCCGCATCCGGACCGCGCTGGACGAGGGCAACATCGCCATCGTCGCCGGTTTCCAGGGCGTCAGCCAGGACAAGAAGGACATCACCACGCTGGGGCGCGGCGGCTCCGACACCACCGCCGTGGCGCTCGCCGCCGCCCTCGACGCCGAGGTGTGCGAGATCTACACCGACGTGGACGGCGTGTTCACCGCCGACCCGCGGGTGGTGAAGAAGGCGAAGAAGATCGACTGGATCTCCTTCGAGGACATGCTGGAGCTCGCCGCCTCGGGCTCCAAGGTGCTGCTCCACCGCTGCGTGGAGTACGCCCGGCGGTACAACATCCCGATCCACGTGCGCTCGTCCTTCAGCGGACTGCAGGGCACCTGGGTCAGCAGCGAGCCGATCGAGCAAGGGGACAAGCAGGTGGAGCAGGCCATCATCTCCGGTGTCGCGCACGACACCTCCGAGGCCAAGATCACGGTCGTCGGCGTCCCCGACAAGCCGGGCGAGGCCGCCTCCATCTTCCGCACGATCGCCGACGCCGAGATCAACATCGACATGGTCGTGCAGAACGTCTCCGCCGCCTCCACCGGGCTGACGGACATCTCCTTCACGCTGCCCAAGGCCGAGGGCCGCAAGGCCATCGACGCGCTGGAGAAGAACCGTTCCGGTATCGGCTTCGACTCCCTGCGCTACGACGACCAGATCGGCAAGATCTCGCTGGTCGGCGCGGGTATGAAGACCAACCCGGGCGTGACCGCCGACTTCTTCACCGCGCTGTCCGACGCGGGCGTGAACATCGAGCTGATCTCGACCTCCGAGATCCGCATCTCGGTGGTCACCCGCAAGGACGACGTCGCCGAGGCCGTCCGCGCCGTGCACACCGCCTTCGGGCTCGACTCCGAGAGCGACGAGGCCGTCGTCTACGGCGGCACCGGGCGATGACCCAGCGGCGCGGGTGCGGGGCGCGATGACCGGCCGACCGACGCTCGCGGTCGTGGGCGCGACCGGGACCGTCGGCACGGTACTGCTCCGGATCCTGTCCCAGCGCGCGGACGTCTGGGGCGAGATCCGCCTGCTCGCCTCCCCGCGCTCGGCCGGCCGCAAGCTGGCCGTGCGCGGGGAGCAGGTCGAGGTCGTGGCGCTGAGCGAGGAGGCGCTGGACGGGGTGGACATCGCCCTGTTCGACGTCCCCGACGAGGTCGCCGCCCGCTGGGCGCCCGTCGCGGTCGCCAAGGGCGCGGTCGTCGTGGACAGCTCCGGCGCCTTCCGCACCGACCCCGAGGTGCCGCTCGTGGTGCCCGAGGTCAACGCCCACGCGGTACGGCGCCGGCCGCGCGGCATCGTCTCCAGCCCCGGCTGCACCACGCTCACCATGATCGTCGCCCTGGGCGCGCTGCACGCCGAGTTCGGCCTGCGCGAGCTGGTCGTCTCCTCGTACCAGGCGGTGAGCGGCGCGGGCCAGGCGGGCGTGGCGGCGCTGCGCCGGCAGCTGTCCCTGGTCGCCGGCACCGAGCTGGGCACCGCCCCCGGCGACGTACGGCGCGCGGTGGGCGACGACACCGGCCCCTTCCCGGACCCGGTGGCGCTGAACGTCGTGCCGTGGGCCGGTTCGCTGCGCGAGGAGGGCTGGTCGTCGCAGGAACTGGACGTGCGCGAGGAGACCCGCAAGGTCCTCGGCCTGCCCCGGCTGCCGGTCGCGGTGACCTGCGTCCGCGTCCCCGTGATCACCACCCACTCCCTCACCGTGCACGCCCGCTTCGAGGACGAGGTGACGGTGGACCGCACCCGCGAGATCCTCGCCACGGCCCCCGGCGTGGTCCTGTGCGACGACCCGGCGGCGGGCGAGTTCCCCACCCCCGCGGACGTGGTCGGCACCGACCCGACCTGGGTGGGCCGGGTCCGCCGCGCCCTGGACGACCCCACGGCCCTGGACCTCTTCCTCTGCGCCGACAACCTCCGCAAGGGCGCGGCCCTGAACACGGCCCAGATCGCGGAACTGGTGGCGACGGAACGGGACTGAGGCGGGTGCCGGCCGCTGGGTCGGGCCGCCTCGCTTCTTCGGGCGGGGTGCCCGGCGGGCCGCCTCGCTTCTTCGGGCGCGGTCCGTGCGTGGGGTGCTTCTCCGGGCGCGGCCCGTACGCGGAGTGTCTTCTCTGGGCGCGGTCCGTGCGCGGAGTGTCTTCTCTGGGCGTGGTCCGGACTCGGGGTGCTTCTCCGGGCGCGGCTCGGACGCGGCCCGGACGCGGGTGCCTTCTTCGGGCGCGGCCCGGACGCTGGGTGCCGGTCGTGCCGCCACCGCGGGGTCCGGCGCGGGCGCGCGTACGGCCCGCCACCCCCGTCGCCCCGCGTCCCGGGGCCGAAAGACCCTGGCCAACGGGCCGTTCCTTTGTAGGATCTTCGTAAGTGCATGTGGTCCGGCCAATGGTTCGCCACCACTTGAACCGTGCCGCCCCGGCGTCCGAAGATTTCCTTCCCCGCCCTCCGCAACCACGCGGACGGCGGGGAGCGTCTTTGCGGACGCCCTCCGGGGGGCGTGGGGACGCCGAGGGGCGCGGGGGCGCCCCTGTCAGTCGACGACACAGGGGAAGAGCGGGACGCATGAGGGCATGTGGGGCACCGTCCGAGGTGCCGCCCGGCGCGGGAACGTGGCCGGCCGCGCCGCCCGGCGCGAAAGTGACGCCCGGCACGTACAACCCCCGAGGGGGTGCGCGTGTCCAACTGGCGTGGCAGAGGTACTCGACTTGTCCCCCAGGCTCTTCGAGCCGGGGGTGTCCCCGGCGGCGGCCGGCGGCGCCGTTCTGCGCCCGCCCCGCACGCCGCTCGGACCGCGCATGCCCCGCATGCCCGGCCCGGCCGGCGGCATGCCGGTGATCGCACCCATGCCCGCCGCGCGGCCCGCCCGCATACCCAGTCAGCGTGACGGCGCCGCGGAGGACACCGCCGCGGCCGGCACCACCGTCGACCACCTCACCGAGACCTACCGCGCCCACTACCGCAGCCTGCTCGGCCTGGCCGCGCTGCTCCTGGACGACACCGCCTCCTGCGAGGACGTCGTGCAGGAGGCGTTCATCCGCGTCCACTCCGCCCGCCGACGCGTCCGCGACCCCGAGAAGACCCTCGCCTACCTCCGTCAGACGGTCGTCAACCTCTCCCGCTCGGCCCTGCGCCGCCGCATCCTCGGCCTCAAGCTGCTGTCCAAGCCGATGCCGGACATGGCCAGCGCCGAGGAGGGCGCCTACGACCAGCTGGAGCGCGACTCCTTGATCCAGGCGATGAAGGGTCTCCAGCGCCGCCAGCGCGAGGTGCTGGTGCTGCGCTACTTCGCGGACATGACCGAGGCCCAGGTCGCCGAGACCCTCGGCATATCGCTCGGCTCCGTCAAGGCGTACGGCTCGCGCGGCATCGCAGCGCTCCGGATCGCCATGGGGGCGCGGACATGAGCGAGAACGCCGAGGACCGCGACGCGCACGAGCGCGACGGAGACGACGCGCGGGAGCGCCGCGGACACGATCCGCACGAGCGCCGCGGACCGCGGGATCGCCAGGACGCGCGCGAGCGCGACGGAGACGACGCGCGCGAGCGCCACGGAGACGACGCGCGGGAGTCCCGCGACTCGTCCGAGCGCCGCGAACCGTACACGCCGCACGAGCCGACGCGGCCGCCGGAACGACCGAACACGCCACCGCACGCTGGGAACGGAACCGTGAAGCACAGCCCCGACGGACAGGGCCCCGACGGGCTCGACTCGGACGAGCTGGACCTGCGCAGGATGCTGCACCGGGCGGTCGAGGACGTCGAGCCGCGCGACGGCGCGCTGGACCACCTGCGGCGCGCGGTCCCGGCGCGGCGGGCCCGCAAACGGCAGGCCGCGGTCGGCATGGCCGCCGCCGCCCTGTTCCTCGGCACCGCCGTCCCCGCCCTGGTGCACGTCTCGGGCGCCACCGGCTCCGACGCCGACCCCGCCATCGCCGGCCAGGCCTCGCAGGCCCAGGGCGGCACCGGCCAGGGCAAGAGCCGTACCGGCGCGTCGAGCACCGCGGGCGGCGCCCACGGCCGGACCCCGAACCCGGGCGCGAGCGGCCGCGGGGACGGCCCCGTCCCCGGCGGCAGCACCGCCCCCGGCGCCGGCTCCACCGCCGGTACGACCGGCCCGTCGGCCTCCGCCGACGCCGGCGCGCCCGTCTGCACGGCCACCCAGCTCGGCTCGGCCACGGGCTCGGCCGGCGCCCCCGACTCGGCCGGCGTCGTCTACGGCACCTTCCACGTCACCAACGTCTCCGCCGGCAGTTGTACTGTCGGCGGCGCGGGCGCGGTGACCGCGCTCGCCCAGGGCGCGGCCGACGCCTCGAAGATCCATGTCGTCCAGCACACCGCCGGCGACCCGGCGACCGGGCTGCCGGCCCCCGCCCCGGGGGCCCCCGCGCTGGTGCTCGCACCGGGAGCGGCGTACGAGGTGAAGTTCGCCTGGGTGCCCTCCGAGACCTGCCCCACCGGCGGCAGCGGTGGCAGCGACGGCGGCACCGGCTCCGGCGGCGCCGAGACCGGCGGTCCCTCGCCCGACCCGTCGCCCAGCCAGGGCGCGAGCGCGACCGACGGCACCACCACGGGCACGGACACCGGCGCGACCACCCAGCTCGTCACCAAGGACGGCGGCACGGACGCCGGCAGCGTCGTGGTCTCCCACACCCCGGACGGCGGCGCGCCCACGGCGACGGCCACGGTCCCGGACGCCTGCGCGGGCACGGTCTACCGCACGGAGATCCTGCCGGCGCCGTAGCCCTGGCACCGTAGCCCCGGCGACGCCCTCACCGGCCACCGGCCGCGCGGGAGTCGATCCGCCGACCCCGGGGCCGATCCGCTGACACGAGGCCGATCCGCTGACCACGGGGGCAATCCTCCGACACGGGGGCGGGGGCGCGGCGGCCTGGAGGGGGGGGTGGCTCGCTGTCGCCTCAGACGGCGGCCGGGGCCTGCTCCTCCTGCGGGGCGAGCCCCAGCTCGGCGTCCCGTACGGCCTCCACCTCACGCCGCACCAGCCGGAACCACATGAAGACCACGAACCCGGCGAAGACGAACCACTCGCCGGTGTACCCGAGGTTCTGGAACGCCTTCAGATCGAGCCCGGAACCCTCCGGCGCCTTCGCCGGCACCGCCTTCATCCCGGGGTCCGCCGTGTTGAGCGTCACCCACGCGTCGTACACCTGATACGGCACCAGGTTGACGAGCGAGGCCGCGCTGATCGCGCCGGTCTGCCCGGCCGGCAGCCCGCCCTGAGCGCTGACGCCGTTGTCGCCGGGCGTCTCGGAGGCCTGCAGCGCACCGGTCACCGTCACCTCGCCGGCGGGCGGCGCCGGGGCCTTCGCCGCGTCCGCCGTCCCCGGCAGCCAGCCGCGCACGACCGGCAGCGCCTTGCCGGAAGCGGTCCGCAGCAGCGTCAGCACGTAGTAGCCGCGCTTGCCGTCCAGCTCCCGGCCGGGGACCAGCAACTGCTTGCCGTAGCGGCCGGTCGCGGTGGTCTGCATGCCGGAGGTCCGCTTGTCGACGGGCAGCAGCCCGTCCAGCGGACGCGGCGCCTCCGTCCGGTACGAGGCGGCCTGCTTCGTCGCGGTCCGGTGCTCGTCCACCCGCGCGTCGAACCGGCTCAGCTGCCACGACCCCATGAACACGCAGAAGGGGATGGCCAGCAGCGCGAAGACGTTGATGCCCCACCAGCGAGGCGTCAGCAGAAACCGGTACACACCCCCACGGTACGGCCCCGCCGCCCGCCCACCGGCCGCGGGGTCGAAGTTTTCCACAGGCGGCCGGGGACGCCTGAGTTTTCCACAGGCGGCTTCCGCGGCCCGAGGGTTGTCCACAGGCTGGGGGCGGGGGGCGGCGCGATGTCGGTCGGGCCAGGCACTATGGGGCCATGACTGAGAGCAACGGGGCCGGTTCCGTGGACCGGCCGAGTCCGCGGGGACCGATCGAGGACATGCCGGACTGGGAGAAGCGCTTCAGGGCGCCACGGGTGTCGCTGCCCGACTGGGCCGAGGACGCGCCGCACCGCTCCCTGTTCGTGTCCAACGCGACCGGGACGTACGAGCTGTACGCATGGGACCGGGCCACGGGCGGCCAACGCCAGGTCACGAACCGGCCGAACGGCACGACGGACGGCGTGCTCTCCCCGGACGGCGAGTGGATCTGGTGGTTCGACGACAAGGACGGCGACGAGTTCGGCGTCTGGCGCCGCCAGCCGTTCACCGGCGGCCCCGACGACCCGGCCGTACCGGGCCTCGCCCCCTCCTACCCGGCGGGCCTGGCCCTCGGCAGGGACGGGCGCACGGCGGTGGTGGGCCGCTCCACGGACGAGGACGGCACCACGATCCACCTCGCGCGCCTGGGCGCGGGCGAGGAGCCGGGGGAGACGGTGGAGATCTACCGCCACCGCGAGTCGGCGGGCGTCGGCGACCTCTCCCACGACGGCACGCTGATCGCCGTCGAGCACACCGAGCACGGCGACGCGATGCACTCCGCGCTGCGCGTGCTGCGCCCCGACGGCGTCACGGTGGCCGAGCTGGACGACACCAAGGGCGGCACGGTCGAGCTGGGCCTGGAGGTGCTCGGCTTCGCCCCGGTCGCCGGGGACACCCGGCTGCTCGTCGGCCACCAGCGGCGCGGCCGCTGGGAACCGCTGGTGTGGGACGTGGCGACGGGCGAGGAGACCGACCTCGCGCTGGACCTGCCCGGCGACGTGAGCGCGGAGTGGTACCCGGACGGCTCCGGACTGCTCGTCGTGCACAGCTTCGAGGCCCGCAGCGAGCTGTTCCGCTACGACCCGGCGACCCGCGCCCTCACCCGGATCGACACCCCGCCGGGCACGGTGTCCGGGGCGACGGCCCGCCCGGACGGCAGCGTGGAGTACCTGTGGTCCTCGGCGGCCGAACCGCCGGCGGTCCGCTCGACGACCGGCGGTGTGGTCCTGGACCCGCCCGGCATGAAGTGCCCCGGCTCGGTGCCGGTGCACGACGTGTGGGTGGACGGCCCCGGCGGCCGCATCCACGCCCTGGTCCAGAAGCCCGCGGGCGCCACGGGCCCGCTGCCGACGGTCTTCGACATCCACGGCGGCCCCACCTGGCACGACAGCGACTCCTTCGCCGCGGGCCCGGCCGCCTGGATCGACCACGGCTACGCGGTGGTCCGCGTCAACTACCGCGGCTCCACGGGCTACGGCCGGGAATGGACGGACGCGCTCAAGCACCGGGTCGGCCTGATCGAGCTGGAGGACATCGCCGCGGTCCGCGACTGGGCGATCACCTCGGGCCTCGCGGACCCCGACCGGCTGATCCTCACCGGCGGCTCCTGGGGCGGCTACCTCACCCTGCTCGGCCTCGGCACCCAGCCGGACGCGTGGACGCTCGGCATCGCCGCGGTCCCGGTCGCGGACTACGTCACGGCGTACCACGACGAGATGGAAGCCCTGAAGGCCCTCGACCGCACCCTCCTCGGCGGCACCCCGGAGGAGGTCCCGGAACGCTTCGAGGCGTCCTCCCCGCTCACCTACGTCGACCAGGTCAAGGCCCCGGTCTACATCTCGGCCGGCGTCAACGACCCCCGCTGCCCCATCCGCCAGATCGACAACTACGTCAAACGCCTCGAATCCCGAGGAGCCCCCCACGAGGTCTACCGCTACGACGCGGGCCACGGCTCCCTGGTGATCGACGAACGAATCAAACAGGTCCACCAGGAACTGACCTTCGCCCAACACCACTTGAAAACAGCGAAGTAAGCCCCCGCCGGGGCAGGCTGCAGACACCGGAGGGCTACGCGGCGAGCCGCAGAGACCGGAGGGCTACGCGGCGGGCCGCAGAGGCCGGAGGGCTACGCCTCCTGGGGGTGCAGGGGGCGAAGCCCCCGCAGGGGTTCCAGGGCCGGAGCCCCTGGCGGGGCGCAGGCCCTCTGCCGGGACGAGCCGCAGAGACCGGAGGGTTACGCGGCGGGCCGCAGAGACCGGAGGGCTACGCCTCTCGGGGGTGCAGGGGGCGGAGCCCCCGCCGGGGTTTCAGGGGCGGAGCCCCTGGCGGGGTCGAAGGGGCGGAGCCCCTTCTGAGGATGGGAACGGGTAGGGGCGGCGGGGGCGAAAACTCAAGACCCGCACCCCACCCCCCCACAGCCACCTCCACCCCCACCACCCCTACCCCTCCACCCGCCCCCGCCGCCCCAGCAACTCCGCCAACCCCCGC
>NZ_JAIOAB010000044.1 GCF_019890635.1 Streptomyces sennicomposti
AAACCCGCGCCGAAGCCGAGACCGACGCCCAGTCCGCGTCCCCGCCCGTCGGTGAAGCCGGTGACATACCCGAAGTACCACGCCCAGCCGCACCGGCGGACCCCGCCGCGCGCCCCGTCGCCGATCACCTACGTCCTGCTCATCGCGGTGCCCGCCCTGGCCGCCGTAGTCGCGCTCCGCCCGCGCTGACCCTCTGGAGGAACCCGTTGTCGGAATGGCTTGTTCTGCTCCTTGCGATGCTGGCCGCCTGCGCCGTGGTGGTCGTCATCACCCTGCTGCGGCACCGCACGGCGGCCGAGGACGACGATCCCAGTGAGACCCCGGACGTCATCGAGTACATGACGATGTGGATCGGCGTGGTGTACGCCATCGTGCTGGGGCTCGCCATCGCCGGCGTCTGGGAGGCGCGCGTCGCGGCCCAGGACCATGTGCAGGCCGAGGCACTGGCGCTGCACGAGATCTCCGAACGGGTCCGGGTCTACCCGCCGGACGTGCGCGACGGCATCCGCGCCGACGTCCACGCCTATGTCTCGCACGTCGTGGACACCGAGTGGAAGACGATGGCCGAGCACGGGCGGGTCACCCCTGAGGGCGACCGGCTGCTGGAGAAGATCCGCGCGGACGTCACCGACTACCAGCCGAAGTCGGACTTCGAGGCGCAGGCCTACCAGCCGCTGGTGGACCAGGTGACCGCCGCCGACCAGGCCCGCGCGGCGCGCGCCGACTCCACCGGGGCCACGATGCCCGGCGTGGTCTGGTTCGGTCTGATCGCGGGGGCCGTCGTCACCATCGGCATGGTGTTCGTGCTCCAGATCCGGCGCACCGCGCGCGAACTGGTTCTGGCCGGGCTGTTCTCCGCGCTGATCGCCTTCCTGCTCTTCCTGATCTGGGACTTCGACGCGCCCTACAGCCGGGGCGTCGGGGCGTCGGCGGGCGCCTTCCTGGACCTGTTCCCGAACCTCACCGGGTGATGGGCTGACGCCCCCTCACCGGCGCGGGGGCGGCGGGGCGCCTGACGCCGCCTCACGACCGCCGGGCCCCGGCCGCCGCACCGTCGTCGTCTCCCCTGCCTCGCCCCCGGTCCCGCCTCCGCTCCCGCACCCGGCCCCCGGTGGCCCCGGCGGAAGCCCCGTCCCCCGTGCGGCGCACACCGTTGCCCCGTTCGCCCGAGTGTGATCGCGCCGCGGCGCACATGTTCCTAGCGTTTCGATCATCGAGGCGCATTTCCGGCATACGCGGAAAAAGTCCGCGGCTGCTCCTCGGGGACCGGAGGAACCATCATGCGCGTAATAGGCGTCGTTTCGGCCGCGGTGCTGGGCGTCAGCGCCCTCACCTTCGCCGCGCCCGCCGCCCTCGCGAGCGGCGGTGACGGCCACTCCTACGGCAGCGACAGCGGCGGGGGCGGCGGCGACCGCTCCTACGGCGGCGGTGGCGGCGGGTCGTACGGCGGCGGGGGCGGCGGCGGGTCGTACGGCGGTGGCGGCGGCTCCGACGAGGGCGACGACGGCGGCTACGGCGGCGGCCGGGGCGGCGGCGGTGGCAAGCCGGAGCACTTCCAGCACGGTGTCCGTGCGGGCGAGGGCGGCACCATCGCCGGCTTCGACCTGAAGGAGATCGGCATGGGCACCGCGCTGATCGGCGGCTCGGTGGGCGCGGCGTACTACCTCTCGCGCCGCCGTACCGGCGAGGAGGGCACCGCCTGACCGCGCCTTCCGCCTCGGCGCACAGCACACGGCTTTCGCCCCGGACCTCGGAAGGTCCGGGGCGAAAGCCGTGTGCGCCGTGTGCTGTGTCCGGTCGCGTCGTCAGACCCGCTTGCCGGCGCGGCGGCGCAGCCAGAACACCCCGCCGCCGACGGCGCCCGCGGCCAGCAGTCCACCGCCGATGGCCACGTCGGCCTTGGTGGCGCCGGTGGTGGTGCCGCCGCCGACACCGCCGTTGACGCCGCCGACGACGGTGAAGGCCGCGGGTCGGGTCAGGGAGCGGCCCTCGCAGTTGGCGGTGATGTCGTAGGTGCCGGGGCGGGCGTCGAAGCGGATCGTGGCGGTGCCGCGGGCGGTCTCGCCCGCCGCGTTGAAGGGCCTGAGCGGGGTCGGGGCGAAAGCGGGCGAGGACGCGGTGCCGCCGTTGCGGCAGCCCTCGACCGTGATCGTCAGCCGTCCGCCGCGGGCGATCGCGGCGGGCAGGGCCGTGATGTTGCGGACGCCGCTGCCCCCGCCGACCCCGCCGCCCGGGCCGCCGCCGACGCCTCCGACACCGCCCACGCCGCCGCCCCAGCCGCCGGGGCCGTTGCCGAGGCCGCCGCCGGGGCCGGGTCCGGGGCCGTTGCCCGGTCCCACCTGGCCGTTGCCGAAGCCGTTTCCGGGGCCGAAGCCCCCGGGACCGCCGCCGGGACCGAAGCCGGGTCCGTTGCCCGGCTGCCCGTGGTGGAAGCCGTGCCCGTGCCCGCGGCCGTTCTCCACGCCCCCGGACCGGCCGTTGCCCGGACCGTTGCCGAAGCCGTTGCCCGGACCGTTGCCGAAACCGTTCCCGGGCCCGACGCCGGGGCCGTTGCCGAAACCGTTCCCAGGCCCGACGCCCGGCCCGTTCCCCGGTCCGTTGCCGGGTCCGTTCCCGAAGCCGTTGCCCGGGCCGACGCCCGGTCCGTTGCCGGGGCCGTTGCCGAAGCCGCCCCCCGGCCCGGTCCCGAAGCCGCCCCCGGGAGCGTTGCCGAAGCCGCCGACCTGCCCATTGCCGCCGACCTGACCGTTTCCGGGACCGCCTCCCGCGTTGGCGCCGGGGACGTCGCCGCCCTTCGCGACGGCCGCCGGCGCCGCCAGCCCGACCGCCGCCAGGGCCGCCACGAGGACCGGCAAGGGGGTACGAGTAGTGCGCATGTGCTCCTCCGCGGAAGGCGCCCCGGGACCCGTACCCGGACGTTCGGCGAGAAAGCACCTCCCGAAAGGAACCCTCGGCCGCCCTGTTCCGGGCCGCATTTCGGAGCTGGTCCGTATCGGTGAGCCGATACGCCGCGGAATTCACCCCGTTGGACAACGGTGCAGGTCACCACTTGCGGGGAAACACCCGCCCGGCTCGTCCCGGATGGCGCACGGGAAGTGCGGCGGCCACCCGTTCGCCGCCGTCCCGTCGCCGGTTGCGCGTGCGCGACTTAGCGTTCTCGTATGCGCGAACGGCGGGGCGACGGCCACGCCGAGAGGGGATGGCGAATGTCTGTGAGCGAGCTGTCCGTTGGTGCCGCCGAGGAGGAGCACGAGCCGCGGCGGAAGCGTGCTCCGTGGGGCGTGATAGCGCTGGTTCTGCTCACCGGGCTCGCTCTCATCCGCAACGGCTCCGGGGAGTTCGACGTCGGCCCGCCCCAGCCCGCGAAGGCCGCCGCCCCGGACATCACCCACGCGCCGCCCAGCGCCCCGCCCGCGAGCGGAGTGCAGGCGCTGGACCGCTCGGTGCCCGACCGGGTCAGGATCCCCGTGATCCAGGTCGACGCGCCGGTCACCCCGGTCGGCGTGGACGCGGACGGCTGGGTCGCCGCGCCGCCGCCGGACGACCCGAACCTGGCCGGCTGGTTCAACGGCGCGGTCACGCCCGGCGAGAAGGGCACGGCGGTCGTCGTCGGCCATGTGGACAACAAAATGGGCCCGGCGGTGTTCTACGGACTCGGCGCCCTGAAAAAGGGAAACCACGTCGAAGTCCAGCGGCAGGACGGAAAGACGGCCGTATTCGAGGTGTACGGCGTGGAGGTGTTCGAGAAGGACGATTTCCCCGGCGACCGGGTGTACGGCTCGAAAGGGACGCCGGAATTGCGGCTCATCACCTGCGGCGGCGAATACACCAAGCAGACCGGATACCAGGGGAACGTCGTCGTCTTCGCCCGCCTGATCCAGACCCGTTGAGCGGTCCGGGCCCGTGCACCGGTCCGCGTCCATGCACCGGTCCGGGTGGGCGCACCGATCCGGCCCGGCCGGGCGGTCGGGCCGCGCCCGGCGTCAGGTGTACGTCCGGCGCGGCACCGTGAAGCGATAGCCCTTGTCCAGCAGTTCGGGCAGGTACTTGCGCAGCGCCCGCACCGTCTGCGTGCGGTCGCCCCCGGCGTCGTGGGAGAGCACCACGACGCCGGGAGCGGCGCCGCGTTCGACCCGGCGGACGATGGTGCCGGTGCCGGGGGTGGTCCAGTCGAGGCTGTCGACGGTCCAGGCCAGCGGTTCCATGCCCATCTCGGCGTTGAGCTGGAACACCGTGCGGTTCCAGGCCCCGTAGGGGGCGCGGAACCACAGCGGGCGTGAGCCGTACGCCTTCTCGATGACGTCGCTGGTGCTCTCGATCTCGTCGCGTACCTCGCTGCGGCTGAGCTGGGTGAGCAGCGGATGGGTCCAGGTGTGGTTGCCGACGACGTGCCCCTCGTCGGCCATCCGGGCCAGCAGGTCCCCGTTCCAGTCGGCCATCTCCCCGCACACCATGAAGGTCGCCCGGATGTCGTACTTGGCGAGGGTGTCCAGGATGTGCGGCGTGTACTCGGGGTTGGGGCCGTCGTCGAACGTCAGCAGCATGGTGTTGCCGCGGCCCGAGAAGTGCAGGATCGGCGCGGTGCGCACCTTGGTCGGCAGGGGCTGGGCGCGTTGCGGGACGTCGCCGGTCAGGGGCCGCAGCCGGTAGGCGGAGGAGTTCTGGGGGCCGCGCGCCTGGGGGCCCGCGGCGGGGGCGGCGGACCGGGTGTCGGAGGAGCCGGTGAGCAGCAGGCCGGCCGTGCCCGCAGCGCCCGCCCCGAGAGCGGCGGCGCCGGCGAACAGCAGTCGGCGCCGTGTGATCAACTGATCCTTCTGCATGACTCATCAGTGACCGGAGCGTCCGCCCTGCACCGGTACGGCGGCACGAAAGCACCCGCCCGGCCCATTCGCGGCGAACCGCTTCGACAACCGCCCGCTCGGCTCCCGTCCCGCACTCGGGCACCGCCCGGGCCTCAACGGGAACGCGTCCTTCCGATAGCCTCGCGGCGTGACGGAACAGCACGAGGAGCACGAGCGGCAGCAGCACCGTTTCGAACGGGGCACGGACGGGCCGAAGGTCATCGTGGCCGGGGTGGACGGCTCGGAGTCCTCGATGCGGGCCGCCGCGTACGCCGCCGGACTGGCCCGGCGTCAGGGCGCGTTGCTCGCTCTGGTGTACGTCCAGCCGGTGATGACGGCGGGGGCGGCGCTCGGGGCGCCGGTGGCGGACACGACCGACGAGATCGCCGAGGACCTGGTCCAGCAGATCCGGGAGTCCGCCGAGCGGCTGAAGGGGATATTCGCCGTTCGCTGGGAGTTCCACACCTTCCGCGGGGACCCGTACAACGGCCTGGTGAAGGCGGCGGACGAGCTGAAGGCGGACGCGGTGGTCGTCGGCGCCTCGGAGCAGGCGGGTCATCGCATCATCGGCTCGGTGGCGGTCCGCCTGGTGAAGGCGGGACGATGGCCGGTGACGGTGGTGCCGTAGACCGGTGCGACCGGCCGGCCGCCGCGCTCGGCGTCCGGCCGGTACGCGGTCTTCGGGGGCCGGCGGCCCTGGGCCGTCATGATCCGCCGTCAGCCGACTGCCGTCTGCGAAGAGGTGAGGCTCATGGCCGGACTCCGGATGGGTGAGGGAATCCTCCGCCGTAAACCCATCGAACACATCGAGGAGACGGAAGCCGCCGAGGGACCCCGGCTCGAACGTTCGCTCGGTCTGTTCCAGCTGACCGCGATCGGGGTCGGCGGCATCATCGGCGCGGGCATCTTCACCCTGGCGGGCACGGTCGCGAACGGCACGGCGGGCCCCGCGGTGCTGGTGTCCTTCCTCATCGCGGGCGTCGCCAGCGCGGCGGCGGCCCTGTCCTACGCCGAGTTCGCGGGCATGATCCCGAAGGCGGGCTCGGCCTACACCTACGGCTACGCGGTGCTCGGCGAGTTCGCCGGCTGGTTCATCGGCTGGGACCTGCTGCTGGAGTACACGGCGATCGTGGCGGTGGTCGCCATCGGCATCTCCGGCTACTTCAGCTTCCTGGTCGAGGACATGGGCGCGCATCTGCCCGCCTGGATGCTGGGGGCGCCGGGGACCGGGCCGGGCCACAAGGTCGACCTCTTCGCCGCGATCCTGTGCCTGCTCATCGCCTGGCTGCTGACCCTCGGCATCCGCAGCGCCGCCCGCTTCGAGACGGTGGTGGTGGCGCTGAAGGTCATCGTGGTGCTGGTGGTGATCCTCGTCGGCGTCTTCCACATCGACACGGCCAACTACCACCCGTTCTTCCCCTACGGCGTCGGCGGGGCCTTCACGGGCGCGGCGACGGTGTTCTTCGCGGTGTTCGGCTACGACGCCATGTCCACGGCGGCCGAGGAGTCCAAGGACGCGCAGCGGCACATGCCGAAGGCGATCATCTACTCGCTGGTGATCGCGATGGTGCTGTACGTGGCGGCCTGTCTGGTGCTGACCGGGATGCAGAACTACAAGGACATCGACAAGGAGAGCGGCTTCTCGACCGCGTTCAAGTCGGTGGGGCTGAACCGGCTGGCGGACGTGATCGCGGTGGGCGCGATCATCGGCATCCTCACGGTCATGTTCACGTTCATGCTGGGCGTGACCCGGGTGTGGTTCGCGATGTCGCGCGACGGGCTGCTGCCCCGCTGGTTCGCCAAGACCCATCCCACGCGGCACGTGCCGACCCGGGTGACCTGGATCGTCGGGGTGGCCTCGGCGCTCATCGCCGGGTTCCTGCCGATCGCGGAGGCGGCGGAGCTGACCAACATCGGCATCCTGCTGGCGTTCGTGGTGGTGTGCGCGGCGGTGATCGTGCTGCGCTACCGGCAGCCCGAACTGCCGCGCGCCTTCCGCACGCCGTGGATGCCGTTCGTGCCGGCGCTGGGCGTGGTCTTCTCGATCTGGCTGATCACGTTCCTGCAGTGGCAGACGTGGCTGCGGTTCGTGGTGTGGTTCCTGATCGGCTGCGTGATCTATTTCGGGTACTCGTACAAGCGGTCGGTCCTGGCCCGGCCCCGGCCCACCGACAACACCGGCGGCACCGGAGACTGACCGGCCGGACGCCCGACCGACCGGCTCCCGACGGACCGAACGTCCCGCCGTCCCGCCTCCCCGCCCTCCCGTCGACGCGGCGACGCGGCGACGCGGCGACGCGGCGACGCGGCGACGCTCCCTCAGCGGCCCATCACCAGCCCGTCCTTCGCCGCGCCCCGGGCGAGGACCGTCGCGCGGATGCGCTCGCGTACGCCCTCCAGGTCGGCGCCGCGGGCGATGGCCTCGCCGAGGTCGACCACCCGTCCGGCGTCCCTGTCGTACAGCGTGGGGACGAACTCGGCGCGGACCACCTCCCAGCGTCCGCCGGGCCGGGCGGGCGGGGCGAAGGTGAAGCGGGCGAGGGTGCTCTCGCCGGCCCGCGGGCCGGCCGTGCCGTTCGCGCCGGCCGGGACGCCCGTGATCTGGTCGCCGGCGCCGTAGACCACCCAGGTGCCGTTGACCTTCTCGTAGGGCTGCGGGGCGTGGGCGCCGCCGCCGAGGACCAGGTCGACGGCGGGGCGTTCGCCGTCGCGGGCGGCGGTCAGCCGCCGGGCCAGGTCCAGTTGGCGCGCGTCGGGCCGGTCCTGTCCGCGCGTGCCCCAGTCGAGGGAGACGACGACCACGTCGGCGCCGACCTTCCGGGCGGCACGGGCGTCGGCGACGATCCGGTCGGCGTCGGCCAGGTTCAGCGCCCACGGCTGCCCGGGCGGGAACGGCCGGTCCGTGCCGTCGCTGTAGGACAGATGGGCGACCAGGGCGGAGCCGGCGCCGAGCAGCGCGACGCCGCGCGCCTCCGCCTCGGCGCGCGCCGACCCCGCGTGCCGTACGCGGGCCTCGTCGAGGGCGTCCAGGGTGCGCCGTACGCCGTCGCCGCCGTCGTCCAGGGTGTGCTCGGAGGCGGTCGCGCAGCCGTCGTAGCCGGTCGCGGCCAGGCCCTCGGCCAGTTCGGGCGGGGCCAGCGGGACGTTCTGCCGCGGGCCGCTCGCGCCCAGGACGGTGTCCAGGTGACACAGCGCCAGGTCGGCGCCGGCGACCAGGGGCCGTACGTCCGCCAGCATCGGCCGGAAGTCGTGGCCCGCGCCGCCCGCGTCGAAGGCGGCCCGGTCGGCGGCGGAGCCGTCCGCGAGGAGGGAGCCGGAGGCCACCAGCGTGAACGCGCCCGCGCGCGCTCCGGGCGCCGCCGGGGCGGGCCGGGGCGGCGCGGCGTCCCGCGTCAGGAGTTCGGCCCGGCAGGCGGCGCCCGCGGCGAGGAGGGCCGTCACGGCCAAGGCCACCTGGTGTCTGCGTGCGATCATCGGTTCACCTCACTGCGAGCGTGCGTCGGGGCGCCGGTGCGCCGGGACGGTCGTGCGGACGGGTGCGGGACGGACGGGCGGGCGGGTGCCGGAAAGGGGCGGGCGAGGGTGCCCACGGGTGGGCGATGTCGGTCATATGGACGGACAAGACAGACAATGACTACGAAGTCGTCCGCCGTCGCAAACGGCGCGGGCGCGGCCGTTAGCCCGTCCGGTGGAGGACACGGGGCCTGACGGACCGTTCGTCGTACCGTTCACCGACGCCATCGACCGTCCGTCGCACAGCCGTGTCCGCCCCCTGTCCCCG
The DNA here is from genome assembly GCF_019890635.1 of Streptomyces sennicomposti. Classification (GTDB taxonomy): domain Bacteria; phylum Actinomycetota; class Actinomycetes; order Streptomycetales; family Streptomycetaceae; genus Streptomyces; species Streptomyces sennicomposti. Next base: position 8,623 of record NZ_JAIOAB010000044.1, read on the forward strand.
CACGGTCCGCTGCGGTGCCATACGGCCATGACGGCCGGAACCACCCTCACCCGTGTGCCCACGACCGCCGAGCACGAGCTGGCAGCGCTCCAGCGCGAGCACGGCCGGCCCCTGTTCGCCCTGCTGCTGAGGCTGTGCGACGGCGACCGGCAGCGCGCGGAGGACCTCGTGCAGGAGACCCTCGTACGGGCCTGGCAGCACCCGGAGGCGCTGCGCGCCGACGCGTTCGACTCGGTGCGCCCCTGGCTGCTGACCGTCGCGCGCCGGCTCGCCATCGACGCGCGCCGGGCCCGGCAGGCCAGGCCGCCGGAGGTCGGGGACGCCGTCCTGGAGAGCGCCCGGGTGATCGCCGACCACGCCGAACGGTCGGCCGCGACGCTGGATGTGCGCGAGGCTGTGAAGACACTCACTCCGCGCCACCGTGAAGTCCTGGTGCTGGTGTATTTCCAGGGGGCCAGTGTGGCGGAGGCCGCCGAGGCCCTGGGCATTCCACCCGGTACCGTGAAATCCCGCGCGTACTACGCGTTGCGCGCCCTGCGCCGGATGCTGCCGGGCTACGCGGCCGACCTGCGGTGAAACCGTCGGCAGCGTCAAGCCTTCGCAAAGCGCCTTGCTGTGGACCACGGTTGAGTAATCGGCTGTCCTCAGGCGTGTTCCGGACGCGCCTGGCCCGACGAGCCGGGGCCGGGTGACGCGCACGCACCGGAGGAAGGCAGGAAGGGATGCTGCACAGAGGTCGAGAGGGCACGGACGGCGAGGGCGGCGACGCCTCGGCCGTCCCCATGGCCTGGTTCTACGCCGAGTACATCGCCGACGAACTGCTGCGCACCGGGGACCTGATGCCGCCGGCGTCGGTGGAGTTCCGCGCGGGGCGGGACGCGCTGGCGCTGACCGTCTTCCTGTCCGACACCGGCGGTGAGCTGTCCGGCATCCGGGTGATCTCCCAGCTGGAGACCTGGCTGTCGCTGACGGCGTACGACCAGCCGTGGCAGGACTGGGTGTGCGAGCGGCTGGCCGCCCTGGCGGCCGACGCCCACGCCCGCGGCGCCGCGTCGCCGGACCTGGCGCTGGCCGAGGCGGCCTGGCGCTGGCTGGTGGAGACGGAACTGCTCGCGCCCGACCTGGACGCGGTGCCGGACGGCGCGGGTGCGGTGGGCGAGGACGAGGGCCCGAAGGTGTGGACGCCGGCCTGGCAGCTCGGGCTGCCTCTCGGCCATCTCGCCATCCACCTTTTCTAGCCTCTTCCCGGCCTCCGGATCGGCCCCGCAGCGGGGCCGAGCGGGGGCGCGGGGGTGGCGCGTACGGTTCCGTTTCCGGCTCCGGGGCGCAGCTCGGAAGCCATTTCCCGAGCGCGACCAATCCACGGGCCCGGCCGCTCCGAATCTCTTGGTCACGATTCGGTGCGTGGCTTGAGTGATTCGGCTGTGCGGTGCGTACGGGTGGGAGCAAGGAGTAACCCCGCCCGCACCCACCGCGAGGATTCGGCATGAGGTCCCTGGAACGGCATCGCGACGTCGGCGCGTACGCGCTCGGCGTGCTGGACGAGGCGGACGCCTTCCGCTTCGAGGACCACCTCACGGAGTGCCCCCGGTGCGCGGCGCAGGTCACCGAGTTCGGTCCCACGGCGCGGCAGTTGCTGCTGTACCGGCGCGCCACGCCCCGTTTCGTGCATCCGACGGCGCAGCCCGGGCCGCGGCTGCTGGAGCGGCTGGCCGGGGAGGTGACGCGGCGCCGGCGGGCGGGCCGGCGGCGGACGCTGTTCGCGCTGGCCGCCTGTGCGGTGCTCGCCGTCGGCGGTCCTGCGGCGACGGCCCTCGCCCGGCAGCACGGGGGCGGGCCGGGGCCGGTCGCGGTGGCGGCGACCGACGCACGGACGGGGGTGCGGGCCGAGGTCAGGGCGGCGGACGCGGCCTGGGGCAGCGAGGTGTGGCTGCGGGTCGCGGACGGGACGGGGCCGCACGCGTGCCGGCTCGTCGCGGTCGGCCACGACGGCTCGGAGCAGACGGTGGCGACCTGGGCCGTCCGCTCCCACCAGACCCGGCCGGCCACCATGACGGGGGGCGCGGCGCTGCGGCCCGGACAGATCGCCCGCTTCGAGGTGCGCACGACGGACGGACGGCATCTGGTGACGCTGGACCCGCCTTGAGCGGCGCCCCGCCCCGCGCCTTCCCGGCCCGCGCGTGCCCGCCCCGCGCCTTCCCGGTCCGCCGGCGTGCGTCCCCGGTTGCCCGTCCGTCCCGGCTACTTGAGCAGCCGGGACAGTCTGCGGTCCGCCAGCGGCCGGCCGCCGGTCTGGCAGGTCGGGCAGTACTGGAGCGAGGAGTCGCTGAAGGAGACCTCGCGGACGGTGTCGCCGCACACCGGGCAGGGCTCGCCCGTCCGGCCGTGCACGCGCAGGCCGCTCTTCTTCTCGGCCTTCAGCCGCCCGGCCGCGACCCCTCGAGACCGCTCGACCGCCTCCGTCAGCGTGGTGCGCAGCGCCGCGTACAGGCCCGCGATCTCCTCCTCGGTCAACGCCGCCGTGCGTTTGAACGGGGACATCCGCGCGGCGTGCAGGATCTCGTCGCTGTAGGCGTTGCCCACGCCCGCGATCAGCCCCTGGTCGCGCAGGGCGCCCTTGATCTGCCGCCGCTCCCCGGCGAGCAGGCGGGCGAAGCGCTCCTCGTCGAAGTCGTCGGCCAGCGGATCGGGGCCGAGCCGGGCCACCCCGGGCACCTCCCGCGGGTCCCGTACGACGTACACGGCGAGGCGCTTCTGGGTTCCGGCCTCGGTGAGGTCGAAGCCCGCGCCGGTCTCCAGGGCGACGCGCAGCGCCAGCGGTCCCTTGCCGGGGCGGGGCGGGCCGTCCGGGAGGCGGTCCCTCCACTGGAGCCAGCCGCTGCGGGCGAGATGGGTGACCAGGTGCGGGCCGCCGCCGGTCTCCAGGTCCAGGAACTTGCCGTGCCGGCGCACCGCCGTGACCTCGTGGCCCTCCAGGGCGGTGACGGGCGGGTCGTACGTCTTCAGGACGCTGACGGCGACGGGCAGCACCCGGACGATCTCGTGGCCGACCAGGTTCTCGGTGAGGAAGTCCTTGAGCGCTTCCACCTCGGGCAGTTCCGGCATGCCTACCAGAGTGCCACCCGGCGCCGACAACGGCCCGGCACGCGCGTCAGCCCCGTACGCGGGGCAACCCGGGACGAGCGACGACCCGGGCCTGCGCCGCCTCCCCGCCGGTCAGCCGCGTTCCGGCACCACGAACTCGCACCACATGCACTTGCCGCCGCCACGCGCCTCCACGCCCCACACGTCGGTGAGCCGGTCCACCAGCAGCAGCCCGCGGCCCGAGACGCCCTGCTCCCCCGGCTCGCGGCGGCGCGGGAGCGCGCTGGAGGAGTCCTCGACCTCGACGCGCAGCCGCCGGTCGGTGCCGCTGAGCACGCGCAGGGTGACGACGGCCGCGCCCTCGGTGTGCATGAGGGCGTTGGTGATCAACTCGTCGGCCACGAGTTCGATCTCGTCGGAGCGTTCCCGGGCGCCCCAGGAGCGGACCGCCGCCCCGATCATGTGCCGGGCCTGGATCAGGGCCTCCGGGTCGCCGGGCGCCACGTGCTGCTGGATCCGGCCGACCGGCTGGCGTTCGGTCAGGGCCCGGCGGCGCAGCACCAGCAGGGCCACGTCGTCGTCGCCGCCGCGCGCCTCGGCCAGCGCGATCAGCCGGTCGGCGAGTTCGCGTACGTCGTCGGGGCCCGCGGCGACGGAGGCGGCCAGCGCGCGCATGCCGTCGTCCAGGTCGGCGCCGGGCTGCTCCACCAGGCCGTCGGTGCACAGGATGAGCGACTGGCCGGGGTCCAGCTCCATGGCGCACACCGGGTAATCCAGGCTGCCGAACTCGGCGGACAGGCCGAGCGGCAGCCCGCCGTCGACCTCGACGCGCCGGCAGGTTCCGTCGTCCAGGCGCACCAGCGGGTCGATGTGGCCGGCCCGTACCACCTGGACGACGCCGGTGGACAGGTCGGCCTCCGCGTACAGGCAGGTCGCGAACCGGTCGGTGTCCAGTTCGTGCAGGAAGATGGAGGCGCGGGCCATCACGGTGGCCGGGGCGTGGCCCTCGGCGGCGTAGGCGCGCAGCACGATGCGCAGCTGGCCCATGACGGCGGCGGCGTGCGTGTCGTGGCCCTGGACGTCGCCGATGACGGCGCCGACCCGGCCGCCGGGCAGCGGGATGAGGTCGTACCAGTCGCCGCCGATGTCGCGGCCGAGGGAGCCGCCCGCGTAGCCGGAGCGGTAGCGCACGGCGACGTCGGCGCCGGGGACGCTCGGGATGGTGCGTGGCAGCATGGCCTGCTGGAGGCCCTGGGCGAGGTCCTTCTCCTGTTCGTAGAGCATGGCCCGCTGCAGGCTCTGCGCGATGCTGCTGCCGAGGGCGACGAGGACGTTGCGTTCCTCGGTGGTGAAGCCGTGCCGGCCGCTGTAGAGCAGGCCCATGCCACCGATCGGGCGGCCCTGCGCGATCAGCGGGAGGTAGGCGGCCGAGGTGATGTTCAGGTCGGTGATGTGCGGCCACAGGATCGGGTAGAGGTCGGCGAAGTCCTGGGCGGACTCGATGAAGCGCGGGCTGAGGGTGCGCACGGCCTCGCTCATCGGGTACGGCTCGTCGATGCGGGTGACGCGGGTGCCGGGCACGGAGGCGCCCTCGGGGCCCTCGGCGACGAGCCGGATCCTGCCCGCCTCGACCAGCCCGAGGACGAGGCTGGTGGAGCCGAGCAGGGGCAGCCCGTGGGTGTCCTTGACGATGTCGATGACGTCCTGGACGGTGTGCGCGTGGGCGAGGGCGGCGGTGGTGATCTGGACGACGTTGGTCTGGTCGCGCCGGGCGGCCTCGCGGGCGGCGCGCTCCTCGCGGCCGGCGATGTCGTCGAGTTCCGCGGTGGCGTCGCGGACGATGCCGAAGACCCGGCGGGGGCGGCCGGTCTCGTCGCGGCGGATGTAGCCCTGGGTGTAGACCCAGCGCCGGGAGCCGTCGCGGCAGCGCAGGCGGATGTAGGTGCCGTAGTTCTCGCGGCCCTCCTTGATCGCCCGGGCGACCAGGGCGTCCAGGCGCCGACCCTCGCCGCCGGGGACGCGGGGGACCAGGCTCACGGCGTAGCCGTCGTACTCCTCGGGGGTGACGTCGAAGATCTCGTAGGCCTGGGCGTCCATGCTGAGCAGACCGGTGTCCAGGTCCCAGTCGAAGCTGCCCATGCGGTTCAGCGCGAGGATCGGATCCCGGTTCGCGGGCCAGTCGGCCGGGAGTGACAGGGTGTGCGCTCCCCGTTCAGCCATGGGGCCACCTTGCCAGGATTTGCCTGATTCTTCGAGCGGGGAGCGGGGTAGCCGGAGCCCGTGACCGGTGTCCGCCTTCACACACCGGTGTCATACGGGCCGGGCGGCGGGCGCGGACGGTGCCCGCGGCGTCCGGCGGCACCGTCGTCACCAGGGAGTGCACACCGTGGGATGGTTCACCGCACCCGAGTACTGGCTGAGCCGGCTGGTGTTCCAGCGGGCGCTGGCCGCGGTCTACCTGGTGGCGTTCCTGACGGCGGCGCTGCAGTTCCGGGCGCTGCTCGGCGAGCGCGGCATGCTGCCGATCCCCCGGTTCGTCGGGCGGGTGCCGTTCAAGCGGGCGCCGAGCCTGTTCCACCTGCGCTACTCCGACACCCTGTTCGCGGTGGTCGCCTGGACGGGCTGCGCGGTGGCGGCGGCGCTGCTGGCGGGGCTGGACGCGTGGCTGCCGCTGTGGGGCGGGATGCTGCTGTGGCTGGTGCCGTGGGCGCTGTACCTGTCGATCGTGAACGTGGGGCAGACCTGGTACGGCTTCGGCTGGGAGTCGCTGCTGCTGGAGACCGGCTTCCTCGCGGTGTTCCTCGGCAACGACGAGGTGGCCCCGCCCGTCCTCGTGCTGTTCCTGCTGCGCTGGATCCTCTTCCGGGTCGAGTTCGGGGCGGGGCTGATCAAGCTGCGCGGCGACGAGTGCTGGCGCAAGCTGACCTGTCTGCACCACCATCACGAGACCCAGCCGATGCCGGGCCCGCTGAGCTGGTTCTTCCACCGTCTGCCCGGCCCGCTGCACAAGGTCGAGGTGGCCGCCAACCACGTCACCCAGCTGCTGGTGCCGTTCCTGCTGTTCACCCCGCAGCCGATCGCGACGGCGGGCGCCGCGCTGATGATCCTCACCCAGCTGTGGCTGGTGCTGTCGGGGAACTTCGCCTGGCTGAACTGGCTGACGATCGTGCTCGCGCTGTCCGCGGTGCGCTTCCCGGCGCATCCGCCGTCCGTGGCGGCGGCGCCGCTGTGGTACGAGGCGGTGGTCTGCGCCGTGGCCGCGCTGGTGGTGGTGCTGAGCTACCGGCCGGTGGTGAACCTGGTCTCGCGCCGGCAGGTCATGAACCGCTCCTTCGACCCGCTGCACCTGGTCAACACCTACGGCGCGTTCGGCAGCGTCAGCCGGGTCCGCTACGAGGTGGTGGTGGAGGGCACGCTCGACGAGGTGCCGCGCGAGGACTCCGACTGGCGGGAGTACGCGTTCAAGGGCAAGCCGGGCGACCCACGGCGCTGGCCGCGCCAGTTCGCGCCCTACCATCTGCGCCTGGACTGGATGATGTGGTTCGCCGCGCTGTCCCCGGCGTACGCCGGCGCCTGGTTCGGGGCCCTGGTGGAACGGCTGCTGGAGAACGACCGCGCCACCCTGCGGCTGCTGCGCCGCTCCCCCTTCCCGCCGGACACGCCGCCGCGCCATGTGCGGGCGCGTCTGTTCCGCTACCGGTACACCACCTGGCGGGAGCTGCGCGAGAGCGGCGCCTGCTGGCACCGGGAGTACGTGCGCGAGTTCCTGCCGCCGACCCGGCTGGACCGGGTGTCGCGGACGGGCTGAGCGGACGGGCTGAGCGGGCGCGCCGAGGTGCCGCGCGCCCGCTCGCCGCTGGTGACCCGCCGGTCAGCAGTGGGACACGTAGCTCTGGATGTGCCCGGTGCTCAGGTAGTAGTCGCTGACGTAGCGGTGCCCGTACGGGGTGTACAGGCCGGCCCAGATGGTGTAGCCGTTGACGGAGGTGCCGGTGGTCCAGCAGTCGACCTCCACCTTCTTGCCGTTGGCGAGGGTGAACGAGGTGGGTGCGCTGGTGCTCGGCCTGGTGTGGGCCTTCAGGCCGTTGGGCGCCTTCTGCACGTAGGCGCACCAGGCCCTGGGGTCGCTGCCGGCCGAGCCGCAGCGGAAGGCGTCGGCGGACGCGGTGGGCGCGAACGCCAGGCCGGTGGCCAGCAGCGCGGCGGAGCCGGCGGCGACGACGGACGCGGACTTCCAGCGTGAGCGGATCATGGTGTCTCCCCCTGATGACTTCGGTGCGGCGCGGCGGCGTCGGCCGCCAAACCGCGCGCCCGGCGGCGGCACCGCCGGGACGCAACGTCATGGACATGGAGAAACGTACGTCCGCGGGCCGGGTGTGGCGTCACACCAGGAGTGGACCCCGTCTGCCCCGTCGGTTGACCCCCGTCTGCACCCGGAGTCGGCCCCTGGGTAAACCCCTGCGGTAGTGGCCGGGCCCCTCGACGTACGGCTCCGGTCCGGGCAGAGTTCTCCCTACCTACTCGTGAGTACGACCCCCGGTGCGGGGTCGCCGTCCCGTTCCGAGGAGCGCCCGTGACCAGTTGGGCCGGCCGCAGTGCCGCCGAGATCGCCGCCGCCGTACGCGAGAAGCGGGCCACGCCCCGCGAGGTGGTGGCCGAGCACCTGGCCCGGATCCAGCGGCTGGACGGCCGGATCGGCGCCTTCCGCACGGTCCGCGCCGAGGCGGCGCTCGCCGAGGCCGACGCGGTGGCGGCCCGCGCCGATCTCGGCGAACTGCCGCTGGCGGGCGTGCCGGTGGCCGTGAAGGACAACCTCGCGGTGCGCGGCGAGGCCACCCGCGTCGGGACGGCCGCGACGAGCGACGCGCCCGCCGCCGAGGACCATGTCACCGTGGCCCGGCTGCGGGCGGCGGGCGCGGTGGTCGTCGGGCTGACCAACGTGCCCGAGCTGTGCGTCTTCGGCACCACCGAGGGCGTGTTCGGCACCGCCCGCAACCCGTGGGACCCCGCGCGCACGGCGGGCGGTTCCTCCGGCGGCAGCGCGGCCGCGGTGGCCGCCGGGATGACGCCGATCGCGCTCGGCAACGACGGCATGGGCTCGCTGCGCATCCCGGCCGCCAACTGCGGCCTGGTGACGATCAAACCGGGGTACGGGGTGGTGCCCGCGGGCATCGGCGAGGGCGACTGGTTCGGCATGTCGGAGAACGGGCCGCTGGCCACCACGGTCGAGGACGCCCGGCTGATGCTGTCCGTGCTGGCCGGGGCCGGGTTCCCGCGCGGCGCCGGGGACGGCTCGCCCGCCGTCGCGGTGTCCGTGCGCAGCCCGCTCGCCGGGACCGCGGTGAGCAGGCCGTACGCCCTCGCCGTCCGGGACGCGGCCCGGCTGCTGGCCGGGGCCGGTCTCCTCGTGCGGCGCGCCGACCCGCCGTATCCGCTCTCGCTGGGGCTCACCGCCCTGCGGCACTGGACGGCCGGCACCGCCGTGGACGCGGCGGGCCTGGACCCGCGCCGACTGGCCCGGCGCACCCGCGTGCACGCGGCCGTCGGGCGGCGGTTCCTGGCCGGGGTGCGCACCGGCACCGCGCGGGAGGAACTGCGCGGGCGGCTGGAGCCGTTCTTCGCCGAGCACGACGTGCTGCTCACCCCGGCGCTCGCCCGCCGCTCCCCCAAGGCCGGGCCGTGGCACGAGCGGGGCTGGCTGCGCAATGTGCTGGCCGACACCAACTACTCGCCCATGACGCCGCCGTGGAATCTGACGGGCTGGCCGGCGATGGCGGTCCCGTTCGGCACGCTGCCCTCGGGGGCGCCCTGCGCGGTGCAGTTGGCGGGACGCCCCGGTTCGGAGGCGGTGCTGCTGGACGTCGCGCAGCGGATCGAGGAGCTGCGGCCGTGGCGCAGGACCGCTGAACCAGCTTAGGAGCAGGGCGAGTTGCGCACTGCCTGATCCGTATGGCCGTCGGCTCAGAGGTCCTTGTACATGATGTGCAGCCCGACCAAACCGTGCCGCGGGTGCTCATAGGCCCGCGGCACGGTGCCGAGGACGGTGAAGCCCAGTGAAGTCCACAGCGCCACGGCGGGGTTGGTCTCCACCACGGCGTTGAAGACCATGCCGCGGTAGCCGTCGGCCGCGGCGGCGGCCAGGACGTGTTCGGCGAGGGCGCGGCCGGCGCCCCGGCCGGTCTTCTCCGGGTCGACCATGAAGCCCGCGTTGGCGATCCGGGCGGCGGGGCCGCCGTAGTTGGGGGTGAGGTAGGCGGAGCCGAGGATCGCGCCGGTCTCGTCCTCGGCGACGAACACCCGCTTGGCCGGGCTCATCCACAGCGCGCGGGCGTCCTCCTCGGAGGTGTCCGGGTCCCAGGCGTAGGTCTCGGCGGCGGCGACGACGCGGTGCCAGAACGGCCAGATGCGCGGCCAGTCGCCGGCCACGGCTTCCCTGATCAGCATGGGTGTGAGTCTCGCACCTGATCAAGCTTGGGCGTGCGTCTCGCATCGGCATGGGCGTGCGTCTCGCACGGGTCACGCCCATGCCGTCGGCGAACGGGGACCGGCGCGGGGCCGGGCCGGAGCGCCGGTCAGTCCACGCTGGGCAGGATGTGCGGCTCGGCGAGGTCTTCCTCGTAGCCCGCGAGCCGGATGGGGGCGGAGCGGGCCCACACGTCCAGGCTGCCGAGGTCTCCGGGCCGCCGGCCCGAACGCTCCGCGCGTTCGCTGGTTCCCTGGTCGAGATTCGTCTTCTCCGGTGTCACCGCGCACTCCTTATGTGTCGGTCACCCTCGGGGCCCTTCGGCCACCGTGCGCCACGGCGCCTGGGTCCCGCTCGGGTATGGGTCAAGCAGGTCGGACGCGGTGGCGTCGGCAACCGAGGTCCGATCCGGCCGTGGTGCACCGGCTCGCCCCGGGACGGACCGTGGGTGTGGTGGGAACCCTTCGGTGCTGTCCGTCTGCTCCAGATTAACCAAATGAGCGGCCCCCTGCTCGATGGGGCCGCAAAGAGCGGGTAACTATCTGGAGTCAAGCGTGTTGCTTGCGCGGCTTCGCGGCGATTCGTCCCCGTGACGGGGACCGAAATTCACTCGTTCGGTCTACGTCCCGTCGTTCAGATCCCGTTGGCCGCATCGAAAGCTGGCCATGATCTGCTGATATGCCGAACGGCTGTCTCGCGGGAGGACTGGCGCATGGAGCTGCGCAGTGTCGAGGAGCTGATGGACCTGCTGTACGCCTGCCGGGGCGCCGCTCTCGCTCCGGCCGGGCCCGGCCGCCGTGTCGATGCGCACGAGCACGCCCTGCGCACCGCCGCGCTGCTGCGCCGGCGCCGCCCGGCCGACAAGGAACTCCAGGTGGCGGGCCTGGTGCAGGGCATCGGGCAGTTGCTGGGGCCGGGCCCGGGCACGGGCCCGGCCGAGCGTGCGGCCGACGCGGTCCGCCCGTTGCTCGGCGCCCGCGTGGCCCGGCTGGTGCGGGCGGCGGCCGCCGACGGGCCGGACGAGGACGCGGCCGCCCTGCGCCAGGCCGCCGAGGAGGCCCTGACCGACGGCTCCGACGCGGGCGTCCTGGAGGACTGGCGCACGCTCCTCGGACTGCTCGCGGCGCGCGACTCGCGCCTCGAAGCCGTCGACTGATACCCCGTCAGAAAGCGGCTCGGCCTACCACTTGCCCGGCGCGTAGTCCTTCAGGAAGACGCCGTACAGGTCCTCGCCCGCCTCGCCGCGCACGATCGGGTCGTAGACGCGGGCCGCGCCGTCGACCAGGTCGAGCGGGGCGTGGAAGCCGGCCTCGGCGAGGCGCACCTTGTCGGGGTGCGGGCGCTCGTCGGTGATCCAGCCGGTGTCGACGGCGGTCATCAGGATGCCGTCCTTCTCGAACATCTCCTGGGCGCTGGTGCGGGTGAGCATGTTCAGGGCGGCCTTGGCCATGTTGGTGTGCGGGTGGCCCGCGCCCTTGTAGCCGCGGTCGAAGACGCCCTCCATGGCGGAGACGTTCACGATGTACGTCCGCCGGGCCGCGGCGGCGGCCATCGCCGGGCGCAGCCGGCTGATCAGGAGGAACGGCGCCGTCGAGTTGCACAGCTGGACCTCCAGCAGCTCGACCGGCGTGACCTCCTCCACCGTCTGGATCCAGCTGTTGGTCTCGTGCAGGTCCGGGACGAGGCCGCCCGCGTCGATGGCGGTGCCGGCCGCGATGCGCTCCAGGGAGGCCGAGCCGGACACCAGGGCCAGGTCGGTGACGTCCTGCGCGGTGAGCGCGCCGGAGCCCGCCACCGGCAGCGCGGCGACCGCGCCGGAGCCGAAGGTGCCGATCACCTCGGCCGCGGGCAGTTCGCCGGCGGGCAGCGGGGCCGACTCGGCGGCGACCAGCTCGCTGTAGGCCTGCGGGGAGCGGCGTACGGTCTGGGCGGCGTTGTTGATCAGGATGTCCAGCGGGCCCTCGGCCGCGACCGAGTCGGCGAGGGCGACCACCTGGGCGGGGTCGCGCAGGTCGATGCCGACGATCTTCAGCCGGTGGATCCAGTCGGCGCTGTCGGGCTGGGCCTTGAAGCGGCGGATCGCGTCGTTCGGGAAGCGCGTCGTGATCGTGGTGTGCGCGCCGTCGCGCAGCAGCCTGAGCGCGATGTACATGCCGATCTTGGCGCGGCCGCCGGTGAGCAGGGCGCGCTTGCCGGTCAGGTCGGTGCGGGCGTCGCGGCGGGCGCGGTTGTCGGCGGCGCACTTCTGGCACAGCTGGTGGTAGAAGTAGTCGACCTCGACGTAGCGCTGCTTGCAGACGTAGCAGGAGCGCGGGCGCCGCAGGACGCCGGCGATCGCCCCCTCCTCGGTGCGCGAGGAGGGCAGGATGCCCTCGGTCTCGTCGTCGATGCGCTCGGCGGAGCCGGTGGCCGTGGCCTCGGTGACCGCCTTGTCGTGGGCGGTCTTGGCGGCCCGGCGCTCCTGGCGGCGGCGCTGCTTGACCATGCGGTAGATGTGCGAGGTGGCCCGGCGCACCGCGATGGCGTCGGGGTGGTCGACCTCTATCCGGTCCAGCTCCTGGAGCACGTCGAGGCAGACGGCGAGGCGCTCGGGGTCGATGCCGGGGCCGTACCCGGCCGCGTCGCCCGGCTCGTACGCCGGCTCGCCGCCCGGTGCGTACACCACCTCGTCCGTGGCCGTGGAGCCCTCGTCTGTCACCGTCATCGCGCTGCCGCTTCCCTGGTCGTCCACACGGCGCGTGAAGTCGCGCTCGCTTTCGAACGGGGGATTTTACGGCAGCGGCGCGGCGTACCGCCAAACGCGCGACGATCAAGGCGCGCAGACCGTGAGAAGGGTCTCCACCTCCTCGGACAGGGCGCGGGCCAGCCGGTTCAGATCGGGTACGGCCCGGGCGTCGGCGACCAGTCCGTAGTGGACGCGGCCGCGGTAGGTGGAGACGGCGACGGCGAGGGACTGGCCGGGGGCGAGGGGGGCGAAGGGGTAGACGGCGGTGAGGGGGTGGCCGCCGAGCCGGAGGCCGAAGCCGGGCAGCGGGACGCTGGTGACGAGGATGTCGAACCAGAGCCGGGCGGCCTGGCCGACCAGAGGGCCGCCGAGCCGGTGGCCGAGGGCGGGGACGTGGTCGGCGAGGAGGGCGACGGCGCCCGCGCCCCGGTCGGGTCCGGCGTCCTTGTTGCGGTCCATGGCAGTGCGCACGGCGGCGAGCCGGCGCAGCGGGTCGGCGACGCCGACGGGCAGTTCCATCAGATAGCCGGAGAGCCGGTTGCCCTGCGGGTGGGCGGTGCGCGGCCGGCGCCGGGAGACGGGGATCAGGGCGCGCGGGGCGGCGCCCTCGCTGGAGTCGCCGCGCTCGTCGAGCCAGGTGCGCAGGGCGCCGGCGACGACCGCGATCAGCACGTCGTTGACGGTGCCGCCCACGGCCTTGCGCACCAGGTGCACGTCGTCGAGGTCGAGGACGACGCCGGCGGTGCGGCGGGTGCCGGTGGGCTCGGCGGTGAGCGCGGGCAGGGGGCGGGTGGCGAGGGTGGAGCGGGCGACGGAGGCGCCGATGTCCAGGGCGCGGCCGACGTCGGCGAGCGCGCCGCGTACGAGGCCGGGCAGTCTGCGCACGTCGGGCAGGGCGCCGCGGGCGGGTTCGGCGGGGCGGGGGCGGCGCTCGGGCAGGTCGATCGGGTCCATGATGGCGGCGGCGAGGCTCAGGGCGCGCAGTCCGTCGGCGAGGGCGTGGTGGAACTTGAACAGCACCGCGAAGCAGTCGCCCGCCTCGCCGGGCAGCACATGGGCCTCCCACGGCGGCCGGTTGCGTTCCAGCGGGCGCTGCATGAGCCGGCCGGCCGCCGCCTGGAAGTCGCGGGCGGGGGCGTGCAGCCGGACGTGGTGGAGCGGGTCGAAGCAGGGGTCGGGTTCGCGGGTGGCGCCGCCGAGGGCGAGGGGCCGGCGCAGTCCGTCCCGCAGGCCGTGCGGGAGGGGGTGGCGCAGGTCGAGGGGGCGCCAGGTGTCGCGGATGCGCATGCGCAGTCCGGGGACGGCGGCGGCGCGGGCGGCGAGCAGGTCGGCGGCGTGCGCGGCGGCGGTGGCCGAGGGCGCGGAGAAGATGCCGAGGGCGCCGAGGTGCATGGGGTGGTCGGCGGACTCGATGTTCCAGAACGCCAGGTCGAGGGGAGCGAGTGGATCGGAAGTCATGGCTTGCCTCGCGTCGGCGGTGAGTGAGTCTGCAGTCAACCGCTCTCGACCGATTACGGTCAAGTACGATCAGGCTACGCACGGTTACCTTCGGATGACGTCCCGCCCCGTGATCCGCACCGGGACCGCGGGGCGGGACGGGCGCTCATCGCAGCGCGGGCGGCGCCGCCTGCGCCGACGTTCCCCAGGACGAGGGGCGCGGGCCGACGGTGTAGTGCAGGGTGCGCAGCGAGCGCAGCGCGGCGGTGGTGAGATACGTCCGCTCGTACGTCACTCCGTCGGCGCGCACCGTCTGGACGTACCGCGTGTCGTGGGAGGTGCCGGGCGCGGTGACGGTGAGGGCGCCGCGCGGGTAGTAGCGGCGGTCCAGCCTGAGGTCGACGCGGTCGAAGACGGGTGTGGACAGGCCCCAGGTGGGATAGCCCGGCTGCACCGGGTAGAGGCCGATGGACGACAGCACGTTCCAGGCGGACATGGTGCCGAGGTCGTCGTTGCCGGTCAGCCCGGTCGGCTCGTCGGTGAACAGGGTCAGCGCGGCGTGCACCACGTCGGTGGTCTTCCACGGCTGCCCGGTCGACAGGTAGGTGTAGGGGGCGAGCAGGTCGGGCTCGTTCTGCGGGTTGTACTTGTCGGTGTCGTAGTAGGCGTACGGGCCGTTGACCCACACCTCGCGGGCCGTCTTCGCCGGGTCCTTCAGCAGCTGGTCGTAGGCGAAGAACTCGTCCAGCCGCTCGTTGGCGAGCCGTTCGCCGCCGATCAGGCGCACCACGCCGGGCAGGTCCTGCGGCACCAGCCACTGGTACTGCCAGGCGGTGCCCTCGTGGAAGCCGACGCTCTGCGCCGGGCTCCACGGCCCGGTGAAGGCGCCGGAGGTGTCGCGGGCGCGGAAGAAGCGCGTCGAGGGGTCGAACAGGTTGCGGTAGTTCAGCGACCGGGCGGCGTAGCGGTCGGCGTCCTCGCGGTGCCCGAGGGCGCGCGCCATCTGGGCGAGCATGGCGTCCGACAGGGCGTACTCCAGGGTCGCCGAGCCGCCGAAGGCGTAGTCGGAGTGGCCGGCCTTCGCCGGTTCGTGGCCCTGGATGTAGGGGGCGAAGCCGCGGGCGAGGTAGTCGGGGGCGGCGTCGCGGCCCACCGCGGGCGAGGCGGCCGGCGGCACTTCGTCGGCATTGCGCTTGAGTGCCTGGTAGGCGCGCTCCTCGTAGCCCTTGAGCAGGCCGTGGTGGAAGGCGTTGGTGAGGAAGGGGGTCACCGGGTCGCCGGTCATGATGTTGGTCTCGACGGTGCCGTAGCCCCACTTGGGCAGCCAGCCGCTCTCCTCGGCGATGCGGACGACGGAGATCGCCATGTCGCGGGACTCGTGGGGGGCGAGCAGGGCGAGGAACTGTGCCTGGGTGCGGTAGGTGTCCCACAGCGACCAGTTCTGGTAGTAGGTGAACCCGTCGGTGCGGTGGACCCGCCGGTCCCAGCCGGTGTAGCGGCCGTCGGCGTCGTTGCCGACGTTGGGCGCGAGGAAGGCCCGGTACAGCGCGGAGTAGAAGGTGCGCCGCAGCGTGTCGGCGCCGCCGTGGACCTGTACGTCGGCCAGCCGGTCCTCCCAGGCCCGGCGGGCGGCGGCGCGCACGGCGTCGAAGGGGCGCCCGCCCTCCGCGCGCAGGTTGCCGGCCGCGCCGGCCGCGTCCACGTACGACAGCGCGGTGGTGGCCTCGACGGTGCGGTCCTCGGTGGTGTCGAAGCGCAGATAGGCGCCGCCGTGTCCGGTGCGCGCGCCGGCGGTGACGGTGGGACCGTTCCAGGTGCCGTAGGCGGTGAAGGGCCGGTCGAACCGGGTGATCGTGTAGACCGTGTAGGGCAGGGTGTCCTTGCAGAAGCCGCGGCCGGTGATCGCGGTGCGCACGGTGTGGTCGTCGAGGATCTCCACCGTGCTCGCGACCGTCCGGTGCAGGGCCTGGCCCGCGTCGATGAGGACGTTGGCCTTGTCGGTGGCGGGGAAGGTGTAGCGCTGCACGCCGGTGCGGGTGGTCGCGGTCAGCTCGGCCCGGATGCCCGAGTCCAGGCCGACCCGGTAGTAGCCGGGGCTCGCGCTCTCGTCCTCGTGGCGGAAGCCGGCCGCGTACTTGGCGTTGTCGGTCTGGGTGATGTCGCCCGTGGTCGGCAGCACCGGCAGGTCGCCGCCGAGGCGGCAGCCGACGCCGGAGAGATGGACCAGGGAGAAGCCGCGGACGCGGTTCTGCGAGTAGTCGTAGCCGGTGCTGTGGCCGGTGTCGGGCGACAGCTGCACCATGCCGAACGGCACGGCGGCGCCGGGGAAGGTGTTGCCTTCGTTCGCCGTTCCGATGAACGGGTTGACCAGGTCGGTGAGCCGGGCGTCACGCGGTGCGGCGGCCCGTGCGGTGACGGGGGCCGCGGACAGCGCGGACGCTGCCACCGCCCCCGCCAGGCACAGGCGCAGGCGCCGGGTCCATCTCATGCGGGCAGTCCTTTGGAGGAGACGACGTTGCCTGCATGATCACGTCTGGGGGCCGGTGAGCCGGGCATCCCGGCGGTGTCGCGCGCCACGCGTCGCGCGGGAGCCGGCCGCCGAGGCCGGCTCGCGCGGTCCCGGGCCGCGCGGTCCCGGCCCCGGAGATCCAAGTGGACCCGCGGCCTTCGGGGCGCGCACCATGGGGGCGTCGCTTCCGCGTCGTGCCGGCCCCGGCGACGCACCTCACCCGCGGAAGGAAGTGGACCAGATGCCCAAGGTCTCCCGGGACACCGCCACCCAGGGCGGCGACTACGGCCCGGTCGTCGAGCAGTCCGAGGACCTGGAGCCGTACACGGTGGACTTCCGCAGCTTCCGCGAGGACGTCGACCTGACCCCGCTGCTCAGGGAACTGCCGGACGGCCGCTGCCAGTGCCCGCACTGGGGCTACGTCTTCAAGGGCGAGCTGAAGCTGCGCTACCCCGACCACGACGAGGTGTACACGGCCGGGGAGGCCTTCTACGCCCCGCCCGGCCACGTCCCCGTGCACACCGCGCCGGGCACCGAGTACGTCCAGTTCAGCCCGGCCGACGAGGTGCGCCGGGCCAGCGCGATCACGCTCAACCACTTCCCGCCGCTGACCGGCTGAGCGCGCCGCCCCTGGTCGCCTACGGCACCCGCTGCCCCTTGCCGAGGGCGATCACGCCGCCCTTGGACACCGTGTACAGCTCGGCGTCGCGCTCCGGGTTGACGCCTATCGTCGCGCCGGGCGGCACCTCCACGTTCTTGTCCAGCACCGCCCCGCGCACCACCGCGCCCCGGCCGATGTGGACGTTGTCGTGCAGCACCGAGCCCTGGACCACCGCACCCGGATCGACCCGCACGCCCGGGGACAGCACCGAGCGCGTGACCTGGCCGCGGATCAGGCAGCCCGCGCTGATGATCGACTCTCCGGCGATGCCGCCCGCGTTGAACCGGGCCGGCGAGAGCTGGTAGGAGTGCGTGTAGATCGGCCAGTCGCGGTTGTACAGGTTGAAGGCGGGGCGCTCGGCGATCAGGTCCATATGGGCGTCGTAGTACGCGTCGAGGGTGCCCACGTCCCGCCAGTAGCCCTGGTCGCGGCTGGTCTCGCCGGGCACGTGGTTGGCGCTGAAGTCGTACAGCTGGGCCTCGCCGCGCTCGGTGAGCTGGGGCAGGATCGAGCCGCCCATGTCGTGCACCGAGTCGGGGTCCTCGGCGTCCCGGTGCAGCGCCTCGATCAGCGCCTTGGTGGTGAACAGGTAGTTGCCCATGGAGGCGAACACGCACTCCGGGTCGTCGGCGAGGCCCGGCGGGTCGGCGGGCTTCTCCAGGAAGCGCTCGACGGTCAGCCCGTCGGAGCCCGGCGTGATCACCCCGAAGGACGAGGACTCGGCGCGCGGCACCCGGATGCCGGCGACCGTCACCCCCGCGCCGCCCTCGATGTGCTGCCGCAGCATCTGCCGCGGGTCCATGCGGTAGACGTGGTCGGCGCCGAACACCGCGACGTACTCGGGCTGCTCGTCGTGGACCAGGTTGAGGGACTGCAGGATCGCGTCGGCGCTGCCCAGGTACCAGCGCGGGCCGAGCCGCTGCTGCGCGGGCACCGGGGTGACGTAGTTGCCGAGCAGGCTGGACATCCGCCAGGTGGTGGTGATGTGCCGGTCCAGCGAGTGCGACTTGTACTGGGTCAGCACGCAGATGCGCAGGATGTCGGCGTTGACGAGGTTGGACAGGACGAAGTCGACGAGCCGGTAGGTGCCGCCGAACGTGACCGCGGGCTTGGCGCGGTCGGCGGTCAGAGGCATCAGGCGTTTGCCCTCTCCGCCCGCAAGGACGATTCCGAGGACCGAAGGTCCACCACGACGCATGGCCGCTCCCCTCACCCGGTTGCACCACTACTGCCCTGGTGCGCGGTCGGCTAAGCCTGCTTGCGGATCTCCTCGTACAGCTGCGCGGTGCGCCGCGCGACCGCGTCCCAGCCGAACTCCTCGACCGCCCGCCGCCGCCCGGCCTCGCCCATCCGGCGGGCGGACTCCGGGTCGCCGAGCACCTCGTCCAGGGCCCGGGTCAGCCCCGCCTCGAAGCCGTCGCCGACGTCGTCGCCGGTGTCCACGAGCACGCCGGTGCGGCCGTCCTCGACCACCTCCGGGATGCCGCCCACCCGCGAGGCCACGACCGGGGTGCCGCAGGCCATCGCCTCCAGGTTGACGATCCCGAGCGGCTCGTACACCGAGGGGCAGACGAAGACGGCCGCGTGGGTGAGCAGCTGGACCACCTCCGGGCGCGGCAGCATCCGCGGCACCCAGTGCACGCCCCGGCGGGCCCGGCTCAGCTCCTCGTACAGCTCGCGGAACTCTCGGTCGATCTCCGGCGTGTCGGGGGCGCCCGCGCACAGCACCACCTGCACCCCGGGGTCGATGCCGCGCACCGCGCGCAGCAGATGGGGCACGCCCTTCTGGCGGGTGATGCGGCCGACGAACAGCACGTAGGGGCGGTTCGGGTCCACGCCGATCCGGGTGAGCGCGTCGGTGCCCGGGTCGGGGCGGTACAGGGCGGTGTCGATGCCGTTGTGGATGACGTGGACGCGGGCCGGGTCGAGGGCCGGGTAGCAGCCGAGGATGTCCTCGCGCATGGCCCCGGAGACGGCGACCACCGCGTCGGCGGCCTCGAACGCGGTGCGCTCGGCCCAGCTGGAGAGGGCGTAGCCGCCGCCGAGCTGTTCGGCCTTCCACGGGCGCAGGGGCTCCAGCGAGTGCGCGGTCACCACGTGCGGCACGCCGTGCAGCAGCTTGGCGAGGTGGCCGGCGAGGTTGGCGTACCAGGTGTGGGAGTGGACCAGCTCGCGGTCCTGGAGGGCGGCGGTCATGGCGAGGTCGACGGAGAAGGTGCGCAGGGCGTCGTTGGCGCCGTCCAGGGCGCGCCAGGAGCGGTGGCGTACGACGCCGTCGGCGCGGTCGCCCGTGGACGACTCGCCCCAGCAGTGCACCTCCAGGTCGACCAGGCGCCGCAGTTCCCGGGCGAGGAACTCGACGTGGACGCCGGCGCCGCCGTACACGTCCGGCGGGTACTCCCGGGTCAGCAGTCCCACTCGCACGCGCAACCCCCTGGGTCCTCGGCCGCCGGCCGCCGCGGCCGGTCCCTTTCATGGTCACCCGGACGGGCCGCGTGGGGAAGAGCGCGGGACTCGTGCGAAACAACAGTCACCGCAGACCCCGCCGCCGGGCACGCGGTAGTAGAGGCAGCAGCTGCGCCGCCGGAAGGCGAGGTCCGTCCCGTGCGCGGTGAGCGTTCCGGCGCCGACGAGCAGGGGGTGGGCGAGGAGGTCCGCCGCCAGGGCGCGGGTCCGGCCGGCGGCCTCCAGGTCGCCGTTCTCCCGCGCCCACCGGGCGAGCCGGCGGGCCGCTCCGGCCAGCGCCGAGGCCGCGTTGCCCCGCAGCAGGCCGGCGGCCGGGCCGTGGCGGGCGCGCAGGGCCGCCGCCAGGGGCTCCAGATGGCCGTGCAGGACGGCGCCGGCGAGCGTCGCCGGGTCGGCGGGCCGCTCGCGCACCTCGGTCAGCCACAGGTCCTCGGGCGCGCTGCCCGCCGGGTCCCAGCGCAGGAGGCGCGGATCGAGGTCCGGGAGGCGCCCGTAGCGTACGGCGCAGCCGAGCGCGACGGACCACAGCCGGGCGGCCAGGGCCTGGTGCGCGACCGAGGCGGCGACGCGGGGTTCGCGGGCGCCGATGCCGGCGGCGACGCGGCGGACGCGGGTGTCCAGCGGGTGGGGGTGCGGAGGCGGGGGGCAGGGGTGGCGTTCCGGGCCGTGGTCGGGGCCGGGGGCGGGGCCGCGAGCGGGGTCGGAGTCGGGGTGTAGGCCGGTGTCGGGGCGGAGGTCGGCGTTGGGGCGGAGGCCGGTGTCGGGGCGGAGGTCGGCGTTGGGGCGGAGGCCGGTGTCGGGGCGGAGGTCGGCGGCGGGGCGGAGGTCGGCGGCGGGGGCGGTGGGTGTGCGGTCGTAGGCCTGGGCGAGGGTGGGCAGCGGGCCGTGCGGGGGCTCGCCCGTGCGCAGGGCGAAGAAGCCGCCGAGGGGGGCGAGCGCGGCGAGTCGGGCGTCGAGGTGCACGAGGAGCAGTAGTACCAACAGCGGACGGGCAAGCGGCCCGCCGGGGCCGTGGCGAGGGCCGGGGAGGGCTGTTTCCGGACGATCTTCGCAGGCCCTGGGGGCTTCCGCGGGGGGTGTACGGGCGTCCTGCCGACGGTCCCCGGTACGGAAACCCCCTCTTCCGTCGCCCGCCCAGGGGAGGAGAGGGCAACAGGCGTACTCCATCGGCAGTATGACCCATTGAGTGCTCAGGGGGGACGACGGGAAGAGATCGGCGCGGCAGGCTGTTGGACCATGGAAGCCGA
The DNA here is from genome assembly GCF_019890635.1 of Streptomyces sennicomposti. GTDB lineage: Bacteria > Actinomycetota > Actinomycetes > Streptomycetales > Streptomycetaceae > Streptomyces > Streptomyces sennicomposti. The sequence goes on from NZ_JAIOAB010000044.1 coordinate 29,215, forward strand.
CCGTTCGCCGCGCCGGGCCCACCGCCCCCGCCGCCCGCAGAGGAGCAGCCGATGAGCGCCCTCGCGTTGTCCGTGCTGCTGTCGTTCGTGTCCGCCGTGGCCTACGCGGGCGGCGCGATCGTGCAGGAGCGGGTCGCGGTCACCACCCCCGGCAAACGGTACGCGCCGCTGCGCCGCGCGGCCTGGTGGGCGGCGGTGGCGCTGAACGGCCTGGGCGGACTGCTGCACGTGGTGGCGCTGGCCTACGGTCCGCTCAGCCTGGTGCAGCCGCTGGGCGCCCTCACCATCGTGTTCGCGCTGCCGATGGCGGCGCTCTTCGTGGGCCGCCGGGCGGGCGCCGCCGCGTGGCGGGGCGCGATCATGACGACGGTGGGCCTGGCCGGTCTGCTGTCGCTGGTGGGCGCCTCCCCCGCGCAGTCGCTGAGCGGTGCGCAGCGGGTGGCCCTCGCCGTGATCACCGGCGGCGCGCTCGCCGCGCTCACGGTCGCGGGCCGGGCGGCGCACCGGCATCCTGCGGTGCGCAGCGTGCTGCTCGCCGTCGGCGCGGGGCTCGCCTTCGGCATGTCCTCGGTGTTCACCAAGACGGTCGCGGTGGACTGGACGGACGGGGTCGCGGCGGCGGAGCTGCCGTCGCTGGCCGCGATCGGCGCGCTGGCCACGGCGGGCATGCTGCTGTCCCAGGCCTCCTACCGCGGCGGCGGTCTGACGGCGCCGCTGGCCACGCTGACCGTGGTGAACCCGGTGGCGGCGGCCGCGGTCGGCATCACGATGTTCGGCGAGGGCTTCCGGTACGGCACGACGGGCACCCTGCTGGCGCTCGGCTGCGGGGTGGTGGCCGTGGGCGGCCTGATCCTGCTCACCACCGAACGCATGGGACGGACGACACGGCCGGTGAGGACCGGGGCGGCCGGGGCCTCCGGGGATGCCGGGACCGTCGGGTCCGCCGGGGCTGCCGGGGCAGGCAGGGCTGCTGGGGCTGTCGAGGTCGCCGGGGCTGTCGGGGTCGCCGGCAAGGACGCGCCGGATCGGACGGGGACGGCGGGCGGGGCGGGGGCCGGGCGCTTCGACGAGCCAGCGTCGGCCGCCGCGGCAGCGGCCGGTGAGGTGCGGGCGGGCGCCGGGCCCGCGCAGGAGCCGGTGCGGGCGGACGTCCCCGCCGGGGCGGCAGCCGTGGCGGCGCCGACGAGTGCGGCGCCTACGAGCATGCCGGGGCGGGCGGCGCTCGCCGACCTCCCGGTGGGGGCGGTGCTCGGGGGCGGGATTCCCGCGCAGCTCGGCACGCCCGTGGACGGCGGCGGTCCGGGGCCCGCGCGCCCGGCCGCCGAGGACGCCGGACAGGGCGCCGGACCGGAGGAGCACGGCGAACCGTCCCCGAGCCCGGCGTCGCTCCTGGGCGAGGCGCTGCGCGCCGTGCCCTTCCGCATGGTCGCCTACGTCCCGCCGCCGACCACGGATCGACACCGGCCGCGCGTCAGCTCCTGACGGGCACCGCCCGGGGGCCGGATGCCGACGGACGACACCCACAGGCCGAAGACCGGACGAACACCGGCCGGGGGCCAGAGGCCAACACGCATCACCCCGGGCGGAGGCGGACACGCACCGCCCAAGGCCAGAAGCGGACACGCTTCGCCCGGCAACGGAAGCCGACCGCCATCGCCCGCGCCTCAGATCCTCACAGGCACCGCGGAGGCCAGATGCCGACGGGCCACACCCGCAAGCCGAAGACCGAACGAACACCGGCTGGCGACCAGAGGCCAACACGCCTCACCCCGGGCTGAGGCGGACACGCGCCGCCCGGGGGTGGAAACGGACACGCTCCGCCCGGCGGCGGAAGCCGACCGCCTTCTCCCTTCTCCCGTGCGTCAGATCCTGACGCCGCCGGCGCGGAGATAGGCGAGCGGGTCGATGTCCGAGCCGAAGCCGGGGCCCGTCCGCACCTCGAAGTGCAGGTGCGGGCCCGTCACGTTGCCCGTGGCGCCCGAGCGGCCGATGCGCTGTCCCGCGCCGACCGTCTGCCCGGTGCGCACCGAGATCGCCGACAGGTGCCCGTACTGGGTGTAGCGGCCGTCGGCGTGCCGGATGACCACCTGGTAGCCGTAGGCGCCGCCCCAGCCGGCGCTGACCACGTGGCCGGCGGCGGCCGCGTGCACCGAGGTGCCGGTGGGCACCTCGAAGTCGACGCCGGTGTGGTAGCCCTTGGACCAGTGGGAGCCGCTCGCCCGGTAGCCGGTGCCGATCGGGGCCTGCACGGGGGCGACGAGGGTGTGCGAGGTGGTGTGCGACGTCCCGGCGTGGCTCGTCCCGGACCGGGTCGCGGGCTTGGCCTTGGTCTTCGGCTTCGCCGTCTCGGTTCTCGGCTTGGTCCGCGTCTTCGGCTTCGCCTGCTTCTTCGGCTCGGCGGCCGGGCGGGCGGCGGCGGAGCCGCCCTGGTGCGGCGCGGTGTGCGTCGAGCGCAGCGAGAGACGCTGGCCGGGCATGATCAGGTCGGGGTCGTCGCCGACGGTGGCGCGGTTGGCGGCGTACAACTGGTGCCAGCCGCCCCGGACATGCTCGTCGTCGGCGATCCCGGAGAGGGTGTCGCCGCGGACCACCGTGTACATCTCGGCGGTGCCGGCCCGCGACTGCGGGGTGGTCTGCGGCCGTACGTCGTGCGCCGAACTCCGCTTCTGCGGGGCGCTCTTCTGCTGCGGGGTGCTCTTGGCGCTCTGGGTGTGCACCGGCCGGGTCGCCGCGGCGTCCGGGTGGACGCCGGGGTCGCCGCCGCCCCGGGTCAGTCCGGCGCGCACCGAGCACACCGGCCAGGCGCCGGGCCCCTGCCCGTCGAGCACCTTCTCGGCGACCGCGATCTGCTGGTCCCGGGTGGCGAGGTCGGCGCGCGGCGCGTACCGCGTGCCGCCGTACGCCGCCCAGGTGGACCGGGTGAACTGCAGCCCGCCGTAGAAGCCGTTGCCGGTGTTGATGCTCCAGTTGCCGCTCGACTCGCAGGCCGCCACCTTGTTCCAGGTGGACGCGTCGGCCGCGTGCGCGACGCCGGCGCCGATGAGCGGGATGGCCATTCCGGCGCCGCCCGCCGTGACGGTGAGGGAGGCGCGGTTGATCCTGTTCGGCTGGTACCGGCGGTGCCGGCCGCGTGCGGCCATGTCTGAAGCCCCTTCGCCCTGCGTCAGGAGCGGCAAAAGTAGACGCCGCCAACAAGCCACGACAAGACGGCTATCGGCCGCATTGGGCCTCAAGTGGCCGGTAAGGGGCTATGGTTGGCCGGTTCGTCCGGTTCGGCCGGATAGCGGGGCGGGTGCGGACCGGCCGGTCGGCGCTGAGGCGATGGGGGCGTGCGGTACGTAAGGGAGGGTCCATGGGACCTGAGCCGGACCGCGCCCCGGTCCGGGCGCCGGGCGGCGGGCCGGTACGGATGTGCGGTCGCCGTACCGGCGCGCCAGGATGGTCGAAGACGTCCCAGCCGATGATCCACCGGATTCCCAAGGAGCAGGCGGTATGAGCACTACAGCCCAGATCGGCGTCACCGGGCTCGCGGTCATGGGCCGCAACCTCGCCCGCAACTTCGCGCGCAACGGCTACACGGTCGCGCTGCACAACCGGACCGCGTCGAAGACGCACGATCTGGTGAAGGAGTTCGGGCACGAGGGCGAGTTCCTTCCCACCGAGGCCGCGAAGGACTTCGTGGCGGCGCTGGAGCGGCCGCGCCGGCTGGTGATCATGGTCAAGGCGGGCGATCCGACGGACGCGGTGATCCAGGAGTTTGCCCCGCTGCTGGAGCCCGGCGACATGATCATCGACGGCGGCAACGCGCACTTCGCCGACACCCGGCGGCGCGAGCGGGAGCTGCGCGAGCGGGGCATCCACTTCGTCGGCACCGGCATCTCCGGCGGCGAGGAGGGCGCGCTGCACGGGCCGAGCATCATGCCGGGCGGTTCGACGGAGTCGTACGACTCGCTGGGGCCGATGCTGGAGAAGATCTCCGCGAAGGCGAAGGACGGGGCGCCGTGCGTGACGCATGTGGGCCCGGACGGCGCGGGCCACTTCGTCAAGATGGTGCACAACGGCATCGAGTACGCCGACATGCAGCTGATCGGCGAGGCATACCAGCTGCTGCGGGACGTCGCCGGCTACTCCCCCGCGCAGATCGCGGAGATCTTCCGCACCTGGAACACCGGGCGGCTGGACTCGTACCTCATCGAGATCACGGCGGAGGTGCTGTCGCACGTGGACGCGGCGACCGGCGAGCCGTTCGTGGACGTGGTGGTGGACCAGGCCGAGCAGAAGGGCACGGGCCGCTGGACGGTGCAGATCGCGCTCGATCTCGGGGTGCCGGTGTCGGGCATCGCGGAGGCGGTCTTCGCGCGCTCGCTGTCGGGCCACGCGGCGCTGCGGGAGGCCTCACGGGAGCTGGCGGGGCCGAAGGCCGCGCCGCTGTCGGAGGCGGCGGCCTTCGCCGACCGGGTGGAGCAGGCGCTGTACGCCTCGAAGATCGTGTCGTACACGCAGGGCTTCCACGAGATCGCGGCGGGCAGCGAGGAGTACGGCTGGGACATCGACCTCGGGGCGATCGCCTCGATCTGGCGGGGCGGCTGCATCATCCGGGCGGCTTTCCTCGACCGGATCCGCGCGGCGTACGACGCCCGGCCGGACCTGCCGAGCCTGCTGTCCGACGAGACGTTCGCCCAGGAGATCGCGGCGGCGCAGGACGACTGGCGCGAGGTGCTGGTCGCGGCGACGCGACAGGGCGTGCCGACGCCCGGCTTCGCCGCGGCCCTCGCCTACTACGACGCGCTGCGCGCCGAACGCCTGCCCGCCGCCCTCACCCAGGCCCAGCGCGACTTCTTCGGCGCGCACACGTATCGGCGAGTGGACCGCGAGGGCGCGTTCCACACGCTGTGGGGCGGGGACCGGTCGGAGGTGGGGGCGTAAGGGACGCGGCGGGGCCGCTGCCGGGCGGGTGAGCGTGGGCGTGGGCCGCCGCCGGGCCGGTAAGCGTTGCCGGCGGGCAGGCGGGCGTGGCGGCGCGGCCGAGTCACCGGCCGCGCCCGCCGTCTGCCTCATCGGCCGTACGCCTCACCAGCCGTGCGCCTCGCCTCGCCGGCCGCCCGCGTCACTGGCCGCCTGCCTTGCCGGTCGTCCGCGTCACTGGCCGCCTGCCTTGCCGGTCGTCCGCCCGGGCCGTGCGCCTCGCCGGTCATCCGTATCGTCGGCCGTGCGCCCTGCCGGTCGTCCGCCTCCGGCCGTGCGCCTCGCCGGCCGTGCGCCCGGGCCGTGCGCCTCGGGTCCCTCAGGTCAGGGGCGGGCCCGGTTCCGGGGTGGGGGTGGGGTCCGGGCCCGGCGGGATCGGGGACGGGGGCGGCTCGGGGTCGGGTTCGGGGGCGGCGTCGGGACCGGGCCCGGCGGCGGCACGGGGGCCGGGGGCGGGGTGGGCGCCGGGGGCGGTGTCGGCTCGGGCGGCGGTGGCGGTACCGGCGTCGGCGGCCCCGGCACCGGGGGCGGCTCGGGGGCCGGGTGCGGTGCGGGCGTGGGGACCGGGTCCGGGTACGGCTGCGGCGGATCGGGCGCGGGCGCCGGATCCGGGTGCGGCTCCGGGGGCTGCGGGTCGGGGCCCGGTGCGGGACCCGGGGTGGGCCCGGGCGGTACGGGGTCGGGGTACGGGTTCGTCATGCTGTCCTCCCGCCAGTCGGTCGGCCTCGGCTCTGGACTACTCCCCCGCCTACCCGGCACCCGCACGGCCAGTCACCCGGGGGCGGACACGCGGAACCCGTCCGGCCCCCGGGCCGGACGGGTGCGCCGGGGTCGCGGTCAGGCCGGGAGGACGGCCTGCGGACTGCGCTGCTGGTCGGTGCCCGGCACCGGGGCGGACGGGTCGGCGCCGAGGGCCACGATCCGGTTCTCCGCGTCCACGTGCACGACCCGCGGCTTCAGCGCCCGCGCCTCGGCGTCGGTCACCTGCGCGTAGCTGATGAGGATCACCAGGTCGCCGGGGTGCACGAGGTGCGCGGCGGCGCCGTTGATGCCGATGACGCCCGAGCCGCGCTCGCCCTCGATGACGTAGGTCTCCAGCCGGGCGCCGTTGGTGATGTCCACGATGTGGACCAGTTCACCGGGCAGCAGATCGGCGGCGTCCAGGAGATCCGCGTCGATCGTCACCGATCCCACGTAGTGCAGGTCGGCCTGGGTGACGGTGGCGCGGTGGATCTTCGACTTGAACATCGTACGCAGCATGGAATGCTCCAGGAGGTCGGCTCCCTGCCTGCTCGTGCAGGTCAAGGGCGTCCTTCACTTTACAACCGGCATGCGCTCGCCTCCGCGTGAGGAACATCGCTCCGAGCGGAGATACAGTGCGCGGGACGGCAGCCCGGTCGGGGAAGCGGTCAGGGAGGGGAAGCGTGACCGACACCAGTGACACCCGGCCCGCCGAAGGGGAGGCGCAGGCGCCGCGGCGGAGTCTGCTGCGCCGTGTGACGCGGTACATCCCGCTGATCGCCCCCGTCCTGCTGTGGGCCGTGCCCTGCTGGGTGCTGCTGCACGCCGGCCAGCACTGGCCGCTGCCGGTCAGCCTGGCCGGCACCGCGCTGTTCGCGCTCGGCCTCGTCTCCATGCCGCTCGCGATGGCGCGCGGTCACGGCCGGCGCCAGCAGGACCGGGCGGCGGTCGTCGGCGACACCCTGCTGGGCGCGAGCTGGGTCCTGTTCACCTGGTCCGTGCTGCTCGGCGTCCTGCTGCGGCTCGCCCTGACCCTGGCCGGCGTCGGCGAGGGCCCGGACCGGGCCCGGATCGTCGCCTGGGCCGTCCTCGGCGTGTCCGCCGCCCTGCTCGCCTGGGGGTACGCCGAGGCCCGCCGGGTGCCGCGCGTGCGCCGGTTCGACGTGCGTCTCCCGCGGCTGGGCGCCGGGCTGGACGGCCTGCGGGTCGTCCTCGTCACCGACACCCACTACGGCCCCCTCGACCGCGCCCGCTGGTCGGAGCGGGTGTGCGAGACGGTGAACACCCTGGAGGCCGACCTGGTCTGCCACACCGGCGACATCGCCGACGGCACGGCCGAACGCCGCCGCGCACAGGCCGTCCCGCTCGGCACCGTGCGGGCCACCCGGGCGCGGGTCTACGTCACCGGCAACCACGAGTACTACAGCGAGGCCCAGGGCTGGGTCGACCTGATGGACGAGCTGGGCTGGGAGCCGCTGCGCAACCGGCATCTGCTGCTCGAACGCGGCGGCGACACCCTCGTGGTCGCCGGCGTGGACGACGTCACCGCCGAGTCCTCCGGCCTGGCGGGCCACCGCGCCCACCTCGCCGGCGCCCTGCACGGCGCCGACCCCGACCTGCCCGTGCTGCTGCTGGCGCACCAGCCCAAGTTCGTCGACCGGGCCGCGGCCGGCGGCGTCGACCTCCAGCTCTCCGGTCACACCCACGGCGGCCAGATCTGGCCGTTCCACCACCTGGTCCGCCTCGACCAGCCCGCCCTGGCCGGACTGAGCCGGCACGGCGCCCGCACCCTCCTCTACACCAGCCGCGGCACCGGCTTCTGGGGACCGCCGTTCCGCGTCTTCGCCCCCAGCGAGATCACCCTGCTCGTCCTGCGCTCCCCGCAGCCGCGCATCGCGCCGTAGCACCGCGCGGGCATGGGCAGCCCGGGCGGCGGCGAGGTCACGTCTTCTGGGGGCGGTCCGCGGCGAGGGCGGACCGGTAGAACTCCAGCCGGTCCTCGTCCTCGTCCACGAACTCCAAGATGTCGAAGACGGCCCCGGCTTCCCCGGACACCGCCTCGGCGTACAGCGTCACGATGCCCTCGCGCGCCGCGGCCACGCACTCCTCCGCCAGGTCGGGGCGGCCGGCCTCGGCCTCGCTGCGGTGCGACCCCCCCCGTCACGAGGTACTCGAGCATGCCCAGGAAGTGCCGCCGGACGCAGTCGTGCAGGTCCTCGGCGAGCGCCGCGAGCATCACCGGCACGGCGTGCGGGGCCACCTCGAAGAGCATGCTCTGCACCTCCAGGTGGTTCTCCAGCGTGTGCCCGGCCGTCTCCCGCGCGCTGCGCGCCGCCAGCAGCCGCCGGAAGCTCTCCGCCAGATGCGCCCCCGACCGCCCGCAGCCGCAGCGCAGCGCGGGCCAGTCGTGGCGCCCCAGTTCGAGGCGCCACGCTGTCATCAGCGGCCCCGCCCGGGTCGGCGGTCGGGTCCGGGCGGCCCCGGTGAGCGCCTCATGTGCGTCCTCGCCCGGCGAACCGCAGTTCTCGCAGCAGGTCGGCCAGCTCGGGCGGCATCTCGGACATCACGCCCCCGGCCACGTCGACCAGCAGGCGCACCGCGCGGTCGAGTCGCTCCAGCGGGCGTCCTTCCTCCAGTGCGAGATAGACCTCCGCGAGGGGCGTGGCGATGGCGCTCTCCACCGACTCGGGCAGAGCGTCCAGGTAGGCGTCGTCGTCGGTGAACACGAGGTCGACCACCCGCGTCGCCGCCTCTTTGAACGCCTGCTCGTCCGTGATGCCGGGCATGTCCTTGCTCCTCCTCGGCTACTTGTCGTGGTCGATGCCGACCCAGTCGAGACGTGGCTGGCAGGTGTGCGCGCAGGGCGTCGCGGGGGTGCCATGGGCGGTGCCCCCGGAGTTCAGTCCCCGGACCCTCACCACCTCCATCGTCCCGTTGAGCAGAGCGGAGTCGCCTTCGGCCTGCTCGGCGAGAATCATGCACATGGTCTCGGCGCACTGGTCGTGGCCGCGCTTGCCCTTCTGACGGATCATCCGGTCGAGGAGTCCTCCGGGCTTCGCCTCCAGGCCGTGCCCGTTGTAGCCGAAGTAGCTCCGGCCCGAGGGAGAGGTGTACTTCGCCGCGTAGACCACTCCGCGCTTCTTGGAGTGCGGGCGCAGGAAGTCGGCGTATCCGACGAGGTCCGGGGACGGGCCGCAGTTGTGGACCAGGGTCGACGTCTTGCCCGCCGCCACGTAGTACGTGTGCGCGGTGTCGACCGTCAGGTTGTAGACCGCGGCCTGCTGGGTCCAGGCGGTGACCGCGTCGACCTGGACCCAGGTGCCGGAGCCGGTCTGGAGCCACTGGCCGGGCTTCAGTTCGCCGGCCTTCAGCCACTTCTTCAGGTCCGGGACCCAGAAGGGGTGGCCCTCGGTCGCCGTGATGGTGTCGGTCGCCCGCCCCTGGTCGCCGTCGGTGTCGACGGTGATCCGGACGAGGTGCTTGGCGCCCTCGCCCTCGATGGTGCCGGTGACCTTCTCCTTGGAGGTCTCGCCGGTGGTCGGGTCGGTGGCGAGGACCTCGTCGCCCTCCTTCACCTCCTCGATCGGCTTGCGGCTGCCGTCGGCCATCACGACGTCCGTACCGGGTACGAAGCTGTTGGCGCTGGCGAGCGAGGCGACGTCACTGGCCGTGGAGACGCAGTCGGCCACCTCCTCGGCCTCGTTGAGGACCTTCTTGCCCTTCTCCGCCGCCTTGGCGATCTCGTCGGCGTACTTCGCCGCCTTGGCCGCCATCCGTCCGGCCTTCGCCGCCCGGACGGCCGCCGCGCCGGCGCCGCCGAGGACGATGCCGCCCACGGTCGCCGCCGCCCAGGCGCAGGACTCCATGTCGCCGGTGGTGACGCAGTTCTTGATGTCGTTGAAGCCGGTGACGTCGCCGACGATGGTGCCGACCGTCTTGACGTCGTCCCAGACCTCGCCCCAGTCGACCGCGTCCGAGACGGTCTCCACGACGCTGCCGACCTGCTTGACGACCTCGTCGCGGATGGCGTCCGCGGCCTTGGCGGCGTCGGCGACCACCTGGACGGCCGCGCCGACGATGATCGCCGGGAGGTTGGGGTCGGCGGTGACGATCGCCTTGCCGACGGCGATCAGCGGTTTGGTGGCCGCGACGATCGCCGGGATCGGGTTGTGCTGTGCCGCGAAGGAGGCCGCCTGTCTGGCCTTCTTCGTCAGGTAGACCTTGGCCTGGTAGGCCGCTCTGGCCGCCTGCTTCGCCTTCTCCCGGGCCCACTGGGTGATGCCCGTCTTCTGGCCGACCCATTTGACGGCGTTGACGGTGGCGTCGACGACCGTCTTCAGACCCGACTTCTTGTAGACCCAGTTGGCGGCCCTGCCGACGTAGTTCAGCGCCAGCTTGAACGCGGCGCCCGGGTTGCGCCACGCCCACTGCACGCCGTGCCAGACGGACTGGGCGGTCTTGGACACGTAGTTGACGCCCTGGTGGAACTTCTTGCTCGTCCAGCTCACGGCCTTCTTGCACCAGCCGCAGCTCGGCCAGTGGCCGTCCGGGTCGGTGTAGTCCAGCGGGTCGCCGGCGCCGTAGGCGTAGCGGTTGGCGAGGATCGACGCGCCGGAGCTGTAGGTGTAGGAGTCCCGCGAGTCGAAGGTGCCGGTCCCGGGGTCGTACCAGCGGGCCTGCATGTCGACCTGCCGGGTGTCCGGGTCGGTCCAGTCGCCCTGGTAGCCGGCGTTGCCGGACACGTCGGAGGCGCCGAGGACCTGGCCGAACGGGTCGAAGGCCGTGGTCTCGTCCAGGGCGGGGGCCGCGCCGTCCGCGGCGGACATGCTGCCGACGACGTCGCCGTGCTCGTCCTCCAGTGTCAGCCGGGCGGTGCCGCCGTTCTCGGCCACCGACAGCAGCTCGTCGGCGGCGCCGCGGCCGTAGGCGGCGCTCTGGTCCTTGACCGGGTCGGGGGCGAGGCCGGCGTAGGAGAAGTCCACGCCGTTGCGGGACGCGACGCGGTCCAGCGCGTCGTAGGCGTACTCCGTCCCGGACTCGCCCGCCTTCACCATCCGGTCGAAGGCGTCGAAGGTGAACTCCTCCTTCAGGCCGGAGCTGGTGCGGGAGGCGAGCGTGCCGCGCGAGGTGTAGTCGTAGGTGTAGTCGCCGTCGGCCAGCAGCCGGTCGCGTTCGTCGAAGGCCGCCGTCTTGGCGCCGTTGCGCACCCGGTTGCCGCTGTCGTCCCAGCCGTACTGGGTGGTCGTGCCGTCGGCGGTCCAGGAGGTGAGGCGGCCCGCGTAGTCGTAGCCGTAGGCGTTGGCGCCGGCCTTGGCGGTGCCGGCGGTGGTCTTGGACGTCAGCCGGTCGTCGTCGTCATAGCCGTAGTCGGTGGAGGCCATGGTCCGCCCGGCGCTGTTCTTCAGCGTGTCGGTGTCGAGCCGGCCCAGGTCGTCGTAGGTGAAGCTGCGGGACTGGCCCGCGCCGTAGTCGACCTGCTTGACCGCGCCCGAGCCGTCGTAGGTGTAGCTCTGGCGCACCCCGGTGAGCGGGTCGGTCGCGGAGGACAGCTGCTGCTTGACGTAGCCGAAGGAGGCGGTGCCGGACGCGTCGGTGCGGCTGGTGAGCAGGCCGTCGCTGTCGTAGGTGTACGTGGCGTCGCCGGACGGGCCGGTCGCGCTCAGCAGCCCGCCGCGGTCGTCGTAGTCGTAGGTGTCGTCGCCCTTCGGGGACGAGGCCTGGACCAGCCGGCCCACCGGGTCGTAGCGGAACCGCTTCTCGGGGGTGGTCACGGCGGCGCCGCTGCCGCTCTCGCGGACCAGCTGTCCCGCCTTGTCGTACTCGCGCTCGCGGACCACGCCGCCGGGTGCGGTGAGCTTCACGGGCTGGCCGGCGGCGTCGTACGCGGTCGTCCAGGTGCGGGCCTGCGGGGACGGGTCGCGGGCGGTGGCCGGTTCGATCACCGACTCGGCGAGGCCGAGCGAGTTGACCGTGTAGATCGTCGCGTTGCCGCGGCCGTCGGTGTAGCGGGTGCGGTTGCCGAGCGCGTCGTAGCCGAAGGAGGTGGTGATGGACTTGGTGTCGGAGACCGGCTCGGTCTGGCCGGTCATCCGGTTGAGGGCGTCGTAGGTGTACGTCGTGGTGCGGTTGAGCGGGTTGGTCGAGGTGACCAGGTTGCCGGCCTTGTCGTAGGTGTAACTGACCTTGCGCAGCCGGCTGCCCGCCGCGTCGAGGTCCTGGTCCTGGACGAGCTGGCCGAGCTGGTCGTAGATCTTCGCCGTGGTGCGGCCCATGCCGTCCGTGTGGCGGACCTCGCGGCCCTCGGCGTCGTAGCCGAGCTGGGTGACGGCCCCGCTGGGCTCCTGCATGCGGGTGAGCTGGCCGAGGGCGTCGTAGGCGAACTGGCTGACGGCGCCGCTCGGCGAGGTCTGCTTCACCACGTTGCCCGCGTCGTCGTACTCGTTGCGGGTGGTGAACGCGCCGGGCTGCGGCTTGCGTTCGATCTGGGTGGTGGTGACCGGGCGGTCCAGGTCGTCGTAGGTGGTCTCGGCGCGGGCGCCGTTGGGGTCCGTGACCGACAGCAGTTCGCCGGTGCGGGTGTAGGTGTACTTCCACCGGGCCCGCTCGTCGCCCGTGCCGACCGGGGCGTCCTTGACGGTGAGCCGATTCTGGCGGTCGTACTCGAACTTGGTGACGCGGCCGAGCGGGTCGGTGGTCTCCACCAGGTTGCCGAGCGCGTCGTAGGCGTTGGTGACGGTCGGGGCGACGGTGTCGGTGGAGCCGGGCGCGGTGTAGGCGGGCGCGGTCTCGGTGATCGCGCGGCCCAGCCGGTCGTAGGCGGTGCGGTTGACGTTGCCGAGGGCGTCGACCGACTCCGTCACCGCGCCGAAGGTGTCGTAGCCGGTGAAGGTGGTGGGCCGGGTGGTGGCGGGCGCGCTGCCGCCGGACTCGGTCTGCACGGCGGGCGCGGTGACGGAGACCGGGCGGCCCAGCTCGTCGTAGGCGTACTCGGTCTTGTCGCCCGCCGGGTCGGTCTTGGAGGTGGTGAGCCCGCGGTCGTCGTAGGTGTAGTCGGTGGTGCGCGAGTCGGCGCCGTTCTCCAGGGTCTCGTGGACGACGTTGCCCGCGTCGTCGTACTCGTAGCGGACGGAGTCGCCGCTGACGTTCACCGGCCAGGGGACGTTGGAGGGCGCGCCGCTGGAGGCGGTCGTCAGCACGTTGCCGGCGAGGTCGTAGGTGTACGTGGTGCGCCGCGCGAGGCCGTCGGGGTCGGCGACCTCGGACTTCACCCGGCCGACCGGGTCGTAGGTGTACTGGGTGACGAGCTTGCCGCCCGCGGTCGTCTCGGTCAGGACGTTGCCGGCGCCGTCGTAGGTGTCGGACTCCACGACGATGTCGCGCTTGGCGCCGTCGGGGTCGTGGAAGTCCTTGAGGGTGATCGACTTGACCAGGTCGTCGCCGTAGTACTGGTAGATCAGCGAGCGGCCCATGGAGTCGGTGTGCCGGACGAGCCGGCCGGCCATGTCGTAGGCGTAGGACTGCAGGACCGTGTAGTCGTCGTCGCCGCCGTCGTCGTCCCAGTCGCGCAGCCGGGTCTCGGCCATCATGTTGCGCGCGGTGTAGACGTAGTCGAAGTGGTTGCCGCCCGCGTCGACCATCGACGTCTTGTTGCCGAAGACGTCGTAGGTGTACGTGGTCTCGTTGCCCTCGGCGTCGGTGACCCGCTCCGGGCGGCCGTGGTCGTCCAGGTCGAAGGTCATCACGCGCGCGGCGTCGCCGCCGAGCAGGTCGCTGATCTCGGTGCGTACCACGTTGCCGTCGGCGTCGTAGTCCGTGGTGGTGCGCCGCTGGTGCCGGCCGGAGGTGAAGGCGTTGGTGGCCGCCGGGTCGGTGAGGGTGTGGACGCGGGAGAGCTTGTCGTAGGTGAAGGCGGAGGTCGTGCCGGCCGGCTGTGCGTCCGTGACGACGGTCTCGGTGAGCTTGCGGCCGAGCGCGTCGTACGTGTACTTGGTGACGCGGCCGGACGGCTCGGTCACCCAGGCCAGGTCGCCGTTCTTGTAGTACTGGTAGCGGGTGACCTTGCCGCGCGGGTCGGCGGTGGTGAGCGGCAGCCCGGTGGGCGTGTTGCCGCCGCCGATCGCCGGTTCGGCGCCGGTGGTGTACGTGTTGCGGGCCGTGCCGCCGTCGGGCGCCGTCTGGGTGAGCAGCGCGCCGCTGGTGTTGTACGTGTACTTGATGAGGTAGCGGTCGTCGGTGGGGCCCGAGGAGCGGCCGTCGCGGGTCTCGGTGGGCTGGTCGGCGCGCAGGTCGAAGTCGCCGGCGGCGGCCGGGTAGGTGGTGTACGCGGTGTGGCAGTCGCCGGCCGCACGGCAGGTGGTCCGGCTGGTCACGTTGCCCCGGTCGTCGTAGCCGAGGGTGACCTTGTCGCCGTTCTCGCTGGTGACGCCGGTCTGGAAGCCGTTGTCGTCGTACTCGAAGGAGCGGATGGCGACGCCGTCGACCGGGTAGCGGATGAAGTCGGGTCCGTCGCCGCTGCTGCCGGGCGGGTCGGTGCAGAAGACGGGGTCGCCCGGGTCGGGGTGGGTGCAGATCTGGTCGGGGCCGGTCGGCGACGGGGACGGGGAGGGGGCGCCGGACTCGCGGGCGCCGAGCGCCATCGGCTCGCCGTAGCGCAGCAGCCGGGAGGAGAGCCCGTCGTACTCGTAGAAGTAGGGGGCGTCCATCGGGTCGCGGACCTCGACGGTGCGGCGCAGGTCCTTGTCGTCGCCGAAGACGGCGGGGGCGCCGATCTTCCAGGTGCCGCCGTTGCGGTCGGTGTACTCCTGGACGCGGTCGCGGGCGGTGTCGTACTGGACCTCGGAGGCGGTGCGGCCGCTCGGCAGGGTGGTCCGGGTCAGGACGTCGGCGGTGCGGCCGCCCTCGCGGTAGTGGGCGGTGACGGCGGCGGCGCCCAGCGGGTGGTGGTAGACGGCGACGTCGTCGATGGCGCCGGCGAAGGACTTGGCGGCGGTGGCGCCCCAGCCGGGCCAGGAGGCGGGGGCGGTGGCGTGGGCGGCGCCGATCTGGTTGTAGGTGAGGTCGGTCTGCAGCGGCTGCTTGCCGGTGAGGGTCCCGGAGAGCTTGCCGTCCAGGTAGAGGCTCTGGGTGGTGCCGGACATGGACAGCGCGGCGTGGTGCCACTGGCCGTCGTTGACGTTCTTGGTGATGTCGGTGATCGGGGCGGCCGTGCCGGTCCAGAACTGGCCGCGCAGCTTGCCGTCGGCGCCGACGTACAGCATCGGGACGCCGGTGCCGGGCGTGGTGCCCCAGGCCTTGTCCTGGTAGCCGACGAGCGGGCCGCCGACGCCGCCGGCGATGGTCTTGAACCACACCTCGACCGCTTCGTCACGGCTCTTCTTCAGGGTGCCGGCGGGCAGGTCGACGCGTGAGGTGGAGCCGTTGAAGGAGGCGGCGGTGCCCGGGTCGCCGCTGATCGCGCCGGCGGCCTTGAGGGTGACGTTCTGGTAGGCGCCGCGGTCCTTGCCGAGGTTGGCCTGGTTGGCGCTGTTCGCCGCGGTGCCCTCCTCCTCGCCCAGGCGCCAGTAGGACTCGGGGCGCGAGTCGAGCACGGTGGAGGCGTAGTGGCTGCCGCTGCCGTAGGTGTACTGGGTGCAGCCGTTGAGCGGATCGCAGACCTTGTCCAGGAGATCGCCGGTGTAGCTGTACGTCCAGGTCAGCGGGGCGCCGTCGACGGGGGTCGTCTGGACCCTGGTGACGTGCGCGCCGGTCCAGGTGAAGGTCAGCGAGCGGGTGGTGCGGTTGTTGGTCGCGGTGGCGAGCTTGCCGGCGCTGTAGGTGTAGGTGACCGAGTTGGAGTACGGGTCGGTGATCTTCGCGAGCAGGCCGCCGGTGCTGAAGTCGTACGTGGTGCCGGACTTGTCCTGGAGGCGGTAGGTGTTGCCGGCGGAGTCGTAGGTCAGCTTGGCGAAGCGGCCGGGCGGCGGGGCGTAGGTCCCGTCGGCGTTCTTGCCGAAGCGGACGTCCTGGCCGTCGGGGTAGCGGATGACGACGTTGCCGCTGCCGTCGTCGTCGGGGGTGAGCCGCATGTCGAAGCGGGTCGTCCAGCCGGCGCCGAAGGCGAGGTCGCGCCGCGGGTCGAGGCTGTTGTACGTGCGGATGAGCGTCAGGTCGGGGCCGACGCCGGCGAGGGAGGCGTCGGTCGCGCTGGCGGTGAAGTTGCCGACGTTCGGGTCGAACTCCTTGCCCTGCGCCCCGGAGAGGTGGGAGGTGATCTCGGGCTGCGGCACGGTGGCGACCAGTGCCACCTGCTGGGTGGGCACCTCGTTGGAGGCGTCCTTGACGAAGCCGCGCCACAGGTAGGTGGTGCCCCACTTCAGCCGGCCGGCGGGCACCGGGTAGGCCGAACTCGTCTGGTAGGACGAGGTGGTGCAGGCGGTCGGCTTGCCGTCCTTGCCGGCCTCGCAGATCTCGAACTTGTACTGGAGCGCGGAGCCGGGGGGCGCGTCGATGTCGACGCCGGCCGCCCACAGCTGCGGGGTCAGGGTCTGGGCCTGGTAGCCGTTGGGCGGGAACTGCTCCTTGACCACCGGCGCGATGTCGAAGACCTGGATGGTGAGCCGGCCCGGCGGCACCTGCTCGTCGGTGAAGACCTTGCCGCCCTGGCGGACCATCGTGAAGTCGAGCATGTAGACGCCCGGCGGGAGCGCCTTGATGGTGGCGTCCACCGTCGCCCTGGCGCCGTGCGCGACGTTGCCGGTGAGGGCGCCCGCCCGCTGCTGGGTGACCAGCTTGCCCTTCTTGTCGTAGGCGCGGTAGGCGAGGTAGTAGGTGGACGGCGTCCAAGTCTCGGCGCCCTTGTTGGTGACGGAGACCTGGACCTTGCCGGCCTGGTTCTGCAGCACCGGCGGGTCGGGGACGGGCTTGGGGAAGGTGTAGGAGGCGTTGTACGGGGAGTGCGTGACGTACAGCTTGGGCGGGTTGGCCGTGGCATGGCCGGTGAACTTCTTGAAGCCGAGCGGGTCGGTGGCCGAAGCCCGCAGGGACAGGCCGTAGTTGGCCTGGGTGCCGTCGACCCAGCGCTGCACCAGGTCGCGGCCGCCCTTGCCGAGGTCGAAGAGTTCGCCGGCGGTGGGGCAGGCGGACCTCGACCGGCCGAAGTCGATGTGGCCGTAGGCGAAGGACTTCGAGGCGAGGGCGCCGCTGACCGAGGGGCCGGGGTAGGCGGTGCCGGTGCCGGCGGTCCACGCCTGGGTCACGGGGTGTACGGAGACCGGACGCGGTTTGCAGGAGGCGGAGTCGAAGTTCACGACCTGGAGCTGCACGCCGAAGATCTGGTGGTACCGCAGTTCCTCGTCCAGGTCCGGGAAGCCGAGGTAGGCGGCGGAGGCGCCGTCCGGGCCCTTGCCGACCTGGAGTTCGCTGGAGCCGACGACGGAACCCCCGCTGCGCACCGTCATGGAGGTGGAGGCGGCCGTGGTGTCGACGGAGGGGTCGATGCGGACGGGGAAGGAACGGGCCGGGTCGGCCAGCCACTTCGGGTCGGCGGTCACCTTCAGCGCCTGGCCGCCGCCGGGCTGCCGGACCAGTTCGTAGGACACGTCGTGCGAGACGGCCTGGGCGGCGTCCTCCATGAAGCCGGCCGGAATGACCGCGCGGGTGTGTCCCTGGGCATCGGTGAGTGTGATCGCCCCGCCGTCGGCCTCGGCGGTGAGGCCCTTGAGGCGGAGCGGGAAGAGGAAGCTGCCGGGGGCGGTGGCGGACTTCAGGACGAGGGTCTCCTTGACCCCGCCCGCCCGGGAGTCCAGCCAGAGGTCGGTCTCGGGGAGCACCTGCTCGTAGCCGACGCGGGCGCCGTCCGCGCGGCCCGGCACGGAGGCGGCGCCGCTCAGCCCGTAGCCGAAGGACTCGCCGGACGGCAGGGTGACGCCGGCCAGCTCGTCGGCGTCGGCGCGGCCGGCCAGGCGCAGGGTCACGGAGTCGGCGGCGTTGGTCCAGCCGTCGCCGTCCTGGACGAGCGAGGTGTCGATGGGCCGCCAGTCGCCGTGCGCGTCGCGGTAGTTGACGGGGTCGGTGGAGATCTCGCTGGTGCGGGTGCCGTCCTCGTTGGCGTAGGTGCGGCTGCGGGCGTCGCGCTCGGCGACGATCTCCTTGCTCGTCGCGCGGTCGAAGCCCTTGACCGGCGCGGGGGCCGGGGTGCTGACCCGCACGGTGTTCTTGCGCACCGCGGGCCGTGCGGCGGCCGGGTTCTTCAGCGGGTACTTGGCCCGCAGCGACCGCGGCACCTCGTTGTTGCGCCGGCCGCCCGCCTCGTGGCTCAGCCCCTCGGCGCTGCCCCAGCGCTGGTCGGGGCCCTCGGCGGCGGCCGGGTCGGCGGGGAAGAGGTGGATGCCGACGCCCGCGACGGCGAGCGAGCCGACGGCGATGACCGTCGCGAGGGCGAGCGCCACGGCCGTACCCCAGCGCGAGCGCACAAGTCTGGGCATCAGCAGCTTGCACACGCGTTTCCGGTACGCCGTCACGGTTCCCCCACAGGCCGAACAGATAATCGGCAGCGAGACTGACGGTTCGTCGGGTGGCTTGTCGACATGTTGTCCAGTCCATTCATCCGGGCGTGATCACCTTGTGATCATTTCCGGTGGCCCGGAACTCAGCATTTCCACAGGCCACTTACAGTTTTGCCCCCTGGGACGCCTGCCACCTGCGGCCGGACGGCCCGACGGCCGCGGGGAACAGCGTTCGGCGAAAGGTGGCGTCGAATACACCCACCGTTCACCTCGCGCCGCGAAGAAAGCCCTCTCGGCGGTCCGGCGCCGTCGAATTCGGGGACCGTCGAGCCGATACGCCATCAACTTGGTTGAATTCGAACGCCGTTGAGACGAACCGTTTACCTTCAGGATTCCTAGCGAAGATCTTTGTTCACCTGACTGAAACGGCATCGTTCACCATCCGATGCTTACCGTCCACGTCATGCATCGGATTTCACCTCGCGCACTCATTTCCGCCACCGCGCTGGCCGCGGCCCTGGCGACGGCCCTGCCGCTCACCGGCGCGCTGCCCTCCGCTCCCGCGGCGGCCGCCGTGTCGCTCACCTGCGGCACCAACGGGGCCACGTACACCCTGGATTCCGCGGGCAAGCTCAACAGAGCCGACATGCCGAACCCGGCGGTCGGCAACGCCCTGCCCGCCGGCAACACCATCGACAGCACCTGGACCGGCTACGGCGTCATGCTCGCCGGCCCCGGCGCCCGGTTCTACGGCATCAAGTCGGACGGGCTGTACTACAGCCACCGGGTCACCGCCACCACCACCTGGGACGTCCACCACCGCAAGATCAGCTCCGACTTCACCCAGTTCAGGGCCGCCGGCCGCACCGACGACATCACCATCGACCGGGGCGGCTACCTCTGGTCCCTCTCCGGCGCCACCAACGACCTGCGCTGGTACCGCTACGACGCGGACGCCGACAAGTTCATCGAGGGCAGCGGCAAGATCGTCGACAAGGGCTGGAACTACGACGCCATCTACGCGGGCGAGACCGGCGTGATCTACGGCCGCGACGCCACCGACGGCAGGCTCTACCGCTCGCGCTACGACTACACCAGCCAGCGCTGGATCGAGCGCCATGTGCTGGCGTCCGCCGCCGACTGGAGCGACACCAAGTTCATGTCGTCGTACGGCGGCGACACGCTGTTCCGCGTCAAGGGCGGCGGGGCGGTGGCCTACTACCGCTACGACGAGGACACCCGGGACTTCCCCGTCTACAACAAGCAGGTCGAGGCGTCCGGCTGGGCCGGCTACGTCTCGGTCTCGGCGGCGCCCGACATCTGCAGGCTCAACGTCAGCCACACGCCCGCGGCGACGCCCGTGCCGCTGGAGTCGTACACCCCCAACACCGTCATGCAGGCCTCCGACGGCAAGCTGGAGATCGCCTACACCGACAACATCGGCCGCCTGGTCCACGGCCGCACCGACCCCGCCGACATCAACAACGCCCAGTGGACGGTGATCTCGGACCAGGAAGCCTTCACCGGCACCCCCTCGCTCTCCGCGCACAGCGACGGCCGCGTCGTCGTCACCGCCCACAACACCTCCGGCAGCGTCTGGCAGCGCAACCAGAGCGCCGTGGGCGGCGCCGACTGGGGCAACTGGATCAACCTGGCCGGCGCCATGCAGCAGCACCCCGTCACCGGCAAGACCCCCAGCGGCCTGATGACCCAGTTCGCCGTGGACGCCGACGGCAAGCCCTGGTACCGCATCCAGCAGCGCGCCAACGTCGACTTCATGGGCTGGACGCCGCTCGCCGGCGCCGGCTTCTCCGGCCCCTTCACCGCCGTCACCGTGCGCGACGGCATCCAGCTCTTCGGCCGGAAGACCGACGGCACGCTGGCCACCGCCCTGTTCAAGGAGGGCGGCACGCTGTCGGCGTGGACGAGCCTCGGCGTCCAGGCCGTCGCCGGCACGCCGTCGGTCATCGTCTACCCGGGCTACCGTGTGCGGGTCTTCGCCGCCGACGCGAGCGGCAACGTGCTCACCACCGCGCAGTCCGCCGAGGGCGGGGCCTACGGCGCCTGGGAGACCGTCCCCGGCATCACCGCGCAGGGCTCCCCCAGCGCCGTGATCTCCCCGCTGACCGGCCTCACCGAGGTCGTCGTCCGGGGCGCCGACGGCTACGTCCACGGCACGGGCGAGACCACCCAGGGCAGCGGTGAGTGGCGCGCCTGGAAGCAGGAGAGCTACGAGACCTCGGCCACCGACCCGACGGCCTTCACCTACACCAACCCCACCGGCCCGACCTGGGCCTACACCTTCCGCACCGCGGACAACCAGACCCGGATCTACCAGGTCCAGCAGTCCTCCTCGCTCAGCGCGATGCGCGCCGCGGCCGACGCGCCGACGTTCCGCGGCGCCGAGCTGCCCGCGCCGCCGGCCAAGTGAGCCCGCGCTAGCGGCGGTCGGTGGCGGCCCGACGGCCGTCACCACCGTGCCGAAACCGCCGCCGCCCGGCCCGCCCCGCCCCCGCCCCGTCGGCGGACCGGGGCGGGCCGGGCGGCGGTCCGCCGACGGCCGGGTCCGCGCCATGCCCCCCGTCCCGCCCCAGAAAGGTCTGCATCGCCGTGTCCCGGCTACGCATACGCGGCCCAGGCGCCGCCCTCCTCGCCCTGGCCCTGGTCCTCCTCGGAGTCCTCGCCCCGCCCGCGGCCGCGAGCGGCACCCAGCCGTCGGCCGACGGTCTCGTCGGGAGCGAACAGATCCTCTTCCGCTCCGGGACCGCCGGGTACGGCTGTTTCCGCATCCCCACCCTCGTCCGCACCAAGACGGGCGCCCTGCTCGCCTTCGCCGAGGCCCGCCGCTCGCCCTCCTGCGCCGACCGGGGCGCGATCGACATCGTCGTCCGCCGCTCCACCAACGACGGCCGCACCTGGGGCCCGATCCGGGTGGCGCTCGCCGGCAGCGACACCGACCCGGAGGCCCCCTACACGCGCGGCAACCCCTCCCCCGTCGCCGACCTGCGCACCGGCGACGTGCACCTGCTCTCCACCTCGGAACCGGCCGAGCCGGGCGGCAGACGGCTGCCGTGGGTGCAGCGCAGCACGGACGACGGGCTGACCTTCGGCGCGCCCGAGCGGCTGCCGCGGCTGTCCGACCCGCAGGACGGCTGGTTCGGCACCGGCCCCTCGCACGGCATCCAGCTCAAGCGCGGCGACAAGCCGGGCCGGCTGGTGGTGGGGGCGTACGAGTCGCCGCCGGGGGCCGATCACCGCCAGCTCGTGGGGGTGATCTACAGCGACGACGGCGACCACTGGTTCGCGAGCGACACGGCCGACTCCGCCGGCCCCGGGCTGGCGCCGGGCGAGCCCTCCGTCGCCGAACTCGACAACGGGCAGGTCTACCTCAACGCCCGCAACAACAACGGCACGTCGTCCGGGCACCGCACCCACGCCGTCAGCGACGACGCGGGCGCGACCGTGCCCGCGCAGCAGGTGGTGCCCTCACTGACCACGCCGGAGGTGCAGGGCTCCGTCCTCGCGCTGGAGCAGACGTATCGCACCAGGCCCGGCGACACGCTCGTCCTGTCGGCGCCCGGGCACGCCACGGACCGGCAGAACATGCGGATCCGCTACTCCACGGACCGCGGCGCCACCTGGAAGGACGGGGCGCAGATCAACGCCAAGCGGGCCGGGTACTCCGATCTGGCCGAGCTGACCGACGGCGAGATCGGCCTGGTCTACGAGGGCGGCGACGGCTTCTCCGCGGCCAACGTCTACTTCGATCGCTTCACCCCGGCGGCGGCCGGCGTGCCCGGCGCCTTCACCGGCGCGGTCTACCCGCAGGCCTCCCGGGCCGCCGGCCGCACCACCCCAGACACCGCCGCGGACGCGAACGACGCCTATCTGGCGGGCAGTTCGACGCTCGGCGCCGGACGCTGGAACCAGGGCCTGGTCCTCGACGCCACCGGCGAGTACGCCGACGTGCCGTACGCGCCGGGCCTCGACCCGGGCGACGGCGACTTCACCTGTTCGCTGTTCTTCAAGTACAAAGCGCAGGCCACGGACACCCAGGCCCGGGTGCTGATGTGGGCCTACGGGTTCGGCGCGGCGAAGCCGCAGGTGTGGGTGCGCGCCCAGCCCGGCCAGGACCGGCTGTACGCCTGGGTGCAGGGCACCGGCGGCACCGCCTCCGTCGCCCTGCCCGACACCGGTCCCTCGACGGCGTTCGGCGACGACGCCTGGCACCATCTGACGCTGGTGCGCGAGGGCGGCCGGATCACCCTCGCGGTGGACGGCACGTCCTCGGCGCAGGCCACCGGGGTCGCCGGGTCGGTCGGTTCCGGCCGGGTCGCCGGGGTCGACGGCATCCGGCTCGGCGCCAAGCCCGAGACGGCGGCCGGCGACCCCTTCAACGGCGCGCTGGACGAGTTCCGGATGTACCGCGCCGCGCTGACCGACGCGCAGCTCGCCACGCTGCGCACGGCCAACGACGCCGCCCCGGCGGCCGGTTCGCTCGCCGTGCGGCTGCCGTTCCAGGTGATCGACACGGCCGACGCGCCCGCGCTGACCCAGGTCCCGATCGAGGACGACGTCACCGGGCACTGCGCCGACGGCACCCTGCTCGGCGGGGTGCCCGGCGAGGTGGCCGGCCGGATCGGCAAGGGCGCGATCTCCCTCTCGTCGTCCCGGCCCGGCGTCGAGGTCCCGTATCTGCCGGCGCTCGACGTCGGCGCGGGCGACTTCACCTACACCCTGTGGTTCCGGCACACCCTGACCGCGTCCGACCCGAACGCCGCGCTGCTGTGGGCCTACGGCTCGGTCTCCGGCGAGCCCTCGCTGTGGGTGCGGGCGCAGCCCGCCCAGCGGCGGCTGTTCGCCTGGGCCGAGACCCCCGCGGGCCCGGTGCAGGTGGCGCTCGCGGACACCGGCGCGGCGCCCGCCTTCGGGGACGGCGCCTGGCATCTGCTGGCCCTCACCCGCAGCGGGGGCACGCTGCGGCTGAGCGTCGACGGGACCGCGTCCGCGGAGGCGACCGGCCTGTCCGGCGCGCTCACCTCCGCCGCCACGCCGGAAGGGCTGCGGGTCGGCTCCAAGCCGGGCGACCTGGACGTGTTCACGGGCGCCCTGGACGAGGTCCGGCTCTACAAGCGGGCGCTGACGGCGGACGAGCTGACCCGGGTCGCGCGGTCCGCCGCCGGTTCCGCGGGCGGCTACCCGGCCGACCGGCCCGCCCTGGCGTGGACCATGGAGAACGGCAACACCGAGTCCCACCTGGTGGCCCGGCCGGCCGCCGGCCCGGCCACCCCGGACGCGTCGGTGCACTGCGACCACGCCTATGTACGGGGCGGGGCCCGGCCGGTGGCCTCGGCGGGCGGCGGGAAGTTCGGCGCGGGGCTCGCCCTGGACGGCACGGACGACTCCGTCGAGGTGCCCTACGGCGCGGACACCGCCCTCGGCTCGGGCGACTTCACCGTGGCGACCTGGCTGCGCTACACAGCCGGCCAGACCAGCGCCAACCAGGTGGTCTTCTGGGCCTACGGCGTCGGCAGCACCGAACGGCAGCTGTATCTGCGGGCGCAGCCGGGCCAGGACCGGCTCGCCGCCGTACTGCAGACCGACACGGCCACCACCACCGTCTACGCCGCCGACGCCGGCGCGGCCTACGCCTTCGGCGACGGCGCCTGGCACCACGTGGTGCTCCAGCGCTCGGGCGGGAAGCTGAGCCTGTCGGTGGACGGCGGGACGCCCGGCGAGGCCGCGGCCCCGGCCGGGTCGGTGACGTACGACGACGGCTTCGCCGTGGCCGGGTTCCATC
Organism: Streptomyces sennicomposti; assembly: GCF_019890635.1. GTDB lineage: Bacteria > Actinomycetota > Actinomycetes > Streptomycetales > Streptomycetaceae > Streptomyces > Streptomyces sennicomposti. The sequence goes on from NZ_JAIOAB010000044.1 coordinate 53,203, forward strand.
TGGGAGCCCGGCCGGACGGGGCCGACCGGCTCAAGGGCTCCCTGGACGAGTTCCGGCTGGTGCGGCGCGCGCTGACGGCGGACGAGGTGACCGCCCTGCGCACCTCCGACGCGGACACCGGGACGGCCACCACCGTCCGGCTCACGTTCGAGACGCTGTCGCCCCGGCCGTACGCCCGGATGTGAGCCGGTCCTGGCCCGGCCGCGACCGCTCGGTGAACTGGGTGCGGTACAGCTCCGCGTACCGGCCGCCCGCCGCCAGCAGCTCGTCGTGCGTGCCGCGTTCGACGATCCGGCCCGCCTCCAGGACCAGGATCAGATCGGCGGCGCGCACCGTGGACAGCCGGTGGGCGATCACCAGGGCGGTGCGGCCGGCCAGGGCCTCGGTGAGGGCTTCCTGGACGGCGGCCTCCGAGGTGTTGTCGAGGTGGGCGGTGGCCTCGTCCAGGATGACGACCCGCTGGCGGGCCAGCAGCAGCCGGGCGATGGTCATCCGCTGGCGTTCGCCGCCGGAGAGACGGTAGCCGCGTTCGCCGACGACCGTGTCCAGGCCGTCGGGCAGGGCGCGGACCAGGGTGTCGAGGCGGGCCCGGCGCAGCGCGTCCCACAGGTCCGCCTCGCTCGCCTCCGGGCGGGCCAGCAGCAGGTTGGCGCGGACCGAGTCGTGGAAGAGGTGGCCGTCCTGGGTGACCATGCCGACCGTGGCGCGCAGGGAGGCGGCGCTCAGGTCGCGCACGTCCACGCCGCCGACGCGCACGGCGCCCGCGTCCACGTCGTACAGGCGCGGCAGCAGGGCCGCGACGGTGGACTTGCCGGCGCCGGAGGAGCCGACCAGGGCGACGGTGCGGCCGGGTTCGGCGCGGAAGGAGACGCCGTGCAGGACCTCCTCGCCGCCCCGGGTGTCGAGGCTCGCCACTTCCTCCAGGGAGGCGAGGGAGACCTTGTCCGCGGCCGGGTAGCCGAAGCGGACGCCGTCGAACTCGACCGCGACCGGGCCGTCCGGGACCTCCCGGGCGCCCGGCCGCTCCCCGATCAGCGGCTGGAGGTCCAGCACCTCGAAGACCCGCTCGAAGCTGACCAGGGCGCTCATCACCTCCACCCGCGCCCCGGCGAGCGCGGTGAGCGGCGCGTACAGGCGGGTGAGGAGCAGGGCGAGGGAGACGACGGCGCCCGGTTCCAGGGCGCCGCGCAGGGCGAACCAGCCGCCGAGGCCGTAGACCAGGGCGAGCGCGAGGGAGGACACCAGGGTCAGGGCGGTCAGGAACACCGACTGCGCCGTCGCCGTGCGGATGCCGATGTCCCGCACCCGGCGGGCGCGGGCCGCGAACTGCGCCGACTCCTCCTCGGGGCGGCCGAAGAGCTTGACGAGGGTGGCGCCGGGGGCGGAGAAGCGCTCGGTCATCCGGGTGCCCATCGCCGCGTTGAGCGTGGCCGCCTCCCGCTGCATCCGGGCCATCCGGGCGCCCATCCGCCGGGCCGGGAGCACGAACAGCGGCAGCAGCGTCAGCGCGAGCAGGGTGATCTGCCAGGACAGGGTCAGCATGACGGCGAGGGTGAGCAGCAGGGTGACCACGTTGCTCACGACGCCGGACAGGGTGGTGCTGAAGGCGCGCTGGGCGCCGATGACGTCGTTGTTGAGCCGGGAGACGAGCGCCCCGGTGCGGGTGCGGGTGAAGAACGCGACGGGCATGCGCTGCACATGGTCGAAGACGGCCGTGCGCAGATCGAGGATGAGCCCTTCGCCGAGCGTCGCCGACAGCCGCCGGCCGAGGATGCCGAGCGCGGCCTCGGCGACGGCGATCGCCGCGATCAGCAAGGCGAGGCGGACGACGACGGCGCGGTCGCCGTGCGAGACGATCGCGTCCACGACCCGCCCGGCGAGGACGGGGGTGGCCACCGCGAGCAGCGCGGTCACCACCCCGAGGGCGACGAAGGCGGCGATACGGCGGCGGTGCGGGCGGGCGAACGCGCCGATGCGGCGCAGCGTCGCGCGGGCGAAGGGGCGGTGGCCCTGCTGGGCGTCGATGACGCTGCGCAGCTGGGTCCAGGCGGTGGTCTCCATACTCATGAGGGCGAACGTAGGACCTCGAGCAATGTTGAGGTCAACTGTGCGGTGCGGGCGTGTCATGTGTGACCGGCCGGGTGCGGGGGCGGCCGGGTGTGGTGACCGGGGAGTAACCTGCCGTTCCCGTCCCGCCGAAGGAGGCCACCGCCATGCCGGTACGTGTCGAACGCCAGGGGTACGTCACCACGGTCGTGCTGTCCCGGCCGGCCGCCCGCAACGCGGTGGACGGTCCCACCGCGGCCGGACTCGCCGCCGCCTTCCGGGAGTTCGAGGCCGACGAGGGGGCCAGGGTCGCGGTGCTGTGGGGCGAGGGCGGCACGTTCTGCGCGGGCGCGGACCTGAAGGCGGTCGGCACCGAGCGCGGCAACCGGGTCGCCGAGGACGGCGACGGCCCGATGGGGCCGACCCGGATGCGGCTGTCCAAACCGGTGATCGCGGCGGTCGCGGGACACGCCGTGGCCGGGGGCCTGGAGCTGGCGCTCTGGTGCGATCTGCGGGTGGCCGAGGAGGACGCCGTGTTCGGGGTGTTCTGCCGCCGCTGGGGCGTGCCGCTGATCGACGGCGGCACGGTCCGGCTGCCCCGGCTGATCGGGGCCGGGCGCGCGATGGACCTGATCCTCACCGGGCGCCCGGTCCCGGCCCGGGAGGCGTACGAGATGGGACTCGCGAACCGGGTCGTGCCGACCGGGCGGGCCCGTGCCGAGTCGGAGCTGCTGGCCGCGGAGATCGCCCGGTTCCCGCAGGAGTGCCTGCGCTCCGACCGCGCCTCGGCCCTGGACCAGGAGGGGCTGCCGGAGGACGAGGCGATGCTGCGTGAACTGCGGTACGGCGCGGCCGTGTTGCCGGCCGGCATCGAGGGCGCCGGACGGTTCGCGGCGGGGGCGGGGCGGCACGGGGCGTTCGGGGACGGGTGAGTCGGGGGGGCCTGCGTGCGGCGGTGTGCGGGAGTTGGTGAAGTGTCGGGAGCGGGTGAGGGGCCGGGGGTAGGTGAGGGGCCGCCGGGGGCGGGGGTGGGTGAGGCGCCGGGCGGTGGGCGGGGCGCGGAGGGCGGTGAGTTGTCGAGGGCGCCGTGCGGTGGGCGGGGCCGTCGCGGTGCGAACTGCCCTGCCGGATACGGCAGGATGAGCGGGCGCGCCGTACACGGAACACCCGGAGCACCGGGGACCGGCGGCGCGCTCGCACATCCCGCAATCGAGCAGGTGACAACGTGACGCAACCTCACTTCCGGCCGTCGGCGGCCGCCCCGTGCGCCGCAGAGCGTTCCACCGGAGGCCGCCGATGAACCGCGCCATGACCCTGGACGATCTCACCCTCGCCGGCATCGCCGTGGCCGCGGGACTGGCCGGGGCGTTCCTGTCCCGCACGGTGCTGCGCTGGCTGGCCAAGCACGCCAAGCGGACCAAGTGGAGCGGCGACGACGTCATCGTGGACGCGCTGCGCACGGTGGTGCCGTGGGCGTCGATCGCGGGCGGCGTGGCGGCCGCCGCGGCGATCCTGCCGCTGCACCGGGCGGTGCAGCACCACGTCGACCAGGGCCTGACCGTGTGGATCATCTTCGTGGTGACCCTCTCCGCGGCCCGCGTCGTCGCCGGACTGGTGCGGTCGGTGACGCAGTCCCGTTCCGGGGTCGCCGGTTCGGCCACCATCTTCGTCAACATCACCCGGATACTGGTGCTGGCGATCGGCTTCCTGGTGGTGCTGCAGACCCTGGGCATCTCGATAGCGCCGCTGCTCACCGCCCTGGGCGTGGGCGGTCTGGCGGTGGCCCTGGCCCTCCAGGACACCCTCGCCAACCTCTTCGCCGGCGTCCACATCCTCGCCTCCAAGACCGTCCAGCCCGGCGACTACATCCGGCTGAGCACGGGCGAGGAGGGGTACGTCGAGGACATCAACTGGCGGCAGACGACGGTCCGCCAGCTCTCCAACAACCTGGTCGTCATCCCCAACGGGCAGCTCGCCAAGACGAACATGACCAACTTCACCCGGCCCGAGCAGCAGCTGACGATCCTGGTGCAGGCGGGGGTGGGCTACGACAGCGACCTGGAGCACGTCGAGCGGGTGACGCTGGAGGTGGTCGCCGAGGTGATGCACGAGATCACGGGCGCGCTGCCGGAGCACGAGCCCGCGATCCGGTTCCACACCTTCGGCGACTCCCGGATCGGCTTCACGGTCATCCTGGGCGTGGGCGAGTTCAGCGACCAGTACCGGATCAAGCACGAGTTCATCAAGCGGCTGCACCGCCGCTACCGCGACGAGGGCATCACCATCCCGGCCCCGACCCGCACGGTGACGCTGCACCAGGGCGCGGTGGCCATACCCCACCAGCGCAGCGGCGCGGACGCGGAGACGAGTACGGGGGTGAACTGAGAGCGCCTGCCGTGCGGGCGCGGCGGAGGCTGGAGGCGGCGCGTGTCCTCTGGGCCGCGTGTGTCCTGCGGGGCGGTACGTGCTCGGGGGGCGGTGCGTGTCCTGGGGAGGGCGCGCGCCGCTGTGGACGGTACGTGTCCTGCGGACGCGCGGGGGCTGTGGGCGGTGCCTGCCCTGCGGGCGGCGCGGAGCCTCGGGGCGGTGCGGGGCTGTGGGCGGCGCGTGCCCTATGGGCCTCGCGTGCCCTGCGGGGCAGTAGGTGCTCGGAGGGCGGTGCGGGCTCTGAGAGCCGACCGCGCCCCACGGGCGGCAGGCGCTCCGCGCCGCGGCGTACGTCCGTAGGGCGCGGTGGGCTGCGGCCGGCCGCCGGTGGCCGGATTCGTGCGGTCCGGCGGTGCGGCGCGCTCGGCCATATGCTCGAAGGAGCATGACTTCCTCCCCCGACACCCCCGCACCGGACCCGGCGTCCGGCCCCACGCCCGTCCCGGCGGCCGGATCGGGGCCGCGCCCCGCGACCGGTCCGGCGACCGGTTCCGGACCCGGAGCCGAAGCCGGTCCGGCGACCGGTCCCGGACCCAGTGCCGGAGCCGGAGCCGGTCCGACGGCCGCAGCGTCCCCCGCCGATGCCCCGGCCGCTGCCCCCACCTCCGCCCCCGCCCCGCCGTCGGCCGCCGATCTGGACCGGCGGATCGACGTCATCGGGCGGCAGCCCTTCCGCGCCAAGTTCCACCTCCGTGGCCGTGACCTCGTCACGGCCCAGTCGCACGGCCCCGCCACCCTGCGGTGGCACGCGCGGGACCTCATCGCCCAGCGGCTGGCGCCGGCCGAGCCGTACAAGGACGGCAAGCAGACGCCCTACCGGGGGCACCCGGTCTTCGTCGCGCAGCACGCCACCGCGACCTGCTGCCGGAGCTGCCTGCGGCGCTGGCACGAGATCCCCAAGGGGCGCGAGCTGAGCCGGGCCGAGCGGGCGTACGTCGTCGAGGTGATCTGCCGCTGGATCGAGCGCGAGGTGGCGGGCGCGTGAGCCGCCCCGCCCCTGGGCGGCGGCCCGCGGCGCGGGGCCGTCACCCCGCCGCGGCGAAGTTCCGGGGCGGACCCCTGTCGAGCCGGGGCCGATCACGAGATATCTTGATGTCGAGCAATGTTGCAGACGTGGACGTGGAGCGGAGCACCCGGTGACTGACTCGAGCATCATCTACACACACACTGACGAGGCCCCGGCCCTGGCGACGTATTCCTTCCTGCCGGTGGTCAAGGCGTACGCCTCGCAGGCCGGTGTGCCTGTGGAGACCCGCGACATCTCGCTGGCCGGGCGCATCATCGCCGTGTTCCCGGAGTACCTGACCGAGGACCAGCGGATTCCCGACGCGCTCTCCGAGCTGGGCGAGCTGGCCAAGACGCCCGCCGCCAACATCATCAAGCTGCCGAACATCTCGGCCTCCCTCCCGCAGCTCAAGGCCGCGGTCGCCGAGCTGCAGGCGCAGGGCTACGCGCTGCCGGACTACCCGGACGACCCGAAGACCGACGAGGAGCGCGAGATCCGCGCCCGCTACGACAAGGTCAAGGGCTCCGCGGTCAACCCGGTCCTGCGCGAGGGCAACTCCGACCGCCGCGCCCCGGCCTCGGTGAAGAACTACGCCAAGACCCACCCGCACCGCATGGGCGCCTGGAGCCCCGAGTCCAAGACGAACGTGGCCACCATGGGCGTGGACGACTTCCGCTCCACCGAGAAGTCCGCGGTGATCGCCGAGGACGGCGCGCTGCGCATCGAGCTGGTCGGCGACGACGGCACGACCACCGTGCTGCGCGAGTCCGTACCCGTCCTCAAGGGCGAGGTCGTCGACGCCTCCGTGCTGCACGTCGCGCCGCTGCGCGAGTTCCTCACGGAGCAGATCGCCCGCGCCAAGCAGGAGGGCGTGCTGTTCTCCGTGCACCTGAAGGCCACGATGATGAAGGTCTCCGACCCGATCGTCTTCGGTCACGTAGTGCGCGCGTTCTTCCCGAAGACGTTCGCGAAGTACGGCGAGACGCTGGCCGCGGCCGGCCTGACCCCGAACGACGGTCTGGGCGGCATCTTCAAGGGCCTGGAGGGCCTGCCGGAGGGCGCCGAGATCAAGGCGTCCTTCGACGCCGAGCTGGCCGAGGGCCCGGAGCTGGCCATGGTCGACTCCGACAAGGGCATCACCAACCTGCACGTGCCCTCCGACGTGATCGTGGACGCCTCGATGCCGGCCATGATCCGCACCTCGGGCCACATGTGGGGCCCCGACGGCCAGGAGCACGACACCCTCGCCGTCCTCCCGGACTCCTCCTACGCGGGCGTCTACCAGGCCGTCATCGACGACTGCCGCGCCAACGGCGCCTACGACCCGTCGACCATGGGCTCCGTTCCCAACGTCGGTCTGATGGCGCAGAAGGCCGAGGAGTACGGCTCCCACGACAAGACCTTCGAGGTCGCCACCACCGGCACGGTCCGCCTGGTCGACCAGGCCGGCGACGTGGTGCTGGAGCAGACGGTCTCCGCCGGCGACATCTTCCGCGCCTGCCAGACCAAGGACGCGCCGATCCGCGACTGGGTCAAGCTGGCCGTCACCCGCGCCCGCGCCACCGGCGACCCGGCCGTCTTCTGGCTGGACGAGACCCGCGCCCACGACGCCAACCTGATCGCCAAGGTCAAGGAGTACCTGGCGGAGCACGACACCGAGGGCCTGGACATCAAGATCCTGTCCCCGGTGGAGGCCACCAAGCTGTCGGTGGAGCGCATCCGCCGCGGCGAGAACACGATCTCCGTCACCGGCAACGTGCTGCGCGACTACCTGACCGACCTGTTCCCGATCCTGGAGCTGGGCACCAGCGCCAAGATGCTGTCGGTCGTCCCGCTGATGGCGGGCGGCGGCCTGTTCGAGACCGGCGCCGGCGGCTCCGCGCCCAAGCACGTGCAGCAGCTGGTCAAGGAGAACTACCTGCGCTGGGACTCCCTCGGCGAGTTCTTCGCCCTGGTGCCGTCCCTGGAGCAGTTCGCCGAGGCCACCGGCAACACCAAGGCCAAGGTCCTCGCGGACACCCTGGACCGGGCCACGGCGACCTTCCTCAACGAGGACAAGTCCCCGACCCGTCGCGTCGGCGGCATCGACAACCGCGGCAGCCACTTCTACCTGTCCCTGTACTGGGCGCAGGAGCTGGCCAAGCAGACCGACGACGCCGACCTGGCCAAGGCGTTCGCGCCGCTCGCCGAGACGCTCGCCGCGAACGAGCAGAAGATCGTCGAGGAGCTGATCGCCGTCCAGGGCAAGCCGGCCGACATCGGCGGCTACTACCAGCCCGACCCGGCCAAGGCGGCCGAGGTCATGCGCCCGTCGGCCACCTGGAACGAGGCCCTGGCCACACTGAGCTGACCCCGCACCGGTGCGTCCCGCCCCTGCGCGGGACGCACCGCTCGCCACACCCCCGCTCCGCCCCCGCCCGGCCCTGTGCCGGCGGGGGCGGAGCCCCGCGGGCCGCCGCCCCCGCCAC
>NZ_JAIOAB010000045.1 GCF_019890635.1 Streptomyces sennicomposti
CCCGCCACGACGAACACGCCGACCAGCACCCTGATGCGCAGCTCTTTCACGGTGTCCCTTCAGCTCCCCCGGACCGTGGTCGGGCGTGGGCGGCTCCCCGGCCGGACCCGCTCGCCGGGTCCGGCCGCGGCCGTACGTCGTCTAGACCTTAACGACTACTCGGGCAGCCGGAGTTCCAGGTCCGCGCGCGGTTCGACGCCCGCACGGGTGAGGGAGGCCAGCAGAGCGGCGACCGGGCCGCGGCCCGGGAGCTGCGCCTCGGGGTCCACGTCGTGCCACGGGGCGAGGACGAAGGCCCGCTCGTGGGCGCGCGGGTGCGGCAGCGTCAGCCGCGGGTCGTCGGAGACGACGTCGGCGTAGGCGACGATGTCGACGTCGATCGTGCGCGGCCCCCAGCGCTCGTCCCGCACCCGGTTGAACGCCTCCTCGACGGCGTGGGCGCGCTCCAGCAGGGAGGACGGCGGCAGCGTCGTCTTCAGGACCACCACCGCGTTGAAGTACGACGGCTGGGAGCCGGGCTCGACGCCCCACGGCTCGGTCTCGTAGACGGGGGAGACCGCCTTGATGCGCACGCCGGGCGTGTCCTCCAGGGCGTCGACAGCGCCCTGGAGGGTCTCCAGGCGGTTGCCGAGGTTGGAGCCGAGGGAGATGACGGCTCGTTTCGGGTTGCTCAGGGTGGTGTCGGCGGCGTCGACCTGTTCGACGACCGAGGCGGGCACCGGCTGGACGGTCGGGTCGCTGTGACCCTGGAGGAAAGGTCGGGTCATACTCGGCTCCGGGTGATGGTGACGGTCACGTCGTCGAAGGGAACGGTGATCGGGGCGTCCGGCTTGTGGACGCAGACCTCGACCTGTTCCACTCCCTCGTGCTTCAGACAGACCTGCGCGATGCGCTCGGCGAGCGTCTCGATCAGGTTCACCGGCTCGCCCTCCACCACGGCCACGACCTCCTCGGCCACGATGCCGTAGTGCACGGTCTTCGCCAGGTCGTCGTCGGCGGCGGCCGGCCGGGTGTCCACACCCAGGACGAGGTCGACGAGGAAGGTCTGGCCCTCCTCACGCTCCTTGGGGAACACTCCGTGGTGCCCGCGGGCCTTCAGGCCGCGCAGCGCGACACGATCCACGCGAATCACTCCTGCAGTCGTCGGTGACGGCCGGTGCGTGCCGCGTGCGGGCGGCACACCGGTCTCGGACGAATCTACCCGCGGGCACCGACAGCACCGGGCGGCGGGGACGGGTGCGGCGCCCGGAGCGGGAGGGTTTCACCGGGTGTTTCCCCTGGCGAACCCGCCTGCTCACGGGTCGGAGGGCCGCCCGGGTCCCCGCGGTCGTGATTCCGGCCACTCGTGGCGTCCGCCGTCGTTCCTGCGGTGCCCCTACCCACTCAGGCGGGCGTGTCGTCGTCCTCGTCGCCGTTGTTTTCGGCCAGAACCGGGGAGGCGTGGTGGGACCAGAGCTTCCAGCCGAGCGGGGTGCGCCGGAACACGTTCGTGGCGACCACGAGCTGTCCGACCAGCGGCCCCAGCTCATCCCCGCCCTCGGGGGCGGGGCCGCCGCTGAGGATGTTCTCGGTGCAGGTCACCAGGGCCGTGTCGCCGGTGACGGAGACGTGCACGTCGGTCAGGAAGAACTGGATGTAGTCGGTGTTCGCCATGATCAGCGCGTACGACCGCAGCACCTCGCCGCGGCCGGTCAGCGCCGGCCAGCCCGGGTGCACGCAGGAGATCACGCCGGCGTCGGCCGGGTCGTGGTACTCCTCGTCGACGCCCAGGTCGGAGGGGGTGAGCCAGAGCGAGGTCAGCTCTTCGAAGTCGCCGCGCTCCAGTGACTCGTAGTAGGCGGTGTTGGCGGCCTCGACCTGTTCGACATCGGTGTGGGGCGCGCTCACCGGGCTCCTTCGGCCGAGCGGTCCGCGCGGTCTGCGCGGTCCGCGCGCGCGGGGGCCGCGGAGGCCTCGGTGCCGCCGGGCGCGCCGTCGCCGGGCGTGGCGGCGGCCGGGGCGGCGGCGCGGGCCTGCTCCACGGCGCGGGCGACCCGTACGGCGTCGGCGGTGGCGCGTACCTCGTGCACGCGCACCGCCCACGCGCCGGCGTGCGCCGCGAGCGCGGAGACGGCGGCCGTGGCGGCGTCGCGCTCCCGCGCGGGCGGCGGCGCGCCCTCGGGGCCGGCCAGCACCCGGCCGAGGAACCGCTTGCGGGAGGCGGCGACCAGCACCGGGTGGCCGAGCCCCAGCAGCCGGTCGAGGCGGGCCAGCAGGGCGAGGTCGTGCTCGGCGTCCTTGGAGAAGCCGAGACCCGGGTCGACGACGACGCGGTCGGGGGCGACGCCGCCCTCCAGAACGGCCTCCACGCGCGCGTGCAGCTCGTCGGCGACCTCGGTGACGACGTCGGCGTAGACGCCCCGGACGTTGCCGCCCTCAAGGAAGCCGCGCCAGTGCATGACGACGAACGGTGCGCCGGTGGCCGCGACCACGGGGATCATGTCGGGGTCGGCGAGGCCGCCGCTGACGTCGTTGACGAGGGCCGCGCCGGCGGCGAGGGCCTGCTCGGCGACGCGGGCGCGCATGGTGTCGACCGAGATGGTGACGCCCTCGGCGGCGAGTTGGCGGACGACCGGGACGACCCGTCGCAGCTCCTCGGCCTCGTCCACACGGGTGGCGCCCGGGCGGGTGGACTCGCCGCCGACGTCCACCAGGTCGGCGCCCTGCGCGACCAGGTCGAGACCGTGCTTGACGGCGGTGGTCGTGTCGAACCAGCGGCCGCCGTCGGAGAAGGAGTCGGGGGTCACGTTCACGACCCCCATGACCGCGCAGCGGTCCCATACCGGAAGGCCCGCGACTCGCCCGCGCCCGCTCTGGTTGCTCATACGTTCAGCCTAGGGCCAGAAAGCGAGACAAGTTGCCCCCGGCCCGGGCCGGGGGCAGTCGCCCGCGGCCCGCCGCGCGGGCGCCGGTCCCGGGGGCGGGGCGTGGAGGGGAACGGGCGGTACCCGGCTGTTGTGCGAAGCGTGAACCCGGGCGCCGGGGCAGGACGGTTCCGGAGGGTTGCGGCGCGGGCGCCGGACCGGCGGTACGCGGACGGCGCCAGCCGGGGGCACGGGGCGAAGCCGCCCACGGCTCAGGTGCCGGACGGGCGTCCGGCGGTTCGCGGGGGGGGCGCACCGGGCCAGCAGGACCGTGGTCCGGGGCGCCTGGGGCGCGCCTGGGGCGTCCGGGGCGTCCGGGCGGAGGTGGGCAGGAGGTCCGGGGAGGCCGGCCGGTGTCCGGGCGGAGGTGGGCAGGGGGCCGGGGGAGCCCGGCCGGTGTCCGGGCGGAGGTGGGCAGGAGGGCGGGGGAGCCCGGCCGGTGTCCGGGCGGGGGCCGGGCGACTCCGGGCGGTGCCGGCGTGTCCGCGCCCGGCGGGAACCCGGCGCCGGAGGGGCGAGTCATGCGGCGTGGCCCCGCACCAGGGGTGCGGGGCCACGCCGTTGCTCCTGGGGGAGCGGGCCGAGCCCACCGGCTCCAGGGCCGGCCGGGGGTCGGGTCACGCCGCGCGCATGTCCCGTTCCGCGACCGCGTGCGCGCACGGGCGTTCGGTAGACCGGCGGCGGCGCAGGAAGCGGGGCAGCGGCAGCGCGAGGTTGACGAAGCCCTCCGCCTGCATGGTGGCGAAGCCGATCCGCGGCAGGTCCGAGGAGGCGCGGTAGACGATGTACCGCGGCTCCCAGCGGGGCTGGAACTTGGCGTTGAACTTGTACAGCGACTCGATCTGGAACCAGCGCGACAGGAACACCAGCAGCCCGCGCCAGGCCCGCAGCACCGGACCCGCGCCGATCTTCTCGCCGCGCGCCAGCGCGGAGCGGAACATCGCGAAGTTCAGCGAGATCCGCTCGATGCCGAGCTTCGGGGCGGCCTGGAGCGTGGCGACGATCAGCAGTTCGTTCATGCCGGGGTCGGCCGAGCGGTCGCGCCGCATCAGCTCCAGGGACGCGCCGTCCGGACCCCAGGGCACGAAGTGGATGATCGCCTTCAGGTCGCCGAACTCGCCGGGCTCGTCGTCCTGCTTGTGCGCGGTCGCTATCAGGCAGTCCCCGTCCGAGGGGTCGCCGATCCGGCCGAGCGCCATGGAGAAGCCGCGCTCGGTGTCGGTGCCGCGCCAGTCCTCGGCGGCCCGCCGGACCCGCTCCAGCTCGGCGTCGCTCAGGTCACGGATGCGCCGTACGCGGGTTTCGTAGCCGGCCCGCTCGATGCGCTTGACCATCTGGCGGACGTTGCGCATCGCGCGTCCGGCGAGCGAGAAATCCGCGACGTCGACCACCGCCTCGTCGCCGAGTTCCAGCGCGTCCAGCCCGGTCTCGCGGGTCCACACCTCGCCGCCGGTCTCGGAGCAGCCCACCACGGCGGGCGTCCAGGAGTGGGCCTTGGCCTCGTCCATGAAGCGCTCGATGGCGCCGGGCCAGGCCTCGACGTCGCCGATCGGGTCGCCGCTGGCGAGCATCACGCCGGAGACGACGCGGTAGGTGACCGCGGCCTTGCCGCTGGGGGAGAAGACGACCGCCTTGTCGCGGCGCAGCGCGAAGTGGCCGAGCGAGTCGCGGCGGCCGTGCTTGGCCAGCAGCGCGCGCAGCTTGCCCTCGTCCTCCTCCGACAGCCGGGCGGCCGGGTGTTCGGGGCGGAAGGCGAGGTAGGCGGTGGTGGCCGCGGTGATCCAGCCGAGGGCGCCGAGGGAGTAGGCGACGGTCCAGGAGGTGTTGCCCTGGTAGTCGACGGGCCCCTCGAAGCCGACCAGGCCGTACAGGACGTGGGTCAGCCGGTCGGCCAGGCTGGGGTCGCCGACCACGCGGTGCGGGTGGGTGCTGACGATCAGCATGCCCAGCGCCACCGAACCGGCGCTCATCAGCACGAAGTTGGTCAGCGCCCGCCACCTGCTGCGCGGGTCGGGCAGGGCCGAGAACTCCTTGCGGTGGAGCACCAGCGGCGCCAGCAGCGCGAGGGAGATGACGGCGCCGACGACGGAGTGCCGGTAGCCGAACTCGGCCGCCGCGCCCGCCGGGAGCAGCACCACGGCGGCCCGCCAGGCCCGCCGCTTGCGCCGCTTCAGGCCGTGCGCGAGCAGCAGCAGCAGGACGCCCGCGCTGAGCGAGAGCGCCGCGACGAACGGCCCGAACGACCCCGGCAGCACCTCGACCATGGCGTGCATCCGGCTGTGCCGGAAGCGCGGGAAGACGGCCGCGGCGATGTCGAGGAGACCGACGAGCGCGCAGGCCCTGCCGATGAACACGGGGACGGTCTCCGGGCGGGGGCCGCGGAGTATGCGACGCACCCGACCTGAGCGGCTCGGAACCCCGTCCGACATTTCCCCATCTACCCTGACAGACATCGCATCCCGTAGTTCTGCGAGAGACCTTGAATCCGGTGCCGATCGGGCATCCGGCGACATTGCGCCCTCTAGGACGGTGTCTAGGGGAGAGAGGTTCACTCCCCGCCGGAACTCCCGGTCGAAGTCCGGGGAAAGCCCGGGGCAAGTCCGCGCCAAGAGGCGGGGGCGGGCTCAGGGCGCGGAGCAGAGGCAGGAAAGAGCGCCCATGGGTCTCACGAGCAAGAAGGTGCTGGTACTGGCGGTCGTGTTCGCCGTACTGCTGTTCGTCGCCACGGTGTGGCTGTGGCCACGCCTGGCCCGCCGCAACTGGCTGGCCGTCAGCGGGCGCGTCGGCATCCTGCTGGCCACCCAGACGGCGATCTTCGCCTGCGTCGGGCTCGCCGCCAACCAGGCCTTCGGCTTCTACGCCAGCTGGGCGGACCTGTTCGGGCAGGAGACCGACCAGGGCGTCGTCATGGACCACGCCCCGGACGGCGGCCCCGCCGGCCCGCTCCAGGTGGTCGGCACCCAGCAGGTGCAGGCGGCGAACGGGACGCGGCCCCAACTGACGGGCCAGATCCAGAAGGTGGACATCGTGGGCCGGACGACCCACATCGCCTCGCCCGCGTTCATATACCTGCCGCCGGAGTACTTCCAGCCGCAGTACCGCACGCGTACGTTCCCGGCGACCGTCGTCCTCACCGGCTATCCGGGCACCGCGCAGGCGCTGATCAGCAAGCTGGACTATCCGCGTACGGCGCAGAGCCTGGCCAAGAAGGGCCGGATGCAGCCGATGATCCTGGTGATGCTGCGGCCGACCGTGGCGCCGCCGCGCGACACGGAGTGCGTGGACATCCCGGGCGGGCCGCAGACCGAGTCGTTCTTCGCCAAGGATCTGCCCGACGCCGTGCACGCCCACTACCGGGTCGGCAACCGGGGCAGCAGCTGGGGCATCGTCGGCGACTCCACGGGCGGTTACTGCGCGCTGAAGATCGCGATGCACCACCCGGAGGTGTACGCGGCGGGCGCGGGACTGTCGCCGTACTTCAAGGCGCCGATCGACCCGACGACGGGCGATCTCTTCCACGGCCAGGAGAATCTGAAGAATCGCGCCGACCTGATGTGGGCCGTCAAGCACCTGCCGGCGCCCGACACTTCGCTGCTCGTCACCAGCAGTCGGCAGGGCGAGAAGGACTACAAGAACACCCTGAAGTTCATCGACGCGGTCAAGGCGACGAACAAGACCCGTATCTCGTCGATCATCCTCGACAGCGGCGGCCACAACTTCAACACCTGGAAGCGCGAGATCCCGGGGACGCTGGAGTGGCTGAGCCAGCGGCTGTCCGAGCGCTGAAAATGATCTTGAAGGAGATCGCGACGGGAAAAGCAGCGGAACTCGGGGGGAACTCGGGCAGGCCGGCGGCCCGTAAGTCGGGAGCGTGCGGGGCGGGAAGTCGGGCGTCCGCGCGGGATCGGTGGAGGCGGTAGTGGAGGCGGAACTCCTCATGGCCGGCGAAGATTTCGGTATGGCCGCCTTTTTGCGGGGCGGGCGCCCATGTTTCGCCTACGCGCGGTAAGTTTCTGGCCATGCCACGTGGACGTCACCGCCATTCCCCTCCTTTGCACAGGCTGTTGCCGCCCTCGGCGATCGCCGGCGTCTCCCTCGTCTGCGCCCTGGGCCCCTGGGTGTTCACCGCGCCCGCCCTGCTGCGGTCCCTCGCGGCGGCGGCCGCGGTGACGGCGATCGGCGGCGCGTTCGTCATGCGCCGCTGGGACGCCCAGGCGGGCCGTCAGGTCGCCGACCTCACGCGCGCGCGGGCGAGCGACGAGTGGCGCTTCGAGGAACGGGTCGCCGAACTCGAGTCCGATCTCGAGGAGTCGCGGGAGCTGCGCGTCCGTCTCGAACAGAAGCTGCGGGCCAAGCGGACCGAACTCGCGGGCCTGCGCAACGAGCACGCGGCGCTGCTGCGGCGGTACGCCACGGCGGAGACCGAGCGGGCGAGCGCCCTGGAGGGACGCCGCCTGCTGGAGATCGAGGCGGCGCCGGACACCCGGGCCCTGCCCGCGGCACCGACGGCACCCGCGGCGCCGACTGCCCCCGTGGCGCCCGGGGCGTCTGGCGCGGCTACGGTGCCCGCGTCCGGGGCTGGTGCCTCCGGTCCGGCTACGGTGCCCGCGTCCGGGGTGGTTGCCTCCGGGGCGGTTACGGCGCCTGGGTCCGCGGCGGCGGCCGTGTCCGGTACGTCTGCGGCACCCGCCGCGTCGGCGGTGGCTGGCGACGCGGCGGCCGAGGAGACCGGGAAGCCGGCGGGCGTGGCTCCCGCCGTGTTCTCGCCCGAGGGCTCCCGGCTGTTCCGGGCGGCGGGGGTCGCGCTGGCGCGGCTGGCGAAGGACGAGGAGCCCGCGCCGGGTACGGCCGCCGAGCCGGCCCCGGAGCCCTCCGACGCCGCGGGGGCAGAGCCGACGGCCGAGCCCTCCGATGCCGCGGACGCGGACGCGGAGCCGGCGGCCGATGCGGCCGACGACGTGAGCGCCGAGCCCTCCGACGACGCGAGCGCCGAGCAGGCCGCCGAGGCGAGCGGGGACGCGGCCCCTGCCGCACCCGAGACGCCCACCGGGCCGCCCACCGGGCCGACCGGCGGGCCGACCACGGGGCCGTCCGGCGGTGTGCCCGCCGAGGCGACTGCGGCTCCCGGGACCGACATCGATGCCGAGGTATCTCCCGCGCGGGGCGACGACGTCGCCGAAGCGGCCGAGGGGCGGCCCGAGACGGCCGACGGGCACGAGCCGACCGCCGCCGCACCGGCCGAGGAGCCGACCGGCCGGGGCGGCGAAGCCGCCGACGCGGCCGTGCCGCAGGCGGGCGCCCGTCCCGCGCAGCGGCCCGCGGGGCACTTCACGGTGCCGACCGCCGTGGCCGTGGTGCCGCCCGCGCCCGTACGGCGCCCGGCGGTCGAAGGCGGGTTCGACTTCTTCGGCACGAAGAAGGGCGCGCCGCCCGCCGCGCTGGAGGCCGTGCAGAACGAGGACCTGGCGGACGTCGTGGGCCAGGAGGCCCTGGCCCTGCACAAGGCCGAGGCCGAGTCGCAGTACCGTCCGGCCGACGCCGGGACGCACGCCGTGGGCCAGGTCATCGACCTGACGGCGCACGACGAGACGGAGCAGATCGACGTCCAGAACCTGCGGAGCGCCGCGTCCTGACGACGGGATGGGGCCCGCGAGCGGGCGGCAAGACATGAGGGGCGCGGCACACGAGTGCCGCGCCCCTCGCTGCTGCGCCGCCTTGCGTCTCGCGCCGCGTTGCGGCACGGCGCTGTGCGGCAGCGTCTCCGCCGGCCGGCAGCGGCTCCGCCGGGACGGACGCCCCGCCGGGGGCGGCTCCGGGGCTCTGCTGCTCAGTCCCACGGACCGCGCCCGGCCGCGTCACCGCACCCGGCGGCCCCCGCCGAACCGGACGGCGTTCCCGCCCGCCGGCGGCTCTCCTCACCCTCGCTCCGACACCCCCGAACGGCTCCCCTCACCCCCGTTCCGACACCCCCGAGCGGCTCTCCTCACCCCCGTTCCGACACCCCCGAGCGGCTCCCCTCACCCCCGTTCCGGCGTCCCGGAGTGGCTCTGCTGAGCCGTCTCGGAGTGGTCCTGCTCCGTCGCCGCCGTCGAGGTGGCCTTCGTCATCCAGCGGTCCGGGGTGGCGCGGTGGCGGCCCGTGCGGGAGTGGTCGGCCTGGGTGTGGAGGAGGCGGGCCGCCTCCTCGGCGTCGCGCAGGCGGGCCGTGACCGTCTTGTTCGCCCCCGTGTCCACGTGCACGTCGGCGACCCGCCACGCCCGCAGCCACGGCCCCTGGGTGAGCCGTACGCTCTGCACCTTCGCGTGCGGCACCAGCGCGAGCCGGCGGCGCAGCAGCCCGTGCCGGGCGGCGAACACCGTGTCGGTCACGGCGATCCCGTGCCCCCGCCACCACACCGGCACGCACCACCGGGCGCGCCGCGGCGGCCGGGCCAGCGCGGCGTCCTCGGGCACCGTCACCCCGGGCAGCACCCGGGCGACCACCGCCTCGGCGATCTCGCGCGGCGCGACCGGCAGCAGCACCGAGTTCGAGGACCCGGCCACGTCCAGTTCGACCCGGACCCAGCCGCGCCGCCGCCACAGCAGCGGCTCCACGATCCGTACGGTCTGCACCCGGCCGGGCGGGACCGTCTCGTGGGTGCGGTCCAGCAGACCGCGGTCGATGCGCAGCCCGTCGGGCGACTCGCTCAGCGTCCAGTCGTAGGCGCCGAGGAAGCGCCCGACGCTGCTGGTCACGGCCCCGCCGACCAGCGGCACGGCGGCGGCGAGCACCGTCCACAGGCTGTGCGTGGCCAGCCACAGCAGCGGCGGCACCACGACGGCCGTCAGCAGCGAGCCCCAGGTCGCGCCGATCAGCAGCAGCGAGAGCGCGATCACGCGCGCGGGGACGCGGACCAGTTCCCGCGCGGGCGCCTCGCCGACCTCCTGCGCGGTCTCGGGCGCGAACCCGGCGGCGCGGGCGAGCAGTTCGGCGCGCAGCGCGCGGGCGTCGTCCTCGCCGAGGAAGGCGAGTTCGTCCTTCTTGTCGGCCCCTATGACGTCCAGCTTCAGCTTGGCCACGCCCGCGACCCGGGCGAGCAGCGGCCGGGTGACGTCCACGGCCTGGATGCGCTCCAGCCGGATGTGCGCGGTGCGCCGGAACAACAGGCCGGTGCGGATGCGCAGTTCGGAGTCGGTGACCGCGTAGTGCGTGAACCACCAGGACAGGAAGCCGTACAGCGCGGCGGCCGGGATCAGTACCGCGATGCCGAGCAGCAGCGTGGTCGTCGTCAGCCGGGTCAGCTGCCGCTGCGCCTGGTCGGGGTCGTGCACGGCCCAGCCGGCGAGGACGGTGACCGGCGCCCAGGCCCGCCGCAGCGGGGTGACGGGATGCAGCCGCCGCTCGGCCACGCCGGCCGCCGGTTCCTTCGCGGGATGCTCCCTCGCGGAGTGCTCCTTCCCGGCATGCTCGTCCGGAGCCGCCCCGTCGCCCGAAGCCACCCCGTCACCTGGAGCCGCCCCGTCGTCCGAAGCCACCCCGTCGGCCCGAGCCGCCCCGTCGCCCGAAGCCACCCCGTCGGCCCGAGCCGCCCCGTCGCCCGAAGCCACCCCGTCGTCCGGAGCCGCCCCGTCGCCCGGAGCCGTCCCGTCGTGCGCCGCCGTCACAGCCCCGCCGATCGTGCCTCGCCCAGCTCGGTGAGCCGGTCGCGCAGGCGCTCCGCCTCGGCCGGGTCCAGGCCGGGGATGGTCGCGTCGGTCGCGGCGGCTGCCGTGTGCAGCTGCACGGTGGCCAGCCCGAACCGCCGTTCCACCGGCCCGGAGGTCACCTCGACCAACTGCATCCGCCCGTACGGCACGACGGTCTCCTCGTGCCACAGCACCCCCCGGCTGATCAGCAGGTCGTCGGCGCGCTCGGCGTACCGCCAGGAGCGCCAGTTGCGCCCGAGCACCCGCCAGCCCCACACCGCCCCCGCCACCGGCAGCAGCGCGAACGCCGACCAGAGCGGCCCGGCGGTCAGCCCGAGCACCACTCCCGCGGCCACGGCGATCAGCCCCAGCCACACCACCAGCAACAGCCGTCTCAGCCGCAGCAGGCCGGGCCGCAGTGCGGTCCACACCGGCTCGCCCCCCGCCGTCGTGCCCTCTTCCGGGCTCCCCGTTTCCATGGGGCAAGCGTACGTAGGGGAAACTGGGCCCATGACTCCCAGGACGGAGACCACGGTCGGGGTCGGCGGCGCCGCGGAGAGCACCGACATGGTGCTCAACATCGGCCCCCAGCACCCCTCCACGCACGGCGTGCTGCGGCTGAAGCTGGTGCTGGACGGCGAGCGCATCACGCGCGCGGAGCCGGTGATCGGCTATATGCACCGCGGCGCGGAGAAGCTGTTCGAGGCGCGTGACTACCGGCAGATCATCATGCTGGCCAACCGCCACGACTGGCTGTCGGCGTTCTCCAACGAGCTGGGCGTGGTCCTGGCCGTGGAGCGGATGCTCGGCATGGAGGTCCCCGAGCGCGCGGTGTGGACGCGCACCCTGCTCGCGGAGCTGAACCGGGTCCTCAACCACCTGATGTTCCTCGGCTCCTATCCGCTGGAGCTGGGCGGCATCACCCCGGTCTTCTACGCCTTCCGGGAGCGTGAGGTCCTCCAGAACGTGATGGAGGAGGTCTCCGGCGGCCGGATGCACTACATGTTCAACCGGGTCGGCGGCCTCAAGGAGGACCTGCCGGCGGGCTGGTCCACGCGCGCGCGTGCCGCCGTCGCCGCCGTGCGCTCCCGGATGGACGTCTTCGACGACCTGGTGCTCGGCAACGAGATCTTCCGGGGGCGCACCCGGGGCGTGGGCGCGCTCTCGCCGCGCGCCGTGCACGCCTACGGTGTGAGCGGGCCGATCGCGCGCGCGTCCGGCGTCGACTTCGACCTGCGGCGCGACGAGCCGTATCTCGCGTACGGGGAGCTGGGCGACGTCCTGAAGGTGGTCACCCGGCGGGAGGGCGACTGCCTGGCCCGCTTCGAGTGCCTGCTGGAGCAGACGCACAACGCGCTCGCCCTCGCCGACGCGTGTCTGGACCGGCTGGCCGAGCTGCCGCCGGGCCCGGTCAACCAGCGGCTGCCCAAGGTCCTCAAGGCGCCCGAGGGGCACACCTACGCCTGGACCGAGAACCCGCTCGGCATCAACGGCTACTACCTGGTCAGCAAGGGCGAGAAGACCCCGTACCGGCTGAAGCTGCGGTCCGCGTCGTACAACAACATCCAGGCCCTGGCCGAGCTGCTGCCGGGGACGCTGGTGGCGGACATGGTGGCGATCCTCGGCTCAATGTTCTTCGTGGTCGGGGACATCGACAAGTAGGCCCGGCGCGCGCGGGGACGGCTCCGGGGGCGCGCCCGCGGACGGCTCGGCTGACAGCTCCGGCGCGTCCGGGAACAGCTCCCGCGGCTCCAGGAGGTCCGCCTGTGCCGGTCCGGCCGGCTGGAGCAACCAGCCGAAGTTGCCGAGGCCCCCGGGCGCGGTCAGCTCGGCGGCCTCCCCGGCGCGCGCGAGGGCGCGCACGTACCGCGCGGGATCGCTGGAGGCGAGCGTGAGCGGGGGGCGTACGCCGGTGATCCCGAGGGCGTGCAGGGCCGCGCGCTGGGTCAGGACGCGGGCGCGCGCCGGGGCGGGACCGGAGGCGGCGCACGCGTCCAGGGCGACGTGCGCCGTGAGGTCGCAGGACCCGTCGGGCACGGGCGCCGTCTCGCGCCCGTCCCGGAACCCGGTGAGCGTCCCGAAGGGCGGCCGGTCCGCGGCGGTGTGCGCGTAGTCGACGGCGACCGCGAGCCCGCGCCGCAGCCGGGACACGGCACCGGCCCAGGCGGTGTCCCGGGGCAGCCCGATCTCCGCGCGCAGCCCCGGCTCGCCCGGCAGCGGCCACCACCGCGCCAGCCACTCGGCCTCCGCCCCGCCGACCGGCTCCCCGAGCCGTTCGGCGCCGTCGCGCCGGACGAGCACGCGCCGGGGGACGCCCTCGGGGTCCACCTCGGCGACCTCGACCGGGACGTTGTCCAGCCACTCGTTGGCGAACAGCAGTCCGGTGAGCCCGTCCGGGGGTTCGGGCAGCCAGGCGATCCGGTCGTCGAGGCCGTCCGGGCGGCCGGCGATCTCGACGGCGTGCACGCGCGCGCGTGCGGCCACCTCGGCGGGCAGCGCGCCGAGCACCCCGGCCGCCAGCTCGCCCCGCCCGGCCGCCATGTCCACGAAGTCGAGCCGCGCGGGCCGCCCCAGCGCCTCGTCCACCCGGCACAGCAGCCGCGCCACGGCCGTCGCGAACAGCGGCGAGGCGTGCACGGACGTACGAAAGTGCCCCGCCGGACCCTCGGGCCGCCGGTAGAAGCCGGCGGGCCCGTACAGCGCGTCCCGCGCCGCCGCCCGCCAGCCGAGCCACCCCCCGGCGGCCCCGCCGCCCCCACCGCCTCGACCTCCACCGGCTCGACCGGATCCACCGGCTCCACCGGCTCGACCGGATCCACCGGCTCGACCGGATCCACCGGCTCGACCGGCTCCACCGGCCGTCGCGGCCCCACCGGCCGTCCCGGTCGCCGGTCCGCCCTCGTCCGCAGTGTCGTTCGCCACGTCGTCAGCGTAGGCGGACAAGTGATCACTGCCTCCACCTTGGGGAGTACGAGGGGCGGGCGGGGATCGCCCCTCCGGTTGACCCCTGCACCTATCCGGTGTCCCTACTCTGGGTTACGTGCAGCGTCTCTATGACTTCCTCCGCAGACACCCGATGTGGGTCGACGGCTTCTGGGCCCTTGTCCTGCTCGGGCTCTCCAGCGTGAGCGCGGTGGCCGTCGAAGGGACGCCGGACCACCACGGATCGCTCGGCGCCGCGCTGGCGGTGTCCGTCGTCCTGTGCGTGACCGTCGCGCTGCGCCGCCGGATGCCGGAGAAGATGGTGCTGCTCGCGGCGGCGGCGGGCTTGGCGCAGTTGATCGGCAACGTCGAGACGCTGGTCGCCGACTTCGCCATGCTGGTGATCGTCTACACGGTCGCGGCGATCGGCGCCCGGTGGGCCTCCCGGTTCGCGCTGGCCGGCGGGATGTGCGCGGCGACCTTGGCGCAGATCCGCTGGCCGGAGGAGCGGGCGAGCGCCTGGGGCCAGATCGCGCTGGCCGTCTTCCAGACGGTGCCGTTCGCGCTGGCCTGGGTGCTCGGCGACTCCATGCGCACCCGGCGCGCCTACTTCGCGCAGCTGGAGGAGCGCGCGGCCCGGCTGGAGAAGGAGCGCGAGGCGCAGGCGCAGGTCGCGGTCGCCGCCGAGCGCGCCCGGATCGCGCGCGAGCTGCACGACGTCGTCGCGCACAACGTCTCGGTGATGGTGGTGCAGGCCGACGGTGCCGCCTACGTCCTCGACGCCGCCCCCGACCAGGCGAAGAAGGCCCTGGAGACGATCTCCTCCACCGGCCGCCAGGCGCTGGCCGAGATGCGCCGCCTGCTGGGCGTGCTGCGCACCGGCGAGCACCAGGAGGGCGGCGAGTACGTCCCGCAGCCCGACGTCGAGCAGATCGAGGACCTGGTCGAGCAGTGCCGGGAGTCCGGTCTGCCGGTCGACTTCCGGATCGAGGGCACCCCGCGCCCGCTGCCCAGCGGCGTCGAGCTGACCGCGTACCGGATCGTGCAGGAGGCGCTCACCAACACGCGCAAGCACGGCGGACCGAACGCGGGCGCCAGCGTGCGCCTGGTGTACTTCGACGACGGTCTCGGCCTGCTCGTCGAGGACGACGGCAAGGGCGCCCCGCACGAGCTGTACGAGGACGGCGGCGTCGACGGACAGGGGCACGGCCTGATCGGCATGCGGGAGCGGGTCGGTATGGTCGGCGGCACGCTGGACGCGGGACCGCGCCCGGGCGGAGGCTTCCGCATCAGCGCCCTGCTGCCGCTCAAACCGGCGCACTGACCGCCACCGCACGCCCCCTGTTGACACCTGTCACGCCCCCACGGAAGACGGAAGAGGACCCCGATGACGATCCGCGTGATGCTCGTGGACGACCAGGTGCTGCTGCGCACCGGATTCGGCATGGTGCTCGCCGCCCAGCCGGACATGGAGGTCGTCGCCGAGGCGGGCGACGGCGTCGAGGCCCTCCAGGTGCTGCGGGAGACCCCCGTCGACGTGGTGCTGATGGACGTGCGCATGCCGAAGCTGGACGGGGTGGAGACCACCCGCCGCATCTGCGCCGGGCCGAACCCGCCCAAGGTGCTGATCCTGACCACCTTCGACCTGGACGAGTACGCCTTCTCCGGGCTGAAGGCGGGCGCGTCCGGCTTCATGCTCAAGGACGTGCCGCCCGGTGATCTGCTCACCGCGATCCGCGCCGTGCACAGCGGCGACGCCGTCGTCGCCCCGTCCACCACGCGCCGGCTGCTCGACCGGTTCGCGCCGATGCTGCCCACCGCCGGGCAGGGCCCGCAGCACAAGGAGCTGCAGCGGCTCACCGAGCGCGAGCGCGAGGTGATGACCCTGGTCGCGCAGGGCCTGTCGAACGGCGAGATCGCCGCCCGGCTGGTGCTGTCGGAGGCCACCGTGAAGACGCACGTGGGCCGCATCCTGACCAAGCTCGGCCTGCGCGACCGGGTGCAGGTCGTGGTCCTCGCCTACGAGACGGGGCTCGTCCGCGCGGGCGGCCGCGGCTGAGGAGCGAAGCGGGGACGTGCGGCTCCGCCAGGGTCTACAGTCGCCCGCATGCTGCTGTGGATCAACGGCCCCTTCGGGGGCGGCAAGACGCAGACCGCGCACGAGCTGCGGCGCCGACTGCCGGGCAGCGTGATCTGCGATCCCGAGCACGCCGGCTTCGGGCTGCGCCGGATGTTCCCGCCGGAACTGCGCGGTGACTTCCGCGAGTTGGCCGCCTGGCGGCAGGGCGTGACCGAGGTCCTCGACCAGGTCCTCGCCCGGCACGACGGCGACGTGATCGTCCCGATGACCGTGACCGACCCCGGCCACTTCGCCGAGACCGTCGGCCGGCTGCGCGAACGCGGACACGACGTACGGCACTTCACCCTCCTCGCACAGCGCGAGACCGTACTGCGGCGGCTGCGCGAGCGCGGCTTCGGACGCGTTCTGCGGTACGCCGCAGGCAAGCGATCGGGTCCGGCCAGGGAGAGCTGGGCCGTGGAACAGCTCGACCACTGCCTTGAGCGGCTCGCCGAACCGGAGTTCGCCGAGCATCTGTGGACCGACCACTCGACCGTGCCGCGGACCGCCGAGCGGATCGCGGTCCTGTCCGGGCTGACCCTGCGGCCCAACACGGAGGGCGCGCTGCGGACCCGGCTGCGGCAGGCGGGCGTGGGCATCCGGCACATCCGCCTCGACTGACCGGGGGGCGCCGAACGCAGGGGGCCGCTGAACGCAGAGGGGCCGCCGACCGCGGCGCACCGCGCCGCCCCCGGCGCAGGGCGCTCGCCGAGAAGCCCCTGCCGCAGGGCGCTTCCCAGGAAACCCCTACCGCAGCACGCTCTCCAGGAAGTCGCTGCCCAGCCGGGCCACCGTCGTCACGTCCAGCTGGTGGTAGACGTACCGGCCGCGGCGTCGGGTGGTGACCAGGCCCGCCTTCTTCAGCACGCTCAGGTGCCGGGATATCTCGGGCGCGGACATGCCGTGCGCGTGGGTCAGCTCGCTGGTGGTGAACGCGCTGCGGGCCAGGCTCCGGCACAGCCGCATCCGCACCGGATGGGACAGCGCGGACATCCGCAGGGTCAGCTGCTCCACCGAGAGCGGCGCGGCCAGCTCCGCCGGGCCGACCGGGTAGTGCAGCACGGGGTGCCAGCCGTAGCGGTGCAGGACCATCAGATGCGGCCGGCCCAGGCTGGTCGGCACCAGCAGCAGGCCGCCGGCCCTGGTCGCCGTACGCCCCTCGCCGAGCTTGTCGACGGTGATCCGGCCCGCCGTGTCGTCCAGCGCCAGGGCGGGCGAGACCGCGGCCAGCGCCTCGGCCAGGCCCTTGTGCCGCAGCAGCTCCGTCTTGTGCCGGGCGTCGGCGGCCAGTTGGTGGCGCAGCCGGGACCAGGTCTCCGCGAAGAAGGCCTCGTCGCAGTCCGTGAGGAACTGCCGCAGCCAGGCCCGGATGCGCGGCGGGTCGGTCAGCAGCCGCTCGGTGAAACGCACCTGCTGCGGCCCGCGCGCGGCGGCCAGCTCCAGGGCGCGGCGGCGCAGGGCCGTATCGGAGAGCGGGCCCGGACCGGGGTGGCTGTAGGGCAGGGCGCAGGTGAACTCCAGGGCCGCGTCCACGAACTGCTCGTCGGAGAGCTTGTCCAGCAGATCCAGCTCTTCGGCGAGGGTCGCGCCGGGCAGCGCGGTGGCGCCGGGGATGCCCGCGTACGGCAGGAACAGGTCGGAGAACGTCGTCCGCCACAGGAAGTCGGCCTCGCACATCCGGTCCGCCAGGTGCGAGTCGAGCCGGGCGGTGACGCCCGTGACCCAGCCCTGGAGCCCCGGGTGGTGCTGCGGCTCGGACAGCGTGTGCAGCGCCATGCCCAGCTCGGCCAGGGGGGAGGGCACGACGGCGACCTGGTCCGGCCGCAGTCCCGCGATGTCGATGCGCACGCTCATGAACCCATGGTGCACGCCCCCACTGACAACGCCGCCCCGATTGACGGCCCCCGTCAATCGGGGCGACTCGGACCGGCCCACGGGCGCAGGCTGGGACCACCGGGGCGGCCGGCGAGACCCCCCGCCCCCGGACTTCCCTTCCCGTGCCCTCCCGCGGCCCGAGACCTGCGACGCACCGGTCGCCGTCCCGTGGTCCCGTCGCCCCGCGGTCCGCCCGGGCACCCGTCCTCCACCCCCGGAAGAGGCTTCGGCATGAGCATCACCCAGCAGTACGCCCTCGACGTGTACCGCGCCCGGCAGCACGGCGAGCCGCTCCCGCCCGCTCCGGGCCGCCACGACTGGCAGGTCGTGCGCGAACTCGGCGAGTACCGGCGGTTCCGCGCGGTCCTGGCGGGCCGCCCCGCCCACGGCCGGCTGCGGCGACCGCGGGCCGGGCGGCTGCGGGGCCTGTGGTCCAGGTGGGCCCACCCGCACCCGCGCTCGCCCCGCTGACCCCCGGCCCGCGCCTGCGCTCGCCCCGCTGACCCCGCCCCGCACCCGCGTTCGCCCCGCTGCTCCCGGCCCACACCCCGCCGGAACCGCCCGCCGGAACCGGCCGCCGGGCGACGGCCCGCCTACGCGCCGCCCGCGCGCCCCGTCTCCTCCACCAGCCGGGCGGTGAACTCGGCGACCGCCGCCCGTACGTCGTCCGCCGTCCACTCCAAACCGGCCGCGCGCACGGAGACCTCGGTGCGGGCCAGTCCCGGGCCGCCGGGTTCCCAGGCGTCGGCGAACAGCATCGTCCCGGTCTCCTCGGCCGTCCGGACCGCCGCCCTCGCGACCACGTCCGGTTCGTACGGCAGCCAGAGCTGGAACTCGTGGGTGTGCGGGACCTCGGGGTGCACCCGCGCCCAGGGCAGGCCGGCCGCCGCGAACCCCTCGCGCAGCGCGGCGGCCACCACGCGCGCGTGCCGCACGTACTCCGGCAGCCGGGGCAGCTCCTCGGCGAGGCCGATCAGCGCCGACAGGGCCGTCGGGAACTGCTGGAACACCGCCCCGCCGTACCGGTGCCGCCAGGCCCTGGCCTCCTCGGCCAGTTCCGCGGGACCGGCGAGGGCCGCGCCGCCGTAGCCGCCGAGGGACTTGTAGAACGACACGTAGACGCTGTCGGCCAGGTCCGCGATCTCCGTCAGCGGACGGCCGAAGTGCACGGTGGACTCCCACAGGCGCGCGCCGTCGAAGTGCACCACCGCCTCGCGCTCGCGCGCCGCCTCGACCACCTCGGTCAGCTCCTCCCAGGCGGGCAGGAGGAAACCGGCGTCCCGCAGCGGCAGCTCCAGCATCAGCGCGCCGAACGGCTCGTCCAGGCCGCGCACCTCGGCGGCGGTCGGCAGCCGGGACTCCCCGGTCACCCGCACCGGGCGCAGCCCGCCGACCTGGCTCAGCGCGTGCCGTTCGTGCACCTCGGGGTGGGACAGGGCGTGCAGCGCCACGGCCGGGTTCCCGGTCCGGGCCGCCCAGCAGCGCAGGGCGACCTGCTGCGCCATCGTGCCGGTCGGGAAGAAGACGGCGGCCTCCTTGCCGAGCAGTCCGGCGACCTTCTCCTCCAGGGCGGCGACGACCCCGCCGCCGTACATGTCGGACGCCTCGTCGAGGTCGTACACCTCCGCCGCCCGGTCCAGCAGCGCGATCCGCTCCCGGAGCGTGCCGAGGAACCCGGGGCGCGAGAGCACCCGCTCCGCACTCCGGGACGCGCCCACGCGCCGGTCCCGGAGCCGCTTGCGCCGCTCCTCGTCCGACGGCCGCTCCGCGTCGTCCGTCCGGTCGTCCTGCTCGGGGTCTTGTTCCGCCGTGTCGTCCATACCCCGGATCATCCCGCGCGCCGGCGTACGCGGGCACCCGCATTTCCGCGCCCGCGCAGCGTGCCGAAGCCCACAGCCTGTGGACGGCCGGACGCCCGCGGACCCGATAGCGTTAACATGACGAGAAATCGTCCGGTACCCGGAGCGGACTGGAACGGGAAGGCCACCGTCGCGTGAGTAGCAGCCAACAGCCAGATCCCAGGGACCGCCCCGCGCGGCTCACCGTCGGCGTCGTCGGCGCCGGCCGGGTGGGGCCCGCGCTCGCCGCGTCCCTCCAGCTCGCCGGGCACCGCCCGGTGGCCGTCTCGGGCGTCTCCGACGCCTCCCGGCGGCGCGCCGAACTGATGCTCCCCGACGTGCCCCTGGTGTCGCCCGCCGAGGTCCTGGACCGCGCCGAGCTGGTGCTCCTGACCGTCCCCGACGACGCCCTGCCCGGCCTGGTCGCGGGCCTCGCCGAGACCGGCGCCGTACGGCCCGGCCAGCTGCTCGTGCACACCTCCGGGCGGTACGGCGCGAGGGTGCTCGACCCCGCCCTGCGCGCGGGCGCGCTGCCGCTGGCCCTGCACCCGGCGATGACCTTCACGGGCACCCCCGTGGACGTGCAGCGGCTGGCCGGCTGCTCCTTCGGCGTCACCGCCCCCGAGGAGCTGCGCATGGCCGCCGAGGCCCTGGTCATCGAGATGGGCGGCGAACCGGAGTGGATCGCCGAGGACCGGCGCCCGCTGTACCACGCGGCGCTCGCCCTGGGCGCCAACCACCTGGTCACCCTGGTCGCGCAGGCCATGGAGCTGCTGCGCGAGGCAGGCGTCGAGGCCCCCGACCGGATGCTCGGCCCGCTGCTCGGCGCCGCCCTGGACAACTCCCTGCGCTCCGGCGACGCCGCCCTCACCGGCCCCGTCGCGCGCGGTGACGCGGGCACGGTCGCCGCGCACGTCGCCGAACTGCGCCGGTACGCCCCGCAGACCCTCGCCGGCTACCTGGCGATGGCCCGCGCCACCGCCGACCGCGCCCTCGCCGCCGGCCTGCTCAAGCCCGAACTGGCCGAGGACCTGCTGGAGGTCCTCGCCGACGGCACGACCGGCGGCCCGGGCACGGGCGGCCCGGACACCGCCGGCCGCGACTTCGACGGTCCGGACGGCCCGGACGGCGACGGTCCTGACAGCGACGGCCCGGACGCCGGTCAGGGGGGTACCCGATGACCCGCGCGGGGCACTCGGCAGGCACCGGCGGCCGTACGGGACGCCCGACGGGCCCCGGCCGCCGCCGCGCGGGAGCCGCCGCCCCGACCCGCACCGCCCCGACCCGCACCGCCGCTCCCGCGCCGACCGCGTACGCGACGGCCCGGACGGCGCCCGAGAACGCAGCGCAGGGCCGCCCGGCGACACCGGCGCCCGAGAACGGAGACGCCCGATGACCACGACCCTGCTGCGCACCGCCGAGGAGCTGCACGCGCGCGTGCGCCGAGGCCGCCGGGCCGTCGTGATGACGATGGGCGCCCTGCACGAGGGCCACGCCACCCTGGTCCGGGCCGCCCGGGAGATCGCCGGGAGCGACGGCGAGGTCGTCGTGACCGTCTTCGTCAACCCGTTGCAGTTCGGCGCGGGCGAGGACCTGGACCGCTACCCGCGCACCCTGGACGCCGACCTCAAGGTGGCCGAGCAGGCGGGCGCCGACATCGTGTTCGCGCCCTCGGCGGACGAGGTCTACCCGGGCGGCGAACCGCAGGTCCGGATCACCGCGGGACCCATGGGGGAGCGCCTGGAGGGCGCCTCGCGGCCCGGCCACTTCGACGGCATGCTCACCGTCGTCGGCAAGCTGCTGCACCTCACCCGCCCCGACGTCGCCCTCTACGGTCAGAAGGACGCCCAGCAGCTCGCCCTGATCCGGCGCATGGTGCGCGATCTGAACTTCGGCGTGGAGATCGTCGGCGTGCCGACCGTGCGGGAGGCCGACGGCCTGGCCCTGTCCAGCCGCAACCGCTACCTCTCCGCGGCCGAGCGGCGCACCGCGCTCGCCCTGTCCCAGGCGCTGTTCGCCGGCCGCGACCGGCACGCCGCGCAGGAGGCGCTGCGCGCGCGGGCCCGCGAGGTGCCCGCCACGCGCGCGCGTGCCGAGGCGCTGAGCGCGCTCGGGGAGTCCCGCGCGGCGGCCGACGCCGCCGCCGTGGCCAAGGCCACCCCGGGCGCGGCCGCCGCCGTGCGGGCCGCCGCCCGGCTGGTCCTGGACGAGGCCGCCCGGCTGGACCCGCCGCTCGAACTGGACTACCTGGCCCTGGTCGACCCGTCCGACTTCACCGAGATCGACGACGACTTCACCGGCGAGGCCGTCCTCGCCGTCGCCGCCCGGGTCGGCGCGACCCGGCTGATCGACAACCTGCCCCTCGCCTTCGGCACGGGCGAAGCCCCCGGGACCCGGGAGGCGCACACGGCCTCCGGGCCCGGCTCCGCCCCCGTACCCCCCGTGTCCCCCGCGACCCACGAATCCCCCGGAGCCGCCTCGTGACCAGCACAGGCATACGACTGCACGCGCCCGAGCCCGGGTGGTCCATCGACGCGGACGTCGTGGTCGTCGGCTCCGGCGTGGCCGGCCTCACCGCGGCCCTGCGCTGCGCGGCGAGCGGCCTGGACACGGTCGTCGTCACCAAGGCCCGCCTGGACGACGGCTCCACGCGCTGGGCGCAGGGCGGCATCGCGGCGGCCCTCGGCGAGGGCGACACCCCCGAACAGCACCTGGACGACACCCTGGTCGCGGGCGTCGGCCTGTGCGACGAGGAGGCCGTACGGGTTCTCGTCACCGAGGGCCCCGACGCGGTACGGCGGCTGATCTCCACCGGCGCGCACTTCGACACCGACGACGCCGGCTCCATCCAGCTCACCCGCGAGGGCGGCCACCACCGCCGCCGGATCGCCCACGCGGGCGGCGACGCGACCGGCGCCGAGGTCTCCCGGGCGCTGGTGGAGGCGGTCCGCGCGCGCGGGCTGCGCACGATCGAGAACGCGCTCGTCCTCGACCTGCTCACCGACGCCGACGGCCGCACCGCCGGAGTGACCCTGCACGTCATGGGCGAGGGCCAGCACGACGGCGTGGGCGCCGTGCACGCGCCCGTGGTGGTGCTGGCGACCGGCGGCATGGGCCAGGTGTTCTCCGCGACCACCAACCCGTCCGTGTCCACCGGCGACGGCGTCGCGCTCGCCCTGCGCGCGGGCGCCGAGGTGTCCGACCTGGAGTTCGTGCAGTTCCACCCGACCGTGCTCTTCCTCGGCCCGGACGCCGAGGGCCAGCAGCCGCTCGTCTCGGAGGCCGTGCGCGGCGAGGGCGCCCACCTGGTGGACGCCGACGGCGTGCGCTTCATGGTGGGCCAGCACGAACTGGCCGAGCTGGCGCCGCGCGACATCGTCGCCAAGGGCATCACTCGGCGGATGCTGGAACAGGGCGCCGAACACATGCTCCTGGACGCCCGGCACTTCGGCGCCGAGATGTGGGAGCACCGCTTCCCGACGATCCTGGCCGCCTGCCGGGCGCACGGCATCGACCCGGTCACCGAGCCCATCCCGGTCGCCCCGGCCGCCCACTACGCCTCCGGCGGCGTGCGCACCGACTCCCAGGGCCGCACCACCGTGCCCGGCCTGTACGCGTGCGGGGAGGTCGCCTGCACCGGCGTGCACGGCGCCAACCGGCTCGCCTCCAACTCCCTGCTCGAAGGGCTCGTCTACGCCGAGCGGATCGCCGCCGACATCGCGCGCGAGCGCGCCGCGGGCGCCCTGCACGCGCGCGTGCCGCAGCCCGCCCCGCGCGCCGAGCGGCCCGCGCACCCGCTGCTCGCCCCGGAGACCCGGTTCGCGATCCAGCGGATCATGACCGAGGGCGCGGGCGTCCTGCGCTCCGCCGCCTCCCTGGCCGGCGCCGCCGACCGGCTCGACGAGCTGTACGCACAGGCGCGCGGCTCCCTCGCCGAGGACGGCAAGACCGCCGAGCCCGGCGTCGACACCTGGGAGGCCACCAACCTCCTGTGCGTGGCCCGCGTCCTGGTCGCCGCCGCCCGGCTGCGCGAGGAGACCCGCGGCTGCCACTGGCGCGAGGACCGCCCCGAGCGCGACGACGCGCACTGGCGCCGCCACATCGTCGTACGGCTGAACGCGGACCGGACGCCCGACGTGCACACCACCGACACGGCAGACTTCCCCCCGACCCGCCCCGCGGCCCCCGCGGCCCGCCGTCCCCAGGAGCAGTGACCCAAGTGAGCACCGAAGACCTTCCCCTCGCCCCCGCCGGCGGCTGCGGCGACGGCTGTGCCTGCGGCGCGGACGCCGACGAGGAGTACGCGGAGTGCGGGCTCGACCCCGCGCTCGCCCAGCTGCTGATCGACGCCGGACTCGACCCGATCGAGGTCGAGGACGTCGCCAACGTCGCCATCCAGGAAGACCTGGCGCACGGGGAGGACGTGACGACCGTCGCGACCATCCCCGAGGACGCCGTGGCCACCGGCGACTTCACCGCGCGCGAGGCCGGCGTGGTGGCCGGCCTGCGGGTCGCCGAGGCGGTCCTGTCGGTGGTGTGCACCGACGAGTTCGAGGTCGAGCGGCACGTCGAGGACGGCGACCGCGTCGAGGCCGGCCAGAAGCTGCTGTCGGTCACCACGCGCACCCGCGACCTGCTGACCGCCGAGCGCAGCGCGCTGAACCTGCTGTGCCGCCTGTCCGGCATCGCCACCGCCACGCGCGCGTGGGCGGACGTCCTGGAGGGCACCAAGGCGAAGGTGCGCGACACCCGCAAGACCACGCCGGGCCTCAGGTCGCTGGAGAAGTTCGCCGTCCGCTGCGGCGGCGGCGTCAACCACCGCATGTCGCTGTCGGACGCCGCGCTGGTCAAGGACAACCACGTGATCGCCGCCGGCGGCGTCGCGGCCGCCTTCAAGGCCGTGCGCGAGGCCTTCCCGGAGGTGCCGATCGAGGTCGAGGTCGACACCCTGCACCAGCTGCGCGAGGTCGTGGACGCCGGCGCCGACCTGATCCTGCTGGACAACTTCACGCCCGGCGAGTGCGAGGAGGCCGTGGCCGTCGTCGACGGCCGGGCGCTGCTGGAGGCGTCGGGCCGGCTCGCCCTGGACAACGCCCGGGCGTACGCGGAGACCGGCGTCGACTTCCTGGCCGTGGGCTCCCTGACGCACTCCTCGCCGATCCTGGACATCGGCCTGGACCTGCGCGAGGCGGAGTAGGGCGGCCATGCTCCTGACGATCGACGTAGGCAACACGCACACCGTCCTCGGGCTGTTCGACGGGGAGGACATCGTCGAGCACTGGCGCATCTCCACCGACGCCCGCCGCACCGCCGACGAACTGGCGGTGCTGCTCCAGGGCCTGATGGGCATGCACCCGCTGCTCGGCGAGGAACTCGGCGACGGCATCGACGGCATCGCGATCTGCGCCACCGTCCCGTCGGTGCTGCACGAACTGCGCGAGGTGACGCGCCGCTACTACGGCGACGTGCCGGCCGTCCTGGTCGAGCCGGGCGTCAAGACGGGCGTGCCGATCCTGTTCGACAACCCCAAGGAGGTCGGCGCCGACCGCATCATCAACGCGGTCGCCGCCAACGAGCTGTACGGCGGCCCGGCGATCGTCGTGGACTTCGGCACGGCGACCACCTTCGACGCGGTCTCCGCGCGCGGGGAGTACGTCGGCGGGGTCATCGCCCCCGGCATCGAGATCTCCGTCGAGGCCCTCGGCGTCCGGGCGGCGATGCTGCGCAAGATCGAGGTGGCCCGGCCGCGCAGCGTCATCGGCAAGAACACGGTCGAGGCGATGCAGGCGGGCATCGTCTACGGCTTCGCCGGCCAGGTCGACGGGGTGGTGAGCCGCATGGCCCGCGAACTCGCCGACGACCCGGACGACGTCACCGTGATCGCGACCGGCGGCCTGGCGCCGATGGTCCTCGGCGAGTCCACGGCCATCGACGAACACGAACCCTGGCTGACCCTGATCGGCCTCCGCCTGGTCTACGAACGCAACGTCTCCCGCACCTGACCACCACCCTCGGCCCACCGCCGTCGGCCCACCCGCCCTCGGCCCACCCGCCCTCGGCCCCGCACCCCTCGGGGCGGGACCGAGGGCGCCCCGGCGGTCACGCCCGCGCGCCCGGCACACGAGGCCGCCGTCCTGTGACCGGTCGCCCGGCCACGGGAGGCGGCATGCACGCACGCGTGGGAGGCGATCCGCGGCGACAGCCGCCATGCCGCGCCGGTGACCCCGCCGGCCGCGTCCGCGAGGCCGACGGCGGACGGCGCACCCGCGCGCGAGGCGGCCCCGGTCTCCCGCCCGCCGCCGCGGTGCAGGCCCGCCGCCCGCCGCCGACCTCAGGGCATCTGGCGGCGGCCCCCAGCGCGTCCACCGGACCGTCGTCCGAGGGCGCTCGCGCTTTCCCGGCGGCCCGGCGGGGACACCCGCGCAGGGGGACGTGGACCGCACGTGTCATAGTCGCGCGCCACGTTCGTCGCTTATGTCGAATTTGTCTGATTAGCGCGTATGGTCGGCCCATGCCCACGCCATACGGAACCCGCGGCAGCATCGCCTTCGGCGCGGAGGAGCTGCGTGTGCTCCGCCGCGCCCTGGCCGTCGCCCTTCATCTGCGTCCCGCCCGCGCCGAGGACCTGCAGGACTGTCTCCGCCTCGCCGAGTCGCTCGACGAGGCGATGCGCGAGGGCGCCCGGCTGCGCGCGTTCCTGTTGGCCGACCTGGCCCGCTACCGCGCCGCCCTGCCCGGCACGGCCGTCGGGTACTTCGCCCTGCTGCGGGAGGCGCTGGACGCCGGTCACCGGCCCGGCCCCGACGACCTCGCCGCCCTGCGCGCCCTGCGCGGCAACCCGACCGCCGCCGCCCTCCTGCGCCGCTGCGGCGCGTGGACCGGCGGCCCCTCGGTCCCGGCCTCCCGCAGCCCCCTGCGCCCCGCCCCGGCGCCCGACGCGGCGCGCACCCCCACCCGTGCCCCGGCCCGCTCGCCGCTCGCGGTCCTGCCCGCCGCCCGGGCCGGCCGGAGCGGCGGCGAGCCCGCCAAGAAGCCCGCGCCGAAGCCCGCCGAGCGCCCCGCCCGGCCCGCTCCCGCCCCGCCCGGCCCCACGCCCGCCCCCGGCGGCCCGCAGCCGGGACGCCGCCCCGTGCCCACGCCGGGCGAGGTCTTCCCGCGCCGCAAGCCGTCCCCGCCCGCCGGCGAGCCGCAGCAGCGGCTCGCCGCGGTGTGACGCCGAGGGCCACCCCGCCCCTGTTTGTCCGGTAGGCGTGGCTACCCTGGTGCCATGGACTACGTCGCCGCACTCGTTCCGCCGGTCGTCATGGCCGTGTTCTTCATCGCGCTGGTCCGGGTGATCGTGAAGACCCAGGGCGGTGCCGCCAAGGCCAAGGAGGACGCGGCCGTCGACGCCGCCCTCGCGCGTACGCAGGCCGGCCAGGGCGCCGCCTCCACCGAGGCCTGACACAGCGGCGCACCGCACCGCCGGGACCGCCGTACGGCCGGCCGGATCGCCGCACGGCCGGTCCGGCGGTGAGCGTATGCATGCACGCGCATGCCCGCACACGCCGTGCCCGCCCGCACACGCCGTGCCCGCCCGCACATGCACGCACGCGTGCGCACGTCCCGCCCCCCTGCACGCCCTCGCACCCCGACCCGCGACCTTTTTGTCCGTGTCTGCCGACAAGCTGCACGTCCGGCACGCCATGGGACGGTTTTCCTACTAAGGTCGGAGTCGTGCCTCGCCCATTGGGAGAACTCGAGAACGCGGTCATGACGCGGGTGTGGAAGTGGAACCGCCCGGTGACCGTTCGAGAAGTCCTGGAAGACCTCCAACAGGAACGGTCGATCGCGTACACCACGGTGATGACCGTTTTGGACAATCTCCATCAGAAGGGCTGGGTGCGCCGCGAGGCCGAGGGGCGCGCCTATAGATATGAGGCGGTGTCCACTCGGGCCGCCTACGCCGCCGCACTGATGAACGACGCCTGGTCGCAGAGTGACAACGCCGCCGCCGCTCTCGTCGCCTTCTTCGGCATGATGAGCGAGGAACAGCGACGGGCCCTGCGCGACGCCGTAAGGATCGTCGAGGGCACCACGGAAGCCGAGGCGGAGCCCCCCGCCGAAGTCACGGGCGGAGTTCCGGATACCGCCCCGGCCGCGGACGTCTCCGAAACCGGCGGACAGAACCCCGGCTCGGCGCCCGGCGACGGCGGGCGATAGCGTCCGCTCATGTCCGCAGAGCGTTCCGAAGTCTCCGCAAAAGCCATCACCGTACGGCGGGCCCGCACCGGCGATGTCCCGGCCGTACGCCGACTCCTGGACGACTACACCCGGGACCGCATCCTGCTCGACAAAGCGACCGTCACGCTTTACGAGGACATCCAGGAGTTCTGGGTCGCCGAACGGGACGACAACGCGGAGGTCGTCGGCTGCGGCGCACTGCACGTGATGTGGGAGGACCTGGCGGAAGTG
Organism: Streptomyces sennicomposti; assembly: GCF_019890635.1. Lineage (GTDB taxonomy): Bacteria > Actinomycetota > Actinomycetes > Streptomycetales > Streptomycetaceae > Streptomyces > Streptomyces sennicomposti. Next base: position 27,776 of record NZ_JAIOAB010000045.1, read on the forward strand.
CGCACGCTCGCCGTCCAGCCGGGACTGCGGGGCGCCGGCGTCGGGCACCGGCTGCTGGAGAAGTTGCTCCAGACCGCGCGTTGGCTCGGCGTTCGCCGCGTATTCTGCCTGACCTTCGAAGTCGAGTTCTTCGGCAAGCACGGCTTCGTGGAGATCGGTGAGACGCCCGTCGACACCGATGTCTACGCGGAGCTGCTGCGTTCCTATGACGAGGGCGTCGCGGAGTTCCTCGGTCTCGAACGAGTGAAACCGAACACCCTGGGCAACAGCCGGATGCTTCTGCATCTGTAGATCGGCAAGGCGGCCCGAAGGGTGTCTATGTCCGAAACGCGCATGTTTCCGGGTGTAGTCGGGGGGTCGGGTCTTCCCCAGGGGTTTGTGTTTTTTCCGCAAACGCGGTTTGCTTTCCGGCGTAGTGCAGTACTGCATATAACAAGGGGCAGTGGCTAAACGGCGGACGCCGACCAACCCCGGCCCGCACGTTATGGATGAAAGGAAATCCGGTGGCACAGAAGGTTCAGGTCCTTCTTGTCGACGACCTCGACGGCGGCGAGGCGGACGAGACCGTGACGTTCGCGCTGGACGGCAAGACGTACGAGATTGATCTCACCACCGCCAATGCGGACAAGCTCCGTGGCCTTCTCGAGCCCTACCTGAAGAACGGCCGGCGTACCGGTGGCCGTGCTTCGGGCGGCCGTGGAAAGGCGCGCGCCGCGTCCGGCAGCAGCCAGGACACCGCGCAGATCCGCGCCTGGGCGAAGGAGAACGGCCTGGAGGTCAACGACCGCGGCCGTGTTCCCGCGAGCATCCGCGAGGCCTACGAGAAGGCCAACGGCTGATCCCGCCCCTCTTGGACAGGCCCGACGGCCGGCGCCGGCCCACCGAGGGACCGGAGGGCGCCGGCCCGCCCGACGACCGGCCACGGATCCGCCGTCGTACGACGGCCACGACGGCCACGACGACGTCCCGCAGGCCGTAGCCCGCCCGCCGGGCGGGTCCGGGCCGGGTGCCCTCCCGGCCCGAGAGCCCACGGGCGGTGGAGCGGGTACGGGGGAGTCAGGTCCGTACCGGCCGTCGTCCGGCCGCCTCGCGCAGGCGGAGGCGGTGGCACTCCGTGGCCAGTGTGGTCACCAGGCGGACGAGGTCGGGGGCCTCTCCGCCGCCCCCCAGGGCCGACAGCGCCGGCAGCGACGGCTCGACCGCGCGGCCGGGCACCGGGGGCCGCACCCACACGGCGGCCCCCCGCCGCCCCGCGAACAGCACCCCGGAACCCACCGACGGCGCACCCACCACCGGTCCGGGCCCCTGCGCCCGCGACGCCTCCGCCGACGACCCGCCTCCGGGCGACCGCCGCGCCTCCGCCGGCAACCCGCGCCCCTGTGCCGGCAACGCACCCACGGATGTCCCGCCCCCGGCCAACGGCCGCGCACCCAGCAGCAGCCCGCCCCCCAGCGACGGCGGCGGCGCACCCACCGGCGCCCCGGCCCCCGGCGGCATGGGCGCGTCCATCAGCGTGCCGGCGCCCAGTCCCACCACCCCGGGGTCGAGCGCACCCCACTCCAGCCACTCCAGCAGCCCGGGCAGCTCCTCCGCGGCGCCCACCGCGACGGGCAGCCGCATCCGGTCGCCCTGCACGGCCGCCGGGGACCCGGGACCCAGATGGCGCAGCGCCGCGAGGCCCGCCTCCAGCGGCACGTCCAGCACGTCGAAGCGGTCGCCCACCACCAGCCGCACCGGAGAGCCGGGGGCGGTCGCCCAGCCCAGCGCTTCCTCGTACCAGCGGCGCACCCCGGCGTCGCCGTGCCCGGCGTCGGAGTCGGGCGGCCGACGGGGCGGCGGGAGCGGAACGGGGACCGTGGAAGGGCTGCCGACCATGCCGGGTGCAACCCCCGGGGCGGGTGAAAGTTACGCTGGGTGTCACACCGTGCGCGTATCGTGTCGAACGGGAAGGGGCGTGCGGCGCGGTCGGGGCGCAAAGTTGTTCGCCCATAGCGGAGGGGGAACCGGCGTGCGCCGCATGGAGTGTCAGTCCCAGCGGGTAAGAGATGCCTAGTGGGAGGGGGCGACACGCAGGACGCACCCGGGAAAAGGAGTCTCACGTTCGCCATCGGCGTACTGGCGACTGGGGTAACTGCCTGGCCTGCGGGAACATCGTCTCGCACCATCGGGTTGGGACATATGTCGGCGTTCGGGGTCAGGAGGCCATCGACGGTGTCGGCAGTTGGAATGAGCGGTCCCCGCTTGCGGGACTAAGCTGCGGAAGGACAGGGAGGGGAAGTTCCCCCCACTGCCTGACCGCTCTGAGGAGCGATTAACGATGTTCGAGAGGTTCACCGACCGCGCGCGGCGGGTTGTCGTCCTGGCTCAGGAAGAAGCCCGGATGCTCAACCACAACTACATCGGCACCGAGCACATCCTCCTGGGCCTGATCCACGAGGGTGAGGGTGTCGCCGCCAAGGCCCTTGAGAGCCTCGGGATTTCGCTCGAGGCGGTCCGCCAGCAGGTGGAGGAGATCATCGGCCAGGGCCAGCAGGCGCCCTCGGGCCACATCCCCTTCACCCCCCGTGCCAAGAAGGTCCTGGAGCTGTCGCTCCGCGAGGCCCTTCAGCTGGGTCACAACTACATCGGCACGGAGCACATCCTGCTCGGCCTGATCCGTGAGGGCGAGGGCGTCGCCGCCCAGGTCCTGGTCAAGCTGGGCGCCGATCTCAACCGGGTGCGGCAGCAGGTGATCCAGCTGCTCTCCGGTTACCAGGGCAAGGAGACCGCCACCGCCGGCGGCCCTGCCGAGGGCACCCCCTCGACGTCCCTGGTCCTCGACCAGTTCGGCCGGAACCTCACCCAGGCCGCTCGCGAGTCCAAGCTCGACCCGGTGATCGGGCGCGAGAAGGAGATCGAGCGGGTCATGCAGGTGCTGTCCCGCCGTACCAAGAACAACCCGGTGCTGATCGGCGAGCCCGGCGTCGGCAAGACCGCCGTCGTCGAGGGGCTGGCCCAGGCCATCGTCAAGGGCGAGGTGCCCGAGACCCTCAAGGACAAGCACCTCTACACCCTGGACCTCGGCGCCCTGGTCGCCGGCTCCCGCTACCGCGGTGACTTCGAGGAGCGCCTGAAGAAGGTGCTCAAGGAGATCCGCACCCGCGGCGACATCATCCTGTTCATCGACGAGCTGCACACGCTGGTCGGTGCGGGCGCCGCCGAGGGCGCGATCGACGCCGCCTCGATCCTGAAGCCGATGCTGGCCCGCGGTGAGCTGCAGACCATCGGCGCCACCACGCTGGACGAGTACCGCAAGCACCTGGAGAAGGACGCGGCCCTGGAGCGCCGCTTCCAGCCCATCCAGGTCGCCGAGCCGTCCCTGCCGCACACCATCGAGATCCTCAAGGGCCTGCGCGACCGGTACGAGGCGCACCACCGTGTCTCGATCACCGACGAGGCGCTGGTCCAGGCCGCCACCCTGGCCGACCGGTACATCTCGGACCGCTTCCTGCCGGACAAGGCGATCGACCTGATCGACGAGGCCGGTTCCCGGATGCGCATCCGCCGGATGACCGCGCCGCCGGACCTGCGCGAGTTCGACGAGAAGATCGCCGGTGTCCGCCGGGACAAGGAGTCCGCGATCGACTCGCAGGACTTCGAGAAGGCCGCCTCCCTGCGCGACAAGGAGAAGCAGCTCCTGGCCGCCAAGGCCAAGCGGGAGAAGGAGTGGAAGGCCGGCGACATGGACGTCGTCGCCGAGGTCGACGGCGAGCTGATCGCCGAGGTCCTCGCCACGGCCACCGGCATCCCGGTCTTCAAGCTGACCGAGGAGGAGTCCAGCCGTCTGCTCCGCATGGAGGACGAGCTCCACAAGCGGGTCATCGGCCAGGTCGACGCCGTCAAGGCGCTGTCGAAGGCGATCCGCCGTACGCGCGCCGGTCTGAAGGACCCGAAGCGTCCCGGTGGCTCGTTCATCTTCGCCGGCCCGTCCGGCGTCGGTAAGACCGAGCTGTCCAAGGCGCTCGCGGAGTTCCTCTTCGGCGACGAGGACGCGCTGATCTCCCTCGACATGTCGGAGTTCAGCGAGAAGCACACGGTTTCGCGTCTCTTCGGTTCGCCCCCCGGCTACGTGGGCTACGAGGAGGGCGGCCAGCTGACGGAGAAGGTGCGCCGCAAGCCGTTCTCGGTCGTCCTGTTCGACGAGGTCGAGAAGGCCCACCCGGACATCTTCAACTCGCTGCTGCAGATCCTGGAGGACGGTCGCCTGACCGACTCCCAGGGCCGGGTCGTGGACTTCAAGAACACGGTCATCATCATGACGACCAACCTCGGCACCCGGGACATCTCCAAGGGCTTCAACCTGGGCTTCGCGGCCTCGGGCGACACGAAGACCAACTACGAGCGCATGAAGAACAAGGTCTCGGACGAGCTGAAGCAGCACTTCCGGCCCGAGTTCCTCAACCGCGTCGACGACGTGGTCGTCTTCCCGCAGCTCACGCAGGAGGACATCCTGCGGATCGTCGACCTGATGATCGGCAAGGTGGACGAGCGCCTCAAGGACCGGGACATGGGCATCGAGCTGTCCCAGTCCGCCAAGGAGCTGCTGGCCAAGAAGGGCTACGACCCCGTCCTGGGCGCCCGGCCGCTGCGCCGGACCATCCAGCGCGAGGTCGAGGACACGCTCTCGGAGAAGATCCTCTTCGGCGAGCTGCGCCCCGGTCACATCGTGGTCGTGGACACCGAGGGCGAGGGCGACGACAAGACCTTCACCTTCCGCGGTGAGGAGAAGTCGGCGCTGCCGGACGTGCCGCCGATCGAGCAGGCGGCCGGCGGAGCCGGTCCGAACCTGAGCAAGGACGCGTAAGCACGCGCCCGGCCTGAACGGCGAGAAGGGGCCTGCCCCGGGACTTCAAGTCCCGGGGCAGGCCCCTTTCGCATGCCGTGCCGGGTCAGGACAGCTGGCCGTCGTAGTCGGGCAGCTTGAACGTCTTCTCGGCGTGGCCGCCGGACAGGTCGGTCGGGCTGTTGCCGATGTTCGCGATGATCGTGTAGCCGTCCTTCTCGATGGCGGCGCGCTGGGCCGTCTTGTAGGCGGCGACGTCCTTGAAGAGGTCCAGCAGGCCGCGGACGCGCAGCCCGGCGACCCGGTAGCCGTCGTGCTCCAGGTTCCACTCGGTGGGGGCCGCGATGACGCCCGGACGGGCGGTCACGAAGAACAGCGCGACGCCGTGCTCCTGGGCGTAGCGGGCGGCCGTCAGCACGGGCTGGTTGGCCGGCTGCGGGAAGCTGAAGCCGAAGTCGGTCTCCAGGGCCGTGTTGTCGATGTCCAGCACGACGGCCTGCTTCTCGCCGGGCCGGGCGCTCGCGATCCGCTCCCGCAGATACGGCAGGGCCTGGTCCATCACGGCCCGGCAGTCCTGCTGCCAGGTGTCGTAGCCGACCTTCCCGGACGCGGCGGCGGCCTCGGCGGTGCTCGCCGGCGTGGTGCGCGCCGTGGCGGCCGCGGGGGCGGCCGCGGGGGCGGCGGCCGGGGCGTCCGTGGCCGCCTGCGCGCCCACGGGGACGGCCAGCGCGGTCACGGCGACGGTGGCGACGGCGGTCATACCGGTGCGGCGCGCCCAGGTGCCTGTGCTCATGGGGGTCCTCTCGCGTCCTGACGGGATTGTTGTGAGCATGCTCGTCGCACAGGGTGGCGGGAGGGCGACCGATTGATTACCAGTCGGTAACCCTGCTGAGACGGGCGCCACATGAAGCCCGTCACAGAAGAGGGGGGTTCCACCCCTCTCCGTGGTGACAAGCGGCACAAGCGCCCCTGGCCGTACTAGGCGGCTTAGTGGGGGACAGGAACTAATAAATCGGACACTTAGTCCATCGAAATGGGATGCCATGGGGTCTCTACAGGGCTTTTGTCCCAATTGGGTGGAGTGTCAAGAGATCTGCGCCACTGTCCCCGATTACTAGGTTTCGTCGTAGTAGGGGTGTTTGAGGGCGGCTCTCCGGCGGGGTTACCAAGGTGGAGCCCGCCCGACGAAGGCATCAGGTCTTCCGGGTGGTTCATCTGTCCCCCACCCGTAGAGGTTTCGATGTTCCAGCGCGCCACGTCCCGTTCCGCCCGTCCGGCCAAGCTCCGCACCCGTGCCGCCGTCCTGGCCGCCGGCCTGGGAGTCACCGCCGCGATGGGCGCGGGAGTAGCGTCCGCCGCCGAGACCGCGGCGGCCCCGACCGCCACCGTCGCCAAGTCGGCCGCCGCCTGGGTCGACCCGGTGAAGCACTACACCCTCACCGCCAGCTTCGACCAGGGCGGCAGCCACTGGATGCACAAGCACAGCGGCCAGGACTTCGCGGTGCCGGTCGGCACCGAGGTCGTCGCCGCGCACGGCGGCACCGTCGTCAAGGCCGGCCCCAACGGCGGCGGCGACGGCCCGGCGTACGGCAACGCCATCGTCATCAAGCACGGCAACGGCACGTACTCCCAGTACGCCCACCTCTCGCGCATCGACGTGAAGGTCGGCCAGGTCGTCGCCACCGGTCAGCACATAGCCCTGTCCGGCAACACCGGCAACACCACCGGTCCGCACCTGCACTTCGAGATCCGCACCACGCCGAACTACGGCTCCGCGGTCAACCCGGTCGTCTTCCTGCGCGCCCACGGCGTGAAGGTCTGACCCGACCGCCCCCCAACGGAACGCGGCCGACGGCCGGCCGGCTCACGCACCGGCCGACCGGCTGACCGGCCAAACGTTTCACCCCCGTACCGCCGTCTGCTGACCCCAGCAGGCGGCGGTACGGCGTTTCCGCCCCCGGGCCGGCTGCCGCGTTCCCGTCCCCTGCCATTGCCCGACGTCCCCCGCCATCGCCCGACGTCCCCTGCCGTCCCCTGCCGTCGCCCGACGGCCCCCGGCGGGCCCCGTCAGCCCCCGTGCGACCCCCGGTGGGCCTGGGTCACCAGGTCGATGGCGACCTCCAGGACGGCCTTGCGCTTGTCGTCGGGGTCGCCTTCGAGGTCCCGCATGACGAACATGCCGGCGTGCAGCGTGAACAGGGCGCTGATGCAGCGGACCTGGTCGGTCAGATCGGAGTCCGGGTCGATGATGATCTCGCGCAGACCGCTCATCCAGTCCTTGAAGGTCTCGCCGATCCGCAGTTCCCGCACCGTCGCCTGGTTCTCCTGCATGAAGCGGAACAGCGGGGCGGCCCCGGTGAGCGCCTCGTCGTAGCGGCGGACGATCTCCTGCTTGGTCTCCAGGGTGTGCGGCTGCTGACCGCCCCATTCGATCAGGTCCCTGATCGGCTGCGTCAGATCCTCGAAGAGACTGACGATGATCTCTTCCTTGGTCTTGAAGTGGTAGTAGAGCGCCGCCTTGGTGACGTCGAGGCGCTCGGCGATCTCTCGCAGGGATGTCTTCTCGTAGCCCTGCTCGGCGAAGAGTTCGAGGGCCACGTCCTGGATGCGCTGGCGGGTGTTTCCGCGGCGCTGCTGCTTGGTGCCGTCCATCGTGCCGCCCATCCTCGTACTCCTCGCGCTTACCGAAAACTTACCTGCCGGCCGGTCGGCGAAAACTTACTTGACGCCCGGCTAGTGAACCTCTACCTTCCAGAGTGTAGTAACTTGCCGGGCGGCAAGTAAGTACCAGGCCCAACTGGGGGAGCAGGGAACGATGGCGGACGCAGCGATAGCCGGGACGGACACCGCGCCGGCCGGGAAACAGCCGAAGAGTGTGCGGGTCGTCCTGCTCGCACTCATGATCGCGATGATGCTCGCGATGCTCGACAACATGATCGTGGGCACCGCGATGCCGACGATCGTGGGCGAGCTGGGCGGTCTGCAGCATCTGTCGTGGGTGGTGACCGCCTACACCCTGGCCACCGCCGCGGCCACGCCGCTGTGGGGCAAGCTCGGCGACATGTACGGGCGCAAGGGCGCCTTCATGACCTCGATCGTGCTCTTCCTGGTCGGCTCCGCGCTCAGCGGCATGGCGCAGGACATGGGCCAGCTGATCGGCTTCCGCGCGGTCCAGGGCCTGGGCGCCGGCGGTCTGATGGTGGGCGTCATGGCCATCATCGGCGACCTGATCCCGCCCCGGGAGCGGGGCAAGTACCAGGGCATGATGGCCGGCGTCATGGCGCTGGCGATGATCGGCGGTCCGCTGGTCGGCGGCACCATCACCGACAACTGGGGCTGGCGCTGGGCCTTCTACATCAACCTGCCGCTCGGCGCGGTGGCGCTCGTCGCGGTCAGCCTCGTCCTGCACCTGCCGAGGAAGCGCTCGCAGGCGCGGGTCGACTACCTCGGCGCCGCCCTGCTCACCCTCGGCATCAGCTCGATCGTCCTCGTCACCACCTGGGGCGGCACCGAGTACGCCTGGACCTCCGCGCGGATCATGGAGCTGATCGCGATCGGCGTGGTCGCGCTGGTCGGGTTCGTGTTCTGGCAGACCAAGGCCGCCGAGCCGATCGTGCCGTTGCACATCTTCCGCAGCCGCAACTTCACCCTGATGTCGCTGATCGGCTTCATCACCGGCTTCGTGATGTTCGGCGCGGTGCTGTTCCTGCCGCTGTACCAGCAGGCGGTGCAGGGCGCCTCCGCGACCAACTCCGGTCTGCTGCTGCTGCCCATGCTGGGCGCGATGCTGGTCGTGTCGATGATCGCGGGCCGGGTCACCACCAACAGCGGCCGCTACAAGATCTTCCCGATCGCCGGCGGCGTCCTGATGGTCGTGGGCCTCTACCTGCTGTCCCTCATGGACACCGACACCACCCGCCTCACCTCCGGCCTCTACATGGCGGTGCTCGGCGCGGGCATGGGCTGTCTGATGCAGATCACCATGCTGGTCGCGCAGAACAGCGTGGAGATGAAGGACATGGGCGTGGCGTCCTCGTCCACCACCCTCTTCCGCACCCTCGGCTCGTCCTTCGGCGTGGCGATCATGGGCGCGCTGTTCAACAACCGGGTCCAGCACGAGATGACCGAGCGGGCCGGCGCGCTGGGCTCCAAGATGACGGAGAAGTCCGCGCAGCTGGACGCCAAGAGCCTGGAGAAGCTGCCGGCCGTGGCCCGCGAGGCCTACCAGCACGCCGTCTCCGCCGGTACGCACTCCGCGTTCCTGCTCGGCTCGGCGATCGGAGTGATCGCGCTGGTCCTGGCGGTCTTCGTCAAGGAGGTCCCGCTCAAGGGCACCGGCCCCGCCCCGGCGAAGCCCCAGGACGGCGACACCGCGGCCCGCGAGGGCCTGGCCGAGACGGTCTGAGCCGCTCCCGCGTCCCTCCCGCCCGAAGGGCCCCCGGCACACCGCCGGGGGCCCTTCGCGCGTCAGCTGTTCTGCTGCTGCGGCAGCATCGGATAGCTGCCCGTGTTCGTCGGGGCGTGCTCCGGGAGCCACAGCACGGCGACCGCGCCCTCGGCCGGCACGCCCTCGGGCGCGCCCGCCGGGCGTACGTTGCGGAAGGTCAGCCGGGCGCCGAGGACGCGGGCCTGACCGGCCGCGATGGTCAGGCCGAGGCCATGGCCGCGCCCGGCCCGGTCCGCGCTGCCGGTGCGGAAACGGCTCGGCCCCTCGGCGAGCAGGGCCTCCGGGAAGCCCGGCCCGTGGTCGCGCACCCGGATCACCCGGCCCTCCACGGTCACCTCGATCGGCGGCCGGCCGTGCCGGGCGGCGTTGGCGAGCAGATTGAACAGCACCCGCTCCAGCCGCCGCGGATCGGTGGTGACCATCGACTCGTGCACCACCCGCACCTGGACGTCCGGGTCCTTGGCCGCCACCCGCCGGGCGACGAACTCGCCGAGCACGAGGTCCTGCAGTTCGGCCCGCTCGGAGGCGCCGTCGAGCCGGGCGACCTCCAGGACGTCCTCCACCAGCGTGCGCATCGCCTTGGCCCGGTCCAGGACCAGCTCCGTGGGCCGGCCCGGCGGCAGCAGCTCGGCGGCGGTCAGCAGCCCGGTCACCGGGGTGCGCAGCTCGTGCGCGATGTCGGCGGTGACCCGCCGCTCCGCCTCCAGCCGCTGCTGCAACGCGTCCGCCATCGCGTCCACCGCCCGCGCCAGATCGTCGGTCTCGTCGCGTACGACGCCGCCGATGGCGTCCCGGACCCGTACGTCCGGCTCGCCCTTGGCGACCTGGTTCGCGGCGGCGGCCGCCTTGCGCAGCCGGCCGGAGAGCTGGCCGCCGATCAGCACCCCGAGGGCGCTGCCGCCGAGGACGGCCGAGATCGAGCCGATCACCAGCGCCCGGTCGAGGTCCCGGAGGATGTTCGCGCTGCGGTCGGTGAACCGCGTGTGCAGGGAGAGCACGTGCCCGCCCTTGATCGGCATGGCCGCCCAGATGTCCGGGGCGCCGCCGGGACGGTCGGTGACGTAGGTGGCCCGCCGGCCCTCCTGGACCTTGCGCTGCAGCTCGGGCGGCAGCAGCGGGTCGTCGATCTTGAAGACGGAGGAGGCCGGGCGCCGGCCCGGCCGCTCGTAGATCGGCTGGGCGAGCGTGAGCCGGGTGTCGGCGAGATCGCGCGCGTTGTCGAGCATCGACACCCGGGCGGCGTCGTGCACGACCAGGCTCAGCGCGATCGCCACCAGCGCGCCCACCAGCGCGATGGCGGCGCTCAGCTTCCAGCGCAGCCCGGTACGGATGCCCGGCCGCCCCGCGCACTTCGGCAGCAGCCGCCGCGTGATCCCCCGCATGGCCGCCCCGCTCAGGCCTTCAGCTTGTAGCCGAAGCCGCGGACCGTCTCGATGCGGTCCTGGCCGATCTTCGTGCGCAGCCGCTGCACATGGACGTCCACGACCCGGGTGTCACCGCCCCAGCCGTAGTCCCACACCCGCTCCAGCAGCTTGTCGCGGGACAGGACGGTGCCCGGCGCGGAGGAGAACTCCAGCAGCAGCCGCATCTCGGTCGGGGTGAGCGCGACCGGCCGGCCGGCCCTTCGCACCTCCATCCCGTCGGTGTCGACCTCCAGATCGCCGAAGGTCAGCACCCCGCCGTCCACCTCGCCGGAGTCCGCGGCGGCCCGCGCGCCGCCCGCGTGCCCGAAGCGGCGCAGCACCGCGCGGATACGGGCCACCAGCACCGCCCCGTCGAACGGCTTGGTCACGTAGTCGTCGGCGCCGGCCTCCAGACCGAGGACGACGTCGATGGAGTCGGCGCGCGCCGACAGCATGATCACCGGGACCGTCGACTCGTCGCGGATGCGGCGGCACAGGCTGACGCCGTCGAGGCCGGGGACCATCACGTCCAGCAGCGCGATGTCGGGACGGTCCGCCCGGAACGCCTCCAGCCCCGACAGCCCGTCGGGCATCGCGGTGACCGCGAAGCCGTCCCGCTCCAGGGCGAGCTGCGTGGCCTCGCGGATGACGTCGTCGTCCTCCACGAACAGGACGTGGGTCTGCTCTGCCATCCCGGTGCTCTCAGTCCTCGTCTGCTTCGAATGGTGCTCACTGTGTGGACGCGTCGGGCGCGCGCCGCGTTCATCCCGCCCCGCGTGCGCCGCGTACGGGCGTACGGGCCGCGGCCCGGCCGGGTACGAGGCCGCAGCCCGTACGAACGTCCTCGGGTCCGAAACGCCGTCCACCAGCACATCGGACCGGGGGCCCCGATCGGTTCACGCCGGTCCACGGCTTCGGCCATCCGGCCGTCCGTCCGGCCGGATCGCGTCACCGGCATTGTCCCGCGGTCAGCTGTCCGGGACGGGTACCGGGGCCGGGGCCTGGGTCGCGGTCGCGCCGCCGACGGCCTTGCTGTACTCGTTGCGGGTGCTGAACGCCTTGGTGAACGCCCGGCCCGACCAGCGGTAGGTGATCACGTCCTCGCCGGACGGATTCGACACCGGGTCGCCCTTCTCGTACACCTGTTTGGTGACCACGAGGTCGCCGCGGTCGATCTCGGCATAGACCGGAGGCTCCTCGGTCGCGAACACGTTCTCGTACCGATCGCCCCGGCCACGGTACACATACGCGCCGATGCCGACCGCGTCTCCGCAGGTCAGCACGTTCACCACGATGTCGTCGGCGGAGCCGCCGGTCAGCTTGCCGTAGGACACGTCGACCGGGTACTCGTCGCCCGAGCACGGCTTGAGACCGTGCTTGACCGTCGCCGAGACCTTCGGGTCGTCCTTGAGCAGCCGGACCGGGTCCACCGCCGGCTGCGGAGTGTCGCTCGCGGCCGGAGCGGCGGAGGCCACCGCGCCCGCCGCCGAGCTGCCGGTGTGGGCGGGGCCCTCGTCACGGGCGCCCGTGCCCCCCGTACCGCAGGCGGACACCAAAAGGCCGAGGGCGGCGAGCACGGACACCGCCGTGAACGCCGCCTGCAAGGTGCCCCGCGCCTCGTCGGACTCCGGTTCGGCACCGGCCTCGCCGGTCAGGCCGCGCAACGCTCCCGCTCCTCACGCTCCAGCGCGCGTGCGTCCAGATCGCGGGCCTCCAGCTCCTCGCGGAGCCGGGCGAGCGCCCGGTGCAGCGTGCTCTTGACCGTACCCGCGGACATGCCGAGGGCCGCGGCCGTCTCCTCCGTGGACATCTGCTCCCAGTGTCGCAGCACGACGACGCTGCGCTGCTTGGGAGCCAGAACTTTCATGATGTCCATCAGCAGCGCGCGGTCGGCGTGCTGCTCGGTGGAGTCGTCGACGCACGCGTCCGGGAGCTGCTCGGTGGGGACCTCCTCCAGCTTCCGGGCCCGCCACCACTCGGTCCGCGTGTTGATCATGACGCGGCGCAGATAGGCGTCCGCGAGGCGCTTGTCGGCGATGCCGTCCCAGCGGCCGTACGTCCGCACCAGCGCCGTCTGCAGCAGGTCCTGCGCGTCGATCGGGTCGGGCACCAGACGGCGCGCGCTGCGCAGCAGCGCGTCCTGCCGGGTGCGCACGTACTCCTCGAACTCGAGCACCTCGCTCTGCGCCATGATCAACCGCCTCCGCTTCCCCGTGTCCCGGCCCGTGTTCCGCCGGATCTCAAGCCGTGCCGCGGACGAGCTGTGGTCGGCAGCCGTCCGGTGCCCGTCGGGCACGCAACTGAAGGTACGGAGGGGTTGTCACGGCGCTGTCCGAAGCAGCCTGCGGTCAGCCCTCGGCTGTGCGTCGGTTGTGTAACGGACGACGTGACGGGGTAGAGGGGCGGCCCTGATTGGCCCTTTTTTGGGGTGATTTGCCCCCTCACGACACGGTGAAACAGCGCGCGTTCCTGTGACACGAAGCCCCCGCGCCGCCCCACCGCCTGTCATCGACCTGTGTGCTGACGGGGTGTCAGGCGTGGGCCGGACCGGCTGGAGCGGGGGTGCGCGAGGGCTTCGTATCGGAAGAGCGGATCAGGGGCGACGATTGGGCCGGTGCGGGCCGGGTCGGTGCGGGTCGGGTCGGTCGGTTCGGTCGGTTCAGGTCAGGGGCAGTCGGTAGAGGCCGCCCGGCAGCGGTTCCACCAGACCGTCGGCGACCAGCCCGTCCAAGGCGCGGGCCCGCTGGACCGGCTCGTGCCACACCCGGTCGAGCACCGTCTGCGGGACCGGCGTGTGGGCCTCCCGCAGCACGGCGAGCAGCTTGCCGCGCACCTGCCGGTCCGTACCGGCGTACGTCTGGCCCCGGCGCGGCGGGCCGTCGTGCTCCGGCTTGCCGGCCAGCCGCCAGGCGCAGTGCCCGGAGATCGGGCACCGGTGGCAGGACTCGTTCTTCGCCGTGCACACCAGCGCGCCCAGTTCCATGGAGGCGGCGGCCCAGCGGGCGGCGGTCCGCTCGTCCTCGGGCAGCAGGGCGCGGGCGAGGCGGCGTTCGGCGGCGGTGGTGGCGTTCGGCGGGTACTGCACACCGGTGACCGCGCGCGCCAGGACGCGCCGGACGTTGGTGTCGAGCACGGCGTGCCGCTGCCCGTAGGCGAAGGAGGCGACCGCGGCGGCCGTGTACTCGCCGATCCCGGGCAGGGCGAGGAGTTGCGCGTGCTCGGTCGGCACGTCGCCGCCGTGCCGTTCCGTTATGGCGACCGCGGCGCCGTGCAGGCGCAGGGCGCGGCGCGGGTATCCGAGCCGGCCCCAGGCGCGGACGGCCTCGCCGGGGGCCTCCTTGGCGAGGTCGGCGGGGCGCGGCCAGCGTTCGAGCCACTGTTCGTAGACGGGCAGCACGCGGTTGACGGGCGTCTGCTGGAGCATGAACTCGCTGACCATCACGCCCCAGGCGCCGGCGTCGGCGCGCCGCCAGGGCAGGTCTCGGGCGTTGCCGTCGAACCAGGTGATGACCTGGGTGTGCAGGGTCTCGCCGAGCGGGACGCCGGGGGCGTCGGCGGGGCCGTCGGTGGCGGGGGCCGGGGCAGTGGGGCTGCTGTGCGGGGGCAGTGTGGGCGCAGTCATGACCCTTCCGATCCTGCCACGTGTCGGCGCGCGGCCGTGTGAGGTGAGGCCGGGCGGTGGGTCGCCCCTGGCGGGGGGCGGGGAGACCGGTGGGTCGCCCTGGGCGGCGGGGGAGGGGCGACGGGTTCCTTCGGCGAGGCGGTGCGGGTGCGGGGGCCGGGCGGGGAGGGGGCGGCGGCGCCCGCTGGGTGGGCGGGGCGGCGAGACCGGTGCAGAGGCCGGCGTACGGGTCGGGCGGGAGAGGCGAGATCCGCGTACGGGTCGGGCGGGGGCACCTGTGTTCGTACGGAGGTGAGAGGCGCCCCCGCGCACGGCGGCGGGCGTTAGGGCCGACGGGGCGCGCGGCGCGGCTGGAGGCGTCGCACCCGCCCGGGCTTCGCCCGGGCTCCGCCCGAGCCTCCGTCCCGGCGGCGACACGCGGCACCGGCCGCGGCACCCGCGCCCGAAGCAGATCCACGGAACTCCCCGCGCACGAAGCCCACTTCACGCGCCCCACGCGACGCGCCGTCACCGACCGTACCGGCGGCGCGAATTCGCTTACGCAGTGCGACCGGCGGGCGGCGCGGCCCACCGGGATCGGCGAGTTGCGGAAGGTTTCCGGAATGATGATCCGGAAAAGTTGTGGTCGGCGCGGCGGGTGGCGCAGGGTAAGTCCTGGATCTCTCGTACAGTTTGGGCCGTGGGATCTCTGCGCAATCCGATCGGGCCGCTTCCCGCCTCCATCTACTGGCGACGGCGGGTGCTTCTGCTGTCCGCGGTCGCCCTGCTGGCCCTGCTGATCGTCTGGATCACCACCTCGGGCGGCGGGGGCGGACACCAGAACAACGGCGGCGGTTCCGACGGCAAGAATCCCAGCCCCTCCACCATCACGCCGGGCCCCTCCGAGTCGGGTCCCGCGATCAGCCAACGCCCCGGCGGACGCGACGAGTCCGGCGGTGGCGGCTCCACCGGATCCGGAAGCGGAACGGGTTCCGGCTCGGGTACGGGCGGTGACGCCGGTACGGGCGGCAGCGGAAACGGTTCCGGAGTCGGCGGCGGCACGGACGACGGCGCCCAGGGCGGCGGCACGGGCGGCGCCGTACTCCCGGCCGGCAGCTCGCTGCCCGACTGCACCACCGGCACGGTCCAGTTGAGCCTGCGCAGCGTGCGCAACTCCTACGGCCCCGGCGAGACGCCCACCTTCGAGCTGGTCGCGAAGAGCACCGCCGGCAAGGACTGCAAGGTGGACCTCGGTCCCAAGTCCGCCGTCCTGACCGTCACTCCGGCCAACAGCAGCGACGACTACTGGTCCTCGGCCGACTGCCCGAAGACCGCCGGGAGCCTGCTGTTCCGGGTGCCGGCGAAGGGCGCGATCACCCACACCGTGCGGTGGGACCGCAAGCCGAGCGCTCCCCAGTGCGCCACGCCCCCGGCGGGCACGGCCGCGCCGGGCACGTATCTGGTGCAGGCGAAGGTCCCGGGCTACGGCAAGCTCCAGACGTCCTTCGTCCTGTCGGCGGACTGACACCCTGTCGGCGGACTGACGTCCTGGCGGCGGACCGACCCCGCCGCCACCGGCCCCGACACCTCGGAAGGCCGGGCACTCACCCGGCTGTGAAGGCCCAGCGCCCCGGGGAGGAACACCCGAAGGCTCGGCGCCCGGAGGCGAAACACCCCGAAGGCTCAGCGCCCCGGAGACTGAGCGTCCCGCCCCGGAGGCTGAGCGTCCCGCCCCGGAACCGCCCCGCAGGGTCAGACGTACCGTTCCAGGATCGACGACTCCGCCAGCCGCGACAGTCCCTCGCGGACGCTGCGCGCCCGCGCCTCGCCGACGCCGTCCACCGTCTGGAGGTCGTCCACGCTGGCGGCGAGCAGCTTCTGCAGGCCGCCGAAGTGCTCGACCAGCCGGTCGATGATCGCGCCGGGCAGCCGCGGCACCTTGGCCAGCAGCCGGAAGCCGCGCGGGGAGACCGCGGAGTCCAGGGTCTCGGGCGAGCCGGTGTAGCCCAGCGCGCGGGCGACGGTGGACACCTCCAGCAGCTCGGCCTGGGAGAGCTTGTCGAGTTCGGCGAGCGCCTCGTCCACCGTGCGGGAGCGCTTGGCGGTGGGCTCGGGGACGTAGTCCCGGACGACGAGTTCCCGCTCGGGCTCCACGCCCGCGATCAACTCGTCCAGCTGGAGGGCGAGGAGACGCCCGTCGGTGCCCAGCTCCACCACGTACTCGGCGATCTCGGTGGCGATGCGGCGCACCATCTCCAGGCGCTGCGCGACCGCCGAGACGTCCCGGACCGTGACCAGGTCCTCGATCTCCAGCGCGGACAGCGTGCCCGCGACCTCGTCCAGGCGGAGCTTGTAGCGCTCCAGGGTGGCCAGGGCCTGGTTGGCGCGGGAGAGGATCGCCGCGGAGTCCTCCAGGACGCGGCGCTGCCCGTCGACGTAGAGGGCGATCAGCCGCATGGACTGGGAGACGGAGACCACCGGGTAGTTGACCTGCTTGCTGACCCGGTCCGCGGTGCGGTGCCGGGTGCCGGTCTCCTCGGTGGGAATCGTCGGGTCCGGCACCAGCTGCACGCCGGCCCGCAGGATCTTCGACAGGTCCGAGGACAGCACGATGCCGCCGTCCAGCTTGCACAGCTCCCGCAGCCGGGTCGCCGTGAACTCGACGTCCAGCACGAAGCCGCCCGTGCACATCGACTCGACCGTCTTGTCGGAGCCCAGCACGATCAGTCCGCCGGTGTTGCCGCGCAGGACCCGCTCCAGTCCGTCCCGCAGGGCGGTGCCGGGCGCCACGGCGCTCAGCGAGGCGCGCATCAGGCCATCGGCGCCGGAACTCCCACCGGACTTTCCGGGAGCTGCTGCCCGGTCGTTGGCTGCCACTGCACTCCTCCGGTCGCGGGTTCTTCAGGCGCTCCCGTTTCGCACACACGGTTCGTACGGACGGGCGAGACCAGGGCAAAGTCTACCGGCGGTCCTCCTGCTCCCGCGGGGCCTCTCGGCGACGGGAGCGGGGCAGCACCCGCAGCGCGTCCCCTATGTCGGCCACTTCCAGCACCTTCATCCCCGCCGGGATCTTCCCCGGGTCGCCCGGCACGAGCGCGTGCGTGAAGCCCAGGCGGTGCGCCTCCGAGAGCCGCCGCTGGACGCCGGTGACCCGTCTGACCTCGCCCGCCAGGCCCACCTCGCCGATCGCGACCAGGTTCTTCGGGAGCGGGGTGTCGCTGGCGGCGGAGGCCAGGGCGAGGGCGACGGCGAGGTCGGCGGCCGGCTCGGACAGCTTCACGCCGCCGACGGTGGCCGAGTAGATGTCCCGCTTGCCGAGCGCGCTGATCCGGCCCCGCTGCTCCAGCACGGCCAGCATCATCGACACCCGGGAGGTCTCCAGGCCCGAGGTGGTGCGGCGCGGGGAGGGGATCTGCGAGTCGACGGTGAGCGCCTGCACCTCGGCGACCAGCGGGCGGCGGCCCTCCAGGGTGACGGTGAGGCAGGTGCCGGGCACCGGCTCGGCGCGCCGGGTCAGGAACAGGCCGCTGGGGTCGGCGAGGCCCGTGATGCCCTCGTCGTGCAGTTCGAAGCAGCCGACCTCGTCCGTCGCGCCGTAACGGTTCTTGACGCCTCGGACCAGGCGCAGCCGCGCGTGCCGGTCGCCCTCGAAGTGCAGCACCACGTCCACCAGGTGCTCCAGCAGCCGGGGGCCGGCGATCGCGCCGTCCTTGGTGACATGGCCCACCAGCAGCGTGGACATGCCGCGCTCCTTGGAGGCGCGGATCAGCGCGCCGGCGACCTCGCGCACCTGCGCCATGCCGCCGGGCGCGCCGTCGATCTCGGGGGAGGCCACCGTCTGCACCGAGTCGAGGATCAGCAGCGAGGGCTTGACCGCGTCCAGATGGCCGAGGACGGCGGCGAGGTCGGTCTCGGCGGCGAGGTAGAGGTGGTCGTCGAGGGCGCCGATGCGGTCGGCGCGCAGCCTGACCTGGCTGGCGGACTCCTCGCCCGTGACGTACAGCGTGCGGTGCTCGTCGTCGGCGGCCTTGGCGGCCACGTCCAGCAGCAGCGTGGACTTGCCGACCCCGGGCTCGCCCGCGAGCAGGACGACCGCGCCGGGGACCAGTCCGCCGCCGAGCACCCGGTCCAGCTCGGGCACGCCGGTGGAGCGGGCGGTGGCCTGCCGGCCGTCGACCTGGCCGATGGGCAGGGCGGAGGTGGTGACCCGGCCGGGCGCGGTGGTGCGGACCGCGGGCGCGCTGCCGTACTCCTCGACCGTGCCCCAGGCCTGGCACTCGGGGCAGCGGCCGAGCCACTTGGCCGTCTGCCAGCCGCACTCGGTGCAGCGGTAGGACGGTCGGTCCTTGGTGGTCTTGGTACGGGCAGCCATGGGGGAAACCGTAGCGGCCGCCACTGACAACGCGTCCCCCCGTATTCGAACGAAATCGAACAGGGGCGTGGTGGGGTCGCGCCCGAGGCGTGGTCGAGCCGTGGCGGAGAGGTCGCGGAATGAACCCATCCGCTTATACGGAAGACGCCGCTCCTCTTTTGAGGGATCGTTTCACCCGTACGGATTAAAAGTGCGCAACGGGGGAGAACGGACGATCCCCGGCCGCCTACGGTCGCACGGGTGATGAGCAGCAGTCCGGAGACCTCGACCCGCACGACCGGTGCGCACCGGGCACACCGCGAGGCGCGCGACCGCGCCGCCGCGCGCACCCTGGCCGAGCACCCGCCCGCCTGCTACGAGCCCCACCTCGACGGCCTGTTCACCTACTGCCTGTCCGTCCTGTGCGACCACGAGGCGGCGACGGCCGCCCTCGGCGAGGCGCTCGCGTGCGCCGAGCGGCGCGGACAGCGCGGCCCGGAGAACGCGCCGGAGCGCAGGGCCTGGCTCTACGCGCTGGCCCGCTGGGCGTGCCTGCGCCGGCTCGCCGCCGCCCGGCAGCAGCGGCAGGCCACGCACGCCGCCGGCCGCCCCGGCGACCACCGCCGCCGCCCGGACCGCACCGCCGCGCCCGTCCCGGAGGAGGTCCAGGAGGTCCGGCGGCGCGAACTGGCCCTGCTGGCCTGGCCGGAGGCCGCCGGCACCACCCCGGAGCAGCGCGAGGCCCTGGAACTCGCCGTCCGCCACCGCCTGACCGCCCACGAGGTCGCCGCCGTCCTCGGCCTCGGCCTGGCCGCCGCCCGCGAACTGCTCGCCTCCGCCGCCTGCGAGGTCGAGCGCACCCGCGCCGCGCTCGCCGTGGTCGAGACGGGCGGCTGCCCGGGCGTGGCGGTGCTCGCCGGCCCCGACGGGTTCGTGCTCAGCACGGCGCTGCGGCGCGAACTCGTCCGGCACGTGGACGACTGTCCGCGCTGCCGCCGTACCGCCGAGCGCGCGGTCCCCGGCCGGTGGCCCGGCGCCTGCGTCACCCCCGCCGAACTGCCCGTGCTCACCGCGCCCCGCGCCGCCCTGCGCACCGCCATGGCGCACCACCCGCGCGCGCGGGGCGCGGCCCCGCGCTTCGACCGGCGCGGCTTCCCGATGGACCCCAAGGACCGCGCCGCCCGCCGGGACCGCCTCCGCGCGCGTGCCGTCACGACGACCGTCGTCGCCACCGTGGTCGCCGCGCCCGTGCTCGCTCTGTGGGCCGCCTACCGGGGCACCGCGACCGGCGAGGGTCCGGGCGGCCCGTCGGCCACCGCGCACGAGGCGGGCGATCCGGGCGCCCTGGCCGGCGCCACCCCGACCGGCGGCTACGTGAACACCGCCGACACCGACACCGACACCGGACCCGGCGGCGGCCCGCGCGCGAGCGGGCGCCCCGCCGTCTCGGTGAGCGTCGCCGGAACCGGCGGAACCGGTCACGCGGACGGCCGCCTCACCGTCGCCGCGGCGAGCACCGGCGACACCACGCTCGTCACCCTCACCGCGTCCGGCCCCGCCGAGGTCCACTGGACGGCGGCCGCCGACGCGCCCTGGCTCTACCTCAGCCGCTCCGCCGGGACGCTGCGGCCGGGGGAGACGGTGACGGTCAAGGTCTACGTCGACCACCTGCGCGAACCGTCCGGCCACTGGAGCGCCCGCGTCATGATCGCGCCCGCCCGCACGGTGGTCACCATCGACGGCTACGGCACCGCCCCGACCCCCTCCGCCACCGCCCCGGCCGACCCTTCCCCGTCGGGCGACCCGCACCCGACCCCGACCGCGACGACGAGCCCCGACCCGTCCCAGTCCCCGCCGACCACCTCGCCCAGCCCCACCCCGCCCCCTACGGACCCGCCCCCGACCACCCCGGACAGCCCGCCCCCGACGACCCCGGAGAACAGCACCGCCCCGAGCCCGTCGAACAGCTAGACGGGATCGGGGCGGGGAGGCGGGCCGGAGTCGGGGCGGGGGAGGCGGGCCGGACCGAAGATCACACGAGCGGGACCGGGCGCAACGCCGCCGGCCGGGACCAGGCCGCCCGGTCCAGGGGCCGCCGGGATCAGGGGCCGCCCGGTCCAGGGCTGCCGGGTCCAGGGCCGCCGGGATCAGGCCGATGCCGCCGGGATCAGGCCGACGCCACAGGGCGGGCCGATGCCACAGGGCGGTCCGATGCCACAAGGGCGGGGCGTCGCCGCAAGGACGGGGTCACGCCGGCGGGGCCGGGTCCGCCGGATGCGGGGCCAGCAGGGGCAGCTGACCGGCCAGCCGCACCTCGCACAGCTCCACCAGACGGTCGTAGCCGGCCTTGCCCATCAGCTCGGTCAGCTCCGCCCGGTACGAGACGTACACCGGGTCGCCCGCACCGTGCGCGGAGGTCGCCGACGTGCACCACCAGTGCAGGTCGTGACCGCCCGGACCCCAGCCCCGGCGGTCGTACTCGCCGATCGACACCTGCAGCACCCGCGTGTCGTCGGGGCGGTCGATCCACTCGAAGGTCCGCCGGATCGGCAGCTGCCAGCACACGTCCGGCTTGGTCTCCAGCGGCTCCCGGCCCTCCCGCAGCGCCAGGATGTGCAGCGAGCAGCCCATGCCGCCCGCGAACCCCGGCCGGTTCTGGAAGATGCACGACCCCTGGAAGGGACGCGTCTGCCGGGAGCCCTCCTCGTCCTCGGACACCCAGCCGTTGCGGGCGCCCTCCGCGTGGTTCTGCCAGATGTCCGGCGTCAGCCTCGCCACGTGCCCGGCGACCCGCTGCTCGTCCTCCTCGTCGGAGAAGTGGGCGCCCAGCGTGCAGCACCCGTCCTCCGCGCGGCCCTCCTGGATGCCCTGGCAGCCGCTGCCGAAGATGCAGTTCCAGCGGGAGGTCAGCCATGTCAGATCGCAGCGGAAGACCTGCTCGTCGTCCGCCGGGTCCGGGAACTCCACCCACGCGCGCGCGAAGTCGAGCCCCTTCTCGTCGGCTTCCGTCACCGAGCCCTTCCTCCCCGGCTTCGCCGCCTTCGCCGGGTCCGCCGATTTATCGGTCTTCGCCTTTTTCGTCTTTGGCACGCGTCCAGGGTAAGTCGCCCGGCCAGCACGCCGGGACCGCCGCGGACCGGGGACCGGCCGGGAGAGGAAACGGGCGATCCGGGCGACCGGGGCGGACGGCGGGCCGGGTGGCAGTAGCGTTCCCTACATGAGACTCGGTGTCCTCGACGTGGGTTCGAACACGGTGCATCTGCTGGTGGTCGACGCGCACCCCGGCGCGCGCCCGCTGCCCGCGCACTCGCACAAGGTGGAACTGCGCCTCGCCCAGCTCCTCGACGCGGACGGCTCCATCGGCGCCGAGGGCGTGGAGCGGCTGATCGCGGTCCTGCGGGACGCCCTCCAGGCCGCCGAGGACAAGGGCGTCGAGGACCTGCTGCCGTTCGCGACCTCCGCCGTGCGCGAGGCGGGCAACGCCGACGACGTCCTCGCGCGCGTGCGCGAGGAGACGGGCGTACGGCTCCAGGTGCTCAGCGGAGCGGAGGAGGCGCGCCTCACCTTCCTCGCCGCCCGCCGCTGGTTCGGCTGGTCGGCGGGCAAGCTGCTGGTCCTGGACATCGGCGGCGGCTCCCTGGAGATCGCCTACGGCATCGACGAGGAACCCGACGCGGCGGTGTCGCTGCCGCTCGGCGCGGGCCGCCTCACCGCGGGCTGGCTGCCCGGCGACCCGCCCGACCCCGAGGACGTCCGCGCCCTGCGGCGGCACGTCCGCACGGAGATCGCGCGCACGGTCGGCGAGTTCAGCCGCTTCGGGGCGCCCGACCACGTGGTCGCCACCTCGAAGACGTTCCGGCAGCTCGCCCGGATCGCCGGGGCGGCGCGGTCCGCCGACGGGCTGTACGTGCAGCGGGAACTGAAGCGGGAGTCGCTGGAGGCGTGGGTGCCGAGGCTCGCCGCGATGACGGCTCAGGAGCGGGCGGAGCTGCCCGGCGTCTCCGACGGCCGCGCCACCCAGCTGCTCGCCGGGGCGCTGGTCGCCGAGGGGGCGATGGATCTGTTCGGGGTGGAACGGCTGGAGATCTGCCCGTGGGCGCTGCGGGAGGGTGTGATCCTGCGGCGGCTGGATCACATGGGTTCGGCGTAGGGATGTCTCGGGGTGCGCCCGGGGGTTTTCGGGGGGCGCCTAAGGGGTGGGGGGCTTCTCTCGGCTTGGCGGGTGCGGGTGCGTCGTGGTCACCCGCGCAGTTCCCCGCGCCCCTTCGTGTGCGGGGCTGCGCCCCGCCCCTCCGCGCCCCGGCCGCCCCCCACATGACGAACCCCACAACCACCCCGAGCCGCCCCGCAGGGGCACACCGCACCCCGTAACCTGTCCCCCATGGCAGAGCCAGTCGTGCGCGTCCCGGATGCGAAGGTCGCCCTGTCGACGGCTTCCGTCTATCCGGAGTCGACGGCGACGGCCTTCGAGATCGCCGCGCGCCTCGGTTACGACGGCGTCGAGGTCATGGTGTGGACGGACCCGGTCAGCCAGGACATCGAAGCGCTGCGCAGACTCAGCGACTACCACGGGATACCCATCCTCGCCGTGCACGCGCCCTGTCTGCTGATCACGCAGCGGGTGTGGTCCACCGACCCCTGGGTCAAGCTCCAGCGGGCCCGCGCGGCGGCCGAGAAGCTCGGCGCGAGCACCGTCGTCGTCCACCCGCCCTTCCGCTGGCAGCGCCAGTACGCCCGGGACTTCGTGACCGGAATCTGGCGGATGGCGAACGAGACGGATGTGCGGTTCGCCGTCGAGAACATGTACCCCTGGCGCTACCGCGACCGCGAGATGCTCGCCTACGCCCCCGACTGGGACGTCACCAGGGACGACTACCGGCACTTCACGATCGACCTCAGCCACGCGGCGACCGCCCGTACCGACGCGCTGAAGATGGTGGACCGGATGGGCGACCGCCTCGGCCACGTCCACCTCGCCGACGGCAAGGGCTCCGCCAAGGACGAGCACCTGGTGCCCGGGCGCGGCAACCAGCCCTGCGCCGAACTGCTGGAACGTCTCGCCGGCTCCGGCTTCGACGGCCACGTCGTGATCGAGGTCAACACCCGTCGCGCCATGTCGAGCGCGGAGCGCGAGGCCGACCTCGCCGAGGCGCTGGCGTTCACCCGCCTCCACCTGGCGTCCTCGGTCCGCGTACCCCGCCACTGACCGTGCGCCGACCGCGGCGCGGGCGTGCGGCACGCGAGACACCCGTCCCGCATTCCGGACACCCCGTCCCGAACCCTGGATGACCGGCGTACGCTCGACCGAGTCAGAACTCTGCCACGATGCCACGGCCGACAACCGGCCGACACCGGCCGCCACCCGGCCGGTCCGGCAGAACTGCCCGGCAGAACTCTCCGAAGGAGCGAGCGACGATGCCCGAGCTGAGGTCCCGCACAGTCACCCACGGCCGCAACATGGCGGGCGCCCGCGCCCTTATGCGTGCCTCCGGTGTACCCGGTGCGGACATCGGCCGGAAGCCGATCATCGCCATCGCCAACAGCTTCACCGAGTTCGTCCCCGGCCACACCCACCTCGCGCCGGTCGGCCGGATCGTCAGCGAGGCGGTCCGCGAGGCGGGCGGCATCCCGCGCGAGTTCAACACCATCGCCGTGGACGACGGCATCGCGATGGGCCACGGCGGCATGCTCTACTCGCTGCCCTCGCGCGACCTGATCGCCGACAGCGTCGAATACATGGTCGAGGCGCACTGCGCCGACGCCCTGGTCTGCATCTCCAACTGCGACAAGATCACCCCGGGCATGCTGATGGCCGCGCTGCGCCTCAACATCCCGACGGTCTTCGTCTCCGGCGGCCCCATGGAAGCCGGCCGCGCCACCCTGGTCGACGGCACCGTCCGCACCCTGGACCTGATCGACGCCATCGCCGACGCCGCCAACGACAAGATCTCCGACGAGGACATCCTCCGTATCGAGGAGAACGCCTGTCCGACCTGCGGCAGCTGTTCCGGCATGTTCACCGCCAACTCGATGAACTGCCTCACCGAGGCCATCGGCCTCTCCCTGCCCGGCAACGGCTCGGTCCTCGCCACCCACACCGCCCGCCGCGCCCTGTACGAGGACGCGGCCCGCACGGTCATGGACATCACCCGCCGCTACTACGAGCAGGACGACGAGACGGTCCTGCCCCGCCACATCGCCACCTTCCAGGCGTTCGAGAACGCGATGGCCCTCGACATCGCGATGGGCGGCTCCACCAACACGATCCTGCACCTGCTGGCCGCCGCCCAGGAGGCGGGCGTCCCCTTCGGCCTGGAAGAGATCGACGCCGTCTCGCGCCGCGTGCCCTGCCTGGCCAAGGTCGCCCCGAACGTCGCCAAGGACCGCACGTACTACATGGAGGACGTGCACCGCGCCGGCGGCATCCCCGCCCTCCTCGGCGAACTGCACCGGGCCGGCCTGCTCAACGAGGACGTGCACGCCGTGCACAGCCCCTCCCTGGCCGACTGGCTCAAGACCTGGGACGTGCGCGGCGGCTCCCCCTCGCCCGAGGCGGTCGAGCTGTGGCACGCGGCCCCCGGCTGCGTCCGCTCCGCCGAGGCGTTCTCCCAGTCCGAGCGCTGGGAGGCCCTGGACACCGACGCCGAGGGCGGCTGCATCCGCTCCCTGGAGCACGCCTACTCCAAGGACGGCGGCCTCGCGGTCCTCAAGGGCAACCTCGCCGTCGACGGCTGCGTGGTGAAGACGGCCGGCGTGGACGAGTCGATCTGGACCTTCGAGGGCCCGGCCGTCGTCTGCGAGTCGCAGGAGGAGGCCGTCCAGAAGATCCTGACCCAGCAGATCAA
The DNA here is from genome assembly GCF_019890635.1 of Streptomyces sennicomposti. Taxonomy (GTDB): domain Bacteria; phylum Actinomycetota; class Actinomycetes; order Streptomycetales; family Streptomycetaceae; genus Streptomyces; species Streptomyces sennicomposti. Next base: position 53,245 of record NZ_JAIOAB010000045.1, read on the forward strand.
GGAGGGCGACGTCGTCGTCATCCGCTACGAGGGCCCCAAGGGCGGCCCCGGCATGCAGGAGATGCTCTACCCGACCTCGTACCTGAAGGGCCGGGGCCTGGGCAAGAAGTGCGCCCTGATCACCGACGGCCGCTTCTCCGGCGGCACCTCGGGCCTGTCCATCGGCCACGCCTCCCCGGAGGCGGCCTCCGGCGGCGCCATCGCGCTCGTCGAGGACGGCGACCGCATCCGCATCGACATCCCGAACCGCACCATCGAACTCCTGGTGGACGAGACGGAGCTGGCCCGCCGCGAGCAGGCCCTGAACGGCGCGTACGCCCCGAAGAACCGCGACCGCAAGGTCACCGCCGCCCTGCGCGCCTACGCCGCGATGGCCACCAGCGCGGACAAGGGCGCCGTCCGCGACGTCTCGCGCCTCGGCTGACCCGCACGGTCTCGCGCCTCGGCTGACCCGCACGACACCCCGAGGGGCCGCCCCACCCGGGAGCGGCCCCTCGCCACGTCCCCGGCCGGGCACCGCCCTCACCGGCCGGCGAGGGCAGCCCCCCAGCCGGGGCCCGCGCCACCGCCCCCACGCCCGCCGCCGAGCAACCACCTGAACGCCCGGTGGCCACCCCACCACCGGCGATCGCCCGGCCGCCGGAAGCCCGCGCCCCGCGCCCCCCGCCCGCAGCTCGGCCCACAAGCCGCTCGGCCCACAAGCCGCCCGGCCCGCAGCCCGCCCCACGCAAGCCGCCCCGCCCGCAGCCCGCCTTACAAGCCGCCCGGCCACGCAAGCCGCCCCGCCCGGAGGGCCCCCTCACCACCCCGTCGGCTGCTCCCCGTCGACGGCGAACACCGTGCCGTCCGGCGCGCCCGCGTACACCCGGCCGCCCGCGAGCACCGGCGCGGCCAGCGTGCCCGCCAGGCCGCCGAGCCGGGGCGGGGTCTGCCCCACCAGCCGGCCCGTCCGCGCGTCCACGGCGAGCAGCCGCCCGTCCGCCGCGCTGACGTACACGTGCCGGGCGTCCGAGACCGGTGCCGAGCCGCGGCTCACGGCCGTCTCCACCTCCCACAGCTGCCGGCCCGCCGCCATGTCGACGGCCTCCAGGGTGCCGCCGGCCGCCAGCAGCCGGACCACGCCGTCCCGCACCTGCGCCTGCGCCTCCGGCCGGGGCACGGGCAGCGTCACCCGCCGCACCGCCTTGCTGCCCGGCGTGTACCGGACGACCGCCCGCGCGTCCCCGTACACCGGGTCCAGGCCGAGGAAGTACACCGAACCGCCCTCGGCGCCCACCGGCCGCAGCGAGCCCTTCAGCCGGGCCTCCCAGCGCACGGCCCCGGTGCCGGGCACCACCGCCACCACCCGCGTCCACGCCCCGTCGGCGGACGTGCTCGTCGCATAGGCCAGCGGGTCCCCGGGGAACGAGACGAACGACGGCGCGGTGTACCCGGGCACCGGACCGCTCCAGCGGGTGCGGCCCGAGGCGCTGTCCACACCGGTGACCGTCCCGTCCGCGCCGACGAGCAGCAGCGTGTCGCCCGCGAAGGCCCACCCGCCCTGCGCGGGCGCCTGCCGCAGCGCGCGCGTCCGGCCCATGGCGGGGTCGAGCGCGGCCAGCTGCCGGCCGTCCGCCGTGGGCACGTACACCAGTCCTCCCGAGAGGACCGGCGCGCCCGCACCCGTCTGCGCGACGGACCGCCGCCACCGCACCGCGCCGTCGGCCGGGGACAGGGCGTAGACCTCCCCGGACTGCGCGCAGAACAGCGCGCCCGCGCCGTACGAGCACTGCGGCGCCGCCTGCTTCCCGGCCACCGGCCGCACCGCCCACGCGTCGAACGCGGCCGCGCTGGTGCCCGCACTCGCGCTCACGGGCGCGGTGCCGTCGTCCGCGAACCACTGGAGCGAGGCGAACGTGCCGGCCGCGATCAGCCCGAGCGCCCCCGCCGCCGCGGCCGTCCGCCCGCGCGTCCGCCCGCCGAAGACGCGCCGCCTGCGCCGGCCGCCGTCCGCGCCCGCCCCCGCGTCCATGCGCTCCGCGTCCGGGCCGGACTCCGCGTCCGAGCCGGATCCCGCGGCGCCGTCCCTGCCGCCCGCGTCCTCCGCCCACCGGTCCGGTACGAACGCCTGCGTGTCGTACGAGGCCGCCGTGCTGCGCAGCTCGCGCATCAGCTCGTCGGGCGTCGGCCGGTCCTCGGGCTCCTTGGCCAGGCAGCGCAGCACCAGCGGGGCGAGATCCTCCGGTACCCCGGTCAGATCCGGTTCGTCGTGCACCACCTGATACGCGACGATGTACGGGCTGTCCGAGTCGAACGGCCCGCGCCCCGTCGCCGCGTGCACCAGCACGGACCCCAGCGCGAACACGTCCGCCGCCGGCCCCACCTCACGCGGCCGCCGGAACTGCTCGGGCGCCATGAACGGCGGCGTGCCGATCAACTTCCCCGTCTCGGTGCGCAGTTCGCTGTCCTTCGGCCGGGAGATGCCGAAGTCGATCACCTTCGGCCCGTCCTCGGCGAGCAGCACATTGCTCGGCTTGAGATCCCGGTGGACCACACCCACCCGGTGGATGTCCCGCAGCGCCTCGGCGAGCCCCGCCATCAGCCGCCGCACCTGCGCCGGAGACAGCGGACCGTGCCGCTTCACCTGCTCGGCCAGCGTCGGCCCCGGAATGAACAGCGTGGCCATCCACGGCCGTGCGGCCTCCGGATCGGCGTCGACGACCGACGCCGTGAACGCCCCGCTCACCCGGCGGGCGGCGGCCACTTCCTGCCGGAACCGCCCCCGGAACTCGGGGTCCTTGGCGAACTCGGCGTGCACCACCTTCACCGCGAGCTTCAGCCCCGAAGTGCTGCGGGCCAGATGCACCACGCCCATCCCGCCCGAGCCGAGACACGACTCGAGACGGTAGTGACCGGCGTACTCCGGAACGTCCGCCTCCGTGCCCGCTCCGGTGCTGCGCTGTGGCGTCATGGTCCACCCCCGTGCTGTTCCGCCGCGCGCGCGACGCACGGAGCCTAGTCGATGGCTCGGACAGGACCGAGGCGGCTTGCTAGCGTTCCCGTACGAATCACGCACAGACGTTCAAGGCGTGGTTCGCCGCAGTTCACAGGACCCCCACGGCAGCAGGCCCGGGGGACGACGGGGGAGGAACACATGTCTGTCGAACACACCGAAAGAGCCGAGGACGACGAGACGCGCGCCGCCACGGCCGGTCTCGCGGCGGCGACCGTCCGCTACTACGCGGTCGCCCCCGGCGTCCGCCTCAACGTCCGCAGCGGCCCCGGCACCGGCTACGCCCTGGTCCGCGTCCTGAACGAGGGCGCCCAGGTGCCGATCTACTGCCAGAGCCCCGGCACCACCGTCACCGGCCCCTACGGCACCTCGAACATCTGGGACAACATCGCGAGCGGCCAGTACGTCTCCGACGCCTACGTCCACACCGGCAGCGACGGCTACGTAGCCGCCCGCTGCTCCTAGTAGGGCCTCTCGTCCGGGCCGAGCCCGGCACCGCCCGGCACAGCCCGGCACGGCCCGGACGAGAGACCCCGATCCCACCCCGGGCCCGCGGCCGCCCCGCGCCATAATCGTCCCGTGAGCGACGACAACGGCACCCCGGAAGCGGCCGCGGCCCCCACCGGCGGCCCCCGGCCCGAACCCCTGCGCTTCTTCGGCACCACCTGGGTCGGCCACGACCACGGCTACGCCCTCCGCCGCGCCGGCGTCGCCGCCGGCTCGCTGCTCGCCGCCGCTGCCGCCTGCCTCGTCCTGCGCTTCGCCTACGAGGGCCTTCAGATCGCCGATTCGGGCGCCTTCGTCTCCCTCCTCGTCGTCGTGATGTTCGCCGTGTGCAGCGCGCTCGCCTTCCGCCACACCTGGGACGCCTTCACCAAGCGCCCCGACCCCGACCGCCAGGCCTCCCTGCGCGGCCTGCTCGCCATCGGCTTCGTCGGCTCCCTGCTCGCCTACTTCTTCCGCTCCCTCACCGAGGCCCCCGGCGAGAAACTCCACCGCCGGGAGTACGAGGAGGCCCGCGAGCAGTACGCCCGCCGCACCACCCGCCGCTCCGGCAACCCCTCCAAGAAGCGCCGCCGCACCTGATTCCGGGCCCCGGTCCAAGTCCTCCGGTAAAACACCCCCCGTCCGGCGGCCCGCCGACCGATCATGGCTGTATGACCGCATCCCCCTCGCCCGCCCCGGACTCCGCCGCCGCGCACCAGGCCCGCGCCCACTCCTTCAACGCGGCCGCCGCCGCGTACGCCGCCCACCGCCCCTCCTACCCGCCCGCCCTCTTCGACGCGGTCGAGGAACTCACCGGCCGCCCCCTCGCCGGCGCCCGCGTCGCCGACGTCGGGGCCGGCACCGGCATCTCCACCGCCCTCCTGCACGACCGCGGCGCCCGCGTCCTGGCGGTCGAACCCGGCGACGGCATGGCCGCCCAGTTCCGCCGCGGCCACCCCGCCCTCCCCCTCGTCCGCGGCAGCGGCGACGCCCTGCCCCTCGCCGACGCCTCCCTCGACCTCCTCACCTACGCCCAGGCCTGGCACTGGACCGACCCCGCCCGCTCGGTCCCCGAGGCGCTGCGCGTGCTGCGCCCCGGCGGCGCGCTCGCCCTGTGGTGGAACACCGACGCCCTCGACGTCGACTGGATCGCGGAGGCGAGCCGCCGCGTGGGCCGCTACTTCGACGTCGACAAGCCGGCCGAGGTGCAGCGCGCCGCCCGCACCGAGCGCGCCGACCCCTCCGGACGGCTCGACTTCGCCCGCCGCCAGGTGCGCTGGAGCCGCCGCGTCCCCCTCGACGCCCACCTCGCCAACATCGCCAGCCACTCGTTCTTCCTGGTCTGTCCGGAGGACCAGCGGACCGCGTTCCTCACCGAGGAGCGCGAGCACCTGCTGAAGCACTTCCCCGACGGCGTCGTCGAGGAGATCTACGACGTCTTCCTCCTCGTCGCCGTCATACCCTGACCCGCCGCCCCCGGGACACGGCGGTGGCGCGTTCCGCCAGCCGGACAAGCCGCCGCCCACCGCACCGCCGGTGCGAGGATGAGCCCCATGAGCCAGAAAGTCGCAGTCCTCGGCACCGGCAAGATCGGCGAAGCCCTGCTCAGCGGAATGATCGGCGCCGGCTGGGCCGCCTCCGATCTCCTGGTCACCGCCCGCCGCCCCGAGCGGGCCGAAGAACTCCGCGCCCGCTACGGCGTCACCCCGGTCACCAACCCGGAGGCCGCGAAGAACGCCGACACCCTGATCCTCACGGTCAAGCCCCAGGACATGGGCACGCTCCTCGACGAACTCGCCCCGCACATCCCCGCCGACCGCCTGGTCATCAGCGGCGCGGCGGGCATCCCGACCGCGTTCTTCGAGGAGCGCCTGGCTCCCGGCACCCCGGTCGTCCGCGTCATGACGAACACGCCCGCCCTCGTGGACGAGGCGATGTCCGTCATCTCCGCCGGCACCCACGCCACGCCCGCGCACCTCGCCCACGCCGAGGAGATCTTCGGCGCGGTCGGCAAGACGCTGCGCGTCCCCGAGTCCCAGCAGGACGCCTGCACCGCCCTGTCCGGCTCGGGCCCGGCCTACTTCTTCTACCTGGTCGAGGCCATGACCGACGCCGGCATCCTGCTCGGCCTGCCCCGCGACAAGGCCCACGAACTGATCGTCCAGTCCGCCATCGGCGCCGCCGTCATGCTCCGCGACAGCGGCGAGCACCCCGTCAAGCTCCGCGAGAACGTCACCTCGCCGGCCGGCACGACGATCAGCGCCATCCGCGAGCTGGAGAACCACGGCGTGCGGGCCGCGCTCATCGCCGCGCTGGAGGCCGCCCGCGACCGCAGCCGCGAACTGGCCTCCGGCAACAACTGACCCACCGGACCGGGGCGGCGGGACAGCGCCCATCGCCGGCCCACGACGGCGGCGCGGCACAGCGCACACCGCCGACCCACCACGGCGGGCGGCAGGGGCGGCGCACACCGCCCACTGCCGACCCACGACCGGGGCGGCGGGCAGCGCACACCGCCCGCCGCCCGCCGCCCCCGTCAGGCGGGCAGCAGCCCGATCGCCCGGTACGCCGCGTCGACCGTCGGCCGCGCCCTCTCCCGCGCCCGCCGAGCGCCCGCCCGCAGCACCTCCTCCACATACCCGGGGTCCGCGCACAGTTCCCGGTGCCGCTCCCGCACCGGCCTGAGCACGTCGACCACCGCCTCCGCGGCGTCCTTCTTCAAAGCGCCGTACGAGTGGTAGGAACCGGCCAGCTCCGCCGGGTCCCCGCCCTCGCAGGCGGCCAGGATCTCCAGCAGGTTCGCGACTCCCGGCCGCTCCTGCGGGTCGTAGACGACGTCCTGCCCGCTGTCGGTCACCGCCCGCATGACCTTCTTGCGCGTCACCTCCGGCTCGTCCAGCAGATAGACGATGCCGGGACCGGAGTCGTCGGACTTCCCCATCTTCGACGCCGGGTCCTGGAGGTTCATCACCCGCGCCGCCACCGCGGGCGAAGTCGCCTTCGGCACCGTGAAGGTGTGCCCGTAGCGGTGGTTGAACCGCACGGCCAGATCCCGCGCCAGCTCCACATGCTGCGTCTGGTCGTCCCCGACCGGCACCTCGTCCGTCCCGTACGCCAGGATGTCCGCCGCCATCAGCACCGGATACGTCAGCAGCGACAGCCGTACGCTGCCGCCGCGCGCCTGTTCCCGCGCGGCCTTCTCCTTGTACTGGATCATCCGCCGCATCTCGCCGTCGGTGGCCACGCACTCCAGCAGATAGGACAGCCGCGCGTGCTCGTCCACATGGCTCTGCACGAACACCGTGCACCGTTCCGGATCGAGGCCCGCCGCCAGCAGCAGCGTCGCCGCCTGCCGGCTGAGCCGCCGCACCCGCGCCGGGTCGTGGTCCACGGTGAGCGCGTGCAGGTCCACGACGCAGAACAGGGCGTCCGCCCGGTGCTGGTCCACCTCGGCCCACCGCCGCATGGCGCCCAGGTAGTTCCCGAGCGTCAGGTGCCCGGTCGGCTTGATCCCGCTGAAGACCCGTGTCATCTCCACTCCATCTCCTGGTCGAGACCGCCGGCCTCGACCGGCCGGCCCCCGGGAGCCCTGGAGGGGGAAACGAGAACGGCCGCCGAGGCGGCGGCCGTTGGTTGCGTACGTGAGCGCGGCCGCCGTCAGGCGGGCCACCACTGCTGGTTGTACGTACGCGTCGTCATGCCGACGAGAGTACGCCCGCCGAGCCGGTCCCGCAGCGAGTTGACACACCCCGCCTCCGTCCGTACTGTTCTCCGAGTTGTCCGACGTGAGAGCCCGACTCCGGTCGGTCCCCGGGCAGCCACTCCGCAAGTACTCAAGCCTTTCGACGACAGTCGTGCATTACGTCTGCCGTCGTGTTCATTGGCGCGTGTATTCACGGAATGAGGAATCCGCGTTCGCGAGAACGCAGCCCCGATTCGCTCGGGGACACGGAATCCGCTAAAGTCTCACTCGTCGGAACGGCCCAACGGGCCGGGAAGACACAGCAATAACATCCGGCTCCGCCGGGTGGCGCTGACTCGGGATCAGGTCGAGAAAAGATCTGATAGAGTCGGAACCGGCGGAAAGGGAAACGCGGAAGCGGGAACCTGGAAAGCAC
>NZ_JAIOAB010000046.1 GCF_019890635.1 Streptomyces sennicomposti
GGGGGGGGGGGGGGGGGGGGGGGGGGGGGGGGGCGCGGGGGGGGGGGGGGGGGGGGGGGGGGGGGAGGAGTCGGGCCGGGTTAGCACGGTCGCGAACGATCCGTGACTTCCATGGTGTACCCGAGAGCCCTCTCAGGCAAACCCACGCGCCCACCTTACGCCGAATGGGCTGCCCCTATGCTCAGGGTTGTGGAAAACCACTCCTTGCCCCGCACAGCGGCCTTCTTTGACCTGGACAAGACGGTCATTGCGAAGTCGAGCACGCTCACCTTCAGCAAGTCGTTCTACCAGGGCGGTCTGATCAACCGCCGGGCCGTCCTGCGCACCGCGTACGCCCAGTTCGTCTTCCTCGCCGGCGGCGCCGACCACGACCAGATGGAGCGCATGCGCGAGTACCTGTCCGCGCTGTGCCGCGGCTGGAACGTACGGCAGGTCAAAGAGATCGTCGCCGAGACGCTGCACGACCTGATCGACCCGATCATCTACGACGAGGCCGCCTCCCTCATCGAGGAGCACCACCGCGCCGGGCGCGATGTCGTCATCGTCTCCACGTCGGGCGCGGAGGTGGTCGAACCCATCGGCGAACTGCTGGGCGCCGACCGGGTGGTGGCCACCCGGATGGTGGTGGGCGAGGACGGCTGCTTCACCGGCGAGGTGGAGTACTACGCCTACGGCCCGACGAAGGCGGAGGCGGTCCGCGAGCTGGCCGAGTCCGAGGGGTACGACCTCGACCGGTGCTACGCCTACAGCGACTCCGTCACCGATGTGCCGATGCTGGAGTCGGTCGGCAATCCGCACGCCGTGAACCCGGACCGCGCGCTGCGCCGGGAGGCCGTCGCGCGCGGGTGGCCGATCCTCGACTTCCACCGTCCCGTGCGGCTCAAGCAGCGGCTGCCCGGATTCTCGGTGCCGCCGCGCCCGGCTCTCGTCGCGGCGGCCGCCGTGGGAGCGGCGGCGGCGACCGCAGGGCTCGTCTGGTACGCCAGCCGGCGCCGGGGCGTGATCGCCTGAGCGCGCCCGGACGGCCGCGTTCAGCCGGATGCGGAATTCCGTGCGGGAACCGGACGCCCGTTTAGTTCGCGTTTGAACCTGAAAGTAAAGAAGTGCGGCGAGGGGTTCCGCTTGTCCCTCGCTTGCAGTACAAAGGACTCAACGGCCCGCGAGACCGAAGGACATCCGAAAGGATCACCTTCAAAACGCATTTGGCCCCACGGACCGAAGCATGAACACCGGGCACCCACGCGACGTCGACCCGTCGATTACGGGCCAGCCGCACCAGGTGACGGGCAAAGATCCCGGCCTGATGGGCGACATATCGAGGACGCTTGGTACCCCGGTGGTCATGCCGGCGGCGGTACGAGTCCTCGTACCGCCGCATCTTCGTGTACGGGCGTTTCTTCGGGCGCGACGCCGGTCGCCTCGCGCCCCGGACGCGCCGCCGCCCACCCCTACCGCACAGCGTCTATGCCGCGCCGCGCTGGAGCGCCTCGCAGACCGCCGTCGACTCGCGCGCGCCCAGCTCGACCGCCTTGGCGCAGTGGTTGATCCAGGCAGCCATGCCGTCCGGGGTGCCGGAGACATAGCCGTCCAGGGCGGCCAGATACGCCGCGCGGCCCAGCTCCGCGTGGCCCACCTCGGCCGGGCAGACCGACTTGGGGTCGAGACCGCTGCCGACCAGGACGATGCGCTCGGCCGCGCGCGCGACCAGGCCGTTGTGGGAGACGAAGGGGCGCAGCGCCAGGAGTTCGCCGTGCACGACGGCGGCCGTCACCAGGGCCGGCGCGGAACTGCCCGCGATGATCAGCTCCGCCAGGCCCTCCAGCCGCCCGGACACCTCGGCCGCGCCCGGCAGCTCCCGCTCGATCAGCGGCTCGTCGACGGGCTCGCCCGCCTGCCGCGGGCGTCCGACGGCGTCCTCATGGCCCGCGGCGGCCACCAGGTGCAGCCGGGCCAGGACCCTGAGCGGCGACTGCCGCCAGATGGACAGCAGCTGACCGGCCTCGGCCGTCAGCCGCAGCGCCGCACCGAGCACCCGCGCCTCGGCGTCCCCGCTGAAGTCGGTCCGCCGGCGCACCTCCTCCAGGGCCCAGTCCGCGCCGGACAGCGCCGCGGAGCCGCGCGCGCCGCGCAGCGCCGCCTCCGAGGTGATCGCGTTGCTCCGGCGCCGCATGATCCGGTGGCCGTAGACCCGGTCCACGGCTTTGCGCACGGACTCCACGGACTCGGCCACACCGGGCAGTGAGCCCAGGGCCGCGAGCGGGTCGGCGGTCGCGCCTGTCGTACTCATGGCTACGACCCTACGCACCCGTACGGGCCGTTCCTCGAAGGAGTGGTCTTCTTCACGCGGGGCACCACGCACCGCACACACGGCACTACTCTTGGTGAACATGAAAATTGCTTTCGTCGGGAAGGGCGGCAGCGGCAAGACCACTCTGTCCTCCCTGTTCATCCGGCATCTCGCGGCGGCCGGCGCGCCGGTCGTCGCCGTGGACGCGGACATCAACCAGCACCTGGGATGCGCGCTGGGCCTGGAGGAGTCCCGGGCGGCGGCGCTGCCCGCGATGGGCGACCGGCTGCCGCTGATCAAGGACTACCTGCGCGGCGACAACCCCCGCATCGCCTCCGCCGAGACGATGATCAAGACCACTCCGCCCGGCGAGGGCTCGCGCCTGCTGCGCGTGACGGAGGACAACCCGGTCTACGACGCCTGCGCCCGCGAGGTGGAACTCGACGGCGGAGCCGTCCGCCTGATGGTCACCGGCCCCTTCACGGACGCCGACCTGGGGGTCGCCTGCTACCACTCCAAGACCGGGGCGGTGGAGCTGTTCCTGAACCACCTGGTGGACGGCCGCGACGAGTACGTCGTGGTGGACATGACGGCCGGTTCGGACTCCTTCGCCTCCGGGATGTTCACCCGCTTCGACATCACCTTCCTCGTCGCCGAGCCGACCCGGAAGGGTGTCTCCGTCTACCGCCAGTACAAGGAGTACGCCCGGGACTACGGCGTCGTCCTGCGAGTCGTCGGCAACAAGGTCCAGGGCCAGGACGACCTCGACTTCCTGCGCGCCGAGGTCGGGGACGACCTGCTCGTGACCGTGGGGCACTCGGACTGGGTGCGCGCCATGGAGAAGGGCCGGCCGCGCCGGTTCGAGTTCTTGGAGGACGCCGACCGCCGGGCCCTGCGGCTGCTCCAGGTGGCCGCCGACGCCACCTACGAGCTGCGCGACTGGGAGCGCTACACCCAGCAGATGGCGCACTTCCACCTGAAGAACGCCGCCTCCTGGGGCAACGAGCGGACGGGGGCCGATCTGGCGGCCCAGATCGACCCCGGATTCGTCCTGGGCGAGGGCGTCACCGCCCCCGCCTGACGGCCGCTACGGCTTGGGCGCCCCGGGGACTCCCTTGGGCGCCGGAGCCGGCCGGGCCGACAGGAAGGACGCCCACCCCTGCTTGGGGGCCTCGCCGACCTCCAGTCCGCGCAGCTTGGCGAGGGTCTGCGGGTCCTGGGCGTCCAGCCAGTCGGCCAGCTGGTGGAAGGAGACGCAGCGCACGTCGGGCTTGTTGCACACCTCCTTCACCACGTCCTCGACGGCGCGCATGTAGGTGCCGCCGTTCCAGGACTCGAAGTGGTTGCCGATGACCAGCGGCGCGCGGTTGCCGTCGTAGGCGCGGTAGAAGCCCTTGAGCAGGCCGTCGCGCATCTGGTCGCCCCAGTAGCCGAACTTGTCGGGGTCGCCCTGGGTCTGGGTGCCCGACTGGTTGACCATGAAGTTGTAGTCCATGGTCAACTGCTCGAACGTGTGCCCGGGGAACGGCACCAGCTGCATGGACAGGTCCCACAGCCCGTCCTTCTTCTTGGGCCACACCTGGTTGTTGACGCCGCTGCTGTCGTAGCGGAAGCCCATCTGGCTCGCCGCCTTCATGAAGTTCTTCTGGCCCTCCAGGCAGGGGGTGCGGCCGCCGATCAGCTCCTTGTCGTAGTCGAAGGGCAGCGGCGCCAGGTTCTTGAGGCCGCTGTTGGTCTTCCAGGTCTTCACGAACTGCTTGGCCTGGTCGATCTCGCTCTTCCACTCGTCGACCGACCACTGGCCGACCCCGCCGTCGGGGCCGCAGAAGTGGCCGTTGAAGTGGGTGCCGATCTCGTTGCCCTCCAGCCAGGCCAGGCGCACCTGCTCGGCCGTGTCGGTGATGCCCTGGGCGTCGTTGAAGCCGATCTCCGAGCTGCCCGGCGCGTGCTGCGGAGGCCGGTACAGGTCGCGCTTGTCCTCGGGCAGCATGTAGACGCCGCTGAGGAAGAACGTCATCTTCGCGTTGTTGTCCTTGGCGACCTTGCGGAAGTGCGAGAACAGCTTCTGGCTGTCCTCGCCCGCGCCGTCCCAGGAGAACACGACGAACTGCGGGGGCTTCTCACCCGCCTTCAGCCGCTGCGGCTTGGGCAGGTGCGGCTGGGCGCCGGTGTACGCGGTGGACCCGTCGCCGATCAGGCGGACGGCGCTGCCGGGCGGCTGAACGGGGGCCTTCTGCGGACCGTGCAAGCCCTGCCGGGGAGCGTCGGCGCCGCTCGCACAAGCGGCGAGCGACGAGGCGCAGGCCGCGGCGATGACGACGCCGACGGCGATCCTCTGGGTGGCGGCCATGTTCCGCCCACCTTCTTCCTTCTCTCGTCCAACGCCGAGACGGCGTGTGCTGGTGCTGTGCCGGACGTCTGGTGCCGTGCCGACAGCGCCGCCAAGGTCGCACGGGGGCGAGAAGGAATTAGTACGACAAGCCGATAAAAAGCCCACTTCACTCATTGAGGTGACATGCGACCTCATTTGCCTCGAAAATCTATGCACGGACTTTACGTGGCATTACTTTTATTTTGCCAACCGTTGAATCGACCGCTCCCGAGGGGAGATCGAAGACATGTCGGCCTGCGCTCCCGCTCACGCCACCGATTCCGCCCGCGCCCAACACCCCCACCCACCGCACAGCCCGCCCCCGGGGCGGCGCTTCCGACTCGCCGGCGCCGACGTCTCGGCCGCCGTCGCGGTCTTCCTGATCGCCCTGCCGCTGTCCCTCGGCATCGCCCTGGCCACCGGCGCCCCGCTCCAGGCCGGTCTGGTGGCCGCCGCCGTGGGCGGACTCGTCGCCGGACGGCTCGGCGGCTCACCGCTGCAGGTCAGCGGCCCCGCCGCCGGACTCACGGTGGTCACCGCCGACCTGATCGCCCGTTACGGCTGGCGCACGACCTGCGCGATCACCGTCCTCGCCGGTCTCGCCCAACTGGGCCTCGGCTGTCTGCGCGTGGCCCGGGCGGCGCTCGCCGTCAGTCCCGCGGTCGTGCACGGCATGCTCGCCGGCATCGGCGTGACCATCGCCGTCGCCCAACTGCACATCGTCCTCGGCGGCAGTCCGCAGAGTTCGGTGCTCGACAACTTCCGGGCGCTGCCCGCCCAGTTGGCCGACCTGGACCCGGTCGCCCTCGCCGTGAGCGCGCTCACCCTCGCCCTGCTCCTGCTCTGGCCCCGGCTTCCCGGCCGGACCGGACGGCTCCTGCGCAGAGCACCGGCCCCCCTGGTCGCCGTGGTCGGAGCCACCGCCGTCGCCTCCCTCACCGGCCTGATGCTGACCCGGGTAGACCTGCCGTCCTGGCGCAGCCACGCCCTGGCCGGACTGCCCGAGGGGCCGGTGCTCGGCCTCGTCGCCGCAGTGTTCAGCACCACCTTGGTGTGCAGTGTGCAGTCCCTGCTCGGCGCGGTGGCCGTGGACAAGCTGGTGGCCGGGCGCGCCGGGCCGCTCGCCCGCCCCGGCCGCTCGGACCTGGACCGGGAACTGCTCGGCCAGGGCGCCGCCAACGTCGTCTCCGGAGCCCTCGGCGGACTGCCGGTCGCGGGCGTGGCGGTGCGCAGCTCGGCGAACGTGCGCGCCGGCGCCGTGAGCCGGAACTCCACGATGCTGCACGGCGTCCTCGTGGTGATCGCCGCGCTGCTGATGGTGCCGCTCCTGGAGCTGATCCCGCTCGCCTCGCTCGCCGCCCTGGTGATGGCCGTCGGCATCCAGATGGTGTCCCTGCACCACATCCGCACGGTGACCCGTCACCGCGAGGTGCCGGTGTACGCGGTCACCACGCTCGGTGTGGTCGTCTTCGGCGTCCTGGAAGGCGTGGCCCTCGGGGTCGGCGTGGCCGTCGCCCTCGCCCTGCACCGCCTCACCCGCACCCGGATCACCCATGACGAGCGGAAGGGGACCCACTACGTCCGTGTACGGGGCCAGCTGACGTTCCTCGCGGTGCCACGGCTGAGCCGCGCGCTGCACCTGGTGCCCCACGGGGCGGATGCGGTGGTGGAATTGGGCGGCTCCTTCATGGACCACGCGGCGTACGAGTCGCTCCAGGACTGGCAGCGCGCGCATCTCGCACAGGGCGGCACCGTCGAGTTCACGGGACGCCGCGCGGGAATCCGCACCGACGCCTCACCCCCTGCCGGCTCAACCCCTGCCGCCGCCACGACCGCTTCGGCGCCCCCGGCCACCGTCCCCACCGTCTCCACCGCCACGGCCGATGCCGGATGCCACTGCCGGCCCTGGACGCCCTGGCGCAACCACCGGTGCGCGAACGTCACGGACGCGGACCCGGCCCGTCCCGGCGACCAGCCCTGCGAGCCCGCTCCTGAAGGAGCGACCGCCGCCGACTCCGCACCCCCGCACAGCCCCGCTCTCCTCGTCGGGCCAGGCCCGAGCAGACGGCAACTCGCGCGCGGCCTGAGCACCTTCCAGCGCGCCACCGCGCCCCATGTGCGCGACGAGCTGGCCCGGCTGGCGCGGGAGGGGCAGCAGCCGTCGCAGCTCTTCCTCGCCTGCGCCGACTCCCGCGTGGTGACATCGATGATCACGGCCAGTGGCCCCGGCGACCTGTTCGTCGTGCGGAACGTCGGCAACCTGGTGCCGCCGCCGGGCGAGGGAAGCGGCGACGACTCGGTGGCGGCCGGGATCGAGTACGCGGTCGAGGTGCTGGGGGTGCGCTCCATCACGGTGTGCGGCCACTCCGGCTGCGGGGCGATGCGGGCACTGCTCGACTCGGGCGCGGTCGCCCGCTCCTCCTCCGGCCCTGACGCCGCCTCCGGCTCCGACGCCGGCTCCGGGTCCGACGCCCCCTTCGGCCCCGACTCCCGCTCCGAGTCCGACTCCCGCTCCGGCTCCGGCTCCGGCTCCGGCTCCGGCTCCGGTGACGGTCCGACACCGCTCGGGCGGTGGCTGAGGAACGGGCTTCCCAGCCTCGACCGGATGGCTGACCCCGCCAGACCCGGCCCCCTGCTGGCCGGCAGACCGCCCGCCGACGAGGTCGAGCGACTGTGCCTCGCGAATGTCGTCCAGCAGTTGGAGCACCTGCGCGCGCACGACTCGGTCGCCCGGGCGCTGCGGGAAGGCGCGCTGGAGCTGCACGGTCTGTACTTCCACGTGGCGGAGGCGCAGGCGTATCTGCTCTCGGAGACGGAAGAGGAGGTGGTCTTCACCCGCGTGGAAGCGGCGGAGGGCCTGCCGAGCCCCTCCTGACCCGCGCCCTGCATCGCCCCGCGCCTGCGGAGCCCCGTCCGGCCCGCCCGGCGGGCGACACGCACCCCGCAGGCGTGGCCCGGTTCGCCCTCCGGGGCATGCTGAACCCTGGCGACCCGCCATCCGTGGGAGGGGGTGAACAGCCCAGGCCACCGCACGGCCGCCGCACACCGTCCCGGCTGTGCACCCACCCCACACAGGTCTAAACCAATTTCCCGTCGACCCTTGTCATCGGACCCCCCGGTCTGATGAGCTGTGGCCTGGGACACAACGGACACCCTGGGAAAGGGAGATGTCGTGAGCAACGAAAGCCTGGCCAACCTGCTTCGCGAAGACCGCAGGTTTCCTCCGCCCGCTGACCTGGCCGCCAACGCCAACGTCACGGCAGAGGCGTACGAACAGGCCAAGGCTGACAGGCTCGGCTTCTGGGCCGAGCAGGCCCGCCGGCTGACCTGGGCCAAGGAGCCGACCGAGACCCTCGACTGGTCGAACCCGCCGTTCGCGAAGTGGTTCAAGGACGGCACGCTCAACGTGGCGTACAACTGCGTGGACCGGCATGTGGAGGCCGGGCACGGCGACCGCGTCGCGATCCACTTCGAGGGCGAGCCCGGCGACAGCCGCGCCATCACCTACGCCGAGCTCAAGGACGAGGTGTCCAGGGCCGCCAACGCCCTGCTCGAACTGGGCGTCCGCAAGGGCGACCGGGTCGCGATCTACATGCCGATGATCCCGGAGACCGCGGTCGCGATGCTGGCCTGCGCCCGGATCGGCGCCGCGCACTCCGTCGTCTTCGGCGGCTTCTCCGCGGACGCGCTGGCCACCCGTATCCAGGACGCCGATGCCAAGGTCGTGATCACGGCCGACGGCGGCTACCGGCGCGGCAAGCCGTCCGCGCTCAAGCCCGCCGTAGACGAGGCGGTCAGCCGCGTGGCCGGTGTGCGCAACGTGCTCGTGGTCCGCCGTACCGGTCAGGACGTGGCCTGGGACGACAGCCGCGACGTGTGGTGGCACGAGGCGGTCGGCCGCCAGTCGGCCGAGCACACCCCGGAGGCGTTCGAGGCGGAGCACCCGCTGTTCATCCTCTACACCTCGGGCACCACGGGTAAGCCCAAGGGCATCCTGCACACCTCCGGCGGCTACCTCACACAGGTCGCGTACACGCACTGGGCGGTGTTCGACCTCAAGCCGGAGACGGACGTGTACTGGTGCACGGCCGACGTCGGCTGGGTCACCGGCCACTCGTACATCGTGTACGGGCCGCTGGCCAACGGCGGGACGCAGGTGATGTACGAGGGCACGCCGGACACCCCGCACCAGGGCCGCTTCTGGGAGATCGTGCAGAAGTACGGGGTGACGATCCTGTACACGGCGCCGACCGCGATCCGCACGTTCATGAAGTGGGGCGACGACATCCCCGCCAAGTTCGACCTGTCCTCCCTGCGCGTGCTCGGCTCGGTGGGCGAGCCGATCAACCCTGAGGCATGGGTCTGGTACCGCAAGAACATCGGCGCGGACCGCACCCCCGTGGTCGACACCTGGTGGCAGACGGAGACCGGCGGCATGATGATCTCCCCGCTGCCGGGCGTGACCGACGCCAAGCCCGGCTCCGCGCAGCGCCCGCTGCCCGGCATCAGCGCGACCGTCGTGGACGACGAGGCGAACGAGGTGCCCAATGGCGGCGGTGGCTACCTCGTGCTCACCGAGCCGTGGCCGTCGATGCTGCGCACCATCTGGGGCGACGACCAGCGGTTCATCGACACCTACTGGTCCCGCTTCGAGGGCCGCTACTTCGCCGGTGACGGGGCCAAGAAGGACGACGACGGCGACATCTGGCTGCTCGGCCGCGTGGACGACGTGATGCTGGTCTCCGGCCACAACATCTCCACCACCGAGGTCGAGTCCGCCCTCGTCTCCCACCCCTCGGTCGCCGAGGCCGCCGTGGTCGGCGCGGCGGACGAGACGACCGGGCAGGCGATCGTCGCCTTCGTGATCCTGCGCGGCGCGGTGACCGAGACCGAGGACCTGGTCGCCGAGCTGCGCAACCACGTGGGCAGCACGCTCGGCCCGATCGCCAAGCCGAAGCGGATCCTGCCGGTGGCCGAGCTGCCGAAGACCCGGTCCGGCAAGATCATGCGCCGCCTGCTGCGCGACGTGGCGGAGAACCGGCAGCTCGGGGACGTCACGACGCTGACGGACTCCACGGTCATGGACCTCATCCAGACCAAGCTGCCGGCGGCGCCCAGCGAGGACTGACGGCACCTGACCGCAGGTTCCGAGCCCCGGGGCCGACGGGACTGAGGACGGTGCGGAAGGGGCACCCGGCGACACAGGCGTCACAGCGCCACAGGCGTCGGGGCCCCTCCCCCCCGCCTGTCCGGCACTCCCGGCGCGCTTTGGGTAGGGTGAGCTGAGCGACACAACGCAAAAAGATCCTCTAGGTGCGCCGGGAAGTCTGGTCGGCATGTGATCCGTCCTGCCCCCGCCCGGAGGTTCCCGTGACCGCGCCCCGCCCCCGTTCCGGCCCCACCGCCGCCCGCAAGGTCCTCGGACGCCTGTCCCTGCCCGAGCGGAACTTCGTCGCGGACGCGCTGCGCACCGAGACCGTCGGCGGCGTCATCCTGCTGGTCGCCGCGGTCGCCGCGCTCGTCTGGTCGAACATTCCCGCACTGCACGCGAGCTACGAGAGCGCCGGCCAGTTCCACTTCGGGCCCGCCGCCCTCGGCCTCCACCTGTCCGTGGAGCACTGGGCGGCCGACGGGCTGCTGGCGGTCTTCTTCTTCGTGGCCGGGATCGAACTCAAACGCGAACTGGTCGCGGGCGATCTCAAGGACCCCCGAGCGGCCGCGCTGCCGGTGATCGCCGCGCTGTGCGGCATGGTGGCGCCCGCGATCGTCTACACCGTCACCAGTCTCGCCGGCGGCGGCTCGCTCGGCGGGTGGGCCGTACCGACCGCCACCGACATCGCCTTCGCCCTCGCGGTGCTCGCGGTCATCGGCACCTCGCTGCCCAGCGCCCTGCGCGCCTTCCTGCTCACCCTCGCCGTCGTCGACGACCTGTTCGCCATCCTGATCATCGCGGTCTTCTTCACCGACCGGCTGAACTTCGCCGCCCTCGGCGGGGCGCTCGCCGGGCTGCTCGTGTTCTGGCTGCTGCTGCGCAAGGGCGTGCGCGGCTGGTACGTGTACGTGCCGCTCGGCCTGGTCATCTGGGGGCTGATGTACAACAGCGGCGTGCACGCCACCATCGCGGGCGTCGCGATGGGCCTGATGCTGCGCTGCACGACCCGCGAGGGCGAGGAGCGCTCCCCCGGCGAGCGCATCGAGCACTTCGTGCGCCCCCTGTCGGCGGGTCTGGCGGTGCCGCTGTTCGCGCTGTTCAGCGCGGGCGTGTCGCTGTCCGGCGGGGCGCTGGCGGACGTGTTCGGCCGGCCCGAGACGCTCGGCGTCGTGCTCGGGCTCGTCCTCGGCAAGACGATCGGCATCTTCGGCGGCACCTGGCTCACCGCCCGCTTCACCAGGGCCTCGCTCAGCGACGACCTGGCGTGGGCCGACGTGTTCGCCATGGCCACGCTCGCCGGGATCGGCTTCACCGTCTCCCTGCTCATCGGCGAGCTGGCCTTCGACGGCGACCCCACGCTCACGGACGAGGTCAAGGCCGCCGTCCTCGTCGGCTCCCTCGTCGCGGCGGCGCTCGCCACGGTCCTGCTGAAGCTGCGCAACGCCCACTACCGCAGGCTCTACGAGGCGGAGGAGCGCGACGAGGACCAGGACGGCATACCTGACGTGTACGAGGAGGACGACCCCGCCTACCACCTCCGCATGGCCGACATCCTCGAACACAAGGCCGCCGAACACCGCAGGATCGCCGGGGAGAAGGCGGCCGAACGGGCACGACGGCTTGCGGAAGTGCCGGGCGGGGCAGGCGAGGAGAACGACAGTCCGGCATGATCTGACGGGACGGTACAAAAATGGGACCGTCACCGGCCCGGCAAAGGCCGGGCGTCGGCACGCGAAGGCGGCCGGCGCCGAGCGGACGCCGGACGGACGTACGACACCCAGTCAGGCAGGAGAGGGAGACCGCGATGAGCGCACCCGACGGCAGCCCGGTCGGCGCCGAACGCAGCATCGGCCAGCTGTTCGCCTCGGCGACGACCGAATTGTCGGCGCTGGTGCACGACGAGATCGCACTGGCCAAGGCCCAGCTGAAACAGGACGTCAAGCGCGGCGCGGTGAGCGGCGGCGCGTTCTCGGTGGCCGGGGCGGTGCTGCTGTTCTCGCTGCCGATGCTCAACTTCGCCCTCGCCTACGGCATTCGGACCTGGAGCGGCTGGAACCTCGCGGTCTGCTTCCTGCTGTCCTTCGCGGCCAACGTCCTCGTCGCCGGCTTCCTCGGCCTGATCGGCGTGGTCTTCGCGAAGAAGGCCAAGAAGGGCAAGGGCCCGCAGAAGGTCGCCGCGTCGATGAAGCAGACCGCCGGTGTGCTGCAGCTGGCCAAGCCGCACCCGCGCCCGGAAACTCCCGCTCTGGAGGACCGCACGCCCGCCGCCATCGAGGCTGTGGCACGCTCGTCCTCATGACGGACCCCGCCACCCCTTCGGCGCAACCGACCTCGGTCGTACGGATGGACCTGCCCGGCGACCGCAAGGTGACGCACCGGGACGTCGCGGCCAACGGCGCCCGTTTCCACATCGCCGAAGTGGGTGACGGGCCGCTGGTGCTGCTGCTGCACGGCTTCCCGCAGTTCTGGTGGACCTGGCGGCACCAGCTCACCGCCCTCGCCGACGCCGGCTTCCGGGCCGTGGCCATGGACCTGCGCGGTGTGGGCGGCAGCGACCGCACGCCCCGGGGCTACGACCCGGCGGGCCTCGCCCTCGACATCACGGGGGTGATCCGCTCCCTCGGCGAGCCGGACGCCGCGCTGGTCGGCCACGACCTGGGCGGCTATCTGGCGTGGACGGCGGCCGCGATGCGCCCCAAGCTGGTCCGGCGGCTGGCGGTGGCGTCCATGCCGCACCCCCGGCGCTGGCGCGCGGCGATGCTCGCCGACGTGCGCCAGTCGGCGGCGAGTTCCTACATCTGGGGGTTCCAGCGGCCCTGGCTCCCCGAGCGCCGGCTCACCGCCGACGACGGCGCGCTGGTGGCCCGGCTCATCCGGGACTGGTCGGGTCCGCGGCTGCCGGACGACGAGGCGGTGGACGTCTACCGCCGCGCCATGTGCATCCCGTCGACCGCGCACTGCTCCATCGAGCCCTACCGCTGGCTGGTGCGCTCCCTGGCGCGCCCCGACGGCATCCAGTTCTACCGCCGGATGAAGCGGCCGGTGCGGGTGCCGACGCTGCATCTGCACGGGTCCCTGGACCCGGTCCTGCGCACCCGCAGCGCGGCCGGCTCCGGCGAGTACGTCGAGGCCCCCTACCGCTGGCGCCTCTTCGACGGGCTCGGCCACTTCCCGCACGAGGAGGACCCGGTGGCGTTCTCCACGGAACTGGTCAACTGGCTGAAGGACCCCGAGCCGGACCGGTGACGTCCCGGGCCGGCCGACGGCCGTTCCACGGCTTCACCGGCGACCGTTCCACATCCCGCCGGTGCCCGTTCCACAGCCCGCCGGTGACCGTCCCACGGCCCTCCCCGTGACCGTTTCGTAGCGGTCGGTATCCGAACGTGAACACCTGTCCTTCGAACGGCCACTTGCCCGGCGCATAAGCCAATTGGGTTGCCCGAAGGCGGTTATCGACCTTGGGGTGGGGGCAGACGTCCCGGTATGGGCTGGACGCACGACTACAGTGACGTAGCACGCACCCGCCGTTCGACGAGCGGTCCGGGCTCCCCTCACCGGGATGCGCCGCAACTGACGGCGACAGACCCGCGGGTGGGCATTCCGCGCATTCTGCGCCGCCGGGCCCGCTGGGTGTCCGTACGGCTGCGTCATCCTCGCGGCTGAACGGCGTTCCGTCCGCCGTACGGACCGCGTCGCACGGCCGAACACCGGCTGCTGACCCTGCCCGCCCTCCCCCGGGCGGGCTACATCGCGCAGCTGTCGCTGTCCACCTGCTGGTTCGCGGTGCGTCCCCGGAGGATGTCCTGCCGGATCTCGTCGGCGGTCAGCGCGTACCCGGTGTCGGCGTCGTCCAGGGACTTGGCGAACACCACGCCGTACACCTTGCCGTCGGTGGTGAGCAGCGGGCCGCCGGAGTTGCCCTGGCGGACGGTCGCGTAGAGCGAGTAGACGTCACGGCGCACGGTGCCGCGGTGGTAGATGTCCGGGCCGCTGGCCGGGATGCGCCCGCGCACGCGCGCGGACCGGACGTCGTACGCCCCGTTCTGCGGGAAGCCGGCGACGATCGCGCTGTCGCCGCTGCGCGCGTCGGTGTCGGTGAACTCCAGGGCGGGCGCCTTCAGGTCGGGCACGTCGAGCACGGCGATGTCGCGCCGCCAGTCGTAGAGGACGACGGTGGCGTCGTACTTCCGGCCCACCCCGCCTATCTGGACGGTGGGTTCGTCGACGCCGCCGACGACGTGCGCGTTGGTCATGACGCGGCGGTCGCCGAAGACGAAGCCGCTGCCCTCCAGCACCTTCCCGCAGCTGCGCGCGGTGCCCACGACCTTGACGACGGACCGTCTGGCGCGGTCGGCGACGGCGCTGTGCCGCAGCGCCGGGTCAGGGGGCCGTACGTCGGTGATGGGCTCGTTGGCGAACGGGCTGAAGACCTGCGGAAAGCCGTTCTGCGCGAGCACCGAGGTGAAGTCGGAGAACCAGGTGTTGGCCTGCGCGGGCATCACCCCGGAGACCCCGATCAGCACCTTGGAGTTGCGCACCTGCTTGCCGACGGTCGGTATCGTCGTGCCGCCCAGGAGCGAGCCGATCACCCAGGCGACGAGCAGCAGCGCGGCGACGTTGACGACGGCGCCGCCGGTGGCGTCCAGGGCGCGGGCCGGGGACCAGGTGATGTAGACGCGCAGCTTGTTGCCGAGGTGGGTGGTCAGGGCCTGGCCGACCGAGGCGCAGACGATGACGACGACGACCGCGACGACGGCGGCGGTGGTGCTGACCGGTGTGTTGTCCGTCAGCGCGTCCCAGATCAGCGGCAGCGCGTACAGGGCGACGACTCCGCCGCCCAGGAAGCCGATCACCGACAGGATGCCGACGACGAAGCCCTGGCGGTACCCGACGACCGCGAACCACACGGCGGCGACCAGCAGCAGGATGTCCAGCACGTTCACCGTGTCGAGCCTCGCCTCATCGTCTTTCGGTCACCGGTCACCGCGGGCCGGCCGGGACCGGCGGAGCGTTGTTGCGGCCGTCCGGTCCGGACGGCACGGAACACCCTGTCATGACCGCCAGTCGAGTGGGACCTGCTTGTCCCGGTCCCAGGGCAGTTCCCAGCCCGCGTAGTGCATCAGCCGGTCGATGATTCCGGCGGTGAAGCCCCAGACCAGGGCCGATTCGACCAGGAATGCCGGGCCTCGGTGGCCGCTGGGGTGGACGGCCGTGGCGCGGTTGGCCGGGTCGGTGAGATCGGCCACGGGGACGGTGAAGACGCGGGCGGTCTCGGCCGGGTCGACGACGTCCACCGGGGTGGGCGTGTGCCACCAGCCGAGCACGGGCGTGACGACGAAGCCGCTGACCGGGATGTAGAGCCGGGGCAGCACGCCGAACAGCTGGACGCCCTTCGGATCGAGCCCGGTCTCCTCCTCGGCCTCGCGCAGCGCGGCCCGCAGCGGTCCGTCGCCCTGCGGATCGCCGTCCTCGGGGTCGAGCGCGCCGCCGGGGAAGGACGGCTGCCCGGCGTGCGAGCGCAGTGAGCCGGCCCGCTCCATGAGCAGCAGCTCGGGCCCGCGCTCGCCCTCGCCGAAGAGGACGAGGACGGCGGACTGGCGTCCCGTGCCGTTCTCCGGCGGCAGGAAGCGGCTCAGCTGGACGGGGCGCACCGTCTCGACGACGCGCACCACCGGCTCCAGCCATCCCGGCAGCCCTTCCGTACTGAGGACGACCGGATCGCCCGGCCCCGCGGGACCGCCCGCGCCCGCCGAGCCGTCCGACTCCGTCGAGCCGCCCGGTCCCGTTGGGCCGCCCGCTTCCGCCGATGCGCCCCGCGCCGCCGATCCGTCCCGTCCCACCGCGCCGCCGCGCGCCGACGGCCCGCTCTGCCTGCCGCTCGCCGTCTCGCTCGTCCGCGTCATCGACACCCCCGTCCCTGTCCTCGTCCTCGTTCTCGTATCCGTCCGCACCGGAAGTCCTGTACGCGGAGAAGATCCCCTCCGCACCGGAAGTCCCGTCCGCGGCGAAGATCCCGTCCACGCCGCGGTCCCCGTCGCCCCGCCGTGTCCAACGCCCGGCGGCCCCGGGTTCGTTCCTGCGCGATCACCCGTTCGCCCTCAGCGGCGGGGCCGGTTTGCCGCCCGCGTCCAGATAGGCCTGCGGGGGCTTGAGGCGCTGGCCCGGGAAGCCGCCCTTCTCGTACTTCAGCAGCTTCTTCGCCTTCTCCGGGTCGGTCTCGCCCTCGCCGTACGCCGGGCACAGCGGGGCGATCGGGCAGGCTCCGCAGGCGGGCTTGCGGGCGTGGCAGATCCGGCGGCCGTGGAAGATCACGTGGTGCGACAGCATGGTCCAGTCGCTCTTGGGGAAGAGCGCGCCGACGGCCGCCTCGATCTTCTCGGGGTCGGTCTCCTCGGTCCACTGCCAGCGCCGCACCAGCCGCTGGAAGTGCGTGTCCACGGTGATTCCCGGGCGGCCGAAGGCGTTGCCGAGGACCACGAAGGCGGTCTTGCGGCCGACGCCGGGCAGCTTGACCAGATCTTCGAGCCGCCCCGGCACCTCGCCGCCGAACTCCTCCGTCAGCGCCTTGGACAGGCCCATGACCGACTTGGTCTTGGCCCGGAAGAAGCCGCAGGGCCGCAGGATCTCCTCGACGTGCTCCGGGTCGGCGGCGGCGAGGTCCTCGGGGGTGGGGTAGCGGGCGAACAGCGCGGGCGTCGTCTGGTTCACCCTCAGGTCGGTGGTCTGGGCGGACAGGACCGTGGCGACCAGCAGCTGGAAGGGGTTCTCGAAGTCCAGTTCGGGGTGGGCGTACGGGTAGACCTCGGCCAGCTCGCGGTTGATCCGGCGGGCGCGGCGGACCAGGGCGGTGCGCGACTCGCCCTTGGGCGGCTCGGGGGCGACGGTCTTCGCGGGCGAGGCCTTCGGCACGGCGGCGGTGGCCTTCTCGGTCACGACCGTCGCCTTCTTCCTCGGCCGCGCGGCTTTCGTCACCTTCACGTCTTTCGCTGCCTTCGCTGCCTTCGCCGGTTTCGCCGACGGCGCCGACTTCCTCGGCTTCCGCGTTTTCGCCGCTTCTCCGCCGCCCTCGGGCTCCTGTTCGCCCACGGCGGAATCCTGACGTACGACCACTCGCCCAGCCCCCTCGGCCTGTGCTCTCACCGGCGATTTGGACACCCGGCCAGCCTACGGCCCGGTACCGACATCCGCCGTGGACCCCGAAGATCGGCGCCCGATTGGACCCCTGCCGCGTACCCCGGGACACCTGTACGGCATCCTTGTGACAGATCACACTGTTTGGACCGTCCGGCAAAATGGGGAACACGGACCCCTGGCACCAGGGGTCTCAAGATCCTCTGAGCAGGTCGACAAGGAGAGAACTCGTGGACGACGTTCTGCGGCGCAATCCGCTCTTCGCGGCGCTCGACGACGAGCAGGCCGCGGAGCTTCGCGCCTCCATGACGGAGGTGACCCTCGCACGCGGCGACTCGCTGTTCCACGAGGGCGACCCGGGCGACCGGCTCTACGTGGTCACCGAGGGCAAGGTCAAGCTGCACCGCACGTCCCCCGACGGCCGCGAGAACATGCTGGCCGTCGTAGGCCCCGGCGAGCTGATCGGCGAGCTGTCGCTGTTCGACCCGGGCCCGCGCACCGCCACGGCCACCGCGCTGACCGAGGTCAAGCTGCTGGCCCTCGGCCACGGCGACCTCCAGCCCTGGCTGAACGTGCGGCCCGAGGTGGCCGGCGCCCTGCTGCGCGCCGTGGCCCGCCGGCTGCGCAAGACCAACGACCAGATGTCCGACCTGGTCTTCTCCGACGTGCCGGGCCGTGTGGCCCGCGCCCTGCTGGACCTGTCCCGCCGCTTCGGCGTGCAGTCCGAGGAAGGCATCCACGTCGTGCACGACCTCACGCAGGAGGAGCTGGCCCAGCTGGTCGGCGCGTCCCGCGAGACGGTCAACAAGGCCCTCGCCGACTTCGCCCAGCGCGGCTGGCTGCGCTTGGAGGCCCGCGCGGTCATCCTGCTGGACGTCGAGCGGCTGGCCAAGAGGTCCCGCTGACCTCCACCCCGGACGGGGGCCAGGCCTTCGAGGGACCCGTCCCGTACGGGGGCTCGGACCCCGACGGACTCGTCCCACCGGGGCCCGTCCCACCTGGGCGCTCACGCCCCGGGGGCTCCGCTCCGGCCGACGGCCTGCCCTACAGGGGCTCCGCCCCGGCCGGCGGCCCGTCCTCCGAGGCGGGCGCCGCACACCGGGCTCCGCCCTCCCGAGACGCCGCCCCGCGCCCGGGCCTCACCCCTGAGGGATACATCGCCCGCGAAGGATCCCTCGCGCGCGTGCCCGACGCGTTCCGCCCCGTCGTCGCGGCCGCGCGCACGCGGCTGCCGGAGATCTACGGGACGCGGCTGCACAGCGCGTACCTCTACGGGTCGATCCCGCGCGGCACCGCGCGCGTGGGCCGCAGCGACCTCGATCTGCTGATCGCACTGCGCGAGGAGCCCACGGACGCCGACCGGCGGGCGGCCGGCGCGCTCGGCGCGGCGCTCGACGCGCGGTTCCCGCAGATCGACGGCGTCGGCACACTGCTCCACGGCCGGGACCGGCTGCTCAGCGACCGGGAACGGCACGACCTAGGCTGGTTCGTCGCCTGTCTGTGCACGCCCCTGCTCGGCGACGACCTCGCCGCGCACCTCCCCCGCTACCGCCCCGACGACCCGCTGCTCGCCCGCGAGACCAACGGGGACCTCGCGCTGTTCCTGCCCCGCTGGCGGGAGCGGATCGCCGCCGCCGAGGACACCGACGAGGCGCGCAGGCCGCTGGTGCGGTTCA
The DNA here is from genome assembly GCF_019890635.1 of Streptomyces sennicomposti. GTDB lineage: Bacteria > Actinomycetota > Actinomycetes > Streptomycetales > Streptomycetaceae > Streptomyces > Streptomyces sennicomposti. Next base: position 18,618 of record NZ_JAIOAB010000046.1, read on the forward strand.
TGTCCCGGCATCTCGTCCGCACCGGGTTCACCCTGGTCATGGGCCGCTGGCGGGGCTGGACCAGCGACCTGCGCGAGATGGCCGACGCGTTCGGCGCGTACTACCCCGCGCGGGCGGCGCAGCTGCGTACGGCGGCCTCGTACGGGTACGACCCGGTCGGCGACCCCGCCGTGCTGCGCCGCTACGTCGACGACCTCGGTCCCTGGCTCGCCGGGGAGTACGCGCGCGTGCACGGCGTCAAGGCGCCGAGGGACACGCCGTAGGGCGCCCGGCCGCCTGGAAGGCCGGGTGCGCTCCGCCGGGCGGCCCCCGGGCGCCTCAGATGATCCCGTGCTCCTCCAGGTACTCCAGCTGCGCCCGGACCGACAGTTCGGCGGCCGGCCACAGGGAGCGGTCCACGTCGGCGTACACGTGGGCGACGACGTCGGCCGGGCTGCGGTGGCCGTCCTCGACGGCCGTCTCGACCTGCGCCAGCCGGTGGGCGCGGTGGGCCAGGTAGAACTCGACGGCGCCCTGCGCGTCCTCCAGGACGGGGCCGTGGCCCGGCAGGACCGTGTGCACGCCGTCGTCCACGGTGAGGGACCGCAGCCGCCGCAGCGAGTCCAGGTAGTCGCCGAGGCGGCCGTCGGGGTGCGCCACGACCGTCGTACCGCGGCCCAGGATCGTGTCGCCGGTGACGACCGCCCGGTCGGCCGGGAGGTGGAAGCAGAGCGAGTCCGCGGTGTGGCCCGGGGTCGGTACGACCCTCAGCTCCAGACCGCCCACCTCGATCACGTCTCCCGCGCCGAGGCCCTCGTCGCCCAGCCGCAGGGCCGGATCGAGGGCACGCACGCGCGTGCGGGTCAGTTCGGCGAAGCGGGCGGCGCCCTCGGCGTGGTCCGGGTGGCCGTGGGTGAGCAGGGTCAGCGCGATCCGCTTGCCGGCCTGCTCGGCGGTGGCGACGACGTTGCCGAGGTGGCCCTCGTCCAGCGGCCCGGGGTCGATCACGACCGCCAGCTCGGAGCCGGGCTCGGAGACGATCCAGGTGTTGGTGCCGTCCAGGGTCATCGCGGAGGCGTTGGGCGCGAGCACGTTGACGGCCCGCGCGGTGGCGGGACCGGAGAGGACGCCGCCCCGGGGCTGGCCGGGGAGCGCTGCTGCGTCCGTCATGCGAGGGGACCTTCCTGGACGTCGGCGGGAACGTGCTTGGTGAACTCCGCGTGCCCCGGCCAGGACAGGACGACCTCGCCGTCCTCCAGGCGGGCCCGCGCCAGGACGGGGGTCAGATCGCGGTCCGGCGCGGCCGCCAGGGCCTCGGCAGGGCTCGTGTAGGGGATCAGCTGACGCAGGGTGGCGATGGTGGGCGGCATCATCACCAGCTCGCCCCGGTCGTAGCCGGCGGCCGCGTCCTCGGGGCGGATCCACACGGTGCGGTCGGCCTCCGTGGAGGCGTTCCGGGTGCGCTGGCCCTCGGGGAGGGCGGCCACGAAGAACCAGGTGTCGTAGCGGCGCGGTTCGAACTCGGGGGTGATCCACCGCGTCCAGGCCCCCAGCAGGTCCGAGCGCAGGGTCAGGCCCCGGCGGTCGAGGAACTCGGCGAAGGACAGCTCACGGGCGACCAGGGCGGCGCGGTCGGCCTCCCAGTCCTCGCCCGTGGTGTCGCCGACGACCGAGTCCGGGCCGGGACCGGCGAGCAGGACGCCCGCCTCCTCGTACGTCTCCCGGACGGCCGCGCAGACGATCGCCTGGGCCGTCGTCTCGTCCACCCCGAGCCGGTCCGCCCACCACGCGCGCGTGGGGCCCGCCCAGCGGATCGTGCGGTCGTCGTCGCGGGGGTCCACGCCGCCGCCCGGGTACGCGTACGCGCCCGCGGCGAACGCCATCGAGGCGCGGCGGCGCAGCATGTGCACGGCGGGGCCGTCGCCGGTGTCCCGCAGGAGCATGACGGTGGCCGCGCGCCTGGGCGGGACGGGGGTGAGGGTGCCGTCCGCGAGCGCGCGGACGCGGTCCGGCCAGTCCGGGGGGAACCACTGCCCATTCGCCATGGCCGGAGGCTATCCGGTGGCGCGCGAATGTTCGAGAGGCGCCTGGGGCGAGCGGGCCGACAGGGACATGGGAGTGTCGACGGGGACCTGGGAGTACTGGGCGAGCGGGACCGCGAGACGCCCGCGCGGGACATGCCTCGGGCCCGCGGTACACCCTCAGGGGCACCGGTCCGGCCGCCGGAGCACCGGCACGCAGCCCTGGAACAGCCTCACGGCACCGGTACGCCCAGCACGCCACCGGCACGCGTCTCGCACGCCACCGGCACGCGTCCCGCACAGCGCCCGTACGCCCCGCACGGCATCGGCTCGGCGCTACGGCGCCAGCTCGACCTGGATCTCGACCTCCACCGGGGCGTCCAGCGGCAGCACCGCCACGCCGACCGCGCTGCGCGCGTGCACGCCCTTGTCGCCCAGGACCTCGCCCAGCAGCTCGCTGGCGCCGTTGACGACGCCCGGCTGGCCGGTGAAGTCGGCGGCCGAGGCGACGAAGCCCACGACCTTCACCACGCGCGCGATGCGGTCCAGGTCGCCCGCGACGGACTTGACGGCCGCGAGCGCGTTCAGCGCGCAGGTGCGGGCCAGGGCCTTGGCCTCCTCCGGGGTGACCTCCAGGCCCACCTTGCCGGTGACCGGGAGCTTGCCGTCCACCATCGGCAGCTGGCCGGCGGTGTAGACGTACGGCCCGGACTGCACGGCCGGCTGGTAGGCGGCCAGCGGCGGCACGACCTCGGGCAGGGTCAGACCGAGTTCGGCGAGCTTCGCCTCGACCGCGCTCACGCCTGCTTCTCCCGCTTCAGGTAGGCCACCAGCTGCTCGGGGTTCGGGCCGGGCACGACCTGGACGAGCTCCCAGCCGTCCTCGCCCCAGGTGTCCAGGATCTGCTTCGTGGCGTGGACGAGCAGCGGCACGGTTGCGTATTCCCACTTGGTCATGGGGCGACTGTAGCCGCTGATCGGCGGCCTGCGGACGGCGACCACGACCGTGGTCGTCCACAGCCTCCCGCATGACCCGGGCGGCGGTTGTCCACAGCCTCCCGCGTGACCCGAGCGCCGACTGGTTAGGCTCGAAGACGTGAGCAGGCTCCAGGTCGTCAGCGGCAAGGGCGGGACCGGAAAGACCACGGTCGCCGCCGCCCTCGCGCTGGCCCTGGCCACGGAGGGGAAGCGGACGCTCCTCATCGAGGTCGAGGGTCGGCAGGGCATCGCACAGCTCTTCGAAACAGAGGCGCTGCCGTACGAGGAACGGAAGATCGCCGTCGCACCCGGGGGCGGGGAGGTGTACGCACTCGCCATAGACCCCGAACTGGCGCTGCTGGACTACCTCCAGATGTTCTACAAGCTCGGCAGCGCCGGCCGCGCCCTGAAGAAGCTCGGCGCCATCGACTTCGCCACCACGATCGCGCCGGGCGTCAGAGACGTCCTGCTGACCGGCAAGGCGTGCGAGGCCGTGCGCCGCAAGGACAAGGCCGGGCGGTTCGTCTACGACCACGTCGTCATGGACGCGCCCCCGACCGGCCGCATCACCCGCTTCCTCAACGTCAACGACGAGGTGGCCGGGCTCGCCAAGATCGGCCCGATACACAATCAGGCGCAGGCGGTCATGCGGGTGCTCAAGTCGGCCGAGACGGCCGTGCACCTGGTGACGCTGCTGGAGGAGATGCCCGTCCAGGAGACCGTGGACGGCATCGCCGAACTGCGCGCCGCGCGTCTGCCGGTGGGCCGCGTCGTGGTGAACATGGTGCGGCCGCAGGTGTTGGACGCGGCCGAACTGGAACTCGTACGGACGGTTCCGCGCACCGCCCTGGCCCGGTCGCTGTCCTCGGCCGGTCTCGGCGGCGCGCGGCGCGGCGGGAACGCGGAGCGGCTGGTGGACCCGCTGCTGGCGCAGGCCGAGGAGTACGCCGAGCGGTACGCGCTGGAGCAGGAGCAGCGCTCGGTCCTCGGCGAGCTGGACCTGCCGCTGCACGAACTGCCGTTGTTCGCCGAGGGCATGGACCTGGCGGGACTGTACGAACTGGCGACCGAGCTGCGGAAGCAGGGGATGTCATGAGCCCGGACGCGACCCCCGCGCGGGAGACCGACCGCTCCTCCGGCCAGCCGCAGGAGGCCGGCCGGCGGCTGGCGCCCGCGCGCGTGCTCGACGTCGATCCGCTGCTGGACGACCCGAAGACGCGGATCGTGGTGTGCTGCGGCTCGGGCGGGGTCGGCAAGACGACGACGGCGGCGGCGCTCGGGCTGCGCGCCGCCGAGCGCGGGCGCAAGGTGGTCGTCCTGACCATCGACCCGGCCCGCCGCCTGGCCCAGTCGATGGGCATCGACTCCCTCGACAACGTCCCCCGCCGGGTGAAGGGCACCGAGGAGGACGGCGAGCTGTACGCCATGATGCTCGACATGAAGCGCACCTTCGACGAGGTCGTGGAGGCGCACGCGGACCCGGAGCGGGCCGCCGCGATCTTGTCGAACCCCTTCTACCAGTCGCTCTCGGCGGGCTTCGCGGGCACGCAGGAGTACATGGCGATGGAGAAGCTGGGGCAGCTGCGCGCCCGGGACGAGTGGGACCTCATCGTGGTCGACACGCCGCCCTCGCGTTCGGCCCTGGACTTCCTGGACGCGCCCAAGCGGCTCGGCTCCTTCCTCGACGGCCGGCTGATCCGGCTGCTGACCGCGCCGGCGAAGCTCGGCGGGCGGGCGGGGATGAAGTTCCTGAACGTCGGGATGTCGATGATGACCGGCACGCTCGGCAAGCTGCTGGGCGGCCAGCTCCTGAAGGACGTCCAGACGTTCGTGGCCGCGATGGACACCACCTTCGGCGGTTTCCGCACCCGCGCGGACGCCACGTACAAGCTGCTCCAGGCTCCCGGGACGGCGTTCCTGGTGGTGGCGGCGCCGGAGCGGGACGCGCTGCGCGAGGCGGCGTACTTCGTGGAGCGGCTGGCAGCGGAGCGGATGCCGCTGGCCGGTCTGGTGCTCAACCGCGTCCACGGCAGCGGCGCCGGCCAGCTGTCGGCCGAACGGGCGATCGCGGCCGCGGAAAATCTTGAGGACGCCCGCATTGTGGATCAGGGGGAAGGGAAAGCTGAGTCTCGTAACTCTCCCGAAACACATGGCAGTTCGGACCCGGCCGAACCGACCGGCGTCTCCCCCGGCGCCTCGGACGGCACGTCGGCCGCCCCCTCGGACGACACGTCCGCCGACTCCTCGGACGACTCTCCCGCCGGCTCCCCCTCCGGTTCCGTCGCCGAGTCGGCCGACGCCGTCGACCGGGTGACCGCGGGTCTGCTGCGGCTGCACGCCGAGCGCATGCAGCTGCTCGCCCGTGAGCAGCGCACGCGGGACCGCTTCACCGCCCGCCACCCCGAGGTGGCGGTGGCCGAAGTGCCCGCGCTGCCCGGCGATGTGCACGACCTCGCGGGACTGCGGGACATCGGCGACCGGCTCGCGGACAACCGGCGCGAGCTGCCGGAACCGGGCGCGTGAGGCACGCGCGCGCGGGGCGCGTGGTGCGTCACGGGCGCGTGGTGCGTCTCGGGCGTGGGCGCGGGCGCGCAAGGCGTGCGGGGTAGCCGCGGCGTTGGCGGCGGCCCGCCCGGAATGGGCGCGCGGTCGGCATGGTCGTACGCCGGCGTGCGTGACGTGCGAGCCCGCGTGCACGGCGCGGGCGTGACGCGCACAGCGCACAGCGCACAGCGCACCGAAGGGCGACCGGTGCACGCGGCGCGTGGCAAGCGTGCCCGCCCGGCGCGCAGCGCATGGCCGGGGTGACTGTGCCCGGCGCACGCGGCGCGTGAAGGCGTGACCGGAGGTGCGCAGGGCGCGTATCGGCCGGGCGTCGGCCGGCCCCGCAGGGCAGGCGCGCCCGCGTCCCGGAGCACCCGATCGAGGCCCGACGGCCCGACGGCCCGACCGCAGTCGGCCAAGGCCCGGGGGCGGTCGGCCGCGGCCCGTGGGCGCTCGGCCCACAGCGCAGGGCGTCCGCAGAGCGCCGCCCTCAGCTCACCGCCGCGTAGACCTCAGCCCACCGCCGCGTAGTCCTCGTACACCTGGTCGTCGTCGAGGGACACCAGGCCCGTCCCGCGCTCGTACTCCATGCGCGCCGTCTCCAGCAGCCGGCGCCACGAGGTGACGGTCGGCCGTCGGCGCAGCAGCGCCCGGCGCTCCCGCTCCGTCATGCCTCCCCACACGCCGAACTCGACGCGGTTGTCGAGCGCGTCAGCGAGGCACTCGGTGCGCACCGGGCAGCCGGTGCACACCGCCTTGGCCCTGTTCTGCGCTGCTCCCTGAACGAACAGTTCATCCGGATCGGTAGTGCGGCAGGCCGCCTGCGCACTCCAGTCGGTTACCCAGCCCATACCGGCGCCGTCCTCTCCCGAATCGAGGCTCCCCCACGGCGGCAGCGGCATATTCACCGCCGCCAGTTGAGGACGTTACGGAAGGTGGGCACAGCGCAACACCCCCAGCGGGCCCAATCTTGAATGGTCCGAACGGACTATGGGGCGCGCGCAGATCACCCGGGGGAGTGAGGTGACGACATCTGCGACATCCCCGGCACACTGGGGCAGTTCCGTCGCGCCACAACGGACGCCGGACGACACACAAGGCGATTTCGGGCGCGCGTCTCCCGCGCCGCACCGCTCTCGCCCGCACCGCGCGACACGCACCGACCCGTCTGGAGCACCGGTCCGATGAAAAAACCGGGCGCGCTCCGGAACGTTTCGAGGTCGCCGCACGTATAGATTCGTGGCCGCACCGCTGTGACAGTCGAGAGCAGCTTAGGCCAAGGCATATACGCGTGTCCGGCGAATGAGAACGTAGGCTGCCCTCATGCCAAAGAAGCGCTCGGGCGGTGGTCTGTCGCCAACGCAGCAGGCCGCCAAGTTCCTCGGTGTCAGTGTGCTCGCGGGAGTGGTCCTGGCCGGCATCGCGCTGCCCGCCGCCGGCGCGCTGGGGCTGGCCGCCAAGGGGTCGGTCCAGGGGTTCGACGACATCCCGGCCAACCTCAAGCGCCCGCCGCTCTCCCAGCGCACCACCATCCTGGACGCCCAGGGCAAGCAGCTCGCCCAGGTGTACTCGCGCGACCGCACGGTGGTGGAGCTGAAGGACATCTCGCCGTACATGCAGAAGGCGATCGTCGCGATCGAGGACTCGCGCTTCTACCAGCACGGCGCGATCGACCTGAAGGGCGTGCTGCGCGCCCTCAACAAGAACGCGCAGAGCGGCGGCGTCGCCCAGGGCGCGTCCACGCTCACCCAGCAGTACGTGAAGAACGTCTTCGTGGAGGAGGCCGGCGACGACCCGACGAAGGTCGCCGAGGCCACCCAGCAGACGCTCGGCCGCAAGATCAAGGAACTGAAGTACGCCATCCAGGTCGAGCAGGACCTCGGGAAGAAGAAGATCCTCGAGAACTATCTGAACATCACCTTCTTCGGCGAGCAGGCCTACGGCGTCGAGGCCGCCTCCCAGCGCTACTTCTCCCAGCACGCCAAGGACCTGACCCTGCCGCAGGCCGCGCTGCTGGCCGGCATCGTCCAGTCGCCGAGCCGCTACGACCCGGTCAACGACGAGGCGGAGGCCACCAAGCGGCGCAACACCGTGCTGCAGCGCATGGCCGAGGTCGGCGACATCTCGCAGGCGGAGGCCGACAAGGCCAAGCAGGCGCCGCTGGAGCTGAAGGTCACCCAGCCCCGCAACGGCTGCATCACCGCGGTCAAGGACTCCAGCTTCTTCTGCAAGTACGTCGAGCAGGTGTTCCTCACCGATCCGGTCTTCGGCAAGACGCGCGCGGAGCGGGCCAAGGTCTGGAACCAGGGCGGCCTCACCATCCGCACCACCCTGGACCCGCAGGCCCAGGCCTCGGTGCAGGCCTCGCTCAAGCAGCACATCAACCAGTCGGACTCCGTCGCGGCGGCGTCCGTCCTGGTCCAGCCCGGCACCGGCAAGGTCCTGGCGATGGGCCAGTCCAAGCCGTACGGCTACGGCAAGAACGAGACCGAGATCAACTACTCGGTCGGCAGCGACCTCGGCGGCTCCAACTTCGGCTTCCCGACCGGTTCGACGTTCAAGCCGTTCGTGGCGGCGGCGGCGCTGGAGCAGGGCAAGCCGCCCACGCAGGAGTACCCGTCGCCGTACAAGATGCCGTACCCGAGCCCGGTGCAGGCGTGCGACGGCAAGCGGTGGACGAACGACGAGCACCGGGACGTCGAGAACGAGAGCACCTCGGAACACGGTCCGTACGCCCTGAAGGAGGCCATGGCGAAGTCGGTCAACACCTACTTCGTGCAGATGATCTCCGACATCGGCCTGTGCCCGGTGGTCACCATGGCCGACAAGCTGCACGTGGTGCAGGGCAACGGCGAGAAGCTGCCGCAGCTGCCCGCGATCGCGCTCGGCTCCAAGGGCATCACCCCGCTGACGATGGCCAGCGCGTACGCCGCCTTCGCCTCCCGCGGCACGTACTGCACGCCGGTCGCCATCGAGTCGATCACCCAGAAGGTGGGCGACCAGGAGAAGCCGCTCGCGGTGCCGAGGACGACCTGCACGCGGGCCATGTCCGAGAAGACCGCGGACACGGTCAACTCCCTGCTCAAGGGCGTGATCGACTCCGGTACGGGCCAGCAGGCCGGTCTCTCCGACCGCGACAACGCCGGCAAGACGGGTACGACGGACGAGCGCAAGAACGCCTGGTTCGTCGGCTACACCCCGAACCTGTCGGGCGCGGTGTGGGTGGGCAGCGCCACCCAGCAGGTCAAGATGACCGACATCCGCATCGGCGGCGTCTACCACGACCTCGTCTACGGCGCCGACGTCCCCGGCCCGATCTGGCGCGACGCGATGACCGGCGCGCTGGCGGGCAAGCCGGCCCCGTCCTTCAACCTCGTCGACATCCCGGACGCCGACAAGGGCAAGGACAAGGGAAAGGGGAACGGCCGGGGCAGGGGCGACAACGGCGGCGGCCAGGGGGACGACGGCGGCCTGATCGGCGGCCTCTTCGGCGCGCTGACCGGCGGCGGCACCGGCACGGGCGGCGCCGGACCCAACCCGACGTTCTCCGCCCCCGGCGGCTTCATCCAGGGCCAGACCGGCGGAACGCGGGGGAACGCGAACGGGGGGCGGCACGGCTGAGGCGGTCGCGCCTCCGGCGGCGTAGGGCCGGAGCTGCGAGGCGGTACGCGGAAGGGGCGCCCGACGGATGGTCGGGCGCCCCTTCGCGTGTACCGGGCGGCTTCGCCGGGCGGCGCTTTGCCGGGCGGCGCTTCGCGTGTGCCGGGTGGCGCTTCACGGAGGCGGCCGGCCCGCGTTCGTGTGCCCGAAGGCGCTGAACGGAGGCGGGGGCCGCTGCACGGCGGGCCGCACGCGGACAGGCGCCTTGCGGTGAGCGGGAGGCGGCAGCCGCGCTGCGGGGCACCGGAGGCGACAGCCGCGCCCTCCGATGAGCCGGAGGCACAGGCGCCGTACCCTCGCGTCAGCCGGCCAGCAGCTTCTTGACCACGGCGGCCACGCGACCGCCCTCGGCCTGCCCGGCCACCTTCGGGTTCACGATCTTCATGACCGCGCCCATGGCCCGCGGCCCCTCCGCGCCGGCCGCCCTGGCCTCCTCGACGGCCTGGGCGACGATGGCGTTCAGCTCCTCGTCGGACAGCTGCTTGGGCAGGTACGCGGCGAGCACCTCGCCCTCCGCCTTCTCCCGCTCGGCCGACTCCGCGCGACCACCCTGCGCGAAGGCCTCGGCCGCCTCACGGCGCTTCTTGGCCTCCTTGGTGATCACCTTGAGGACCTCGTCGTCGGACAGCTCGCGCTTCTCCTTGCCCGCGACCTCTTCCTTGGTGATCGCGGCGAGCGTCAGCCGGAGGGTCGCGGAGCGCAGCTCGTCGCGCTCCTTGATCGCGGCGTTGAGGTCATCCTGCAGCTTCGACTTGAGCGTGGTCATGGGTCCGATTGTCGCAGGTGCGACGGCGCCGCCGCGCGCCCATTAACGCGCCCCCGCCGAATCATCCCCCGCTCCCATGTCCCCGCCCCCGCAGGCGGTTTCCGCCCCGCGACACGCTCCTGAGACGATGGACACATGCGCGCGCGATACGGAGTTCCCCTGGGCATCACGGCGGCCGCCACCGCCGGTCTTCTCTACTCGGCGGGCTTCGAGGTCCGCTCCTTCCGCCTGCGGCGGGTGACGGTCCCGGTGCTGCCCTCCGGTATGCGCCCCCTGCGCGTCCTGCAGGTCTCCGACATCCACATGGTCGGCGGCCAGCGCAAGAAGCAGCGCTGGCTGCGCTCGCTGGCCGGGCTGCGCCCCGACTTCGTGATCAACACGGGCGACAACCTCTCGGACCCGGAGGGCGTGCCGGAGACGCTGGACGCGCTCGGCCCGCTGATGGAGTTCCCGGGCGCGTACGTCTTCGGGTCCAACGACTACTACGGCCCCAAGCTGCGCAACCCGGCCCGCTACCTGCTGGAGAAGGCGAGCGGCCGGCACGGCCTGAACGGCAACAAGCCCGCGGTCGGCGCGATCCACAACCCGTGGGAGGACCTGCGCGACGGTTTCGACGACGCGGGCTGGCTCAACCTGACGAACACCCGCGGCACCCTGAAGATCGAGGGCGTCTCGGTGGAGCTGACCGGCCTGGACGACCCGCACATCAAGCGGGACCGGTACGCGAAGGTGGCCGGCGGCCCGTCCGGCTCGGCGGACCTCTCGCTGGGCGTGGTCCACGCCCCGTACCTGCGCGTCCTGGACTCCTTCGCCGCCGACGGCTACCCCCTGATCCTGGCCGGCCACACCCACGGCGGCCAGCTCTGCATCCCGTTCTACGGCGCGCTGGTCACCAACTGCGACCTCGACACCGACCGGGTGAAGGGCCTGTCCACCCACACGTCGGAGGGCCGCACCTCCTACCTGCACGTCTCCGCCGGCTGCGGCACCAACCGCTACACCCCGGTCCGCTTCGCCTGCCCGCCGGAGGCGACGCTACTGACGCTGGTGGGGCGGGAGTAACCCACCGGAGCCCACCGGGGGCGGGAACAACCGACCGGAGGGGCGGGAGCAACCCGGCTGGAGCCCCGCCCCTTGATGGGCGCCGTGAGGCGTGCTCAGGCACCGCACGTCGCTCGCCCATGTCACCCGCGTCACCCACACAGCCCACCCGAATCGCCCGTTATGCCCCCTCTTCCTACCGTGAGGGCATGACCGCCGCGCCGCATCCTCCCTCGTCCCCACCTGGGCCGATATCCCCGGCAGCAGCCCCCTCCCCCGCACGGGCCACCCGGTCCTCCGCGTTCCCGACGGACCCGACGGACCCGGCGCCCACGAACTCGGAGCACCCGGCACCGGAGTACCTGGCCTCGGAGCACCCGGCACCGGAGAACCTGGTGCCGGACTACCCAGCGTCGGAGAACCTGGCTCCGGAGAATCTGGCGCCCGAGATCCCGGCACCGGAGACCGAGGAAGCCCCCGCCCGGGCAGCCGCCACCACCCCCACCGCGCCCCCGACACCGCTGCCGTTCCTGCGGGACATACCGGGCCTGCCCGCGATCCCGGGGATCAGCGCCCTGACGCCCTCCATCGTCCCGGCGGCGGCCGTAGTCACACCGTTTCGGCGCCCCTGGGCGGCGGCGTACCGCCTCCTGATCGCCACGGCGGCCACGGCGGCGGTGGCCGCGGAACTGCTGACCGGCCCCGCGCTCCACGTACTCAGCCACTTCGCGATCCAGGCGAACATCCTCCTCGCCCTGGTCCTCACCGCCTCGGCCCGCCGGGCATGGACCGCCCGCCGCCCGCTACCGGCCTCCCTGACGGGGGCGACCGTGCTGTACGTCACCCTCGCCGCCCTGGTCGATCACCTGATGCTCTCGGGGAACACCCCGCCGTTCTCGATCACGGGCAACCCGGGCGCGCACCCTCTGTGGCAGTCGACGGCCGGCCACCTCATCCACACGGCGATCCCCCTGGCCGCCCTCCTGGACTGGCTCCTGCTGACCACCCCGGCCCGCCTGCACCTGCGCCAGGCCGCCCCGTGGCTGCTCTACCCGCTGGCCTACCTGGCCTTCTCCCTCGCCCGAGGGGCACTCCTGCCCCCGACGGCGAGCGACCGCTACCTCTACCCCTTCCTGGACGTCGCCCGCCACGGCTACAAACACGTCCTGGGCAACGCCCTCCTCGTAGGCCTCTCCTGCTACGCCCTCGCCCTCCTCCTGATCGCCGCCGACCAGGCCCGCCCGAACCCGGTCCGCCACCGCTCCAAAACCGGATTTCGTCTCCGGCCCCCGGTGGGCTAAAGTAAACGTCGTCGCCGCAACAAGCAGCGACATCGGGGTGTAGCGCAGCTTGGCAGCGCGCTTCGTTCGGGACGAAGAGGTCGTGGGTTCAAATCCCGCCACCCCGACAGCCGTAAGATCAGGTGAGGCACCTAGGAGCATTCCTAGGTGCCTCACCTGTTTCCGGGTACGGCAGCGGCTGATGTCCTCTGTTCTCGGTAGGGTCCCGCCATGAGCGAGACCGATCCGTCGGCGGAGGCCGCCAAGGGGCGGGCGCCTCTCTGGTTGGACCCGGAGGACCTGCGCTGGTTGTCCAGGCACTGCTGCTGCCCCGTGGACGCGTCCGAGGAGGAGAAGGACCGCTGCGGACGTGTGCGGTTCCGTGCCGGTGCGGCACTGCACAAGCACGGGCAGTCCCACTGACCCCGCGATCGGGAGCTGAGGCAGGCGCCGAGGGCAGCGCCGGGACGCAGATGTTTCGCCCGGCTCCTGACACGACGACACAGTCGGCATGGGTCGTCGTGGCGGGCGGGCCCAGAGGGGCGGTCGGGGCGTCGTCTGCGGTGGCTGTGCGGCCAAGCTCCAGGCTGTGCGTGGCTGTATGCCTGAGTCGTCGTCACTCGATCGTGACCAAGCGTCAGTCATCGCCGGGCTGCACCTGACGCCCTGTGCGCGGGGCCCCGGATCTCCGGCCATGGGCTGGGCCTGTGAGTGTGAGAGGCCGAGGGCCGGGGGTGCCGAGCGTACTCGGGTGGTTACGGTGGCGAGTTCAGAACGTCTTTCGCGCCACACCTCCCTGCGCGGCGCGCCGCGCCCGACTACTCTCATCAGGCATGTCGTACCCTGACGAACTCCTCGTCGACATCGCCGCGATGGTGGAGTCGCAGCACAGCAGTCGAATGTCCCTGACCGTGGTGATCCCCGGCGCCGTGATCACCGGGCGGCTGGCCCCCGAGGCCATGTGGAAGCAGCGCGTGGCGGAGGTCCTGCGGGACTCCGAGGACCTGCGCCCCTTCTCGGCCGCGTTCGCCGGATCCGATCCCGGTGGCGACGAGGAGCCCTCGCCTCCCAAGGACCGGCCCACCCATCTGCACTTCCACGTCGCCCGCATCCTTCAGGGCAGCTTCGGCATCCCTGACACGGGCGGCATGTACCGCGTGGCGCTGAAGGACGTCAGCGCCTGGACGATCGGGGACATCGGCTACTCGGATCAGTGAGCGGAGCGGCGGCTCAGGCCGCCAGGAGGACCTCGGTGCCCGGGGCGGCACCGGGGTAGGCGTCGGCCACCAGGTTCAGCTGACGCTGCATGTACCAGATGTTGAGACCGAAGACGAAGGCCAGCCAAGTGCTCGCGGCGGGGCTGCACGTCACCGGCAGCCCGGCCGCGCGCTGCGCGTTCGCGATGGCCTTTCCGGTGTTGTGGTACGAGATCAGCGGAGCGATCAGCGTCCAGCTCAGGAAGATCATCACCAGCACACTGCCCGCCGGGCTGAGCACCCGGCGCCGGTCGAACTCCTGCAGCTCCTTATGGATCTTGTAGTACCAGACGAGCTGGTAGATACCCAGGGTGATCAGCGGCAGGCCCAGCCACACCGCGACGGGGCCGCGACGCTTCATGGCCAGGCCGGTGGGGCGGCTCGCTATCGGGGCGGCGGCGCCGGGCGCGAGGGCTCCAGCGTGCGCGGCAGACCCGTACGCCTGGCCGGCGTCGGTGGTGGGCTGGATGTCGTCCATACGTTTTCCTCGTCTGCTGTCTGGTGGCCACCGTGCGCATTACGGACCGCGGGTTGCGGTTGCGCGGTGTGGAGCACTGGATGTTCGAGCGGAGGCAGCCTGACAGGAAGTGAAGAAGCTGTGAAGGAGATCACCTTATTCTGTGATCGTTCGTCATGACATCGTGATCAAGCGGGAGTCGCGGGCGCGGGAGCCGTGGGAGTCGCGGGCGCGGGAGCCGTGGGGAGCCTCCGGCACGTGGGAGGTTTCGAGGGGTTTCGGCTGATACGGCGCTTCGCTCGGATCCGTGCTAGCTTTGAAGTAGTTGCAGTTTGGTACCCACAAAGCTTCAGTGTGCGCCTGGTGTATGTGACCGGCGCATCTTTTTGTTTCCGGCCTGTTCCGGATGGGTCGTCTCAGCAACCGGCGCTCCACACGGAGTGGCGCGCCAAGTGACCCGTAGAGGAGAAAAACATGGCCACCGGTACCGTGAAGTGGTTCAACGCGGAAAAGGGCTTCGGCTTCATCCAGCAGGACGGCGGCGGCCCCGACGTCTTCGCCCACTACTCCAACATCGCCGCGCAGGGCTTCCGTGAGCTTCAGGAAGGCCAGCGGGTGAACTTCGACGTCACGCAGGGCCAGAAGGGCCCGCAGGCGGAGAACATCACCCCCGCGTGATCTGATCCTCCGGACGCCTGCGACGACGGCGTCCCCATCGGCCCGGGTCGGCCTCCTCGTGAGGCCCGACCTGGGCTTTTGTGTTTTCCGGGTGCTCTGCGGGGGGCGTTCGCCGGGTTCTCACTGGTTCCAGCTCTCGTCGTACGGGTCCGCCGGTGTCGGCACCGGTTGCGCCGCCATGACCTCCAGGTACGGGATCGGGCCGTCGTTCACCGGGTCCCTGGTGCGGCGGGCCGTGTAGACGCCGGTCACCCGCAGCCAGGTGTCCGGCTCCAGCACCGGGGGGACCCGGCCGGTCAGGGCGATCTTGACGGGCTGGGCGTCGGCCGCGCAGCAGTTCAGCGCCATGCGGACGAGGTACGGCGTGCCGTCGCCGGCCAGCGCGACGAAGCCCGTGACCTGGACGCGCCGCCCGGCGACGGTGCGGCCGTGGTCGTAGATCGCCCGCGTCGCGTAGTCGACCACGCTCAGGCGCAGCGGGTCGCCGGGCGGGAGGGACGCGTAGCCGTACGGCGGCTGGAGCGCGGTGCCGGAACGTACCGCGCTGTACGAGCCGAGGGCGGGCGGGGCGACCAGGATCAGGGCGAAGAGGGGGAGGAGCAGGAGCCAGGCGACGCGGGGTTCACGGTGGGTGGGGGGCTCCTTCGGGGGTGGCGGCGCGGCTCGGGGGTCTGCCTGCTCCGCTTCCGTGAGGGACGGCGCGTTTCGGGGCTCGGCCCGCGTCGCTTCCGGGGGTGACGGCCGGTCTCCGGGGGCAGCCGGGGCCTGGTTCGGGGGCGGTGGCGCGTTGTCGGGAGCTGCGGGAGTCTGGTTCGGGGGTGCGGCTTCGTCGAGAGTCGCGTTTCCGCCGGCTCGCCTTCGGTCCAGCCACACCGTCATCAGCGCCGTCACGACGAGTACCGCGCCCGACACCAGCAGCATCGGGCGCAGGCCCGCCTTGACGTAGCGCAGGTACAGGTCGGTGGCGCCCGCGTGCAGCAGGGCGCCGCCGACCAGGAACAGCACGGCCGCCTGCGCCTGCCGGTTCACAGCAGCACCGCCCCGGTCAGCACCGATCCCAGGACGGCCAGGGCGAGCGTGGCCGGTGCGAAGCGCAGGGCGAAGCCCCGGCCGAAGGCGCCCGCCTGCAGGGCGAACAGCTTCAGGTCGATCATCGGGCCGACCACCAGGAACACCAGCCGGGCCGTGAGCGAGAACTGCGACAGCGACGCCGCGACGAAGGCGTCCGCCTCCGAGCAGATCGACAGCAGCACCGCCAGCGCGGCGAGCGCGACCACCGCGACCAGCGGGTTCCCGGCCGCCGTGCGCAGCCAGCTCGCCGGGGCGAGCGCCTTCAGCGTCGCGGCGGCCATCGCGCCCACCACCAGGAAGCCGCCGGCGTGCATGACGTCGTGCCGTACCGAACCCCAGAACGCCGCTCCCCTGCTCAGACCCTCGTCGTGGGCGCGAGCGGACGGGCGGAGCCAGTCGGCGCGGCCCAGGCGCTGCCACAGCCAGCCCATCGCGCACGCCACCAGCAGGCTCGCGGCGAACCGGGCGAGGACCATCTTGGGGTCGTGGGGGAAGGCGACGGCGGTGGCCGTCAGCACGATCGGGTTGATCGCGGGCGCGGAGAGCAGGAAGGCCAGCGCCGCGGACGGGGTGACGCCGCGCCGCACCAGCGCGCCGGCCACCGGTACGGAGGCGCACTCGCAGCCCGGGAGCACCGCGCCCGCCAGCCCCGCGACCGGGACGGCCAGGGCCGGGCGAGACGGGAGCGCGCGGGCGAAGAACGACGGCGGGACGAACACCGCGAGCGCCGCCGACAGCAGCACGCCGAGCACCAGGAACGGCAGCGCCTGCACCACCACCGCCACGAACACCGTCGTCCAGCTCTGCATCACCGGCGCGGACAGCGCCCCGCGCAGCGGGCCCTGCGCCACCACCATGACGAGCAGCAGCAGGGTCAGGGCGACGGGCGAGGTGAGGTGCCAGCCGTCGTTCCGGGGCGGGGCGGCGGCTGGTCGGCTGTCGGCCACGGGTGCGGTCCCTCCGGGGGTGTGGGCGGGGGTGGTCCTCCCCTCGGATACGGCGGGGCGGGGGCCGGCGTTCAGCGGCGCCGGCGGGAGGCGGGGCGGTGGATCTGGAACCACCCGTCACGGTGGGGCAGTCTTCTTTCTCGTGGGGAGCGTTCCGAATCAGGGTGGTGCGCCGGGCGGGCCGGGCGCGCACATGGTCGTGTGCGGGGACGACGGGCTCGCGCACCGGCTGGCCGCCGAGCTGCGCGGTGTGTACGGCGAGCAGGTCACGCTGGTCGTCCCGCCCGCCGAGCGCGGGGTACGGCCGCCGGTCGTCGGCCGGGCCCGTACGGCGTCGGCGCTGCTGGACCGGATGGTCAGCGCGGCCGTGAGCCGGGCCGGCGGCAACGGCGGCGGCAGCGGGAACGGGGGCAGCGGCGGGGGAAGTGGCGGTGGTAACGGGAGCGGGGGCAGCGGCGGTGGTCAATTACGCGCTGGTGACCGGGTGTTGGAGGCCGGTGAGCTGACCGAGGCCGTGCTCGCCGAGGCGGGGGTGGAGCGGGCCACCGCGCTGGCGCTCGTGTACGAGGACGACGAGACCAACATCCGTGCCGCGCTCACCGCCCGCCGGCTCAACCCGCGGCTGCGGCTCGTCCTGCGGTTGTACAACCGGCGGTTGGGGCTTCATATCGAGGAACTCCTCGACCAGGCCGCCGCCTTGGCCACCGGGGACGGGGGCGTGTCGCCGGGCGGTGGCGCGTCGCCGGCCGGTGACGCGTCCACGACGGTGCTGTCCGACGCCGACACGGCCGCGCCCGCGCTGGCCGCGAGCGCGGTCGCCGGCACCAGCAAGGTCGTGCAGACCGACGGGCTGCTGCTGCGCGCCGTCGAACGGCCGCCGCCCGCGCCGGGGCAGGTCGCCGACCCCGGGCTGTGCACGCTGGCGCTGCTGTCGGCCACGAGCAGCGATCCCGCCGGGGCGGACGGCTCCGAGGACAGCGGCGAGCAGCGGCCGCGGCTACTGCCGGACGAGGCGGCGGTGCGGGCGGCCACCGGGCGCGGAACGGTGGTGCTGGAGCAGGTGTCCTACGCCGGGCCGCCGCTGGCGTCCGGGCGGGGGGCGGGGGTCGTGTCCTCGCTCAACTCCTTGTTCTCGCGGCGGTTGCGGTGGTCGCTGGCGGGGCTGGTGGGGTGTGTGTTCGCGCTCGCGGTGGCCTTGTGGGTGGTGACGGGGGTGCGGCCGCTGGGGGCGCTGTATCTGACGCTGCTGGATCTGTTCGCGATCGACGATCCTGCGCTCGGTGAGTCGTTGGGGCGGCAGATTCTCCAGTTGTTGTCGGGGCTGGTGGGGTTGTTGCTGCTGCCGGTGCTGTTGGCGGCGGTGCTGGAGGCGCTGGGTACGTTCCGGTCGGCGTCCGCGTTGCGGCGGCCGCCGCGGGGGCTCGGCGGGCATGTGGTGCTGCTGGGGCTGGGGAAGATCGGGACGCGGGTGCTGACGCGGTTGCGGGAGCTGGGGATTCCGGTGGTGTGCGTGGAGTCCGGGCCCGAGGCACGGGGGCTGGCCACGGCGCGGCGGTTGCGGGTGCCGGTGGTGCTGGGGGATGTGACGCAGGAGGGGGTGCTGGAGGCGGCGAAGATTCATCGGGCCGATGCGTTGCTCGCGGTGACGAGTTCGGACACGACGAATCTGGAGGCCGTGCTGTACGCGCGGTCCGTGCGGCCGGATCTTCGGGTGGTGCTGCGGTTGTACGACGACGACTTCGCCACGGCGGTGTACCGGACGTTGCGGGCGGCGCATCCTCGGGCGTTGACGCGGAGTCGGAGTGTGTCGCATCTGGCTGCGCCGGCGTTCGCGGGGGCGATGTTCGGGCGGCAGATCCTGGGGGCGATTCCGGTGGAGCGGCGGGTGTTGTTGTTCGCTTCGGTGGAGGTGGAGGGGCATCCGCAGTTGGAGGGGCGGACGGTGGCGGAGGCGTTTCGGGCGGGGTACTGGAGGGTGTTGGCGTTGGATACGGGGGTTGTGGGGCGGGGTGGCGGGGACGGTGGGGTGGGGGTGGACTCGGGTGCGGGGGGTGGGTCTGGGGGTGGGTCTGGGTCTGGGCCGGTGTGGAATCCGCCTGAGGCGTATGTGCTGCGCAAGGAGGATCGGGTGGTGTTGGCTGCGACTCGGCGGGGGTTGGCGGAGTTGCTGGGGCGGCGGGGGCGGGGGGGGGGGGGGGGGGCCCCGAACCAGCCCGCGACCAGGAGGAGGGCGATGGCCGGGATGAGGTAGAGGGGCTTGCGGCCGACGTCCGGGTCGTTCCACATCAGGCCGAGGCACCCGGCGCCTGGACCGGCGGGGCCTCCCGGGCCGGTCCCGGCGGGCCTGCCGGGCCTGCGCGCCCGGACCGGCGGGGGCCTCACCGCCCGGTCCCGTCGGGTCCGCGCGCCCGGTCCCGTCGGGCTCGCGCCGCCCGGTCCCGTGAGGGCCCGCCGCGGCGGACCTAGTACGCCCCCAGCGGGTCCAGTACCAGTGGCTCGATGCGGCCCTCCAGCATCTCGCCGAGGCCCTGGACCGCGCAGACGTCGGGGCGTTCGGCGATGTGCACCGGCATGCCCGTGGCCTTGCGGACCATCTGGTCCAGGCCCGGCAGCAGGGCGGAGCCGCCGACCATCGTGAGGCCGCTTTCGACGAGGTCGGCGACCAGGTCGGGCGGGCACTCGCGCAGCACCTTGCCGATCCCGTCCAGCACCGCGGTCAGCGGCGTCTGGATGGCCTCCCGTACGGCGGCCGTGTCCACCAGGACCGACCGGGCCAGTCCGGTGGCCACGTCACGGCCGTGGATCTCGGTGGTCGCCGGGCCCTGCGGGGTGAGCCCGGTGCCGTGCAGGGCCAGCTGGAGGGGGCGTACGGACTGGCTCGGCAGCATCAACGCGTGTTCGTGGCGCAGGTACTGGACGATCGCGTTGTCCACCGCCTCGCCGCCCACCGGGACGCGTTCGGCGGTGACGATCGAGCCGAGGGAGAGCACGGCGACCTGGGTCGCGGCGGCCCCGCACACCATGATCATGGTGGCCTCGGCGCGCTCCACGGGCAGCCCGCAGCCGACGGCGGCGGCGATCAGCGTGTCCACCAGCTCCACCCGCCGGGCGCCCAGCCCGACCAGCGTCTCTATGGTGGCCCGCTGCGCCAGCGGGTCGGCGTCGTGCGGGGTGCAGGCCGCCGCCCGCAGCCGGGCCTTGCGGCGCAGCGAGCGCCGCATCCGGTCGCCGAGCAGATGCCGCAGCATGCGCTGCGCCATCTCGATGTCGATGACCGTGCCGCCGGAGACCGGGCGGACCACGCGGATGTAGTCGGGGGTGCGGCCGGTCATCCGCTCGGCGAACTCGCCGACGGCGATCAGCGCGCCGGTGCGGGTGTTCACGGCGGCGACCGAGGGCTGGTCGACGACCAGGCCCACGCCCTTGACGTACACGCGGGTGCGGGCCGCGCCCAGATCGACGGCGAAGTGACAGCGGCGCAACTGCTCCAGGCTGGCGGTCATGGCAGTTCCTCCCGAGAGCGCGGACCGAGACGGCCGCCGGTCGGCGGCCTCCTTGAAATCGTGCGGGGGCCGGGGAGCGGGCGCCCGTTCAAGGGGGCCGGGCGGGGGGCCGCGAGATGGGTGCATTTTACGGTTATGGGCTTGGTAAGCACCGGATAAGCGGCTATCGCACGCTCTGCTCCTGGCGGGAACACGCCACGGCAGGCATCCGCCACCTCTCGTCAACTCCCTTGCAACACAAGTCTCCTGACACTCTTCGCAGCGCTCGACCCAGCACTCGACGGCACAGGCAGCACTCGACGAAGAGAGGCACGGATGAGCAGAGGACCAGGCGGCCGGAGAGCGACCCTCCTCCTGTCGGCCGGGCTCGTGATCGCCCTGCTGCCGGCGGGGCAGGCAGCCGCCCGGCAGACCGCCGGCGCCGCCCCCACGGCGAAGCCCCCCACGACCGTCCCCGAGACCGGCTCCGCGGCCGCTCTCGGGACCACCTCCACAGCCGCCTCCGCCGCCACCCCCCGCACCGTCACCCTCGTCACCGGCGACAAGGTCACCGTCACCGACCTCGCCGGCGGGAAGAAGACCGTCACCGTCCAGCGCCCCGCCGGGGCCACCGGAGCCGTCCGCACCCAGGTCGCGGACGGCGCGATCAGCGTCGTACCGGACGAGGCGCTGCCGTATCTGCGGGCCGGCCGGCTGGACCGGCGGCTGTTCGACGTCAGCGCGCTGCTGCGCCAGGGCCTCGCCGACTCCCGCACCGGCGAGATGCCGCTGATCGTCACCTACGGCAAGGGCGCCCGCACCGCCACGCCCCCCGGCACCGAGCGGACCCGCGCCCTCGCCAGCGTGCACGGGGCCGCCGTGGCCGCGGCCAAGGGGCGGGTGTTCTGGCGGGACTTCACCCGCCGCGGCACGGCGCGGGGCCTCGCGGCGGACGGCGTCGACAAGGTGTGGCTGGACGGCCGCGTCACCGCCGACCTCGCCGAGTCCAACGCGCAGATCGGCACGGCGAAGGCCTGGCAGGCCGGGCTCACCGGCAAGGGCGTCACCGTCGCCGTCCTCGACACCGGCGTCGACGCCACCCACCCCGACCTGGCCGGCCGGATCAAGCAGTCCAAGAGCTTCGTCGAGGGCGAGGAGGTCGCCGACCGCAACGGCCACGGCACCCACACCGCCTCCACCGTGGGCGGCAGCGGAGCCGCCTCCGACGGCACGGAGAAGGGCGTCGCCCCGGACGCCGACCTCGTCGTCGGCAAGGTGCTCGACGACCAGGGCACCGGCAGCGAGTCGCAGATCATCGCGGGCATGGAGTGGGCCGCGCGGGACGCGCACGCGCGGATCGTCTCCATGAGCCTCGGCTCCGAGGAGCCCAGCGACGGCACCGACCCGATGGCGCAGGCCGTCGACACCCTCTCCGCGGAGACCGGCGCCCTGTTCGTGGTGGCCGCCGGCAACACCGGCGCGCCGTCCTCCATCGGCTCGCCGGGCGCCGCCGACGCCGCCCTGACCGTCGGCGCGGTGGACTTTGCCGACCAGGCCGCCTACTTCACCAGCGCCGGGCCCCGCTCGGGCGACAACGCCCTCAAGCCGGACCTCGCCGCCCCCGGCGTGGACATCCTCGCCGCCCGCTCCCAGCTCACCGAGGGCAGCGGCTACTACACCACGATGAGCGGCACCTCCATGGCGACGCCGCACGTCGCCGGGGCCGCCGCCCTGCTCGCCCAGGAGCACCCGGACTGGAGCGGCGCCCGCCTCAAGGACGCGCTGATGTCCACCTCCAAGCAACTGGACGCCTCCGCCTACACGTTGGGCGCGGGCCGGGTGAGCGTCCCGGACGCCGTGACCGCCACGGTCACCGCCACCGGCAGCGCCGACCTCGGCTTCCACGCCTGGCCGTACTCCTCGGACCGGCCCGTCACCCGCACCCTCACCTACACCAACACCTCCGACCAGCCGGTCGAGTTGACCCTTGCCGTCCAGGGCGCCCCACAGGGCGTGGCCACCCTCGCCGACACCGCGCTCGCCGTCCCCGCGCACGGCACCGCGACCACCACGGTCACCGGCGACGCCGCCGAGGCCCCGGTGGGCGAGACCAGCGGGCAGATCGTGGCCTCGGCGGCCGGCACACCCGTCGCGCACACCGTGTTCGCCCTGGTCAAGGAGGAGGAGCGCTACACGCTCACCGTGCACGTCAAGGACCGCTCCGGGGCCGGCACCGCCGCCGACCTCGCGGTGCAGCGGCTCGCCGAGGGCGTCGATCCGGTCCCCGCGCGCGTCGGCGACTCCGGCACGCTGCGACTCCGGCTCCAGCCGGGCACGTACAGCCTGACCTCCTTCCTCGACGTGCACGGCGGCCACGGCCGCGACTCGCTCGGCCTCGGCTTCCTCGCCGCGCCCGAGATCACCCTCGACCGCGACCGCGAGGTCACCCTCGACGGGCGGAAGCTGCGCGAGATACGCGCCGACGTCGGCCGCCGCACCGAGACCCGGCAACTGCTGATGGAGTACGACCGCAGCGGCGGCGGCTCCGACCTGTTCGGCGCGGTGCAGGTGCCGTCGACGTACGACAGCGTCTTCGCCGCGCCCACCGGACGCGTCACGCGGGGCGGTTTCGAGTACCGGACCGTGTGGCGGCTCGGCCAGCCGCTGCTGGACGTGAAGGGGATCGGCGAGGCGGTGGCCCAGTCCGGCGGCACCCTCACCGACGGCCGCAGCAGGCTCCCGCTGGTGGACGTGGGCGACGGCGACTTCACCGGGAAGAACGTGCGCGGCAAGGCGGTCCTCGCCCGTCTCGCCGACGGCGCCGAGCCGACCGCCCTCGCCCAGGCCGCCCAGGACGCGGGCGTCAAGGCGCTGTTCGTCACCGACGACACACCCGGCCGGCTCAGTGCCTGGTGGGGCGCGGACGACGACAGCGACCGCCCCTTCCCGATCGCCTCGGTGAACGCCGCCGACGCCGCCCGGCTGCGCGCGGCGGGACGCGTGGACATGACGACCACCCGCAACACCCCCTACGTCTACGACCTGTCGGAGGGGCACGCGGGCCAGATCCCGGACCGTGACCTCACGTTCCGGCCGGGGCAGCGCCAACTCGCGCGGATCGGCGTCGAGTTCCATGCCGCGCGGCCCGCGTCCGGCGGTGAGTTCCGCTACTCGATCACCGACGCGTTCCCCGTCGGCATCGGCTTCCAGGAGCGAATCGACTACCCGGCCCGGCGCACCGACTACGTCTCCACCGGCCCCGGCCAGCGCTGGCACGAGTCGGTGTCGGTCGGCGACGGCACCCTGGAGGAGCGCAGCGGCCTGGTCCGCTACACCGGCGGATCACACCCGGCGCTCGACTGGTTCAAGCCGGTCTGGCATCCGTGGCTCGGCACCGGCCTCGGCTGGGGACAGCAACGGGCGGGCAACACCCTCCGGTTCAACGCGCCCGGCTGGGGCGACTCCGGGCCCGACCACACGGGCTTCGGGGACGTGTACAGCGCGGACAGCGGGATGAGCCAGACCACGGAGGTGTTCGTGGACGGCGAGTCGGCCGACCGGAACCCCGATTCGACCGCGTACGTGTGGGACGCGCCCGCCGACGCGCACACCTACAAGCTGGTCACGGACACCGCGCTCGACGCCGCCCGCTGGCCGCTCGCCACCCGCGGGCACGCCGAGTGGACGTTCCGGTCGGCGGCCACGCCCGACGACCACTGGACCGCGCTGCCCCTGATCAACCTCGCCCTCGACCTCGACACCGACCTCGCGGGCGCCCTCAGGGCCGGAAGCCGGGTGCCGATCGGGCTGCGCGCCGCGTATGCGGCGGGCGCGCCGGACACCGGGACGATCCGGGACGGGCGCCTGGAGGTGTCCTACGACGCCGGGGCGACCTGGCGGACGGTACGGCTCACCGGCGGACACGCCGACTGGCGCGGCACGCTCACCGTGCCCCGCGGCGCCGCCTCCGTCTCGCTGCGGGCGAGCGCGGGCGACGACAAGGGCGGCTCGGTACGGCAGGAGATCGTCCGGGCCGCGGGCGTGAAGTAGCCCGGGGGAGCGGGAACACGCGGACGGCGCCGCCTCCCTGGGACGGGGAGGCGGCGCCGCCGTGGGTGCGGGTGGACGTCAGACCAGCCAGCCGATGAAGTGGACGAGGCCGGCGAGGACGTCGGTGATGAGGTTCATGATCGTGCTTCTCCTTGCGGTGAACATGTGGGACATACGCGCAACTACCGTCTGCAGCCGGTCTCTTGCACACCGTAAGTATGTGTCGGCACCAACTGTTCAGGTGGTCGTATGAGCGACGATCACCTGTTCCAGCGAACACCTGATCCCGTGTTCGGATCACCGCGATGGAAGCCCGGCCCCCTCACCCCTGCGGCAGCGCCCGCTTCATGATCTTCCCCATGTCGTTCCGGGGCAGCGCGTCGAGGAACCGGACGACGCGGGGGCGCTTGTGCGGGGCCAGCCGCCGGGCCACATGGTCGGCCAACTCCCGTTCTCCGGGCGGCGAGTGCGGGTCGGCCGGGACGATCCAGGCGACGATCCGCTCCCCGAGGTCGGCGTCCGGCTCCCCGGTGACGGCGGCCTCCCGCACCCCCGGATGTTCGAGCAGCGCGTTCTCGATCTCGCCGGCGCCGATCTTGTAACCGCCGCTCTTGATCAGATCGGTGGCCTTGCGGCCGACGATGCGCACATACCCGTCGGCCTCGCGCACCGCCATGTCCCCGGTGCGGAAGAAACCGTCGGCGGTGAAGGCGGCGGCCGTCGCGTCGGGGCGGTTGAGGTACTCGGTGAACAGATTCGGCCCGCGCACCTGGATCTCGCCGACCGTCTCCCCGTCGTAGGCCGTGATCGGCGTGCCGTCCTCCTCCACCAACCGCAGCTCCACACCCGGCAGCGGCACCCCGACCGTCCCCGCCCGCGCCTCGCCGTCGGCGCGCACGCTTGTGTTCATCAGTGTCTCCGTCATGCCGTACCGCTCGATCACACGCCGGCCGGTGGCGGCCGCGATCCGCTCGTGGTCGTGCACGGGCAGCGCCGCCGACCCGGAGACCAGCAGCCGGGCCCCCGCCAGCGCCTTGGCCAGCTCCGGATCGCCGGGCAGCGCCTCCGCGATCCGGTGGTACATGGTCGGCACGCCGAACAGCATCGTCGCGCCGCCGCTCAGCTCCGCCGCCACGCCCCCGGTGCTGAACCGGCCCAGGTGCCGCACCGAACCGCCGCGCCGCAGCGGCCCGAGGACGCCGAGGACCAGCCCGTGCACATGGAACAGCGGCAGCCCGTGCGTCAGCACGTCCTCGCCGGTCCACCGCCAGGCGTCGGCGAGCGCGTCCAGGGTGGTGGCCAGGGCGAGGCGCGGCAGCACGGCGCCCTTGGGCGGGCCGGTGGTGCCGGAGGTGTACACGATCAGGGCCGGGTCGCCGTCCCCGGCGTCGGCGAAGGGTCCCTCCTCGCGCGCCTCGACGTCCACGTCGATCCGCGTCAAGCCGGCCAGCGCGGGCGGCAGTTCGTCACCGGGCGCGGCGAGCACCACGGAGGGCGCGCTGTCGCCGAGGATGTGCGCCAGCTCCTTCTCCCCGGACTTCGGGTTCAGCGGCACGGCGGCTGCCCCGGCCAGCAGCACGCCCACCACCGCGACCGCCGTCTCCAGCTCCGGCGTCGCCCACACGGCGACCCGGCCTTCCCCGCGCACCCGCGCGCCCACGGCCCCGGCCGCCCCGGCGAGCTGTCCGTACGTCAACGAGCGGGGGCCGAAACGCAGCGCGGGACGCGCGCTCGGCGCGTCCGTGAGGGCCGGAAAGAGGGAGGACACGCGGCGACTCCTGGTGGCTCGGGGTGACTCGGGGACGACACCCCCGTTCCTACCCCACGAGCGACGCCCTCCGCCGCCGCGGGGAGCGTCGCGCCGGTCACTTTCCACCCGGCTCGCGCGTACGGGCCCTCCCCGCCCGCTACTCGTCCGCCGTCCGCGTCCGCTGGAGCAGCCCCCAGGTGAACTCCGCGACGACCTCGCGCCGTACGCCCCCGCCGTCGGGGGCCGTGAAGGCCAGCCCCCAGCGGGTGGGCGCGGTGCCCTCCAGGGGGCGGGCCGGGGCGAAGGCGCGCGCCGCCTCGTCCACCGTGCAGGACCAGGGGGTCAGGTCGTCCAGGGTGCGCAGGACGGGCGGTTCGGCGCCGGGCGCGCGGACCAGCCACTCGTTCCAGACCTGCCCGTTCGGCCCCACCAGCACCTCGAAGCGCAGCTCCGGCCAGAGCGGCAGCGGCCACTGCCGGGCCTCGCAGTCCAGATCGCCGATACGGCGCGCCGCGGCCGACTCGGGCGGGCCGAGGACCGAGCCGTAGCGGGACGCGGCCGAGCGCGACCTCGGGGAGCGGACCATCGCCTGCCAGCGCTTGTTCGCCTCCCGCATGTCCGTGAGCGAGACGCCCAGTTCCCGGCGGGCGTCCGCCACCAGCTCCGGATTGTGGTCGGCCATCCGGCGCAGCAGCACCAGCTGGAAGTCGAGCGGCGTGAACGGGGTGAAGGACGCGGGCATGAGCCCATCGTCGCCCATGCCCGGCCGGACCGGCGGCCCGTAGCCGAAGGCGGCGTGCACCCCCGCACCGCGTGACCCGTACGACCCATTGCCGCCCGCCCCCGCCCATGACTAGCCTGTGTTCGTCATGCCGATCGCCTGTTGAAATCTCGAACACAGGCCTGGAACAGCGGAGGGGGGCCGGTCGTGGGACGCCTCGTACCCGCCGTGACCCGGGCTCTCGACATACTGGAGCTCTTCCTCGACGGGGACGGCACGCTGTCCGCCCCCGACATCGTGCGCCGGCTGCAACTGCCGCGCACCACGGTCCACGAGCTGGTCACCACGCTCGCCGCCCGCAAGTACATCGTCCAGGTGACCGGCCAGCCCGGACGCTACCGGCTCGGCGTCCGCCCCTACCAGCTCGGCAGCCGCTACGCCGAACACCTCGACCTCGCCGCCGAGGGCCAGCAGGTCGCCCGCACCGTCGCCGAGACCTGCGACGAGACCGTGCACGTCGCGATCCTGGAGGACACCGACGTCATCTACATCGCCAAGGTGGACTCCACCCACGCGGTGCGCATGGTCTCCGCGGCCGGCCGCCGGCTGCCCGCGCACTGCACCTCGGTGGGCAAGATGCTGCTGGCCTCCCTGCCCGAGCGGGAACTCGCCGCGCGCATCCCCGACGACGCCGAACTGCCCGCGATGACCCCCGACAGCATCACCGACCCCGCCGCCCTGCGCACCGCGCTCGCCGAGATCCGGCAGCGCGGCCTGGCCGTGGAGAACCGCGAGTCCAACCCGGACGTGAGCTGCGTGGCCGCCCCGGTGCGCGACCGCACCGGACAGGTGGTCGCCGCCCTGTCCATCTCCGTGCCCATGATCCGCTGGAGCGAGGAGCGCCGCGCCGAGCTGGAGCAGCTCGCCGTCAAGGGCGCCGCCGACCTGTCCGAACGCCTCGGCCACCGGAGTGCCGTATGACACCGCAGACCCCCGCGCCCGAGTACGAGGTCGCGCTGGACGCCCGCGCCGAGCTGGGCGAGGGACCCACCTGGGACCCGGCGGCCGGCCGGCTGATCTGGCTCGACATCCTCGCCTGCCGGGTGCACACCTACGACCCGGTCACCGGCCGCCGCACGGTGCGCACCACCGAACAGCACGTGGGCGCGGCCAAACCGCGCGCGGGCGGCGGACTGGTGCTGAACCTGCGCGACGGCGTCGGCCTGCTCGACCCCGACGGCGCTTTCCGCTGGCTGCACCGCGAGCCGGTGCCCGGCCGCCGGGGCAACGACGCCGCCGTGGCCCCCGACGGCTCCCTGTGGGCCGGGACCATGCGCTACGACGAGGCCGAGGGCGGCGGCACGCTCTCCCGCCTCACCGGCGACGGCTCGGCGCAGACGGTGCTGTCCGACGTGACGGTGAGCAACGGCACGGGCTGGAGCCCGGACGGCCGCCTCATGTACTACGTCGACACCCCGACCCGGCGTATCGACGTCTTCGACCACGACGGCGGACGGGTCGCGAACCGGCGGCAGTTGGCGCTGGTGGAGGAGGGCGCCGGGTTCCCCGACGGACTCGCCGTGGACGCCGAGGGCTGCGTGTGGGTCGCCCTGTGGGACGGCGGGGCGGTCCGCCGCTACACCCCGACGGGCGAGCTGGACCGGATCGTCCGGCTCCCCGTGCCGCGCCCCACCGCCTGCGCCTTCGGCGGCCCCGCCCTCACCGACCTCTACATCACCACGGCCCGCGTCGGCCTGACCGCCCCGCACCCGCTGGCCGGGGCGCTCCTGGTCGTCCCGGACGCGGGCAAGGGCCTGCCCCAGCCGCCGTTCGCGGGCTGAGGCGACCGGCGGGGCGGGACGCGTCGGACGGGGCCTTCGCGCCCCGCCCGGTCCGGGGCCCGCTCACCTCCCCGTCCGGTCCAGCTCCTCCAGGATCTTCCGCTCGGCCGCCGTCAGCGGCGGCCCGGACAGCGGGGGCAGCAGCGGGCCGCAGGCCACGTCCAGGAGGGTGGCCGGGCGGAAGAGGTGCTCGGGGCCGGCGAGCAGGCTCGTCACGTCCCACAGGACCGCCGCCGCGCGGTAGGAACCGGTGGCGGCCCGGGTCAGGCGGCGGCTGTAGGCGGTGACCAGCCGGTCCGCCGCGGTCGGCCGCGCCCCGCGCGAGTCCGGGTACCACACGTCCTGCCCGACGGCCGCCGCCCACGCCGCGTCCACCGACCGGGCGGCCCCGCGCTGCACCCGCCGCGCGAACCCCGGCGCGTCCACCCCGGCCCGCCCCGCCTCCTCGCCGAGCAGCCGCGCGCCCAGCGCCGCCACCGACATGCCCTGCCCGTAGGCCGGGTTGAAGGTGGCCACCGCGTCGCCGAGCGCGACGAAGCCCTCCGGCCAGCGCCCGGCCTTCTCCAGATGGCGCCGCACATTGCTGGTGCTGCGGCTGATGTGCACCTCGGTGAGGGGTTCGGCGCCCGAGACGAGCCGGCCGACGATCGGGTCCGGCAGGGCCAGCGCGTACGCGAGGAAGCCGTCCGGGTCGGCCGGCGGCTCGCCGCCCCGGGTGCCGGCCAGGCTCACCATCCACCGGTCGCCCTCGACGGGCATCACCATCCCGCTGCGGCCGGGCGCGGACGCGTACGGGTCGGCCTGTACCACGGTGAGCGGGAACTGCTCGGCGCCGGCCGGGGTGCGGTAGACGCGGGTGGCGTTGACCAGGCCCGAGTCGACGGTCCGCGTCCGGATCCCGGTGATCCCCAGCTCCGCCAGCCACACGTCGATCCGCGACCCGCGCCCGCTCGCGTCGACCACGAGGGCGGCGGCCAGCTCCGTCTCCGTACCGTCCGGCTCCGCCACCCGCACGCCCCGCACCCGGTCCGCGTCGCCCACCGGCCCCACGGCCCGCGCCTTGCGGATCCGCACGCCGGTGTGCGCGACGACGGCCTCCCGCACCGTCCAGTCCAGCAGCGCGCGGGTGCAGCTGAGCATGCTCGGGCCGTCGTGCCGCCAGCGCCGGAACCAGCCCTCGGGCGACAGGCCCAGCATGCCCGAGCCGAGGGATATCTCCCGCGCCCCGGCCGCCAGCAGCCGCCCGCGCAGACCCGCGCCGGGCAGCACCTCCTCCATGGCGGCCAGCCCGCCGGCCATCAGCAGATGCGCGTGCCGGCCCTGCGGCAGGCCCTTGCGGTGCTCGGGTCCGTCGGGCAGGTCGTCGCGGTCGAGTACGACCACCTCGTCCACGGCGCGGGACAGCGCCGCCGCGGCCAGCAGACCGGCCAGACCGGCGCCGACGACGACGGCCCGGCGGCCGCCGTCGGTCCGGGGGACGCCGTCGCCACGGGAGACGGCACGGGTGCGGGTGGCTCTAGCGGACATGGAACTCCTCGAAGTCGGCCATGGTCTCAACCATGGGAGGTCCGCACGGACTTGTCGGGCACGGCGGCGCCGGCGGGCGGCCGGGCCAGCGCCTCGGCCAGCTCCACCAGGCCGCAGGTGCCGGACACCTCCGTGGCGTGCAGACGGTAACCGCTCGCCGCCCGCGGCGGCTCCTCGCGGGCCGCCGCCCGGCGCGCGGCGTCGGCGAGCATCGCCGCCTCCGCCGCGATCCGCGCCTCGTGCGCGCCGCACCCCGCGTCCAGGGCGGCGGCCAGGGCCTGTTCCCGCACCCGGTCGTCGAAGTAGGGGGCGAGACCCAGCAGCGCGTCGTGGATGGACACCTCCCGCCAGTGCAGCCGCTCCCGCGGCAACTGCCACCAGGCGCTCGGGGGTTTGGGCGCGGTGGACGCGAACCCCACCCGCGACCACAGCGGCCCGAGCCTGCGGTGGTCGCGCAGACTGTTCAGTTGCGCGACCACCGCCGGCAGCAGCCTCGGCAGCACGAAGCCCGCCGAGCACAGCAGAGCGCCCAGCGAGGCCAGCGGCGGGGCGACCTGCGTCGACAGCGCGTCCAGATCGTGGCCCGTCCAACGCGCCGCGACAGCCGTGTACTTGGTGAGCTGGAACCCGAACACGTCCAGCAGCGACCCGGCCAGGATCAGCCGCAGCCCGGCCCGCAGCAGCCCGGTGACCTCCCGGCTCCACTTCACGCACAGCGTGCACATCGTCACCGTGGCCGCGCTGTGCCCGAGCAGATAGAGCAGGATCATCTCGCGCAGATACGGCGTGTTGGCGTAGTACGTGTCGAGGTCGGTCAGCCGCTCGGTGCGGGCGTCGCCGAGCGCGAACAGCACCACGATCGCGGCGATCAGCGGCACATACGCGGCGATGCTGCGCAGCACCATCCGCCGCACCCGCTCACGGGGGCCGCCGCGCCAGTGGATCAGCAGGATCAGCAGCGAGCAGCTGTACGCGCAGAGCATGCCGTACGTCAGCGGGGCGCCGAAGTTGGGAATGCCGGTGAGCCGGTTGACGGCGGACAGGGTCAGCGGCGCCGAGCAGACGAACACCAGCGAGCCGAGGAAGATGGCCACGCAGGTGGAGACGGTCAGCGGGTCGCGTACGGCGGTGCGCGGGCGGCGCAGCAGCACCACGGCCGACAGCCCGAACAGCCCGGCCGCCAGATAGACGACGAGACTCACGCCCGCCACCCCCGCCGGGCCCCGGCGCGCACCCGGCCGACCGATGCGCTCCTCACAGCGCCCCCGTCGGCGACGTCCCGCCCCGGACGTCACCCGCGGGCATCTCGCCGACGGGGATCTCGGCCGCCGTGATCCGGGCCGCCCGGATCTCGGCCGCCGTGACCTCGGCGGCGGGTATCCAGGCCGCCGTGACCTCACCGACCGCGATCTCGGGCGCCGGGATCTCGGCCGCCCGGACCCCGCCCGCCGCGGCCTCGGGCGCCGGAATCTCGCCTGCCATGGCTTCGGGCGTCGGGGTCTCGGCCGCCATGGTCTCGGGCGTCGGGATCTCACTCCTCGCGGCCCCGGCCGTCGGCACCCGGCCCGCCGTGACCTCGCCCGCCGCCGGAAGCCCGGCGGCCACCGCGTCGCCCGACAGGACCTCACCTGCCAGGACCTCACCTGCCAGGACCTCATCCGTCAGGACCTCATCCGTCAGGACCGCGCCCGCCGTCGTACCGCCCCGGTGGGCGGCCCCCGGGGCCGTCCCCAGGGCGTCGGCGACGCGTACCAGCACCGCGGCCCCCGGGACCGGCACCGTCAGCCGCCCGGTCCCGGCGCCCCCGGGCGGCGCGAGGCCGTCCGGGGCCCGGAGGGGCGGCCGGGCGCGGTCGTCCCGGCCCTCGGCCGCCGCCCGGGCGACCGCCGCCCGGATCACCGCCGCCCACGCGGCGGCCTCCGCCTGCTCCTTGTCGCCGCCGGCATCCAGCGCGGCGGCGTGCACGCGCTCGTACAGGGCGTGGTCGAAGGTCGCGTCGAGATAGCCGAGGGCGTTGTGGATGCTGGTCTGCCGCCACATCAGCCGGGTGGTGGGGGAGGCCCAGCGCGGGCGGGGCAGCCGCAGCGCGTGCCGGGTGAGGACGCCGTCCAGCTCCCGCTCCAGCGGCTCCAGCCGGGCGTAGGCGCGCCGGGAGCGCCGCCACTGGGTCAGCCGGGGCCCGGCCAGCGGGACCAGGATGCCCACCGAGGTCAGCAGGGCGCCCAGCCCGGCGGCGGCCGGCGAGACCGTCGTGCCGAGCCGCGACCAGTCCCGGCCGCACCAGCGGGCCACGACGGCGACCAGCTTGGTCACGCTGTACCCGGCGTTGCACAGCGACCCCGTCCCCAGCAGCACCAGCCCGGCCCGCAGCCGCCCGGACACCTCGCGGGCCCAGCACAGCGAGGACACCGTGGTGACGGTCACGGCGGTGAGGTGCCCGAGCAGGTACAGCACGATCATCTCGGCGATGAACGGCGTCGTCGCGTAGTAGGTGTCCAGATCCGTGCGCCGCTCCACCGGCGCGCTGCCCAGCGCGAACATGACCGCGATCCCCACGAGCACCACCGCGTACGCCCCCACCCACCGGCGCACCACCCGGCGCACCCGCGGCCCGCCGCGCCAGTGCACGATGAGGACCTGGGAGGCCGCGCTGTAGGCGGTGATCGACGCGTAGGTCAGCGGCGCGGCGAGGTTCGGCACGCCGCTGAGCCGGTTGACCGCGCCGACCGTGGGCGCGGCCCCGAGCAGGAAACACACGCCGGCCAGGCCCAGCACCGCGCAGATCGCCCGCAGATAGGGGTCGTGCCGGTGGCGTATCAGGTCCGGTGTCTTCACCGCCAGGCCCAGCCACAGCGCGCCGCAGCTGACGTAGTTGATCAGGCCGGTCATCTTCTCCGTGTCCCGCGGTAGTTGAGCGCCGCGCCGATGCGTCCGGCCACGCCCTCGTCGGCGGCGGGAGCGGCGGCGGGCGGCACGTCCGCCGGGGCCTCCTCCAGCCAGGTGCGCAGCCGGCCGCCCATGAGCATGCCGAACCGGTCGGCCTCCTGCTCGTCGGCCAGGCTGAAATCGGTGCGGGCGGCGACGGGGCGGGGAGCGCCGGCGGGCACGGCGGCGCCGGCCGTTCCCGCGTCCTCGTCGCGCCGGTTCATGTGCCACACCTCGTGGCAGAAGATGACGATCTGGTGCCAGACGGCGGCCCGTTGGTCCACGACAACCACGTCCTGCGTCTCCGCCTCCAGCCACAGCCCGCTGGCGGTGTGCGGCGGGAACACCTCGCGGCGCACCACGACCCGGCGCCCGCGCCAGGCGCTGACGGCGTCGACCAGCGCGGCGAACAGCGCCTCGGGGTCCGCGGGGTCCGGCACCCGGATGGTGTCGATGAGAGCGTCGGCGAGCCGCCGCATCTCCCGTTTCCTACGCACCCGCACCCCTTCCGGCCGCCCGTGCCACGGCGGACCGTTCGAGCCTACGCGGCTCTGCGTGTCCGCGTCAGGCGATAACGCGACCGTTCGTTCAACGCCCAACGAAACGGCCGCCAGCCGCTGCCGCCCCGGGCGGTACGCCGCCGCAACACCCCTCGGCGCCCCTTCCCGGAGCCCGGAGCCCGGAGCCCGGAGCCCGGAGCCCCGGACCACCCCCAGGCGCCCGGAGTCCCGGACCCCAGGCGCCCGGAGTCCCGGCGGCCTCAGCGGCCGGGCGAGTGCACCGCGGCCACCGGCACCCCGCCGGCCGTGCCGCCCAGCAGCGTCAGCTCCACCCGGCCCGGCCCGGACGCCGTCCTCGCCTCCGACAGGACGGCCAGGGCCAGGGTGTTCGTGCCCCGGGTGCGCAGGATGCCGTTCGGCAGCACGAAGGTGTGCTGCGGGCCCACGTCGTTGACGTACTGGCCGAGATTCCAGCCGTTGAGGAAGATCTGCGCGCGGTACGCCCGCCCCGGATCGTCCTGGAGCGTCAGCCCGACCGAGGCGTCCACCCCCGTCGGCACGGCCAGCCGGAACGTCGTCCGGTACCAGGTCACGCCCTGCCGCCACTCGGCGCGCGGGAAGGCGACGGGCTCCCAGTCCCCGTCCGGGAAGCCGGGCAGATGCCAGCCCGCCCGCTCGCCGTACAGCCCGCCGTTGTTCAGCGGCCCGCGCACCGGGTCCGGCGCGGCCTCGCCCTGGATGCGCCACACCGCCTTCGGCGCGGCCCCGGTGAAGGAGACCGCCGTCAGACCGCGGGCCGCCTTGTGCGTGTCCCGGGACGCGCCGTCCTGGTCGTGCGCCATCCGCCGCACCAGCACGGACAGCACATGCCGGCCGCCCGCGCGCAGTTGCCCGGGCACCTCGAAGACGGCCGTGTCCGTCCATGTGCCCTTGCGGATCGTGGAGTTGTCCGGGACCGGCATCCGGTGCGTGCCCAGCGGCTCGCCGTCCAGCCACGCCATCAGCAGGCCCAGGGTGCCGGTGCTGTAGGAGAGCTTCACCGACTCCAGACCGGCCGCGTCCGTGAGCGTGCCGCGGTACCAGACGTCGCCGTAGTGGAAGCCGTAGTCGTCCGCGAAGAGCACCGGCCGGCCCTCGGGCACGGGAGTGGTGCTGTGCGAGGCCTTCTTGTCGGCGATCCGCCACGCCGAGTCGTCGAAGCCGGGCGCCGACTCCGGGTTCTCCGTCCGGGCCCGCCAGCCGCCGAGCGCCGGCAGCCGGAGCTTCGGCACGCCGGGCAGTGGGGCGGCGGCGCGCAGACTGTCCGCGCCGGTCGCGACCGTCTCCACCGCGCGGCCGTTCCACGTCACGGCGTCGGCGCCGCGCGGCCCCCACACCTCGAGACCGGCCGGTGCCGCCGTGTCGCCGGTCAGATGCACGGTGGAGTCGCGCAGCGCGGCGGTGCGCAGCAGCCCGGGCCCGTACACCAGCACGGAGCCCGACGGCGTGTCGTACGGCCACAGCCTGAGCGAGGCCGCGTCGTCGGCGAACAGCACCAGCAGCGGCCGGTCGTTCCCGTCGCCCTCGACCCGCGCGCCGACCAGCCCGCCCGCGCCGAGCGGCGCGGTCAGCCGCAGCAGCCCGTCGGCCCACACGTCCGCCGCCTGCTGGCTCAGCCGGGTGACCAGCGGCTCCTCGGGGCACTCCAGGACCACCCGCGCCATGTCGCCGCGCCGCCCGCAGAACACCACGATGTCCTGCCGGCCCGCCGACATGAACAGCATCGGCTGCGCGGTCGCCGACCGCAGCCGCCGCGCCCCCAGCCGCAGCCCGGTGACCAGCAGCCGCGCGTCCCGCCCCGGCACGTCCACGGGCAGTTCGTCCCCGCCGGAGATCCGCAGGGTGCTGGACGCCTTCTGCTCGCCGTCGTTGCGCAGGACGTAGACGTGGGCGCCGGTGTCCGGATTGCGCAGGTGGTACGTGGTCAGCCCGGGCGCGCGCACGTCCGCCGCCCGGTCCAGCTTGGCGAAGTCCGGGATGGTGCGCAGCATGTGCCCCGTCTGGTGCATCGGGGCCAGCTTTGCGGTGAGCTGCCGGCCCTCGGCGATGGCCGCCCCGTAGTCGTACGACGTGTAGACGACCGGTGCGGGCAGCCAGCCCCAGGAGGTGCCGCCGAAGGTCATGTAGACGTTGTGCGCGGTGATGCCGTTGGCGAGGTTGGTCAGATGGAAGCGGCGCTCGTAGGCGGCGTCGCGGGTGCGGCGCGCCTCGGCGTACCCCTTGCCCTGGAAGAACGCCCCGCCCCACGGGTCGAACCAGCCGCCCCCGAACTCGGGGATGAACCCGGGCGTACGGGGGCTCGCGGTGGCCCCGCCGGTCTTGCCGCCGCTGCCGAAGGCGCCCCAGTCCGGCGGGGTCTGGGACGGCGAGGGGTAGCCGTCGAAGCCGTACAGCCAGCCGCCCTGCTCGCCGCCGGTGTCGAAGCTGCCGGGCGTCCAGTGGCCGTTGCGGCCCTTGTCGTTGTGGAAGAGCGGGACGTCGATGCCGTCGGCGCGGACCTTCTTGTACAGGTGCGACATGTAGGCGCGGCCGGTGGGCTCGTCCACGTGCGCGTCGTACTCGTTCTCGATCTGGTACAGCAGCACGGTGCCGTCGCCGCGGGTGAGCAGATGCCGGGCGGCGATGGCGTTGACCTGGCCGAGCCACTCGTCCACGTGCTTCAGATACGCCGGGTCGTCGGTCCGCGCGACGCCCTCGGCGGCGGTGAGCCAGCCGGGGAAGCCGCCGCCGTCGACCTCGGCGTTGATGTACGGGCCGGGGCGCAGGACGACGTAGAGCCCGGTCTCGGCGGCCGTGCGCAGGAACAGGTCCAGGTCGCGGACGCCGGTGAAGTCGTACTGCCCGGGCGCGGGCGAGTGGTAGTTCCAGGCCACGTAGACGCTGACCGCGTTGTAGCCGTGGGCGCGCATCTTCTGCAGGACGTCCCGCCACAGGGACGGGCTCGGCAGCCGGAACGGGTGCATCTCGCCCGACCACAGCACGAGGCGCCGGCCGTCGACCAGCAGCGAGTAGCGGTCGAAGGCGACGGTGTGCCGCCGGCCGTCGGGGCCGGGGGCGGGCGGCGGGGGACCGGTGGGCAGCTCGCGCGCCGCGTACGCCGACGACGCCCCCGTTCCCGCACTGCCGCCCAGTGCCAGTCCGAGCGCGGCGGTGCCCGCGAGGGCGCTGAATGAACGTCTGCTGAGCGCCAAAGCTTGTGCCTCCCGGGCGGATCTTACGGGGCGCGGGTCCCGCCATTCTCCATGGTGCCGGGCGTCACAATGGCCGCATGAGGATCTCGGCACGGGCGGATTACGCGGTACGGGCGGTTCTGGAACTGGCCGTACGGCACGGCGACGCCCCGGAGGCCCCGGTGAAGGCGGAGACGATCGCGGCCGAACAGGGCATTTCCCACAAGTTTCTGGAGGGCATCCTCGGCGACCTGCGCCGCGCGGGCGTGGTGACCAGCCGGCGCGGCGGGGGCGGCGGGTACGCCCTGGCCCGGCCGGCGTCGGCGATCACGGTCGCGGACGTCATCCGCGCGGTGGACGGCCCGATCGTCTCGGTACGCGGCGAACGCCCCACGGGCCTGACGTACACGGGCTCGGCGGAACCCCTGCTCCCCCTCTGGATCGCCCTCCGGGCGAACGTCCGCCGCATCCTGGAGGGCGTGACCCTGGCGGACATCGCAACGGGCACCCTCCCGGAGGAGGTACGCAGCCTGGCAGCGGAACCGGGGGCTTGGGAGAACCCTTGAGGGGGTGAGTCCTTGGGGGGTGTGTGAGGTGATCGCGGGTGGGGCGGGGGAGTGGCCCTTGGGGGGGTGTGAAGTGACCGTGGGGTGGGGGAGTGGCCCTGGGGTGGAGTGAAGGGTGACCGTGGGTTGGGGGAGTGA
>NZ_JAIOAB010000047.1 GCF_019890635.1 Streptomyces sennicomposti
CAGGACGGAGCGGACCCGGTCCACGAAGTGCTGGACGGCGTGCACATCGGCCTGGGTCAGCACGGAGGGCACCGGCAGCAGCGCGATCCACGCCTTGCGGGTCACCTGCACCCAGCGCGGTTCGCCGCCCTCCCGGGGCACGGTGAGATTGCGGACGGAGACCGGCGGCATGTGGTGCCACCACTGCCGGGGGGCGAGCACGTGCTGCAGCCGGTGGGCGACCTCGGCCATGTCGCGCTTGCCGTGCGCGGCGCGCAGCGCGGCGTGCACATCGGTCAGGCCGATCTCCCGGGGCGGGCGCGGCACGGACTGCGGCGCCGGGTCGCCGTCCCCCGCGCCCGTCTCGCGCCCCACGGCCTGGTCCCAGGCGCCCTCGCAGATCTGGAGGATCTGCCGGGGCACCCCGTCGGACTGGAGGACGATCTCCCGGAGCGCGGGTTCGGCGAACGGCGCGCTGTCCGCGCCGGCCGGCGGCGGGTCCGCGCGGTGGACGTGCTCGGCGATCAGCCGGTCGGTCTCGGCGGCGCCCCAGCTGTCCAGCCACAGCGGCAGCACCCGCTCGTGCAGCGACAGCGGCAGCCGGCCCCACAGCTCGGGCCGGGCGCAGAACAGCAGCAGGCCGCCCTGGTTCACATAGCGTTCCACCAGCATCTCGAACGCGTTGATGAACACGGCCCGGTCCTGCTCGGGCCACTCCGTGGTCTTGTCCAGCTCGTCCAGGACCAGCGCGTAGGGCCGGCCGCTCTTGCCGTAGACGAGGCTGAAGACGGCGAGCGCGTCGAAGACCTGCTGGATGCTGCTGATCGGCTCGCGGATGCCGCGTTCCTGGAGGTAGGCGACGGGTTCGCCGCCGGACAGCCAGTTCCACACGTCGTTCTCGAAGGGCCTGTTGAACAGCTGGGCGAGGGCGACGGCGAAGGTGCGGTGCGCGGTGACGCCCCGTAAGTGGCGGCGCAGCCGGTGCTGGATGCGCTCCTCGTCCAGGTTGAAGGCCTGGACGATCTTCTGCGGGTCGAGGCGGCGCGCCCGCAGCCCGTCCAGGAAGGCGGGGCGGTCGGCGCCGAACCGGTCGGTGTCGTCCTCGCTCAGGATCTCGGCGGTGACGTCGGCGTAGAAGTCGGTGATGGCCTGTTTGAAGTCCACGAAGGCGTCGAAGTCGTCGCGGGGGCTGGTCAGGCGCTCCTGGTAGACGGTCCGCATGTCGATGGAGGGCTGGCTGATCACCCACAGGGGCAGCGGCGGCACGTGCTTCCTCAGCAGCCGGGTGGCCTCGCGCGCCAGATGGCTCTTGCCGAGGCCGAACTCGCCGACCAGCGCGATGGCGCGCCCACGGGTCTCCGGCTCCCCCTGGTGCCGCAGGTAGGCCTCGATGTGCTCGGTGAGCCAGGCGCTGGTGCGCCCCGGGATGTGGACGCCGGCGCCGGCCGGTCCGGTCCCGATGGGGATGCTGTCGTCGAAGGCCTCCAGCTGCGCGACGGTGCTCTCGCGGAAGGGGTTCTTGCCGGGCAGGCCCTCGTGGGGGCGGATCGGTGGCGAGGTCATCGCGTCTCCTGTCCATGGCGGGTGGCGCCCGGCTCGCGCAGGAAGGCCTCCGGTTTCGGCCGGTGCGCCTCGAACCAGTCGGCGACATGGCTCTTGCGCAACTGGCCCTCGTCGTTCAGCACCGCCTCCTGGGAGACCCGGCGCAGGCAGTCCTGGAGCCTGGAGATGCTGAGGAGCGCCCAGGTCTCGGGCTGGTAGTCGAGCACGTCGTCATGGATGACGATCTTCGGGGCGGGTATGTCGCGGACCTCCATCCAGTGCCGCAGGTACTTGCCCCAGTCCTGCGGTCTCAGGGCGGAGGTCTGCAGATGGGTGATGCCCTTGCGCTCCTTCTCGGTGAAGAAGGTGTCGATGTCGCGTCCGGCGTCCGTACGCTTCGTCTCCACGAAGAACACCACCCCGCGTGTGGACCGGTCGTAGCAGAAGCGCAGGAACCGCCGGGCGATGTCGGCGTCCTGCCAGTCGATGTGCGGCACGATCACCACGAGGGCGCGGCCGCACGCCTCCAGCGTGGTCGTGAGCCGGCGCCAGGCGAGGTACGGGTCCGGCTGCTCGGGCCGGTCCTCGCGGTGCCAGGCGGCGGCGAACTCCTCGTCCGCGCACAGCTTCTCCACGATGAGGCGGGCGATGCGGTGGACCGTCATGTCGTACTGCGGCACGAAGGGCTTGGCGCCCGGCGGCGAGCCGAGGCCCCGGCCCTCGTTGGCGTTGCCGTCGATCCGCACGACGTGCGCCGTCCGCGCGGGCCGGCGCCGGCTCCACGGGCGCTCCTGCCGGACGGGCCCGGCGGCGTCCGCCGGCGGCTCCGGGTCGTCGCCGGCCGGCTGTGCGAAGCCGTCGAGCAGCTGGACGAGTTCGTGGACGCAGCGGTGCAGCAGGCTGCTCTTGCCGGTGCCGGGCAGGCCGCTGACCACGACCAGGTGGCCGTGGCCGTCCTCACCCGGTCGTATGCCGCGGGCCATGGCCCCCACCTCGGTGCGGAAGGTGAGCAGGGCGTTGGGCAGGTGGTCGATGTCGACCCAGAGGTCCTCGTGCCCGGTGATGTGCCAGGGCGCCAGCGGCTCGTAGGTGGGCCAGGGGGCGTGGCCGTCTTCGGGCGGCGTGCCGAAGAGGCTGCAGTTGGCGTTGGGCATGCGCGTTCCCCCGTGTGCGTGCTTCGGGCCGTGCCGGGGCGTGGGCCGCCCGATGGTGTCCTCGGTGCGCCGTGCGGTGCGCGCGCCGGCCGGCCGGGGCTCCGGGCCGGGGCGGCGCGTGGCCCGCGTGCGTCTCCTGCTCGCGCGGGCGTACGCCGCCCGCGGTGCTGGGTGGCTGTGTCACGAGTCTCCCCTGCCGGTCGAACCTCCGTGCGGAATACGAGCGTCGGTGCGTCAGCTGTCGGCGGCGCCCGCCGGATCCGGTCCGCGGTCCGCCCGGGGATCCCCCTCCCCATGGCGATCCCCGCTCCCGTGACCGGGTACTCATCCCGCCCGGATCCGGCTGCGGTCCTTGGCACGCCGCCGGGGCCGCAGGGCGCGGTGCGGGGGCTGCGGGACGGCGGGGTCCGCGGGGCGGTCGGGGGTGCGCCGGGCGGTCGTCCAGGAGCGGAC
The DNA here is from genome assembly GCF_019890635.1 of Streptomyces sennicomposti. Lineage (GTDB taxonomy): Bacteria > Actinomycetota > Actinomycetes > Streptomycetales > Streptomycetaceae > Streptomyces > Streptomyces sennicomposti. The sequence continues at coordinate 3,129 of NZ_JAIOAB010000047.1, forward strand.
GGCCGTCCACCGCCGGGTGTCGGCGCGGGCCCAGCGGAAGCCGTAGTGCAGGAGGTTGACCGTGAGGACGGCCGGTCCGACGACGCCGACCGTCCCCGGGAACGACGGTTCCAGGGAGAGCGCCAGCAGGATGGCGGTGATGCCGTTCTGCTGGCCGAGACCGAGGTGGGCGCGGTCGGCGCGGCTGAGCCGGGGCCGCACCAGCAGGCGTCCGATGAGCAGGGTGACCAGGAACTGCGCGGCGAACGCGGCGGCGCCGAGCACCAGGCCCTGGTAGAGGGAGACGCCACCGGAGAGCAGGAAGCCCAGGGCGGCCGAGGCCAGCAGGAAGGCGAGGGCGACCGCGCCCTCCAGGACGCCGGCGAACCGGCCCAGGCGTACGGCGAGGCCGGCCAGCGCCACCGCCAGGACGAGGGTGGTGTGCGCGGCCACCGCCAGGAGCACCACGACGACGACCAGCGCCGCGACGTCCAGGAACAGCGGGCGGCCGGTCGCGGGCCGGGGCTCGCCCGCGGCGACGGGCGGCGGGGCCGTCCGGTCCGCGTCCTCGCCCGCGCGCCCGGTGCGAGGCCAGAACAGGTATGCCAGCCGGATCAGCCACCACACGGCCAGCGTGAGCGCGAACAGCGCGATGTTGGACAGCAGGCTGCCGAGGACGTCCGCGGAGTCGGACACCACCGAGCCGGTGGCCGGACCGGAGTCGCCCAGGCGCAGGGCGAGCGCGGAGAAGTACACGGTGAGCAGGACCGTCATCGGGTCGTCGAAGGACGCCCAGATGGACAGGATGGCCTTGGCGCGCGGGGTGACCCGCGGATCGTCCTGCATGGCGGCGACGGACAGCGGGTCGATCTGCGCCACGGCGATCCCGAGGACCAGGTACTCGGGCCTGCGGAAGGCGAGGACCATGACCGCCGCGATGAGCGCGGCCTTGAGGATCACGCCGAAGGTCACGGCGACCAGCACGACCCGTAAGGACTTTTTGACCTCGGCCAGTTCGATGTCGTGCGTGCTGCCGTACAGGCCGATGCCCAGCAGCAGCGTGGCGGCGAAGCCGTAGCCGGGGGTGCCGAGGAAGGAGCGGGACGGCCGGAGCGCCCCCGCGACGAGTCCGGCGCCGACGGCGGCGCAGACGGCGAGGACGAGGTACGGCACGGCGAGCCGGCGTGTGTGTCCGCGCAGCAGGTTCACTCCCAAGGCCCGCGCTCCGTTCGGCCTCGTGCCAGGTCCGGTCGCGCGGCCGGGGGACGGTCGCCGTGGGGACCGTCGGCGCGGCGGCGCGAGGGGCCCATCATGCCGTACCCATGGGCCCCGCCCGCCACATACGAGTCAACGCGCACCACAGACTCACCCCCCGGAGTGGCCTTGCCCGACAAGGCACACCTGGGTCCAGGGTATCGGGGCGGTCACGGCCCGCACAGGGCGCTCGGACTTCCCGGGGCCCTTTCCGGACGACGGCGGGCGACGGCCCGCGCGCCCCCGGCCGCCGGGAGCCGACCCGGCGGCCGGGGACGAGGGCCGAACACCCTTGCGGTCAGGCCGGTTTCCCGTCCCGCAGCCAGCTGAGGACGTCGGGGGTCACCGGGTCGGTGATGTCGGCGAACTCGCCGTGTTTGGTGAGGTACTTGGCGACGTACGGGCACACCGGGACGATCCGCTTGCCCTGGGCGCGCACGTCGGCGAGGGCCTGTCCGACCAGCTGTGCGGCCAGGCCGCGGCCGGCGTAGGCGTCGTCGATCTCGGTGTGGTAGAAGACGCGCTGCCCGCCGCGGTCGCGGAAGGCGGTCAGGCCGGCGCGCTCGCCCTCGACGAGGATCTCGTAGCGGTGCCGGTCGTCCCTGCGCTCGACGGTGGGTTCGGTGGCGGGCTCGGTCATCGGATTTCCTTTCGGGGGTGGCGGGTTCAGCGCTGCGGGTTGCGGCGCGGCCGGATGACGGCGTGGGGCAGGTCGGGGGCGGGCAGCCGCTCGGCGGGACAGCCCTCGACGACGCCGAACCGGTCGGAGGCCTCCTCCCACTCCTGCCGGGCGCGGACGATGTCGTCGTGACTGCGCCCGAGGAAGTTCCACCACTTGACTTCATCCCCTGCCTGAAGGCGCGGGATTCCAGCGGTCGCCCGCTGGGATTCCTGCTTCGCCGACGGCCGCCCCGTCCGGGAGGACTCCCGTTGAGGTCTCACACCGTCTCCACAGGCAGACGCCGCCAGCCCGGCGGCCAGGATGTTGCGTGCCGCGTTCACGTCGCGGTCATGCACGGCGCCGCAGTCGCACGTCCACTCGCGGACGTGCAGCGGCATGTTCATCGCGACCGTGCCGCAGGTCCCGCACAGCTTCGAGCTGGGGAAGAAGCGGTCGATCACGACGAGTTCGCGGCCGTACCAGGCGCACTTGTACTCCAGCATGGAGCGCAGCTGCCTCCAGGCCGCATCCGAGATGGCGCGCGCGAGACGGCCGTTTCTCAGCAGGTTGCGGACGGTGAGGTCCTCGATCACGACCGTTTGGTTCTCACGGACGAGTCGGGTGGACAGCTTGTGCAGGAAGTCGCGGCGCCGGTCGGCGATCCGCGCGTGGATCCTGGCGACGCGGCGCCGGGCCTTCTCCCGGTTCACCGAGCCCTTCGTCTTCCGCGCCAGTTCACGCTGCGCACGGGCCAGCCGAGCGCGGTCGCGCCCCTCGTACTTCGGATTGGTGATCTTCTCGCCCGTGGACAGGGCCACCAGGGAGGTGATCCCGGCGTCGATGCCGACCGCCGCCGTGGTGGCCGGCGCGGGCGTGACGGTGTCCTCACACAGCAGGGACACGAACCAGCGGCCCGCCGCATCACAGGACACGGTCACCGTCGTCGGCTCCGCCCCTTCGGGCAGGGGACGCGACCAACGGATGTCCAGCGGCTCCGTCATCTTCGCCAGCGTCAGCTTCCCGTCACGCCACTTGAACGCGCTGCGGGTGTACTCGGCCGACGCCCGGGACTTCTTCCTCGACTTGAAGCGCGGATACTTCGCCCGCTTGGAGAAGAAGCCGGCGAACGCCGTCTGCAGATGGCGCAGCGCCTGCTGGAGCGGGACAGAGGACACCTCCGTCAGGAAGGCCAGTTCCTCAGTCTTCTTCCACTCGGTCAGAGCGGCGGAGGACTGCACGTAGGAGATGCGGCGCTGCTCGCCGTACCAGGCCCGGGTGCGCTCCTCCAGTGCCTTGTTGTACACGAGGCGGACGCAGCCGAACGTGCGCGACAGCTCTGCTGCCTGCTCGCCCGTGGGATAACAGCGGTACTTGAACGCCCGCTTGACCTGCCGCGCCATACCTCACTTTCTACCGCATTCCGTGTGAGCGGCTGGTGTCGCCCGGTGGCCGCAGACGCCGCATCGCCCTCACGGCGACTCGCCCTTCCCGGCCCCGCTACGCGGGAGCTTCGTTTCCTCCCCGGCCTGAAGGCCGGGGTATCCACGAAGGAGGCTCGATGAGCAGGCACCCGGTGCGGCCCGGCCGCCGCTCCCCGGTTCGGCGCCGGCTCAGCCGTCCCGGCCCTCGGGCAGCCCCTCGCTGGTGACGAAGTAGAAGACGGGCAGGACGACGAAGACGCCGATCGCCAGCAGCGGCGCGACGAGCACCCCGAGCAGCCCGGCGACGGCGTAGGCGAGCGCCCCCGCCCAGGAGCGCAGCCGTCCGTGCCGTACGTACGTCCGCTCCGCGTCCGGGTGCAGCAGCTCGGGCCGGCGGGCGAGCTGCCGGTAGAAGACCACCCAGCTCAGGCACATCGCCGCGGCGAGGCCGGCGTACAGGGCGACGGCGACCCGGGCGTCGGCGTCCATGAGGTCGGCCTGCAACGCGTCCGCGACCACCGCGGTGGGGAAGGAGAGCGCGGCGGTGGTGAGCAGGATGAACAGGTTGGCGGCGTGCAGGCCGCGGTCCATGATCCGGATGCGGACGAAGGCCTGGTGGTGGTTGAGCCAGATCACCGCGACATAGCCGAAGGAGGCCAGATAGCCGAGGTAGGCGGGCCACTGGGCGAGCAGGGCGTGGCCGAGCCCGCCCGGCCGGTGCGGCGGGTCGGTGAGGTTGAGGACCAGCAGCGTGACGGCGATGGCGAACACGCCGTCGCTGAAGGCCTCGGCGCGGGTGGTCTCGGACCGGGAGAACGTGCGGGGCCGGGTGCGGGACAAGCTGGCTCCTGGGAGTTCGCGGCTCGGGCCACGAGTATCCGCGCCCGTCCCTCCCGGCACAGCCGTCGGCGGGGCGGTGTGCGCCGCGGGGCGGCGAAAAGGGCGCGGACGGAGCACACGCCCGCCGGGCGCCGCCCGGCCGCCGCCAGGTCTCAGCCGGGCAGGTCCCGGCCGGGCAGGTCTCAGCCGGGCAGCCGGGCAGGTCTCAGCCGGGCAGCGCGGGGTCGAACCAGGCCGGCTCGTCGGTCATGGCCTGCTTGATCCGGGTCAGGGCGAACTCGTTCAGGGCGGGCAGCGCGTCCACCGCGAACCAGCCCACCTCCAGCGACTCGTCGTCGTTGACCCGCGCCTGCCCGCCCACGGCGCGGCAGCGGAAGGTGACGTCCATGAACTGGCAGATGTCGCCGTTGCCGTAGGTGATCGGCTTCAGCGCCTGGACGAGGACCACCCGCTCGGCGACGCAGCGCACCGCCGTCTCCTCGTACACCTCCCGCACGGCGCAGGCGGCCGGCTGCTCGCCGGGGTCGGGGATGCCGCCGACGACCGACCACTTGCCGGTGTCGGAGCGGCGGCCGAGCAGCACTCTGCCCTCGTCGTCGAAGACGACGGCGGTGACCCCGGGCAGCCACAGCAGCTGGCTGCCGGCGGAGGCCCGGAGGGTGCGGATGAAGTCGGGAGTGGCCATGCGCCCGACCCTAACGGTCCCCCGGCCCGGCCCCGGCCGGCCAGGCGGCGTCCACCGGCGTGCACGCCGTGCGGACGGCCCGCGTACGCGCCCCCTGGGCACGGCCCCCGGGCGCGACCGCCGCGCGGCGGCGGTCGCGTACGCCCTGGCACGCCCGCGTACGCCCGGCGCGTGGGGTCAGGCCCGCTCGGCGCGGCGGGCGCGCAGCCCGGCCGCGATCGCCCAGCCGACCCCGCCCGCGGCGAGCAGCACCACCACCGCCTCGGGCAGGACGCCCAGCTCGGTGGCGGGCGTCTCGGAGGACCGCAGCGGCACCTTCTGGACCAGGTAGGCGGGCACGAACATGCCCGTCTTCTGCGTGACGCGCCCGTCCGGCATGATGACCGCGCTGATGCCGCTGGTCACCGGGACGGTCACGGCCCGGCTGTGCTCGACCGCGCGGATCCGGCTCATGGCGAGCTGCTGGTAGGTCATCTCGCTGCGGTCGAAGGTGGCGTTGTTGCTCGGCACGGAGATCATCTGCGCGCCGTGGGTGACGGTGTCGCGCACGGCCCAGTCGAAGGCGGCCTCGTAGCAGGTGGCCAGGCCGACCTTGGCGCCGCCGACGGTGAACACGCCCGGCTCGCGGCCCCGGCTGAAGTCCTGGCGGACCATCGCGGTCCAGTCCTCGTTGATCGCCCCGATCAGCCAGCGCAGCGGCAGGTACTCGCCGAAGGGCTGGATCTGCCGCTTGTCGTACGTCTGGAGGGGGCCCTTGTCCGGGTCCCACAGGATCTGCTCGTTGAACAGCCGGCCGTCCCGCTCCACGACGCTGCCGATCGAGATCGGCGCCCCGATCGCCTTGGCCGCCTGGTCGACGACGAGGCGGGCGTCCGGGTATTCGAGGGGGTCGATGTCGGAGGAGTTCTCCGGCCACAGCACGAAGTCGGGCCGGGCCGTCTTGCCCGCCCTCACGTCGGCGGCCAGCCGTGCCGTCTCACGCGCGTGGTAGTCGAGGACCGCCCGGCGCTGGGCGTTGAATTCCAGGCCCGCGCGCGGCACGTTGCCCTGGACGAGGGCGACGGTGGCGGTGCCGTTCTCGGCCTTGTCGCTGACCAGGGAGCGGGCCGCGACCGCGCCCACCACGGGCACGGCCACGCTGAGCAGCGCCGCGGCGGCGGCCGACCGCCGCAGGGTGCGGGTGCGCCGCCCGTGGACCGCCAGCCGGACCGCCTCGCCGAGGCCGAAGCCGCACAGGACGACCGCGAAGCCGAGCACGGGTGTGCCGCCCACCGCGGCGAGCGGCAGGAACATCCCGTCCGCCTGTCCGAAGGCGACCTTGCCCCAGGGGAAGCCGTGGAAGGGCACGCGCGCGCGTACCGCCTCGCCGGCGATCCAGACGGCCGCCGCCCACACCGGCGCTGCGGGGAGCTGGGAGACCGCCGCGATGCCCACGCCCACCAGGGCGACGAAGACCGCCTCGATGAGGACCAGCGCCAGCCAGGGCCCGGGGCCGACCTCCACGCCCGTCCACACCAGCAGCGGCAGCAGGAAGCCGAGGCCGAAGAGGTAGCCGAGACCGAGCGCGGCCTTCCGGCTGCGGCCGCGCAGCACCCAGCCGAGGGCGGCGAAGGCGGGCAGGGCCAGCCAGGACAGGGTGCGGGGCGGGAAGCTGACGTACAGGAGGAGGCCGGCCAGCGTCGCGGCCGCGGCCGGTGCGAGCCGGACGAGCCTGGCGCTCCGGAGCGCCGGAGCGGGCTGCGGACGCAGCCCGTCCGACTCGTCGACGGAAGTTGCGGTGACGGTCACCCCAGGGAGTGTACGGCGGTGACCTGGGGCCCGGCCGTACGGTCGCCGGGCGCCCCGCCTCACGGCGGTGGTCAGGCGGGGTCGGGGGACGGCGGGCGGAGCCGGGCCCTGATCACGCGGACCGCCGACTCGGCGTTGTCGATGGTGATCGTGAACGTGTGGCCGTCCCACAGCCGCAGCACGATGCCCTCGCCGCGCCGTACGACGACGGCGGTGCCCTTCTCGGGTCGCCAGCGGTAGCCCCAGCCGCCCCAGTGCCGCGGGGTGACGTGGGGCGCGAACTCGGCGCCGGCGACATGGGCCAGCGGGATCCGGCGGCGCGGCAGTCCGATGTGGCCGCAGCGCACCTCCAGGCACTCGCGGTCGACCTTCACCGCGACGTGCACGAAGGCGAGGGTGCCGAACAGGACCAGCAGTCCGGCCGCGATGCAGCCCACGACGGACATCGCCAGCGGCGCCACGCCGGAGCTCCAGGCGGAGTCGACGGCCAGCTCGATGCCGAGCGCGAGACAGGCGGCGCCGACGAGCGCCAGCAGCCACTGGAACCGGTTGGTGGCACGGCCCGTCCAGACCTCCGGGTGCGGGCCGCCGTCACTGTGGGAGTGGTCCCTCATGTCAATGAGGTTACTAAGGTTTCGCCGCGCGGGTAGCGCGTCGCACACGGGGAGTGTCAGCGGGCGGGGGTGGCGGCCTGGAGGAGGCGGCCCTCGGCGTAGGCGAGCGCCGGGGCGGGCAGCGCGCCCTCCCGCCCGTTGAGCAGGACCGTCACGGCGCCCTCGGCGGCGGTTGCCGGCTCGGGCCGGGCGCCGATCCGGCGCAGGGCCTGCGCCGCGACCGCGCCCGCCGAGCCGTGCAGGACGAGCGGCGGGCGGCCGGGCCGCTGGACGGCGCCGCGGATGCGCTCGGCGACCAGTTCGTAGTGGGTGCAGCCGAGGACGACGGTGGTCACGTCCTCGGGGGTCAGCGCGGCGGCGGCGGTGACCGCCTCGTCGATCGCCGCCTGGTCGGCGTGCTCGACGGCCTCGGCCAGTCCCCAGCAGGGCACCTCGGTGACCGGCACGCCGTCGGCGAAGTCGCGGATCAGGTTCCGCTGGTAGGGGCTGCCGGTGGTGGCGGGGGTCGCCCAGATGGCGACGGGTCCGCCGCCGGCCGCGGCCGGCTTGATCGCGGGCACGGTGCCGACGACCGGGAGGTCCGGTTCGAGGAGGTCGCGCAGGGCGGTCAGCGCGTGCACGGTCGCGGTGTTGCAGCCGACGATCAGGGCGTCGGGGCGGTGCGCGGCGGCGGCCTCGGCGACGGCGACGGCGCGCGCGGTGAGGTCCTCGGGGGTGCGCGGTCCCCAGGGCATGCCGGCCGGGTCGAGGGAGAGCACGAGATCTGCGTCGGGTCGCAGGCGCCGTACCGCGGCGGTGGCCGCCAGCAGCCCGATCCCGGAGTCCATGAGCGCGATCTTCACGCCGTAACGATAGACGATGGCCTCGAACGGGCCGCCCGGGTGGGGCAGACTGCGGGGGTGACCGTGATCGTGTGGACCGCCGTGGGATCACTCGCCGCCTGGCTGTGGCTGCTGCTCGGCCAGGGCTTCTTCTGGCGTACGGACGTCAGGCTGCCGCCCGGCGAGGACCCGCCGCGGGGCGGCTGGCCGGCGGTGTGCGTGGTGGTGCCCGCGCGCGACGAGGCGGCCGTGCTCGGCGAGAGCCTGCCGTCGCTGCTCGCCCAGGACTATCCGGGGCGGGCGGAGGTGTTCCTGATCGACGACGGCAGCACGGACGGCACCGGGGAGCTGGCCCGGGACCTCGCGCGGCGCGGCGGCGGGCTGCCGCTGACGGTGGCCTCGCCGGGCGAGCCGCCCGTCGGCTGGACCGGCAAGCTGTGGGCGGTGCGGCACGGCGTCGCGCTGGCACGCGCGCGGGAGCCCGAGTACCTGCTCCTGACCGACGCCGACATCGCGCACGCCCCCGACAGTCTGCGCCGGCTGGTCGCGGCGGCGCGGACCGGCGGCTTCGACGTGGTGTCGCAGATGGCCCGGCTGCGGGTCGAGTCGCTGTGGGAGCGGCTCGTCGTGCCGGCCTTCGTCTACTTCTTCGCGCAGCTCTACCCGTTCCGGTGGATCGGCCGCAGGGGCGGACGCACGGCGGCGGCCGCGGGCGGCTGTGTGCTGCTGCGCGCGGAGACCGCCGAGCGGGCCCGGATCCCGGACGCGATCCGGCACGCGGTGATCGACGACGTGGCGCTCGCCCGGGCCGTCAAGGGCGGCGGCGGGCACATCTGGCTGGGGCTCGCCGACCGGGTGGACAGCGTGCGCCCGTACCCGCGGCTGCACGACCTGTGGCGGATGGTCTCGCGCAGCGCGTACGCGCAGTTGCGGCACAATCCGCTGCTGCTGGCCGGCACGGTCGCCGGGCTGGCGCTGGTGTATCTGGCGCCGCCGGTGGCGCTGGTGGCGGGGCTCGCGGCGGGCGGGGCGGCGGCGGCGCTCGCCGGGGGCGCGGCCTGGCTGGTGATGACGGCGACGTACGTGCCGATGCTGCGCTACTACCGGCAGCCGCTGTGGCTCGCCCCGCTGCTGCCGTTCACCGCGTTCCTGTACCTGCTGATGACGGTGGACTCGGCGGTGCAGCACTACCGGGGCCGGGGCGCGGCCTGGAAGGGCCGCACCTACGCGCGCCCGGAGGCGCTGCCCGAGGAGGGCTGACGCCCGGGCGCGGGCCCTCGTTCGCGGGTCCGCGCCCGGGTGATCACTTGCGGCCCGGGGTCCAGTTCATGCCCCAGCCGTAGGCGTGGTCGACGGTGCGCTGCGGGCTGACGCCGCGCTGGGGCACCAGGTAGCGGGCCTCGCGCTGGACGACGAGGTCGCTCCCGGTGTGGGTGATGAGGGCGAGCGCGCACACCGTCGAGGGCACGGTGCACTCGTCGAGGGAGAAGTCGACGGGTGCGCCGTGCTGCGGCTGGAGGGTGACGGTGGCGTGCAGGTCGGCGAAGGAGCGGGCGCCCTCGTAGATGGTGACGAAGACGAGGATGCGCCGGAAGTCGTCGCGGTGGTCGAGGTTGACGGTGAGGTTCTCGCCGGTGGCCACGGCTCCGGTGCGGTCGTCGCCGTCGAGGTGGATGTACGGCGGCCGGTGCAGGGCGCCGAAGGCGTTGCCGAGGGCCTGGACGACGCCCTTGCGGCCGTCCGACAGTTCGTACAGGGCGCACAGGTCGAGGTCGAGGTCGGAGTGCGTGGCGAAGGCCCGCCCGCGCTTGCCGGCCCAGCCGGAGAACTGTTTGCGCACCTGCCAGTTGAGATTCACGCGCATGGTGCCGGAGGTGCCGCCCTGTTTGGCGAGGGACACCGACGGGGCGGCCTTGGTGAGCGTCACCTTGGTGAGGCGGACCGGGGCCGCGGCCGGGGGCGGCGGCATGGCGGGCGGCGGTGGTGCCACCGGGGGCGCGACCGGCGGCGGCAGGGGTACGGGCGCTCCGGTCGGCGGGGGCGCGAGGGGTCCCGGGGCGGCCGGGGGCGGTGTCTGCGCGGCGGGCGCCGGCCAGGCGGTGGGCTGCGGCGGGGCGGTGGGCGGCGGCGTGTGCTGCGGTTCGTCGACGGTGATGCCGTAGTCGGTGGCCAGGCCCTCCAGGCCGCTGCTGTAGCCCTGGCCGACGGCCCGGAACTTCCAGGCGCCCTGGCGGCGGTAGAACTCGCCCAGGACGAAGGCGGTCTCCACGCTCGCGCCGGCGCTGTCGAAGCGGGCGGCCACCGTGTCCCGGGCGGCGTCGCGCACCTCGATGTACAGGTCCGGCACCTGCCCGAAGGCGCCGCCGTCCGCCGAGGCGGCGAGCACCACCCGGTCCACGTCCGCCTCCACGCGCGCGAGGTCGACGACGAGGGTGTCGGTGGCCCGGCCGCCGCTCTCCCGCTTGCCCTCGTGCCGGACCGAACCGGAGGCGTGCGCGGGCTGGTTGTAGAAGACGAAGTCGGCGTCGGAGCGCACCTTGCCGCCCGCCGCCAGCAGCAGCGCGGAGGCGTCCACGTCGGGGACGCCCGGGCCGGAGCGCCGGCCCACCTCGACCCTGAGGGCCGTGGCCGGCACCTGCGTGTTGGACCCCTTCGGCATTGCCATGTTCGCCCCCATCAGCTGTGGCCGGAACGCGTCCCGGCGGTACGGCCCCGCGCGAGCCGTCTGCTCGTCGCGCGCCCAGTCTGCTCCCCGGGCGGTCCGGGGCGGCACGGGGAGCAGTGGAACACGCCCGTCCGACCCCCGGTAACCCTTGAGAAACCGCCTATTTACACGACTCAGGGGCGTCATGCTGCCCCTTTTCGTCGAATTCGCTCGCATTGGGGATCCCGCGTCACCGCGGGCACGGAAAACAACCCTCTTATCGGTCTCCCCAACCAGCACATCGTGGGCTTAACTTATGTGCCATGACCTCCCCCCGCTCCACTTATGGTGGCGGCTACTATTCCGCCTCCTTCCCGGACACCCCGATCTACGACTCGCTCGTCGCCGAGCGTGGCACCCCGCAGATCGCCCCGATCCGGGTCCCCGCGCCGTACGACACGGGAAGCCACCTCCCCGCGCTCCCCTCGGCACTGCCCGCCCTCCCGGCGGCCCCGTCCCAGCCCTACTACGGCTACCAGCAGGCGCCGCAGCCCGCCCCGCTGCAGCAGGCGCCCGCGGCCTACATCCCGCAGCAGGCCTCGGCCCCGCGCGGCTACCCCGGCCCGCAGCAGCCGATGCCGCAGCGCCCGATGGCGAACGGCACCGGGTACGAGGCCATGCGTCCCGCGGCTCCCCGACCCGCCGCGGCGCCGTACCAGGACCCGTACAACCAGCAGCAGTACCGCGGCTACTGATCCGCTCCCCCGGCTGTCCGTGCCGCGCGGCAGGACGAGGTCATGGGGGGCGGAGCCGCCGCACATCCGCCCGGTCGCGGCGTCCCGAGCCGTGGGACGCCGATGGGCCGTCAGGGAACTGAGAGGTCCGGCAGGGGACCGGCGCCGGGTGCTGATCGACCACGGGGGAAAGGTCGTCACCCGGCGCCGACAGCCGCGCCTCGCGAAGGCCGCCGCCGAGCAACCGCTCGGGGGCGGCCTTCGTGCGTCAGCGCACACGTCACCGGGCGGTCACCGCGCAGGTCGCCGCCCGTCCCGAGGACGGGACCCCGAGGACGGGGGGCGTGACGCGGGAACTCCGGACCGCCGCCCGGTCGTTGGGGTGGCGTGAGAGGTTTGTGAGGGTCCCCGGCCGGAGGTGATGTGGCTCTCTCTTCGGCCCGACCCACGGCCGTCCGGCCGCGCCGCGGGTTATGACGGAGCGGGAAGGGGGTGGTGGAGGGTGCGAGTCATCGGCGGACTGTGGCGCTGGCGGCACAACCCGCTGCGCCGCACGACCGATCTGGTCGAGTGCTGGGTGGCGTTGGTGTCCCTGCTGCTCGTCCTGGTCGCCGCCCCGGTGGCCGGCTCCCTCGTGGGCTCGGCCGCCCAGGACGCCCTGCAGCAGTCGGTGCGCGACCAGCGGCAGAGCCGGCACCTGGTGCAGGCCACCGTCGTGGCCAGGGCGACCGACGAGGTGCCGCGGCCGGACCCGGAGATCTCCGCGGGGCGGGCGGTGCGCAGCCGGGTCGTCGCCGACTGGACCGCCCCGGACGGCACCCGCCGGCACGGCCGGGTGGCGACCGACCTGAAGAAGCCGCGCCCCGGCGACCGCTTCGCGCTGTGGACCGACGCGCACGGCCGAACGGTGCCCCGGCCGCTGGACTCCGGCACGGCCACCGCCCACGCCGTGCTGGCCGGACTCGGCACGGCCATGGTGGCCGCCGCACTGGTGGAGTGCGTGCGCAGGCTGATCCTCTGGCGGCTGGTCCGCCGCCGGTACGCGCGCTGGGACCAGGCCTGGGACCGCGCGGGACCGGACTGGGGGCGCGCCGGCGCCGACAGCTGACCGCCTTCCGGCTCCGGTCAACCGACCGTCCGCGCTCACGCTACGGTGGACCGGCCGGCGCATCGGGCACGACAGGCGCACGAGCGAACCGCGGCGGCGCGCCGCGCCGGCGAACGATCCATCAGCACGAGGTGGGGGCACAGCAACGCCATGGCACAGGGCACGGTCCAGGTGACGCACACCGGCACATCGCGGTGGCGGCGCCGCACGGGTGAGTACGCATCGCTCGCCGCCGCCCTGGAGGCCGCGGCGGACGGCGACGTCCTCACCGTCGCCCCCGGCACCTACCGCGAGAACCTCGTCGTCCAGCGGGCGGTGACCCTGCGCGGCCCCGAGGGCTCCCCCGGCTCGGTGCGGATCGCGCCCGCCGACGGGGTGCCGCTGACCGTGCGCGCCTCAGCGGTGGTGCAGGACCTGCACGTGGAGGGCCAGGACGCCGCCGCGCCCGCCCTGCTGGTGGAGGAGGGCACGCCGGAGCTGAGGGACGTGCGGATCGTGACCCGGTCCGCGTCCGGCATCGAGGTGCGCTCCGGCGCCCGGCCCACCGTGCGGCGCTGCACGGTGGACAACCCGGCCGGCATCGGCATCGCCGTGCTCGACGGCGGCGGCGGGCTGTTCGAGGAGTGCGAGATCGTCGCGGCCGGTCAGTCGGGCGTGGCCGTCCGCGGCGGCGCCCGGCCCCGCCTGGAACGCTGCCGGGTGCACCACGCCTCGGGCGCGGGCATCACCGTGACCGGCGACAACTCCGCGCTGGAGGCGGTGGGGTGCGAGGTCTACGAGGTGCGGGGCAGCGGTCTGCAGATCACCGGGCGCGGCACCGCGCACCTGACCGACTGCGATGTGCACCGCACCGCCGCGGACGGCGTCACCCTCGACACGGACGCGGTCCTCACCCTCGCCGACTGCCGTCTGCACGACATCCCGGAGAACGCGGTGGATCTCAGGTCGCGTTCGGTGCTGACGCTGACCCGTACCACCGTGCAGCGGTTCGGGCGCAACGGCCTGTCGGTGTGGGACCCGGGCACCCGCGTGGACGCCAACCAGTGCGAGATCTCCGACAGCACGGGCGACTACCCGGCGGTGTGGGTCAGCGACGGGGCGACCGCGGTCCTCGACTCCTGCCGGGTGCACGACGTGCCGGACGCGCTGTTCGTCCTGGACCGCGGATCGCGCGCGGACGTCGTCGACAGCGATCTGTCCCAGGTGCGCAACACGGCGGTGTCGGTGAGCGACGGCGCGACCGCGCAGCTCGACGACTGCCGGATCAAGGACGCCGCCACCGGCGCCTGGTTCCGCGACCACGGCAGCGGCGGCACGCTCAACAACTGCACCGTGGACGGCGCGCAGACCGGCGTGATCGTCACCAAGGGCGCCGACCCGGCCATCGAGCGCTGCACGATCGTCTCCCCCGCCGAGGCCGGGTTCTACGTCTCCGCCGGGGGCCGCGGCAGTTTCCTCGGCTGCCGGGTCACGGGCAGCGGCGGCTACGGCTTCCATGTGATCGACGGCTGCCGTACGACGCTGCGCAAGTGCCGTACCGAGCGGTGTGCGCGCGGCGGCTTCGAGTTCGCCGACGGCGGCGCGGAGGCGGCCGGTTCGGGCCCCGTGGTCGAGGACTGCACCAGCGACGAGAGCGGCGGCGTACGCCCGCCGTCGGCGACCGCCGAGACCGTCGGGCAGACGGCGAGTGCGTCGCCCGGGCTGCTGGGCACGCTGCCCGGCCGGCGCGCCACCGAGCCGGAGCCGGTGCGCTCCGCGCCGGCGCCCGAGCCGGAGCGGCCCGAGCGCAGCGCGAAGGACGTGCTGGGCGAACTGGACGCGCTGGTGGGCCTGGAGAGCGTTAAGCGGGAGGTGCGTGCCCTCACCGACATGATCGAGGTGGGCCGGCGCCGGCAGCAGGCGGGGCTGAAGGCCGCCTCGGTCAAGCGGCATCTGGTCTTCACCGGTTCCCCGGGCACCGGCAAGACGACCGTCGCCCGGCTGTACGGCGAGATCCTGGCCTCCCTCGGGGTGCTGGAGAAGGGCCATCTCGTGGAGGTGTCCCGGGTCGATCTGGTCGGCGAGCACATCGGCTCCACCGCGATCCGCACCCAGGAGGCGTTCGAACGGGCCCGCGGCGGCGTGCTGTTCATCGACGAGGCGTACGCCCTCTCGCCCGAGGACGCCGGGCGCGACTTCGGCAAGGAGGCCATCGACACGCTGGTGAAGCTGATGGAGGACCACCGCGACGCGGTCGTGGTGATCGTGGCCGGCTACACCGCCGAGATGGAGCGCTTCCTGTCGGTCAACCCGGGTGTGGCGTCCCGTTTCTCGCGCACCATCACCTTCAGCGACTACGGCCCGGAAGAGCTGCTGCGGATCGTCGAGCAGCAGGCCGAGGAGCACGAGTACCGGCTCGCGCCGGGGGCCGAGGAGGCGCTGCTGAAGTACTTCGCGGCGCTGCCGAAGGGCGCGGCGTTCGGCAACGGCCGTACCGCGCGCCAGACGTTCGAGGCGATGGTGGAGCGGCACGCGGGCCGGGTGGCGCAGTTCGCCGATCCCAGCACCGACGATCTGACGCTGCTCTACCCGGAGGACCTGCCCGCGCTGCCCTGAGCGCCCGAGCCGTCGGCGTCGGCCTCCTCGCCGGTGGCGGGGCGGGGCGCGGGCAGGTCGGGGCGCAGCCGGGCCAGGAGCCGTGCGCGTTCCTCGGCGAAGGCGGGGTCGGCCCGGTAGTTGGAGTGGCCGAGGATCGGGGCGGGCAGCGGGTGCGCGGGGGTGCGGCCGTAGGCGAGGGGGTCCTTCAGCGGGGCGCGGTCCACGTCGTCGCAGGGGTCCGCTCCGGGGGCCGGGCCGGTGTCCGGGGCGTGGCCGCCGGGGACGCGGACCGGGCCGCCGATGGGGTCGGTGAGCCGGTACAGGTTGCGCCAGCAGTCCGCGTCGCGGTGCAGCGCGGTGAGGGCCGCGGGCCCGAAATGGGCCGGGAACCAGCGGCCGTAGAGCCGCTCCAGCGGGCAGCCGTAGGTCAGCAGGGCGACCCGGCGCCGTACCGCGGCCGGCAGCTGCCAGACCGCGGCGGCGGCCAGCACGCTGCCCTGGGAGTGGCCGGACAGGACGAGCCGGCCGCCGGTCGCGCCGGTCCAGGTCGCCATCCGCCAGGTCAGGTCGGGCACCGCGCGTTCGGCGTAGCAGGGCGGGGCGAAGGGGTGGGCGGCGCGCGGCCAGAAGGTGCCGACGTCCCACAGGATGCCGATGGTGCGCCGGGCCGAGGCGTCCTTGTAGGCGCGCCGGCCCCAGGTGACGAACAGTATGAAGCCGAGGCCGACCAGCCAGGAGCCCAGCGCCTGCGCGGTGTCGGCCGCGCCCGCCACGAAGCGGGGCGTCCCGGCGGCGGCCTGCGCGGGGGTGGTGTGGAAGCCGAGGCCGCCGACGAGGGCGACGGCGCTCAGCAGCAGGGTGACGGCGCAGGTGACGCCGACGACGCGGGGCGCTTCGTCGGTGAGGCCGGCCAGCGCGCGGACGCGGGCGATGCGGTGGGTGCGCGCGGGGTCCGGCGGATCGTCCGGGTAGTCGCGCGCCACGGCCGCTTCGCCGGCGCGGGCCAGCCGGCGGGCGCGCAGGGCGAGCCGGGCGGCGAGCACGAGCAGGACGACGAGCAGCGGCGGGATGACGGAGGCCTGCCAGGTCAGCAGGACGGGCGGGCCGGGTATGGACGTGCCGTCGCCGTCCAGCCAGTCGGCGACCCGTTGCGCGACCCCGCCGGTCATCACGCCGCCGAGGGCGCAGGCCAGCAGGGCGACCGCCGGTCCGCCGAGGCCGCGCAGGGCGGCGCGGGGGTCGGGGAGCGTGCGGTACAGGGCGAGCGAGGCGAGGCTCAGGACGATCACCAGGAGGCCCTGGACCAGGGTGAGGGAGCCGAAGGCGGCGTCCGCGGCGAGGCGGCCCGTGGCGTGCCAGGCGGGGCGCGCCCAGCCGGCGTAGAGGGCGGCGCACAGCAGCAGGAGCAGGGCCCCGAGCGGCAGGCCGCGCACGAGGTGGCGGTCGAGCCGCCGGTCGAGGCGGTGCTCGCTGCGGCCCCGGCGGCAGACCGTGCTAACGGCGAGAGCCGCGGTGGCGGCCAGTGCGGCCTGGAGCAGCCAGCCGAGCAGGTCGAGGAGCGCGGGGCCGCCGGGGCGGCGGTCGAAGTGCGCGGCGGGGACGGCGAGCGCCGCGGCCACGGTCAGCAGGCCGACGGCGGTGTGCGCGGCGCGCAGCCGGGCCACCAGGCGGCGTCCGTACCAGAAGCCGGGCCGGCTCAGCGCGCCGTCGGCGCTCTCCCCTTCCGCCTCGGGCGCGGAGCCGTGGTGCGGGGGCTGCTGGGACTCGTAGGCGCTCCAGGTACGGTGGGAGAGGTACCACAGGAGGCCGGTGAGGGCGGTGGGGATCGCGGCGGCGAGGGCGAGGCGGCGGCCGGGCGTGCTCCACCAGCCGGCGCCGGGGGCCAGGAAGCCGAGCCAGGAGTGGCGCGCGGCGCACGCGCGCGTGCCCGCGCACTGCCAGGCGGCGAGGTCGAGCGCGACCTCGCAGGCGGCGGCGGCGAACAGCACCGTGAGGGTCAGGCCGGTGAGCCTGACCAGCAGTCCGTACAGGCGGACGGTGCGGGGGCGGCCGCGGGTGGTGGGGCGCATCCAGTGGGCGAGGTTGACGACCATGAACGGCAGCAGCAACAGCCACAGGGCGCGGCTGCCGTCGCCGGAGGTGAGGTTGCACCAGACGTAGGCCTCGGGCACCGGGCCGTCGCGGTGGCCCTCGGGCCGTGACTCGGCGTCGGCGTCGGCGGCGCGCCGGTAGAGGGCGGCGGTGTCGTCCCCGGAGACCCGGACCGTGTGCGGGTCGTCCAGCATCTCCTGGGGTGTGGTGCCGCCGACTCCGTGGACCAGGAGTTCCAGGGCGGGTCGCGGCCCGGGCGGCGGTGTCCGCGGGCGGGTGGCCGCGCGGTCCACCGGGTGGTCCCCGGCCGGACGGTCCGCCCGGAGGCTCCGCTCTGTGCGTTTCACCGCCCGCACCCCCCGTGGCCGTGCCGTCGCGCGTCTCCTCGCGGGAACAGGATGCTCGGTGGTGACGTGCGCCACACCTGCCGCCGGGGGAATGCGCCCGATCCGGTGACGTCCGCCGCGCGCCGGGCGTGTCGCACGGTGCTTCGCACGGCGTCGGGTGCGTGTCGGGCGGGCGGTGCCGCGGTGTCCGGCGCCCCGTGAAAGGATGGGGCGCCCGTGAGGCACCGCCCATGACGAGCCCCTTGTCGCGGCGGGCGCCGGGCGTGTCGGGCGGCTTGAGGCGAAAGGAACCGGAGCACGCGTGAGTGAGAATCAGAACCTCCTCGCGGAGCAGCGGCGGGCCCTGATCCTGGACGAGGTCCGGCGCCGCGGCGGGGTCCGGGTCAACGAGCTGACGCGCAAGCTCGGCGTGTCGGACATGACGGTCCGCCGCGACCTGGACGCGCTGGCCCGGCAGGGCATGCTGGAGAAGGTGCACGGCGGCGCGGTGCCGGTGGTGGAGGCGAGCACGCACGAGCCGGGCTTCGAGGCCAAGTCGGGTCTGGAGCTGACGGCCAAGGAGGACATCGCGCGGGCGGCGGCCCAACTGGTCGCGCCGGGCTCGGCGATCGCGCTCTCGGGCGGTACGACGACGTACGCGCTGGCCCATCATCTGGTGGACGTGCCAGATCTGACGGTGGTCACCAACTCGGTGCGGGTCGCGGACGTCTTCCACACCGCGCAGCGCACCTCCGGCCAGCGGCAGGGCTCGGCGACGGTGGTGCTGACCGGCGGGGTGCGCACCCCGTCCGACTCGCTGGTCGGGCCGGTGGCGGACCAGGCGATCGCCGCGCTCCACTTCGACGTGCTGTTCCTCGGTGTGCACGGGATATCGGCCGAGGCCGGGCTGTCGACGCCGAACCTCGCCGAGGCGGAGACCAACCGGCGTCTGGTGCAGTCCGCACGGCGGGTCGTGGTGGTCGCCGACCACACCAAGTGGGGCGTGGTGGGCCTGAGTTCCTTCGCCACGCTGGACCGGATCGACACCCTCGTCACGGACGCCGGACTGCCACCGGAGGCGCGCGCCGAGATCGCGGAGCACCTGCGGCTGGTGGTGGCCGGGGAGAGCGGGGAGTCCGGGGAGACCGGCCAGCCGACGGACGCCTGAGCGCCCGTCGGCTGCGGGGCGCGGTGCCGGGCCCCGTGGACCGACGGCCTCGGGACACGGCCGCCTGACGGCCGGCGCACGGCAGTCCTCGCACCGCCCGTCGCGGCAGCCGGACCGTCCGTCGCGGCAGCCGGGCCGGCCCTCGCGCGGTCAGGCCGGCCAGGCCCCCGTGGCCAGGAACGACTCGATCGCCGCCGTGTACGGCGCGGCGTCCAGGCCCTGTTCGGCCAGCCACGCGTCGGAGTAGTACTTGTCGAGGTAGCGGTCCCCCGGGTCGCACAGCAGCGTCACCACACTGCCCCGGCGGCCCTGCGCCACCATCTCCGCGACGATCTTCAGCGCGCTCCACAGACCGGTGCCGGTGGACCCGCCCGCCTTGCGGCCGATGGCCCCCTCCAGGGCGCGCACGGCGGCCACGGCGGCGGCGTCCGGCACCTTCATCATCCGGTCGATCGCCCCGGGCACGAAGCTCGGTTCCATGCGCGGCCGGCCGATGCCCTCGATGCGCGAACCGCAGTCGCAGGTGACGTCCGGGTCGCCGGTGGTCCAGCCGTCGAAGAAACAGGAGTTGTCCGGGTCGGCGACGCAGATACGGGTGTCGTACTGCATGTAGTGGACGTAGCGCGCGAGGGTCGCCGAGGTGCCTCCGGTGCCCGCGGTGGCGACGATCCACGCCGGTTCGGGGAAGCGCTCCAGCTCGAGCTGGCGGAAGATGGACTCGGCGATGTTGTTGTTGCCGCGCCAGTCCGTGGCCCGCTCGGCGTAGGTGAACTGGTCCATGTAGTGGCCGCCGGTCTCCACCGCGAGCCGGGCGGAGGCCTCGTACATGGTGCGCGGGTCGTCCACGAAGTGGCAGCGGCCGCCGTGGAACTCGATCAGACGGCACTTCTCGGCGCTGGTCGTGCGCGGCATCACCGCGATGAACGGCACCCCGATCAGCTTGGCGAAGTACGCCTCGGAGACGGCCGTCGAGCCGCTGGACGCCTCGATCACGGGACGGTCGGGCCGGATCCAGCCGTTGCACAGGCCGTACAGGAACAGGGAGCGCGCGAGGCGGTGCTTGAGGCTGCCGGTCGGGTGGGTCGACTCGTCCTTCAGATAGAGGTCGATGCCCCACTCCTCGGGCAGCGGGAAGCGCAGCAGATGGGTGTCGGCGGACCGGTTGGCGTCGGCCTGGACCTTGCGGACCGCTTCTTTGAGCCAGTTCCGGTAGCCGGTGTCGCTGCGGTCGACGTCGAGGGTGTCGCCGGTCCGGCGCTGCTCGGTGGTGCTCACGGCGGGACTCCTAACGATGGGCGCCGACGGCGTGTCGCGCGGCCGGACGTCATCGATGATAGACACCTTCCGCAAGCTTCTCACCTGCATAAACGCCTCTTTGAGCGGCCCAAAGGCAGCCCTGGGGCGCGGCGCGCCAGAGCGCGTGCGGGGCGCATTCGCCGCATGGGCGGGGGCGCGTTCGCGCGAGTGCTCCGCGCGCCGTTCGCAAGCGCCCCACGTGCACTGGTGCCGGACGCGGAAGCGGGGCAGACTGCACCGCGCGGGGACGGAGAGCCGTACGGGATGCGGGGCAGATCCCGCGCGGACGGCGCCGGCCCGTGAACCGGGCCGGACCGGCGGCCGGCGGCGTGTGCAAGGGGGCGGGCAGGGATGGCGGAACCGGAGTTCACGGCCACGGGCGTGCGGATCGCCAGACGACTGCGCTCCCTCACCCGGGCCGGACGGGTCCGGATCAGCGACGGCAGGCTGGAGCTGCTCACCAGCTACGGCACGGTGATCGACAGCGCGCCGGTGAGCGCGGTGCGCGCGTCCAGGCCCTGGCTCGGCCCGGACGGCCGGGCGCGCGCCGACCTCGCCGGCACCCGGTACCTGCTGACCCTCAGCGACCGCGACCCCGCTCCCGGCGAGCCGGGGCCGCCCGCGGCGCGCCGGTTCATCGAGGCCGTCCGCAGGGCCGCGGGGCGCGGCGGCTGAGCCGTCGCGAAGGTGGCGCGAAGTTGCGGTGCCGAACCCCTTGCGTCACGCTGGTCTCACGTCACTCTGGGTTTACCGGCGATAACGCTGCGAACCAGCCCGCCGGCCACGACAGCAGGCGGCAGTGTCATGCAGGCGTCCTGCTGCATCCGAAACGTCGTGTTCTTCCGGACCTCAACGTCGGGGAGTCGCAGCCGTGATCAGTCACCCAAGCAGGCACTGCACGGTGGAGCTCCAAGCCCTGCCGTCGCGGATCGGCCAGGTCCGCAGAATCGTATCGGCGCACTTGCGCTACTGGCATCTGGACCCTCTGATAGACCGGGCCGCGCTCGGTGTGACGGAGTTGCTGACCAACGTCCACCAGCACGCCCAGCCCGACAAGTTGTGCACCGTCGAGCTCGAGTTCCTGCTCGACCGGCTCACCGTCTCCGTGCGCGACCACGATCCGCGTCTTCCCGTGGTGGAGGACATGGGCGACATCGCGCCACTGGCCACCGAAGGCCGGGGACTGGCGATGGTGGCCGCGATGAGCGAGAGCTGGGGCGCGCGCCCGGACGGCGAGGAGGGCAAGGTGGTGTGGTTCACCCTGCCCTCCGCCACCGCCCCGGTCGCCGTCACGGTGCCGGCGCGGGTGCCGCGACTGGCCGCCGGGGAGCAGCAGCCCGTACGCCGGTTCGCGGAGGTAGAACCCGCGCTCGACGGGGCGAGGGCCGCGCCCGTTCCCGCCCGTTCGCCCGTCCCCGGCTGACCGGGGGCGAGCCCGAGCGACGCCGTCACCGCCGGATTCCGGCCGGTGGCGGCGTCGGCCTCGGCGCCGGCCGGCGGAGCACGGTGCCGCCGTCCGGCCGCGGGGCGCGACGAGCGCGGTCCCGTGGGCCGCCGCCCGCGCGCGGAGTAGGCGGTGCCGTACTCCGTCGTGTGCGACGGGGCGCTGCGCCGCGGACCGCCGGCGTCAGCGGACGCCGTTCTTCTCCGTACGGCCGAAGTGCTCCTCCAGCACCGACAGCCGGCGCCAGTACTCGTCCTCGTCGATCTCGCCGGAGGCGAAGCGGCGGCCGAGCACGGCCGGCGGCGAGTCGCCGGCGGGGCGGCCGTCCACGCCCCGCCAGGGGCCGGCCGGGCCCGCCCAGGGTCCTCCCGCGCCGCGCCGGGTGCGCCGCACAAGGGTGACGACCCCGGCGATCGCGGCCGCCCAGAACAGCGGGAACAGGAGGACCCACGGCCCGGGGCCGCTCCCGTCCCAGTTCGCCAAAGTCTGCATCTCGCTCGTCTCCTTCGGGAGTTCTCCGGGTGATGAGTCGAGGATCGCCGCCGCGGGTGCCGGGGTCGTCGTACGGCCAGCGGCCGTGCGCGTACCTCCCGGGGAGTACGGGGGCGCGGCGGCTGCTCCGTGAGCGCTCCCGAAAGCACTCGACTTCTGTACCTACTGGTATGTACTCTGCTCTCGTGAGCACGCAGGAGCGATTGATCGAGTCCACCCGCGAACTGCTGTGGGAGCGCGGCTACGTGGGCACCAGCCCGAAGGCGATCCTGGAGCGCGCCGGCGCCGGGCAGGGCAGCATGTACCACCACTTCAAGGGCAAGTCCGACCTGGCGCTGACGGCCATCCGGCGTACCTGCACGGAGCTGCTGGCCACCGCGGACGCCCTGCTGACCGGGCCCGGCACGCCCTACGAGCGCATCGAGGCGTATCTGCGCCGCGAGCGCGACGTGCTGCGCGGCTGTCCCGTCGGCCGGCTGACCATGGACCCGGAGATCGTCGCCAGCGCGGAGCTGCGCGCACCGGTGGACGAGACGCTCGACGCCCTGCGCGAGCGGCTGGCGCAGGTGGTCGAGGAGGGCAAGGAGTCCGGTCTGTTCCCGCCCCGCCTGGACGGCGAGGAGATCGCGGCGACGGTCCTCGCCACCGTGCAGGGCGGTTATGTGCTGGCCCGGGCCGCCGGCTCCCCCGCCGCCTTCGACACCGGCGTACGGGGACTGCTGTCGCTGCTGCGCACCGACGCCGACCGTCCGGCCTGAGCGCCGGGAAGGGACCTTCACATGCACGCGATGCAGTACGAGCTGACCCTGCCCGCCGACTACGACATGGGGATCATCCGGGACCGCGTCGACCGGATCGGGCACGCGCTCGACGACTGGGACGGCCTCGGCGTCAAGGCGTATCTGATGCGCGAGCGCGGGGTGCACGGCTCTCCGGTCAGCCAGTACGCGCCGTTCTACCTGTGGAACACGACGGAGGGCATGAACTCCTTCCTATGGGGCGGCCCCTTCCAGGGGCTGGTGGGCGATTTCGGCCGGCCCGTGGTGCGGCAGTGGACGGGGCTGGCGCACGAGGGCGGCGACGCCGCGGACTCGGCCCCCCTCGTCGCCGTACGGCAGCGGGTGCCCGTCCCGGAGGGCGTGGTACTGGCGGAGTTCATGGCCGAGGCGGTGCGCGAGAACGGGCGGCTGGCCGGGCGGGACGGCGCGGTGCTCGCGGCGACCGCGGTGGACACGAGCCGCTGGGAGCTGGTGCGTTTCTCGCTGTGGGCGCGTCGGACGCCGGACGCGGAGGGCGAGGTGTTCCAGGTCCTGCACCTGTCGGCGCCCGGACGCGAGTCGCTGCCCACGGGCCGGCAGTGGTGAGCGCCGTCCGCACGGTGCTCGGCGACGTCGCACCGGACGAACTCGGTGTGACCGACGCGCACGACCACCTCTTCTTCCGCAGCCCCCGGCTGCCCGGCCAGGAGCTGGACGACGTACGGGCCGCGGGCTCGGAGCTGGCCGCGTTCCGCGCGGCGGGCGGGTCGGCCGTCGTGCAGTGGACGCCGTACGGGCTGGGCCGCCGGGCCGCGGAGCTGCCGCCGCTGTCCCGGGCCGCCGGGGTGCACGTGGTGTGCGCGACGGGGCTGCACCAGGACGTCCACTACGACGAGGACACGCTGGCCGCGCTGCGCGGGAGGCTCGCGGACGTCTTCGTCGCCGAACTCACCGAGGGGATCGGCGACACCGGCGTGCGGGCCGGGCTCGTCAAGGTCGCCGGCGGCTTCCACGGCCTCGACGCGCACGCCCGCTGGACGATGACCGCCGCGGCCGAGGCCCACCACGCCACCGGCGCGCCCGTCGCCGTCCACCTGGAGATGGGCACGGCCGCCCTCGACGTGCTGGACCTGCTGTGCGGCGCGTCGGAGGTGCCGCCGGACCGGGTGATCCTCGGCCATCTGAACCGCTTCCCCGATCCCGTGCTGCACCGCCAGGCGGCCGAGTCGGGCTGCTACCTGGCCTTCGACGGTCCTTCCCGGACCCATCACGCCACCGACTGGCGGATGCCGGAGGCCGTGCGCGCCCTGGCCGAGGCCGGACACGGCGACCGGCTGCTGCTCGGCGGCGACACGGTGACCGCCGGCGCCCGGTCGGTCGACGGCGGCCCCGGCATGCCGTACCTGCTGCGCCGCATACGCCCGCGGCTGGCGGCCGAACTGGGCGCGGACCTGGTGGACCGCATCCTCACCGAGAACCCGGCCCGCGCCTTCGCCACGGCCTGGCGCTGAGCGCGGGTGCCGGGGATGTCCGCGCCCCTCTTGGCGCGGCCCCTGCTCCCGGGCGCGGTGGCGCGCCGCCGGGGGCGCCGGGCGGCGCAAGGGCCGGAGTCCGGGCGGTCCGCCGGGGCGGGCGCGAAGCGTCGGGACCGGCCCCCGGCTGTCAGGCCGGTGCCGGACCACCGGGTCGGCGCTGAGTCGCCGAACCGGACCTCGGCCGTCGAGCCGGCACCGTGCCTCTGAGGGCCGGGCGCCCGACGCCGGGCCGGCCCCGGCGCCCACGCTGCCCCGGGCCCCCGCCCCTCAGGCCAGTGCCCCCAGGGGGTCGTCCAGGACCGGCTGCCAGGCCAGTTCCGCCGCGCCGACCAGGCTGTTGTGGTCCAGGGTGCAGGGGAGGATGGGCACGCCGCCGCTCTGGCCCCACAGGCTGCGGTCGGCGACGACGGCGCGCAGCCGGTCCGGGGCGGCCTCCAGCAGGGTGCGGTGCAGTCCGCCGAGGATGATCCGGTCCGGGTTGAGGATGTTGACCAGACCGGCCAGCCCCAGCCCGAGGCGGTCCACGAGGCTCTCCACGGCCGTCCGGACGGCCGGGTCGTCGAGGTGGCCGCGGATCAGGTCGTCGGCCTGCTTGAGCAGCGACACCTCGGGGCCGGGCGCGCGGCCCGCGGCGGTGAGCAGGGCCAGCGGGTCGGCCTCCACGTCCAGGCAGCCGCGGCTGCCGCAGTGGCAGGGGCGGCCCTCGGGGTTGACGGTGAGGTGCCCGACCTCCAGCGCCAGGCCGGAACTGCCCGTGTGCAGCCGCCCGTCCAGCACCAGCGCGCCGCCCACCCCGCGGTGCCCGGTGGCCACGCACAGCAGGTCGCGGGCGCCGCGCCCCGCGCCGTGCCGGTGCTCGGCGAGCGCGGCGAGGTTGACGTCGTTGGCGGCGAACGCCGGTCCGTCGATCCCGGCGGCGCGCACGCACTCGGCGAAGATCCGCCGTACGGGCGCGCCGACCGGCCAGGCCAGGTGGAGCGGGTTGAGGGCCGTGCCGTCGGGTTCGGCGACCGCGGAGGGCACGGCGAGCCCGGCGCCGACGCAGCGCCGGCCGGTCGCGCGCAGCAGCTCCGCACCGGCCTCGACGACCGAGCCGAGCACCTTGGCCGGGTCGGCGTCCACGGCCTCGCAGCCGGGCGCGGTGGCCACGATCCGGCCGCCGAGGCCGACCAGGGCGGCGCGGAAGCCGTCGGCGTGCACCTGGGCGGCGAGGGCGACGGGTCCGTCCTCGGCGACCGAGAGGCGGTGCGAGGGCCGGCCCTGCGAACCGGCCGCGGCGGCTGGCCGGGGGTCCACCCGGATCAGGCCGAGCGCCTCCAGCTCGGCGGCGACCGCCCCGGCCGTCGCCCGGGTCACCCCCAGCTCCGCGGTGAGCACGGCCCGGGTCGGGGCACGCCCGGTGTGCACCAGCTCCAACGCGGGTCCGAGCGCGCCGCGCCCCCGGTCCAGCCGCGTCCTCGAGGTGGTCCCTTCCCCCGCCGTCCGGGGGTCAGCCTTGCCGCTCATGAGGGGGAGTCTCCCATGATCCGTACTTCCGGCCGTCCGGGGACCGGCCCGGTTCAGGCCCGCTGTCCGCTCCGGCCCCCTCC
Source organism: Streptomyces sennicomposti (assembly GCF_019890635.1). Classification (GTDB taxonomy): domain Bacteria; phylum Actinomycetota; class Actinomycetes; order Streptomycetales; family Streptomycetaceae; genus Streptomyces; species Streptomyces sennicomposti. The sequence goes on from NZ_JAIOAB010000047.1 coordinate 28,954, forward strand.
GGGCGCGGGGTCCGCCAGGCCGCTCACCCGGAGTGTGACGTTCAGCCGCCCGGTCAGCCCCAACTCGCCCGGCGCGGTGCCCGCATGGACGCGCGGCACCCCGTGGTAGGCGAACCGGGAGGGGCCGCCGAAGACGAACAGGTCGCCGCTGCGCAGCTCGACGTCCGTCCACGGCCGGGTACGGGTCTCGGTGTTGCCGAAGCGGAAGACGCAGGTGTCGCCGAGGCTCAGCGACACCACCGGCGCGGCGGACTTCTCGTCGGCGTCGCGGTGCAGGCCCATGCGGGCGTCGGCGTCGTAGAAGTTGATCAGCGCGATGTCGTACGCGGCCTCCCGCGCCGCCTCCGGTCCGAGGGCGTCGGTCACCGCGCGCCGGCCCAGCTCGCCCAGCCAGGCGGGGAACGGCTTCACCGGTGCGCCGTCCCCGTCGGCGACGGTGCGGGCGTAGGCGTACGGGTACCAGTGCCAGCCCAGGCAGACCTGCCGGGCGGTCATCGTGCCGCCGCCGGGGGTGCGCACCGTGCGCAGGCCGGCCGGCGGGCGGGCCCACCGCCGACAGGCCTCCAGCAGCTCGCGCTGGCGCGCCGCATCCAGCCAGTCGGGGACATGCACCGCGCCCGGCGCGATCTCGGCCCGGCGGCGGGGGAACAGCTCGGCGTCCATGACCCCATCCTGCCGCGGCGGCGCTGAGCTGCGGCTCGGCTAGCCTGGACGGACGATGAACGACCGTATGACGACCCCCTGGGGCGAGCCGGCCCTGTCCCGGTTCCCCGTGGACCCGCGTGACCGGCTGCGTGCCTGGGACGCCTCCGACGAGTACCTCCTGCGGCACCTCGCCGAGCAGGCCATCGACCTGTCCGGGACGGTCGTGGTCGTCGGCGACCGGTGGGGCGCGCTGGTCACGGCGCTGGCGGCGCACGGGCCGACGCAGATCACCGACTCGTATCTGGGGCAGGAGGCGACCCGGCTCAATCTCGCCCGCAACGGCGCCGAGCCCGGCGCGGTGCGGCTGCTCACCACGCAGGACCCGCCGCCGGACCGGATCGACGTGCTCCTGGTGCGGGTGCCCAAGAGCCTGGCGCTGCTGGAGGACCAGCTGCTGCGGCTGGCGCCCGCCCTGCACGCGGGCACGGTCGTCGTGGGCACGGGCATGGTGAAGGAGATCCACACCTCGACGCTGACGCTGTTCGAGCGGATCATCGGCCCGACCCGGACCTCGCTCGCCGAGCGCAAGGCCCGGCTGATCCTGTGCACCCCGGACCCGTCCCTGGAGCGGCCCGCCAACCCGTGGCCGTACGCCTACACGCTGCCCGGCGGGATCGGCGCGGTCTCCGGCCGGACCGTCGTCAACCACGCCGGGGTGTTCTGCGCGGACCGGCTCGACATCGGCACCCGCTTCCTCCTCCGGCACCTGCCGGACGGCGACGGCGCGCGGCGGGTGGTGGACCTCGGCTGCGGCAACGGCGTGGTGGGCACGGCGATGGGGCTGGCGCACCCGGAGGCCGAGGTGCTGTTCACCGACGAGTCGTTCCAGGCGGTCGCCTCGGCCGAGGCGACGTACAAGGCGAACGGGGTGCCGGGGCATGCCGAGTTCCGGGTCGGCGACGGGCTGTCCGGGGTGCCGGACGGCAGCGTGGACCTGGTGCTCAACAACCCGCCGTTCCACTCCCACCAGGCGACGACCGACGCGACGGCGTGGCGGATGTTCACCGGGGCGCGGCGCGCGCTGCGCCCCGGCGGCTCGCTGTGGGTGATCGGCAACCGGCACCTCGGCTACCACGTGAAGCTGCGGCGGCTGTTCGGCAACAGCGAACTGGTGGCGAGCGACCCGAAGTTCGTGCTGCTGAGGGCGGTCAAGCGGTAGGCGCCGGCGGGCCGCGGGCGGGGCCGGGGCGGACGCCGAGCGGGCGGCCGTCAGCCGGCGGTCGTCGCGCGGGGTGCGCCGATCACCCCGAGGAGGCGGGTCACCTCCGTCACCATCGCCTCCCGGCCCACGCCGAGGTACTTGCGGGAGTCGACTGCCTCGGGGTGGGCGGCCAGGAACTCGCGGATCGCGCGGGTCATGGCGATGTTCAGCGCGGTGCCGACGTTGACCTTGGCGATGCCGCCGGTGACGGCCGCGGTCAGCTCGGCGTCGGCGAGGCCTGAGGAGCCGTGCAGGACGAGGGGCACGTCCAGCGCGTCGGCGAGGCGTTTGAGCAGGTCGTGGTCGAGGGCGGCGGTGCGCTCGGTCATGGCGTGGGAGTTGCCGACGGCCACGGCCAGGGCGTCCACTCCGGCGCCGGTGACGAACGCGTGCGCCTCGCCGGGGTCGGTGCGGGCGCCGGGGGCGTGGGCGTCCAGCGGCGGCCGGCCGTCCTTCCCGCCGACCTCGCCCAACTCCGCCTCCAGCCACAGCCCCTGGGCATGCGCCCATTCGGCGGCGGCCCTGGTCGCGGCGAGGTTCTCCGCGTACGGCAGCCGGGAGGCGTCGTACATCACGGAGCTGAAGCCCGCCTCGGGCGCCTGGCGCAGCAGGTCGTCGCTCTGCACATGGTCGAGGTGCAACGCCACGGGCACGGCGGCTCGTCGGGCCGCCTCGGCGGCGGCGCGGGCCAGGGGCAGCAGCCGTCCGTAGCGGAACCTGACCGCGTTCTCGCTGATCTGCAGGATGACGGGCGTGCCGGCCGCCTCGGCGCCGGCGACGACGGCCTCGACGTGTTCCAGCGTGATGATGTTGAAGGCGACGACGGCGGAGCGCGCGGCGGCGGCGCTGCCGACCAGCTCGCCGGTGGCTGCAAGCGGCACGGCCTGTCCTTTCCGTGGGGAAGGGGGTGACGGGGCGTCAGGAGGCGAGGATCACCGAGCGGGTGAGGTGGCGCGGCTGGTCCGGGTCGAGGCCGCGGGCGGCGGCGACGGCGACGGCGAGCCGCTGGGCGCGGACGAGTTCGGCGAGCGGGTCGAGGCCGCCCTCCACCCACAACCCGCCCGTGGCGCGCACCTGTTCGGCAAGTCCCTCGGGCGCCGGGCCGAGCATCCAGGTCGCGGTGCCCTCGGTGGTGATGCTGATGGGGCCGTGCCGGTACTCCATCGCCGGGTAGGCCTCGGTCCAGGACAGCGATGCCTCGCGCATCTTCAGCCCGGCCTCGTTGGCGAGCCCGACCGTCCAGCCGCGCCCGAGGAAGGTGAATTGCCCGCATTCCACGAGCCCTTCGGGCAGCGGCTCGGCCAGCGCGGTGCGGGCGTCCGCGACGACGGCGTCGGAGTGCAGGCCGAGATGGGCGCGGAGCAGGGTGAGCGCGGTGGTGGCGAACCGGGTCTGCACGACGGAGCGTTCGTCGGCGTAGTCCAGCACGACCACGTCGTCGGCGGCCTCCATCACCGGGGTGTCCGGGTCGGCGGTGACGGCCGTGGTGCGGGTCCCGCCGGCCACCTTCCGCAGCAGGTCGAGCACTTCGGTGGTGGTGCCGGAGCGGGTGAGGGCGAGGACGCGGTCGTAGGCGCGGCCGTGCGGGAACTCCGAGGCGGCGAAGGCGTCGGTCTCGCCCTGCCCGGCGCCCTCGCGCAGCGCGGCGGCGGCCTGCGCCATGAAGTACGACGTGCCGCAGCCGACGATCGCGACCCGCTCCCCCGGCGCGGGCAGCGCCGGGCCGTGTCCGGCGGCGTCGGCGGCGACGCGGGTCCAGCACTCGGGCTGACTGGTCAGCTCGTCCTCGACATGGCTCATGGCACACCCTCCCGGTTTGCTGATTGTTCTTGCAAGATAGCGCCGAGTTTCGAGCACAATCAAGCATTTCGCTGCGTGGTGGGTGCGTTAGGGTCACGGAGGACCGAGGAACGGAGGCCGCCGATGTCGCGCGACGCCCGCTGGAAGGCGCTGCTGGAACTGCTCGTGGAGCGCGGCCGGCTGGACGTGGAGGAGGCCGCGACCCGGCTGGAGGTGTCGGCCGCGACGATCCGGCGGGACTTCGACCAGCTCGCCGAGCAGCAGATGCTGGTGCGCACCCGGGGCGGCGCGGTCGTCCACGGCGTCTCCTACGAACTGCCCCTGCGCTACAAGACGGCCCGCCGCGCGGGCGAGAAGCAGCGCATCGCCCGCGCGGTCGCGGAACTCGTCGCCCCCGGCGAGGCGGTGGGCCTCACCGGGGGCACCACCACCACGGAGGTGGCCCGCGCCCTGGCGGTGCGCGCCGATCTGACCTCCGGGTCGCCCGCTCTGACCGTGGTCACCAACGCGCTCAACATCGCCAACGAGCTGGCGGTGCGGCCCCAGTTCAAGATCGTGCTGACCGGCGGGGTGGCGCGCCCGCAGTCGTACGAGCTGATCGGCCCGCTGGCGGACGGGGTGCTGAGCCAGATCACGCTCGACGTGGCGGTGCTCGGCGTGGTCGCCCTGGACGTCGCGCACGGCGCGGCGGCGCACGACGAGGCGGAGGCCGCGATCAACCGGCTGCTGTGCGAGCGCGCCGAGCGGGTGGTCGTCGCCGCGGACTCCAGCAAGCTGGGGCGGCGCGCCTTCGCCCGGATCTGCCCGGTGGAGTCCGTCGACACGCTGGTCACCGACTCGGCGGCGGACCGGGACGCGGTGCGCAGGTTCGAGGAGGCGGGGGTCCGGGTCCTCACGGTGTGAGGCGTGATCGGCGGGAGCGGTCGGGGGCTCGACCGGCAGGAGCGGTCGGGGGCACGACCGGCGGGAGCGGTTGGGGGCACGACCGGTGGGAACGGCCGGTGAGGCGCGGCCGGCGGGATCGGTCAGGTGCGCCAGAAGCCCACGCCGCGGCCGTCGTTGCAGCCGGCGGGCGCCGGGCGGTCGTCGGCGGCGGGTCCGCCCAGGTGGGCCTTGAGGGCGACGCTCATCAGGGACAGGAGAAGATCGACGTCGGCGGAGGCGTCGAGGCGGATCGTCACCCACGACGAGCCCGGCACGACCCGGAGCGCGGCGAAGCGTCTCAGGTCGCCCGCCAGCCGGCGTATCGCCCGGTCGGTCAGGTTGAGGTCGACGTCGCGGTCGGAGTGGAAGTGGGCGATCTCCCCGTAGGGCGAGCTGAGCGCCTGTCCGGCGCCGCAGCTCGGCACCGCTTCCATCAGGTCGGGCCAGCTGGCCAGTTGGGTGAAGGCGCGCGCGGCGAGCGTCATGGCACCATCATGGCGCGCTCACCGCACGGCCACCGGCGCGTGCGCGAGCCTTAACCGTTCCGTGTCCCGATCCGGTGGGCGCGGCTCCGCCCCGTCCGGCCGCCCGGATCTTTTCCGCGTCCCCACCGGGGCTTCCGATCTCCACAGGGGGCACACTGGCAGTAGGAGCCCGTCGGTGCACGAGGGGGTGTCGAAGGTGACACGTCGTGCGGGAGTGCGGTGGTGGCGGTGGCGGCGCAATCCGCTCCGGCGGACCAGTGATGTCGTCGAGGCGTGGATCCTGCTCGTCGCCTGGACGCTGGCCGTGCTGGGCGGGCTGGTGGCGGGACTGCTGACGGCGGGCGCCGTGCAGCAGAGCGCGGACCGCGTCCGGGCGCAGACCCATGCGGTGTCGGCCGTGCTGGCCGAGGAACCGGCGCGGGGAGCCGCCGCCCGGCCGGCCGGTGGTTCGCTGGTGTGGGGCACCGTGCGCTGGACGGACGCGAGCGGAGTTGCGCACACCGACCGCACCAGGGTGCCCGCCACCGCGGCGCCCGGTACGCAGGTCACGGTGTGGACGAACGAGCGCGGCAACCTCACCTCGCCGCCCGCCTCGCCCGCCGACACCGCCTTCCAGGCCGTGCTGGGCGGCCTGTGGGCCGGTTCGGCCACGATGGGCCTGGTCATCGGCGGCGCGAAGCTGGCCCGCAACCGCCTCGACCATCATCGCTTCGACCAGTGGGCCGAGGAATGGGCGCGGGTGGACACCTGGGGGCGCAAGACGGGCTGACGCGGCTCCGTCCCGGTGCCTGCGGGGGTACACGTACGCGCGCCTGCCGCCGCGTCGCCTCGCCCGCCCTTCCCGGTCGTTGCCGCGCCGCCCGCCCGCCTGCCCCCGCGCCCGTCGGCGGGCCGCCCGCCTCCCTGACCATTGCCTTCTGGTCACCGCACCCCGCCCCTTGCCCCTTGCCCGCAGGTCCGCGCGCTCCTAGCCTGATTTTGTGCCGCTCATAAACAAAGTCCGCTCGCACAGTGTCGTGCCGGACCACTCCCTCACCCGGCTCCGGGTCGCCCTCACCGCCTTCTTCGCGCTCGACGGCTTCGTCTTCGCGGGCTGGGTGGTGCGCATCCCGGCCATCAAGCAGCAGACCCACGCCTCCGCCGGGGCCCTCGGGCTCGCTCTGCTCGGCGTGTCCGCCGGAGCCGTGATCACCATGACCCTCACCGGCCGCCTGTGCCGCCGTTACGGCAGCCACCCGGTCACCGTCGTCTGCGCCGTCCTGCTCTCCCTCAGCGTCGCCCTGCCCCCGCTCACCCACTCGGCCTGGACGCTGGGCGCGGTGCTGCTGGCCTTCGGCGCGGCGTACGGCGGGATCAACGTGGCCTTCAACAGCGCGGCCGTCGATCTGGTGGCCGCGCTGCGGCGGCCGGTGATGCCCACCTTCCACGCCGCGTTCAGTCTGGGCGGCATGGTGGGCGCGGGGCTCGGCGGGCTCGTGGCCGGTTCCCTGTCCCCCACCCGCCATCTGCTGGGCCTCACCCTGATCGGCCTGCTCGTCACGGCCGCCGCCGGCCCCACCCTGCTGCGCCACCCCGCCCCGACGCCGCCGGACGACGGCCCGGCGACGGGCGGAGCCCGGTCGGCGCAGTCGGACCCGGCGCGGGCGGCGGACCCGCGCCGCCCCGACGCCCGCCGCACCCGCGGGCTCGTCGTCGTCCTCGGTCTCATCGCCCTGTGCACCTCCTACGGCGAGGGCGCGATGGCCGACTGGGGTGCCCTGCACTTCCAGCAGGACCTGGACGCGTCGGCCGGTGTGGCCGCCGCCGGTTACTCCTGTTTCGCCCTCGCGATGACCGCCGGGCGGCTGACCGGGACGACGCTGCTGGAGCGGCTCGGCCGGTCCCGGACGATCGTGGCCGGCGGTGCCACCGCGGCGGCCGGGATGCTGCTCGGCGCGCTCGCGCCGTCCGTGTGGGCGGCGCTGCTCGGCTTCGCCGTGACCGGGCTCGGACTCGCCAACGTCTTCCCGGTCACCGTGGAACGCGCGGGCGCCCTGGCCGGTCCGAGCGGCGTCGCCGTGGCCTCCACGCTCGGCTACGGCGGCATGCTGCTCGGACCTCCGGCCATCGGGTTCATGGCCGACTGGCTCACGCTGCCGGCCGCGCTCACCAGCGTCGCCGTCCTGGCCGCCGTCGCCGCCACGATCGGCTTCGCGACCCGGCGGTCGGCCTTCGAGTGACGGGCTCAGGTCGGACGGTCGGCGCACGAGCCAACGCGAGTCGGACGGCCGGAGTACGGACCGGCGCGTAACGGACGGCCGACGCACGGACCGGCGCGGAACGGACGGCCAGAGTACGGGCCGACGCGGGGCGGACGATCGGCGCACGGACCGGCGCGGAACGGACGGCCGGAGTCCGGACCGGCGCGGGACGCACGACCGGCGCACGGACCGGCGCAACCCGGACATCCGCCGCACACGTCCGACCGGCGCCGGTCGCGCAAGCGACCAGCGCCGGTCGGAGGGCGTGCGCGTGCGCGCCGCCGGTCACTCGGCGGGCGCCGCGCTCTCGCCGCTCTCCTCGTAGACCTTCGCGTCGGACGGGGCCGGCCGCTCCACGCGGCAGACCAGGGAGTCGTTCACGACGTCGGCGACGATGGTGTCCCCGGGGTCCGCCTCGTCGCTCAGCAGCAGGGACGCGATGCGGTTGTCCAGTTCCGTCTGGATGGTGCGGCGCAGCGGGCGGGCGCCGAACTCGGGCTGGTGGCCGTGGGCGACGAGGAGCCTCTTCGCCGCGTCGGTGACCTGCAGCTCCAGCCCCTGGGCGCGCACCCGACGGCGGCTGTTGTCGAGCAGCAGGTCCACGATCCGGTTCAGCTCCTCCTCGCCGAGGCCGTGGAAGATGATGATGTCGTCGATGCGGTTGAGGAACTCGGGCAGGAACCTGCCGCGCAGGTCCTCCATCAGCTGGTCCTTGATGTCGGCGACGTCGCCGTGGTGGGCGAGGATGCGCTGCGCGCCGATGTTGGAGGTCATCACGACCACGGTGTTGCGGAAGTCGACCGTGCGGCCCTGCGCGTCGGTGAGCCGTCCGTCGTCCAGGACCTGGAGCAGGGCGTTGAAGACGTCCGGGTGGGCCTTCTCGACCTCGTCGAACAGCAGCACGCTGTAGGGCTGGCGGCGGACCTTCTCGGTGAGCTGGCCGGCCTCCTCGTGGCCGACGTAGCCGGGCGGGGCGCCGACCAGCCGGGAGACGGTGTGCTTCTCCTGGAACTCGCTCATGTCGAAGCGGACCAGGCGGTTCTCGTCGCCGAAGAGGAGTTCCGCGAGCGCCTTGGCCAGTTCGGTCTTGCCGACGCCGGTCGGGCCGAGGAACAGGAAGGAGCCGACGGGACGGTTCGGGTCGCCCATGCCGGCCCGGCTGCGGCGCACCGCCTGCGCGATGGCGGTGACGGCCTCGTCCTGCCCGACCACCCGGTCGTGCAGCGCCTCCTCCAGCTTCAGCAGCCGTTCCTTCTCGCTCTCGGTCAGCTGGGAGACGGGGATGCCGGTGCGCCGGGACAGCACGTCGGCGATGTCGTCGACGGTCACCTCCAGCACGCCCTCGCGCCGCTCGGCCAGCCCCGCGAGTTCGTCCTCCGCCTCCGCGATCCGGTCCTTGAGCTCGCTGGCCCGCTCGAAGTCCTCGGCGGCGACGGCCTGGTCCTTCTCGCGGCGCAGTTTGGCCAGCCGGTCCTCGCCCTCGGCGACCTCGGTGGAGCGGCCGAGCGAGCGCAGCCGGACCCGGGCGCCGGCCTGGTCGAGCAGGTCGATGGCCTTGTCGGGCAGGAACCGGTCGGAGACGTAGCGGTCGGACAGCACGGCCGCGGCGGCGAGGGCGTCGTCGCTGTAGCGGACCTGGTGGTGGGCCTCGTAGGAGTCGCGCAGGCCCTCCAGGATCTGCACGGTCTCCTCGACGCTCGGCTCGGGCACCATGACGGGCTGGAAGCGGCGCTCCAGGGCGGCGTCCTTCTCCACGTAGCGCCGGTACTCGTCCAGGGTGGTGGCCCCGACGACATGGAGTTCGCCGCGGGCCAGGGCCGGCTTGAGGATGTTGCCGGCGTCCATGGAGCCCTCGCCGGTGGCCCCGGCGCCGACGACGGTGTGCAGTTCGTCCAGGAAGAGGATGGTCGACTCGGAGGCGGCCTTCACCTCGTCGATGACGTTCTTCAGCCGCTCCTCGAACTGGCCGCGGTACTGGGCGCCGGCGACGAGCCCGGTCAGGTCGAGGGCGACGACCCGCTTGTTCTCCAGCGTCTTCGGCACGTCCCCGGCGATGATCCGCTGGGCGAGGCCCTCGACGATGGCGGTCTTGCCGACGCCCGGCTCGCCGATCAGGACGGGGTTGTTCTTGGAGCGGCGGGAGAGGATCTCCACCGTCTGCTCGATCTCCAGCGCCCGGCCGACCACGGGGTCCAGCTTCCCGTCCCGCGCCTCTTCGGTGAGGTCGCGGCCGTACTGGTCGAGGGTGGGCGTGTCGCTGGGCTTCTCGCCGCCGCCCGGCGCGGTCTCGCTGCGGGCCGCCTCCTCGGCGCTGCGGCGCAGCCGCTCGGTCTCCAGGCCGTGCGAGGCGAGCACGCGGCCCGCCGCCGTGCCCGGGGTGTCCAGCAGCGCGCCGAGCAGGTGCTCGGGGCCGATGTACGACACCCCGGCGGCCCGGGAGCGTTCGTAGGCGCGCAGCAGCACCCGCTTGGCGGCGGGGGTCAGGCCGGGCTCGGCGGAGGGGGCGCCGCTCTCGCCGGGCAGCGCGGCGGCGAGGTCGGCGCCGAGCCGGTCGGGGTCGGCGCCCGCCTGGGTGAGCAGGCCGCGGGTGGGGTCCACCTGGGTGCAGGCCCACAGCAGGTGCTCGGTGTCCAGGTCGGAGCTGCCGTCCTCGGCGGCCCGCCGGGTGGCGGTGTTGATCAGCTCGCGCGCGGACTCGGTCAGCAGCCGGCCGATCGGCACCCGCTGCACCTGGGGCGGCGAGGCGGCCGGCGTCATGCCGAAGAAGCGGTTGAGGATCTCGGAGAACGGGTCCTGGCCGCCGAATGAGGCGCCGAAGGGGGACATCGTCATGGTCGCCGTCCGCAGCGTGGGGAACGTGAGTCACCCTCCAGCCCACCTCGTCCGGCGCGCCCCCGCAACGCGACATACGCCGACCCGGTGCGGGAGCGACGCGAACGGCGGCTTCGGCGGGGCGCCGGGCCGGCCGCCCGGCCGTCCCGCAGGGCGGGATCCCCCTGTCGCCCGGGCCGTTTCCTCGGGCAGACTCCGTGGGATGAAGACTGCCGAGTTCCTTGACGTGCTCGACCGGGAGGGGCGGCTGCTGGCCGCGGCCGCCGAGGAGGCGGGCACCGACGCCGAGGTGCCGACCTGTCCGCAGTGGCGGGTGCGGGACCTGCTGGCGCACACGGGCGCCGTGCACGAGTGGGCCGCCGCCTTCGTCGCCGACGGGCGCACCTCGCCGTTCCCGCTCGGCGAGGCCCCCCGGCTCGACGGCGCCGAGCTGGTGGCCTGGTACCGCGACGCCCACCGCCGGCTGGTGCGGACGTTGGCCGAGGCGCCCGCCGAGGTGGAGTGCTGGACCTTCCACCCCGCGCCCCAGTCGCCGCCCACGTCCCTGGCCTTCTGGACCCGGCGGCAGGCGCACGAGACGGCCGTCCACCGCTTCGACGCCGAGTCGGCGCGCGGCGGCGCCCCCACGGCGATCGACACCGGCTTCGCCGTCGACGGCGTGGACGAGCTGCTGCGCGGCTTCCACGCCCGCCCCAGGAGCCGGGTCCGTGTCCCCGAGCCGCGCGTCCTGCGGGTGCGCGCCGCGGACGCCGGGGAGGCGGACGAGGCGGTGTGGACCGTACGGCTGTCGGACGGGCCGCCGGTCACGGTGCGGGACGCGGTCGGTGCGGCCGACGCCGAACTCTCCGGCCCGGCGGACCGGTTGTACCTGGCGCTGTGGAACCGGGGTCCGGTGCCGAGCGTGACGGGCGACGCGTCGCTGGCCGCGCTGTGGCGGGAGACCTCGGCGATCACCTGAACTGACGGGCGCGCACAGGGCGGGGTGCGCCGAAGCCCGACCCCGCGCGGGCCCCTTCCCAGCGGGCCGGCACGGTGCGCCCCGCCGGGTCTCACCCCAGCCAGCCCGGCCTGACCAGGCCCGACTCGTAGGCGAGCACGACCAGTTGGGCCCGGTCGCGGGCGCCGAGCTTCACCATGGCGCGGCTGACGTGGGTCTTGGCGGTGAGGGGGCTGACGACCAGGCGGCGGGCGATCTCCTCGTTGGACATGCCGATGCCGACCAGGGCCATGACCTCGCGTTCGCGTTCGGTGAGGCGGGCAAGGGCGTCGGCCGCCGCGGGCTCCTTGGACCGGGCGGCGAACTCGGCGATCAGCCGGCGGGTGACGCCGGGCGACAGCAGGGCGTCACCGGCGACCACCGCCCGCACCGCGCGCAGGAGTTCGTCCGGTTCGGTGTCCTTGACCAGGAAGCCGGAGGCGCCCGAGCGGATCGCCTCGAAGACGTACTCGTCCAGTTCGAAGGTGGTGAGCATGACCACCTTGACGTGTGCCAGGCCGGGGTCTCCGGTGATGCCGCGGGTGGCGGCCAGGCCGTCCAGCACCGGCATGCGGATGTCCATCAGCACGACGTCGGGGCGCAGTTCGCGCACCCGGCGCAGGGCCTCCGCCCCGTCGGCGGCCTCCCCGGCGACCTCGATGTCCGGCTGTGCGTCGAGCAGCGCCCGGAAACCGGCCCGGACCAGCGACTGGTCGTCGGCGAGCAGTACGCGGATCACCGGTCGTCCTCCTCGGTCGTCAGGGGCAGTACGGCGAGCACTCGCCAGCCGCCGTCGGGGCGCGCTCCCGCCTCGATGGCGCCGCCGAGCGCGGCGGCCCGCTCGCGCATCCCGGCCAGTCCGTTGCCGCTGCCGCCCGCGTCCGCGCCGATGGCGGGTCCGTCGTCGTCGATCCGCAGCCGCAGCGCGCCGCCGCCGTGGTCGAGGCGCACGCGCGCGTGCCGTGAACCGGAGTGCCGTACGACGTTGGTGAGGGCCTCCTGGACGATGCGGAAGGCGGCCAGGTCGATGCCGGGCGGCAGCGGGGGCGGGGCGCCGTCGACCTCGACGGCGAGCCCGGCGGCGGCCGCCTGGCCGACCAGTTCGGGCAGTCGGCCGAGGCCGGGCGCCGGGGCGCGCGGGGCGTCGCCGGGGGCGCGCAGGGTGTCGAGCACCTGGCGCACCTCGCCGAGCGCCTCCTTGCTGGCGGCCCGGATGGCGGTGAGCGCCGTACGGGCCTGTTCGGGGTCGCTGTCCAGCAGGGCGAGACCGGCGCCCGCCTGGACGTTGATGACGGAGATGCTGTGCGCGAGGACGTCGTGCAGTTCGCGGGCGATGCGCAGCCGTTCCTCGTCGGCGCGCCGCCGGGCCGCCTGGGCGCGTTCGGCGCGTTCCCGGGCCCACTGCTCGCGGCGGGCGCGGGCCAGTTCGGACAGGGCGACGACGGCCACCACCCAGGTGGCGACGACGAGTTGCTGCCCCCAGGAGGAGGGACCGTCCCCGGGCGGCGGCAGCCACCGGTAGAGCCAGAGCGCGATGAGGGCGTTCCCGGCCCACAGCGCGCCCACGGACGTCCAGGCGGCGCGGCGGCGCCCGGCGACGACGGCGCTGAAGCAGGCCACGGCGACGGCCGCGAACACCGGCCCGTAGGGATAGCCGGCGGCGAGGTAGGCCAGGGTGGCCGCCGCCGTGCCGTACGCCGCGAGGGCCGGGTGCCGGTGCCGCCACAGCAGCGGTACGCAGGCCAGGAGCAGCAGCGCGTACGCCGCGCCGTCCAGCGGCTCGCGGTGGCCGTGCTGGCCGCGGGCCGCGAAGTGGGAGCCGGCGAGCACGAGGGCGGTGCACAGCGCGGTGGAGAGCCAGGGCCGGTGCGGACGCCCTGGCCGGAGCCCGCCCGTGTGCGGACCTCCGGTCCCCCGTCCGTCGTCCTGCCGGCCCGGGGGCTCCTCCCCCTCCGTGCCGTGCCACCAGGGCGGCGCGTGCCGCCGCCACCGCGGCGGGCCGCCCGGGGCCGCGCGCTGCTCTTCCATGCCCGCCACGCTAGACCGGCCGCCCGGTCCGCGCGTCAGCCCGGCGAGGTGATCACCTGTACTCCCGGGGAAGTACGGCGCCCGGGGCGGCGTGGGGCCGTGTCCCGCCGCGTACGGCCGTCCCGGCGGCGGGTGGCGGGGCCGGTCAGGGTTCCAGCCCCACCCCGTGCGCGAGCCGGACCACCGCGTGCCGGAAGAACGGCTCGCGGTCCTCCACCACCCGGTTGAACTGCCCGAACAGCTCGAACCCGACGAGCCCGTACAGCTGCGCCCAGGCCGCGACGAGCGCCGTCACGATCTCGGGGGGCAGGTCGGGGGCGAGGTCGGCGGTCATCCGCTCGGCCTCCCGGCTCAGTTCGGCGGGGAGGGCGTGACCGGTCAGCCGGCCCTGCTCGTGGGCGTCGCGGACGATGCCGATGAGGAGGAGGCCGACGCGGGCCGCCGCCGGCACGGTGGTCTGCGGGGCGCTGTAGCCGGGGACGGGCGAGCCGTAGATCAGGGCGTACTCGTGCGGGTGGGCGAGGGCCCAGCCGCGCACCGCCTCGCAGACGGCGGTCCAGCGCTCCAGGGGCGTGGCGTCGGCGGCCGCGTGGTGGGCCTGCTCGGCGGCGGCGCCCAGGGAGTCGTAGGCGTCGATGATGAGCGCGGTCAGCAGGTCGTCGCGGCTGGGGAAGTACCGGTACAGCGCGGAGGAGACCATGCCGAGTTCGCGCGCGACGGCGCGCAGCGAGAGCTTGGCGGCGCCCTCGGCGGCCAGCTGTCCGCGCGCGGCCTCCTTGATGGCGGCGGTGATCTCCGTCCTGGCCCGGGCGCGGGCTCCCTTGGCGGTGTTCGCGGTGTTCGCGGTGTTCATGGAGAGAGTGTTCCACGAATCCGGAGCACCGCACACGTCATGGAGCAGCGCACACAAAAGAGAGCACTGCTCTTGCTTTGGAGCACCGTTCCGCGCACACTGGAACCCGGAAGCGAGAGCACCGCTCTCCCGAACCCGTGGGGGTCCTCATGTCGTCGTCGCCGTACTACCTCAAGGGCAGCGCGCTGAACGTCCGTCTGAACGGCGTCATCGGGTGGCTGGCCCGGCGCGGACTGAGCCTCGCGGGCTCGGCCGAGCTGTCCGTGCGGGGCCGCAAGAGCGGCAAGCTCCAGCGCATCCCGGTCAACCCGCACACCCACGACGGGGCGCAGTACCTGGTCTCGGCGCGCGGCCACTCCCAGTGGGTGCGCAACATGCGCGCGGCAGGCGGCGGGGAGCTGCGGGTCGGGCGCAAGGTGCGGGAGTTCACCGCGGTGGAGCTTCCCGACGCGGAGAAGCTCCCGATCCTGCGGACCTATCTGGAGCGGTGGGGCTGGCAGGTCAACGAGTACTTCCAGGGGGTCACGGCCGCCTCCTCGGACGAGGAGATCAACGCGGCGGCCGGCGACCACCCGGTCTTCCGGATCACGGTCAAGGGCTGAACGCGGCGGCGAACCGATCGCGGGCGGAGAGCGACCACGACCGGGGCCGACCACGACCGGAAGCCGAGCGCGGCCAGAGACCGGCCGCAACCGGAAGCCGAGCGCGGTCGGGGGCCGGCCACGACCGGGGCCGAGCACGACCGAGGCAGACCATGGCCGGGGCGGACAACGGCCGGGAGCCGAGCGCGGCCAGAGACCGGCCGCAGCCGGAAGCCGAGCCTGGTCAGGGGCCGGCCACGGCCGGGGCCGAGCACGACCGAGGCAGACCACGGCCGGGAGCCGAGCGCGGCCGGGAGCCGAGCGCGGCCGGGAGCCGAGCGCGGTCAGGAGCCGAGCGCGGTCAGGAGCCGAGCGCGGTCAGTGGCCGAGCGCGGTCAGTGGCCGAGCGAGGCCAAGGCTCGATCACGACCCCGAAGCCGAGCGCGGGTCACGGTCCGGCCGTGCCGGCCGCGCTCAGGACGCGGCCTCGTCCTCCGTCTCCTCGGCGGGCGGCGCGACCGGCTCGGCGGCCCTGCGGTCCATCACGGAAAGCGCCCGCTGGGCCACCGGGTGGTTGCGGACCAGTTCGCCGAGCGAGGTCGAGCCCTGGGTGATGTCCTTGAACGCCTTCCAGGCGGGGCGGAACCCGGTCAGGGCGGCGTGGAAGAGGCCGGGGCGGCGCTCGAAGACCGCGAGCATCCGCTTGCCGACGGCCATCTCGACGCCGAGCCCCGCCTTGATCGCGAACGCGTAGTTCAGGGCCTGGCGCCGGGCGTCGACCGCGTCGTGCGACTCGGCGATCCGCACCGCCCACTCCCCCGCGAGCCGGCCCGAGCGCAGCGCGAACGAGATGCCCTCGCGCGTCCACGGCTCCAGCATCCCGGCCGCGTCGCCGCACACCAGCACCCGCCCGCGCGACAGCGGCGAGTCCTCGGCGCGGCAGCGGGTCAGATGCCCGGAGGAGATGCTCGGCTCGAAGCCGGCCAGGCCGAGGCGGGCGATGAAGTCCTCCAAGTACCGCTTGGTAGCGGCGCCTTCGCCGCGGGCCGAGATCACGCCGACGGTCAGCGTGTCGTCCTTCGGGAACACCCAGCCGTAACTGCCCGGAATCGGCCCCCAGTCGATGAGCACCCGCCCGCGCCAGTCCTCGGCGACGGTCTCGGGCACCGGGATCTCCGCCTCCAGACCGAGGTCCACCTGGTCCAGCTTCACGCCGACGTGGGCGCCTATCCGGCTGGCGCTGCCGTCGGCGCCGACGACCGCCCGCGCGAGGACGGTCTCGCCGCCCTGGAGGACCACGGCGACCGTGCGCCGGTCCGGCACCGCCGAGCCGTGCTGCTCGACCCGGGTCACGGTGGCGCCGGTGCGCAGTTCGGCACCGGCCTTCTGCGCGTGCTCGACGAGCTGCTGGTCGAACTCGGGCCGGTTGATCAGGCCGAACAGCATCTGCCGGGAGCGGCGGGTGCGGGTGAAGCGGCCGTTGTTCGAGAAGGTCACCGCGTGCACACGGTCCTTGAACGGCAGTTCGAAGCCGGGCGGCAGCGAGTCGCGGGACGGGCCGATGATGCCACCGCCGCACGTCTTGTAGCGCGGCAGTTCCGCCTTCTCCAGCAGCAGCACGCGCCGTCCCGCGACCGCCGCCGCGTAGGCGGCCGAGGCCCCCGCCGGTCCCGCGCCCACCACGACGACGTCCCACACCTGCCGCACGTCGTCTGCCGAAGAGTTGTCGCTGCTCACGATGGTCTACCGCTCCAGATCAAGCCGGCTGCCGCTGCTGTCTCCCGCATCCTACGGCGGTCGGCGACCAGGTCCTCTGTGGGAGGATCGGCAGCGTGGGCGCCCCGGCCGCCGCACGGCGCCCGCACCCACCCGATCATCCGGAAACAGAAGTACCCGAAGTACCGCCGAAGGTACTCACGAGTGCACCATCGCACCCACAAGGAGCGTGCCCATGTCGTCGAATCCGGTCGCCGAGGCCGTCGCCTCCCTGCTGCCCAGGGCCAGGACGGAACTCGCCGAACTGGTGGCGTTCAAGTCGGTGGCGGACTTCGAGCAGTATCCGCGCAGCGAGAGCGAGGCCGCCGCCGACTGGATCGCCGACGCGCTGCGCGCCGAGGGCTTCACCGACGTGGCCCTGCTCGACACCCCGGACGGCACCCAGTCGGTGTACGGCTACCTGCCCGGCCCCGAGGGCGCGAAGACCGTGCTCCTGTACGCCCACTACGACGTGCAGCCGCCGCTGGACGAGGCCGCCTGGATCACCCCGCCGTTCGAGCTGACCGAGCGCGACGGCCGCTGGTACGGGCGCGGCTCGGCCGACTGCAAGGGCGGGGTCATCATGCACCTGCTCGCGCTGCGCGCCCTCAAGGCAGATGGCGGCATACCGGTCGCCGTCAAGATCATCGTGGAGGGCTCGGAGGAGCAGGGCACCGGCGGTCTCCAGCGCTACGCCGAGCAGCACCCCGAACTGCTCGCGGCCGACACCATCGTGATCGGCGACGCGGGCAACTTCCGCGTCGGCCTGCCCACCGTCACCTCCACGCTGCGCGGCATGCTCCTGGTCCGGGTCCAGGTCGACACCCTGGCGGGCAACCTGCACTCCGGCCAGTTCGGCGGAGCCGCCCCCGACGCGCTCGCCGCGCTGATCCGCACCCTGGACTCGCTGCGCGCCGAGGACGGCTCCACCACCGTGGACGGCCTGTCCGGCGACGCCGTCTGGTCCGGTCTGCGGTACGACGAGGCGCAGTTCCGCGCGGACGCCAAGGTGCTCGACGGGGTCGAGCTGATCGGTTCCGGCGCGGTCGCCGACCGCATCTGGGCCCGGCCGGCCGTCACCGTGCTCGGCATCGACTGCCCGCCGGTCGTCGGCGCGACCCCGTCCGTGCAGGCCGGGGCGCGCGCCCTGGTCAACCTGCGGGTGCCGCCGGGCGTCGAGACCGGCGAGGCGGCCAAGCTGCTCCAGGCCCATCTGGAAGCGCACACGCCGTGGGGCGCGCGGGTGAGCACCGAGGTGGTCGGACAGGGCGAGGCCTTCCGCGCCGACACCGGCAGCCCCGCGTACCGGGCGATGGCCGACGCGATGGCCGCCGCCTACCCCGGCGAGGAGATGCAGTACGCCGGCCAGGGCGGCTCCATCCCGCTGTGCAACACCCTCGCCTCGCTCTACCCGGAGGCGGAGATCCTGCTGATCGGCCTGAGCGAGCCCGAGGCACAGATCCACGCCGTCAACGAGAGCGTCTCCCCCGAGGAACTGGAGCGGATGTCGGTCGCGGAGGCCCTGTTCCTGCGCAACTACGCGGCGAGCTGAGCCGCGATGGCGGGCGGCGGGCGGCGCACCCGAACCGCTGCCCGCCGTGGAGGCGGCGCGTCGGGGAGGCGGCGCGGCGGGGGTTCGCCCGGTCCTCAGCCGCGGTGCGCCCGCCACGCCTACTGCGCCGGGGGCACCGCCGGTCGGCCGTCGGGGTGGCACGGCTTCGCAGCTCCACCACCGGCGGTCACCGTCGGTTTCGCCGACGGGGCGGCACGACTTCCTCGGCTCTGCCGAAGGCGTCAGGCGCAGCGCGCGCCTGGCGTCGCCGCCGGGCACATCCGCTCCTGGGGTCACGTCAGGCGCACCGCCCGCTCCGGCCGGTGCCACCGGGGACTGCGCAGGCCCCGCCGACGGGACCGGCACGCCGCCGGTTGCGCCGCCGGCGCGGCACGACCCCGTCGGCCCGCCGAAGGACTTCGCCGGCTCCCACCGAAGGCGCCGGGCGCGGCGCGCGACCGCCGCGGACGCCGGGCCCACCCGCCCGCTCCGCCGTCGGCGCGGCGTACGCAGCGTCCCTTCCGGCGTGGGCGCCGGTCGCCGGTCGCCTCGCCGGGGCCGGCGCGGCGGCATCGGGCCCACCGGCCGTTGCGCCGTCGGCGGCCCCACCGGCCGCTTGTCCGTTCGGCAGGCCCACGGGCCGTTCTGCCGTCGGCAGAGGGTCCTCGCACCGGGCGGGGGGACCTGCCTACGGTCGGGGCATGGACATCGTGGAGATCCTTCCCCGGCTGCATCTGCTGCGCTTCGCCGTCGGTCAGGCCTACCTCTGGCGCGACGGCGACGAGCTGACCCTCGTGGACTCCGGGCCGCGCGGCGCGGGCGCGCCGGTGGTCGAGGCGATCACCTCGCTCGGCGGTGATCCGGCGCGGCTGCGGCGGATCGTGCTGACGCACTTCCACGAGGACCACGCGGACGGGGCGGGCGAACTGGCGGCGGCGACCGGCGCGGAGGTGCTGGCGCACCGGCTGGACGCGCCGGTGGTCCTCGGTGAACTGCCCGGCCCGCCCCCGGTGTTCGAGGACTGGGAACGCCCCCTGCACGCGGCGGCGGCCGCCCGGCTGCCGCACGGAAAGCCGGTCCGTCCGGCCGAGGTCACCGGGCTGTCCGGCGGCGACACGGTGGATTTCGGCGGCGGCGCCCGCGTCCTTCACGTCCCGGGTCACACGCACGGCAGCATCGCCCTGCATCTCCCGCGGCACGGTGTGCTGTTCACCGGCGACACGGTCGCCGCCTCGCCGGTGGACGGCGCGGTCATGCCGGGCGTGTTCAACCTCGACCGGTCCGAGACCCTCGCGTCCTTCCACCGGCTCGCCGCGCTCGACACCGAGGTGGCCTGCTTCGGCCACGGCGACCCGGTGACCGCACGGGCCGGGGCCGTCCTGCGTGAGTCGGCGCAGCGGCATCCGGTACGGGGCTGAGCGTGCGGGGCTGGGCGTACGGGGTTGAGCGGAACGCGCCGGAGGCGTACCCGCCCCGCCGGTACCGCACCGGCCGCACGCACCGCACGGCGCCGGCTCAGCCGACCGGCACCCCCGCCTCCAGGTAGAGCGCCGCGCCGCGTTCGCGGGCCCGCAGCGCCCAGCGCAGACGTTCGTAGCGGACGGGCGGCAGCAGGGTCGCGGCCTCCCGTTCGGTGACGAAACGGCAGTCGCGCAGTTCGGGGCCGGGCAGCAGCAGCCGTCCGGCCGCCTCGGAGTCCAGCCGGCCGCCGTCGAACAGCAGCCGCAGTCCGCCGTAGCCGGGCGGCCGGGGCGACTCCCAGTCCACGACCAGCAGCCGCGGCACCTCCGCCAGCTGTATCCCGGTCTCCTCGGCGACCTCGCGGATGCCGGCGCGGGCCGGGGCCTCGCCGGGCTCCACGACCCCGCCGGGGAACTCCCAGCCGGGCTTGTAGGTGGGATCGACCAGCAGCACCCGGTCCCGCTCGTCGAAGAGCAGCACCCCGGAGGCGACGGTCTCCGCGGTGGGCTCCGGGGTCTGCACGATGTCGCAGGCCGGGACGGTCCCGCTGCCGACCGCCTCGGCGATGCGGACGGCCGTCTCGTACGGGGTCAGGGCGCTGGTGTCGACGACATGGGCGTCGGCGGTGAGCCAGGCGGCGAGGGCGGTGCGGTAGGGCTCGATGTGGTCGTAGGACCACTGGCGTATGCGCAGTTCTCCGTCGGGGAGGTCGGGCGGGACCTCGCGGCCGGCTATCCGCTCACGCAGGATCGTTTCGGCCGGGGCGAGGAGGATGTGCTGGACTCCGATGCGGCGGGCGGCGAGGCCGCCGAAGATCTCGTCGCGGTACTCCTGGCGCAGCAGGGTCATGGGCACCACGAGGGTGCCGCCGAGTTCGGCGAGCATGGCCGCCGCCGTGTCGATGACCAGCCGCCGCCAGATCGGCAGGTCCTGGAAGTCGCCGGCTTCGGCGAGGTGCTTGGGCGGCAGCAGGTGTGCGAGTGCGCCGCCGATGACCTCGGGGTCGAAGAGCGTGCTGTTCGGGATCAGCTCGATCAGTTCCCGTGCGGTGGTGGTCTTTCCCGCACCGAACGTGCCGTTGATCCAGACGACGGTCACTGGTCCCCCTCTTCTGTTGGCCCCCTGTGGCTTGCCCGCTCCACCCTGCCACGGAAACCAGCCCCAGTTGAGGCCGCACACGAGAAGGCGCCGACGCCCCCGGGGGAAGGGGCGCCGGCGCCGCGTCCGCGGACCGCCGCTCGGCCGGCTCAGCCGTTCTCGGCCGGGGCCGAGCGGTCCCCGGCGGGGCTGTCGTGGTCCACGGAGAGGTCCAGGGCGCCCACGGCGTCCTTGGCCCTGGCGTCGTCGGCCGCGGGGTGCCCGGTGGCGTGCGACGGGGAGACGGCGGCGACCACGAAGCCGGTGGCGAGGGAGGCGAGGGCGAGCATGCTGCGCTTCTTCATGCCTGCTCAACGCCGAGCCGGGCGATGGGTAACGGCCCCCCCCGGCCGAAGCCACCGGCTCCGCCCCACGCCACCGGAGACCGCCGCCCCCCTCCCGGAACTCCGAGCGGCACGGACGGGCGGCACCCCGGGACGGGCCCACCGCAGGGGCCGGGCGGGGTCAGGCGGCACCCCGGGACGGGTCCACCGCAGGGGCCCGCCCCGGCGACCGCCGCAGGTGCGCGGCCGCCACAAGCCGCCAGGCGGGCACGACCTCATGCAACCGCCGCCGAGCGGGTACGGTCCCGGCGATCGCCGGGCAGCACGAAAGAACCGGGAACCCACCACCCACCGGACGGGCTCACCCCCTGGGGGCAGACGCCACCGTCACCATCCGGCACGACAACAGCCACGCCCACCAACCCCACGCCCATGCCCGGCCCCGCCAGGGGCCAGGCCACCCCGCCAGGGGCCAGGCCACCCCGCCAGGGGCCAGGCCACCCCGCCAGGGGCCAGGCCACCCCGCCAGGGGCCAGGCCACCCCGCCCTCCGGGCGGGATCAGAAGACTCCGGCAACCCCCTTACCGCGTCACACCCCGGCGGCAGCCGCCTTCGCCGGGCCCGTCAGCGCGGCGGCCGCCGCGCCCACCAGGCCCGCGTCCGTGCCCATCCGGGCCGGGACGACCTTCAGGCGCTGGACGAAGGAGAGGGTGGCGTAGTCGGTCAGGGCCTTGCGGAGGGGGGCGAAGAGGACCTCCCCCGCCTTGCCCACGCCGCCGCCGACGACCGCGATGTCGATCTCGACCAGCGTCGCCGTCGCGGCGATGCCCGCGGCCAGGGCCCGCGCGGCGCGCTCGAAGGAGGCCACGGCGACCGGGTCCCCGGCGCGCGCCGCGGCGGCCACCGCGGCGGCCGAGGCGTCGCCGTCGGGGCCGGGCCGCCAGCCGTTCTCCAGCGCCCGGCGGGCGATGTTCGGCCCGCTGGCGATGCGCTCCACGCAGCCGCGCGACCCGCACGGGCACGGGTCGCCGTCCAGGTCGACGCTGATGTGTCCGATGTGCCCGGCGTTGCCCGTCGGGCCCGGGTGGAGCCGGCCGCCGAGCACGAGACCGCCGCCGACGCCGGTGGAGACCACCATGCACAGCGCGTTGTCATGCCCTCGGGCGGCGCCCTGCCAGTGCTCGGCCGCCGTGATGGCGACCCCGTCGCCGATCAGCTCCACGGGCAGTCCCCCGATCGCCGCGCGGACCCGCTCCACCAGCGGATAGCCGCGCCAGCCGGGCACGTTGACCGGGCTGACCGTGCCGGCGGAGGCGTCCACGGGTCCGGCGCTGCCGATCCCGAGGGCCGCGACCCGCTCCCACAGCGGCGACGCCGTCAGTTCGCCGAGGACGTCCGTCACCGCGCGCATCACGGTGTCGCCGTCCTCCTGCGCGGGCGTCGCGTGCTGGGCGCGCACCAGGATGCCGCCGCGGCCGTCCACCAGGGCCGCGGCGATCTTGGTGCCGCCGATGTCGAGCGCGGCCACGAGGTCGGTGTGCATCAGAGTCGGATCTCCCCGTCAACCATGAAGGAACCAAGAGGTGGGCGCAGTCCCGGTCGCGCGCTGGGGGACGGCGGGCCGAGTGTGCAGGGGACAGTCTCTCGCGCCGTTGACAACGTTGTCCAGGCTCTATGCTCGACGCCACATCCGTGAAACGCTTCCGGGGACCGCCCGCCGTCCCCGCGGGAACGACAGGACAGGACGCCGTATCGTGCCAGAGACCGCCCGCCGGGCCGACCGCCCCGGCGACCGCCGCCCGGACCGCCGTTCAGGGAACCGTTACGGCAACCGGCCGACCATGAAGGACGTGGCGGCGCGGGCCGGGGTGGGCCTCAAGACCGTCTCCCGCGTGGTCAACGGCGAGCCCGGCGTCACCCCCGACACCGAGCGGCGGGTCCAGGAGGCCATCGAGGCGCTGGGTTTCCGCCGCAACGACAGCGCCCGGGTGCTGCGCAAGGGCCGTACGGCGAGCATCGGGCTGGTGCTGGAGGATCTGGCCGACCCGTTCTACGGTCCGCTGAGCCGCGCGGTCGAGGAGGTGGCCCGCGCGCACGGCGCCCTGCTGATCAACGGCTCCAGCGCCGAGGACCCCGACCGTGAGCAGGAACTGGCGCTGGCGCTGTGCGCGCGGCGGGTGGACGGGCTGGTGATCATCCCGGCCGGCGACGACCACCGGTATCTGGAGCCGGAGATCAGGGCGGGCGTGGCGACCGTGTTCGTGGACCGTCCGGCGGGGCGGATCGACGCCGACGTGGTGCTGTCGGACAACTTCGGCGGCGCCCGGGACGGCGTGGCGCACCTGATCGCGCACGGCCACCGCCGGATCGGCTTCATCGGCGACATGCCCCGGATCCACACGGCCGCCGAGCGGCTGCGCGGCTACCGGGCGGCCATGGAGGACGCCGGGATACCGGTCGAGGACGCGTGGATGTCCCTCGGCGGCACCGATCCGGAGCGGGTGCGCCGGGCGGCCGAGGAGATGCTGTCCGGGCCGGACCCGGTCACCGCCGTCTTCACGGGCAACAACCGGGTGACCGTCACCGTGATCCGCGTCCTGGCCGCGCTGTCCCGCCCGGTGGCGCTGGTCGGCTTCGACGACCTCGAACTCGCCGACCTGCTCCAGCCGGGCGTGACGGTGGTCGCCCAGGACGCGGCGGCCCTCGGCCGCACGGCCGCCGAGCGCCTCTTCCGCCAGCTGGACGGCACCCTGCTCGCCCCCGAGCGGATCGAGCTGCCGACCCGGCTGGTGCAGCGCGGCTCGGGCGAGATCCCGCCGTCCGGCTGAGCGGGACCGCGGGCTCGGCACGCGCTCCGCACCCGACGGGGCGCGCACGCCGTCGCGCCCCGCCCTGCGGGCTCCGGCTACTGCGCGGACGCCGTCAGGTCGCCGCGGCGCGGGGCGGCGAAGCCCTCCAGGTCGGCCCGGGTCAGACCGCTGAGGCGGGCCACCTCGGCTATGTCGAGGGCGCCGCAGTCCAGGCCGCGCAGCAGATAGCCGCTGAGCGCCTTGGCGGTGGCGGGCTCGTCCATCACGTCGCCGCCGGTGCGGTTGGCGTAGCGGGACAGACGGGCGGCGGCCTGCTCGAAGCCCTCGCGGTAGAAGGCGAACACGGCCGCGTACCGGGTGGGGATGTGGCCGGGGTGCATGTCCCAGCCCTGGTAGTAGGCGCGGGCCAGGGCGCGGCGGGTGAGGCCGTAGTGCAGCCGCCAGGCGTCGTGCACCTTGTCGGTCGGGCCGACGGGCAGCACGTTGGTGGAGCCGTCGGAGACGCGGACGCCGGTGCCGGCCGCGGCGACCTGCATGACGGCCTTGGCGTGGTCGGCGGCCGGGTGGTCGCTGGCCTGGTAGGCGGCGGAGACGCCGAGGCAGGCGCTGTAGTCGAAGGTGCCGTAGTGCAGTCCGGTGGCCCGGCCCTCGGCGGCCTGGATCATGCGGGCGACGGCGGCGGTGCCGTCGGCGGCGAGGATGGACTGGCTGGTCTCGATCTGGATCTCGAAGCCGAGCCGGCCGGGCTCCAGGCCGTGCGCCTTCTCGAACGCCTCCAGCAGCCGGACCATGGCGGTGACCTGCTCGGGGTAGGTCACCTTGGGCAGGGTCAGGACCAGCCCGTCGGGCAGGCCGCCGGCCGCCATCAGGCCGGTGAGGAAGACGTCGAGGGTGCGGATGCCGCGGTCGCGGACGGGCGCCTCCATGCACTTCATGCGGATGCCCATGTAGGGGGCGGCGGTGCCGTTCGCGTACGCCTCGGCGACCAGGCGGGCGGCGCGCGCGGCCGCCTCGTCCTCCTCGGCGTCGGGGCGGGGGCCGTAGCCGTCCTCGAAATCGATGCGCAGGTCTTCGATCGGTTCGCGCTCCAGCTTGGCGCGGACGCGGCTGTAGACCGGTTCGGCGAGTTCGTCGCTCAGGCCGAGGACGGCGGCGAGGCTCGCGGCGTCGGGGGCGTGTTCGTCCAGCGCGGCGAGCGCCCGGTCGCCCCAGGAGCGGATGGTGTCGGCGGCGAAGACGTCGCCGGGGACGTAGACGGTGTGGACGGGCTGGCGGGTGCCCGGGTCGCCCGGGTAGCGGCGCTCCAGCTCGGCGTCGACCGGCGCGAGGGAGGCGCTGATCTCCTCGCTGACGGCGCCCGCGAGGCTCGTCGCCACCTTCTCCTGCTGGCCCTGGACCATTCCACACCCTCCATTTTTCCACTCTACGGAATCAACAATCCGTAGAACGAAGTTATCCGTGGATCTTCCCGCCGGTCAACACCTGTCCGCAGCCTGAGCCATCGGCGCGCGCGGGACAACCTGGGTATACAGAGGCCCCCGTGACCGGGCAGGTCACGGGGGCCTCGTACGACCGGTGCGGCCGGGGAGTCTCAGCCCTTGCGGGTCTTGATCTCCTCGGTCAGCTGCGGGACGACCTCGAACAGGTCGCCGACCACGCCGTAGTCGACCAGGTCGAAGATCGGGGCCTCGGGGTCCTTGTTGACCGCGACGATCGTCTTCGACGTCTGCATGCCGGCCCGGTGCTGGATCGCGCCCGAGATGCCGTTGGCGATGTACAGCTGCGGCGAGACCGACTTGCCGGTCTGGCCCACCTGGTTGGTGTGCGGGTACCAGCCCGCGTCCACCGCCGCGCGCGAGGCGCCCACGGCCGCACCGAGAGAGTCGGCCAGCGCCTCGATGATCGCGAAGTTCTCCGCGCCGTTGACACCACGGCCGCCGGAGACCACGATCGCGGCCTCGGTCAGCTCGGGGCGGCCCGTCGACTCACGCGGCGTACGGCCGGTCACCTTGGTGCCGGTGGCCTGCGCGGAGAACGACACCGACAGGGCCTCGACCGTACCGGCGGCCGGGGCGGCCTCCACGGCGGCGCTGTTCGGCTTCACCGTGATGACCGGAGTGCCCTTGGAGACACGGGACTTGGTGGTGAAGGAGGCGGCGAACACCGACTGGGTGGCCACCGGACCCTCGTCGCCGGCCTCCAGGTCGACGGCGTCGGTGATGACGCCCGAGCCGATGCGCAGCGCGAGACGGGCGGCGATCTCCTTGCCCTCCGCGGAGGAGGGGACCAGGACGGCGGCCGGGGAGACGGCCTCGACGGCGGCCTGCAGCGCGTCCACCTTCGGCACGACCAGGTAGTCGCCGTACTCGGCGGCCTCGTGGGTGAGGACCTTGACCGCGCCGTGCTCGGCGAGCGTGGCGGCGGTGTCGGCAGCGCCGTTGCCCAGGGCGACGGCGACCGGCTCGCCGACGCGGCGGGCCAGGGTCAGCAGTTCCAGGGTGGGCTTGCGGACGGCGCCGTCCACGTGGTCGACGTAGACGAGAACTTCAGCCATGGGACTTCTTCTCTCCTGCTTGCGAAGTATGAGGGGCGGTCAGCGAGCGGGCTCTAGATGAACTTCTGGCCCGCGAGGAACTCGGCGAGCTGCTTGCCGCCCTCGCCCTCGTCCTTGACGATCGTGCCCGCGGTGCGGGCCGGACGCTCGGTGGCCGACTCGACCGTGGTGTACGCGTTCTCCAGGCCGACCTCGTCCGCGTCGATGTCCAGGTCGGACAGGTCCCAGGACTCCACCGGCTTCTTCTTGGCCGCCATGATGCCCTTGAAGGACGGGTAGCGGGCCTCGCCCGACTGGTCGGTCACCGACACGACGGCCGGCAGGGAGGCCTCGAGCTGCTCGGAGGCGGCGTCGCCGTCGCGGCGGCCCTTGACGGTGCCGTCCTCGACCGACACCTCGGACAGCAGGGTGACCTGCGGGACGCCCAGGCGCTCGGCGAGCAGGGCCGGTACGACGCCCATGGTGCCGTCGGTGGAGGCCATGCCGGAGACGACCAGGTCGTAGCCGGCCTTCTCGATCGCCTTGGCCAGCACCAGCGAGGTGCCGATGGCGTCCGTGCCGTGCAGGTCGTCGTCCTCGACGTGGATCGCCTTGTCGGCGCCCATCGACAGCGCCTTGCGCAGCGCGTCCTTGGCGTCCTCCGGGCCCACCGTCAGGACGGTGACCTCGGCGTCGTC
>NZ_JAIOAB010000048.1 GCF_019890635.1 Streptomyces sennicomposti
GGCCCTGCAGAGGGGCGGCTGCCGGGTGACGGCTCACCGGAGGGACGGCTGCCGGTCGGTGGGGCCGCGGAGGCCCGGCCGTCGGCCGAAGGCCTCGGCGAGGGACGGCTTCCGGGCGGCCGCTCCTCGGAGGGACTGCCGTCGATCGCCGATCCCGGCAAGGAGCGAGCGCCGGACACCGACCTCAGCGAGGAGCGGCCACCAGTCACCGCCCCCGGCGAGGAGCGAGCGCCGGACACCGGACCGGGCGAGGAGCGGGCAGCGGTCGCCGGCCCCGGCGAGGGGCGGTCTTCGGCCGCGGGTGATGCGCGGGTCGTGGGGCGGGCGGCGGGTGGTGGGGGCGCGGAGTCTCCGGGGATCGCGGAGGGGCGGTTGCCGGTCGCCGGGGTTCGGGAGGTGCGGCGGGCCGCGGGGCGGCTGGTCCGGGCCGACGGGCGGGCCTTCACGGCCGTCCTGCTGCTGAACGTGCTCGCCGCCGCGGCGGCCCTGGCCGGGCCGTGGCTGCTGGGCCGGATCGTCGACCACGTCCGGGCGGGCGGCGGCCCGGACGGCGTGGACCGGATGGCGCTCGCCATCCTCATGTGCGCGCTGGCGCAGCTGCTGCTGGCCCGCTACGCCCGCTACCTGGGCCACCGCTTCGGCGAGCGCACCCTCGCCCGGGTGCGGGAGGAGTTCGTGGACCGGGCGCTGGCGCTGCCCGCCTCGGTGGTGGAGCGGGCCGGCACCGGCGACCTGACCACGCGCGGCACCGCCGACGTGTCGACCGTCGGCACCACCCTGCGCGACGCGGGGCCCGAACTGCTGGTGTGCGGGATGCAGGCGCTGGCCGTCCTGGTCGCGGTGTTCGTGATCGACCCGCTGCTGGGAGCCGTCGGCGTACTGACGCTGACGCCGATCTAGCTGGCGCTGCGCTGGTATCTGCGCCGGGCGCGGACCGCCTACCTCGCCGAGGGGGCGGCCACCTCCGATGTCGCGGAGATCCTCGCGGCGACGGCCGCCGGGGCCCGCACGGTGGAGGCGTTCGGGCTGGCCGGGCGGCGGGTCGCGGCGAGCCGGCGCGCACTGGACGAGGCCCGCCGCACCCGGCTGCACACCCTGTTCCTGCGCAGTGTGTTCTTCCCGGCGGTGGACGCGTCCTACGCCCTGCCGGTGGCCGGGGTGCTGCTGCTCGGCGGGTTCCTGCACGCGCGCGGCGCGGTGTCCCTGGGCGCGGTGGTGGCCGCCGCCCTGTATCTGCGGCAGTTGACCGAGCCGCTGGACCAGATCCTGATGCAGGTGGAGCAACTCCAGAGCAGCGGGGCCTCGTTCGCCCGCGTGGAGGGCGTGGCGCATGCGCTGCGGGCGAGCGGGACGGCCGGTTCGCCCGTACCGGCGGACGACCGGATCGACGTGGTGGGGGCGCGCTACGCCTACGAGCGCGGCGGCGAGGTGCTGGCCGGGGTCGATCTGACGGTGCGGCCCGGGGAGCGGCTGGCCGTGGTGGGGCCGTCCGGCGCGGGCAAGACCACGCTGAGCCGGCTCCTGGCGGGCGTGGACGCGCCGACGGCGGGGGCGGTGACGGTGGGCGGGGTGCCGATCGCGGACCTGGAACCGGAGCGGCTGCGCCGCCAGGTCGTCCTCGTCACCCAGGAGCACCACGTCTTCCTCGGCACGGTCCGCGACAATCTGCGCATCGCCGAACCGGCCGCCCCGGACGCGCGGTTGTGGGCGGCGCTGGCCGCCGTGGGCGCGGACGGGTGGGTACGGGAGCTGGAGTCCGGCCTGGACACCGAGCTGGGGGCGGAGGGCGTCCGTACGGACGGCTCGCGGGCGCAGCAACTGGCGCTGGCGCGGGTGGTGCTGGCCGACCCGCACACGCTCGTCCTGGACGAGGCGACCGCGCTGCTGGACCCGGCGACGGCCCGCCACACCGAACGCGCCCTGGCCGCCGTGCTGAAGGGCCGCACGGTCATCGCCGTCGCCCACCGCCTGCACACCGCCCACGACGCGGACCGGGTGGCGGTCATGGAGTCCGGCCGCCTGACCGAACTCGGCACCCACGACGACCTGGTGGCGGCCGGCGGCGCGTACGCGGCGCTGTGGCGCACATGGCACGGGGACGACGGAGGCACAGCCGAGCCCGGGACCGGGGACGACGAAGGCACCGCCAGAGCCGCCTCCGGGGACGGCGGCGGTTCCGCCCGGAACGGTGCGGGCTCCCCCAGGGACGGCGGGGCCCCACCCCGCGCGGTGTGAGTTCCACCGGGGCCGGCGCGGGCTCCCCCACGGGAAGGGCCGGGGACGCCCCTGCGGGAGCGCAGGGAACGGCCCGGCGGAGGTAAGCGGGGACAGCTCGGCGGAGGTGTGCGGGGGCGGCCCAGCAGAGGTGTGCGGGAACGGCCCGGCAGAGGTACGCGGGACGGCTCGGCCCAGGGTGGCGGCCGGGGGTGGCGCACCGGGCGGCCCCGCCGGGGCGGTTCGCCGGGCAGCCCCACCGGGCCCGCCCCTGAGGCCGAGGGCCGAGTACGCCGTGCCCCGAAGAGCCGGCCGGTCCGGGCGGGCCGCGTCAGGGCAGCGCCGGCGGGACCCAGTTCGCGTGCCGGAGGATGGCCCGCAGGGCCGCTCCGGCCGGGGCCAGGCGCAGGGCCGTATCGCGGGCCCCGGTGGCCAGCGGGTGGGACAGCCGCTGGCCCATGCGCCCGGCCTGCCGTGCCGCGCGGGCGACGGACTGGCTGCGCGGGCGGCGCAGCGCGTCGTAGCGGGTCAGCGCGGCCTCGATGCCCGGCTCGTGGGCCAGCGCGTGCGCGAGCGTGACCGCGTCCTCCAGCGCCTGGCAGGCCCCCTGCCCGAGGTTCGGCGTCATGGCGTGCGCAGCGTCGCCGAGGAGGGCGGTCCGGCCGACGGCGTAGGACGGCAGCGGTGTGCGCAGTTCGTGGATGTCGTGGTGCAGGACGGCCTCGGGCCGGGTGGCCG
Source organism: Streptomyces sennicomposti (assembly GCF_019890635.1). Lineage (GTDB taxonomy): Bacteria > Actinomycetota > Actinomycetes > Streptomycetales > Streptomycetaceae > Streptomyces > Streptomyces sennicomposti. Next base: position 2,953 of record NZ_JAIOAB010000048.1, read on the forward strand.
CCAGCAGCGCGGGGATCGGGTCGTGCCAGCCGGCGAACCGGCGGCGCAGTGCGCCGAGCGGGTCGGCGTACCGTGCGCCGGGCGGCGCGTTGAGCACGGCGTGCCACTCGGCCCGGCCGTCGCGGAAGAGGATGTGGCCGAATTCCGCTCCCCCGCCCCAGGTGAGCGCGAAGTCGCCGTCCACGTCGACCGGCCCCTCGGTGATCGCGCGCAGGACGGTGGAGCCGCTGTAGGCGGGGCCCGGGTGGTGCGGGAACAGGCGGGCGCGCAGGCGGCTGTCGACGCCGTCGGCGGCCACGACGAGATCGGCCTCCAGGACGTCGCGCCCGACGGACGCCGGCGGCGGCCCTCCGTCGGCGTCCTGCCGTACGGGCGCCGCCCCGGTCGGACCGCTGCCGCCGCCCCGCCGCGCAGGCGCCCCGGCCGGACCGTCCCCGCCCCCGCTCCCGCCCCCGCTCCCGGTGATGCCGTCGCCCGTGCCGTCGCCCGCACCCTCGTCGGCCCCGACGCCCACGACCACCCGCACCCGCCCCCCGCTCCTCTCCTCCACCGCGGTCACCTCCGACCCCGTCCGCAGGCATCCCGGCGGCAGGGTGGCGCGCAGGGCGCGGTGGAGGTCGGCGCGGGGGATGCCGACGATGGGCGTGCCCAGCCTGCGTTCCAGGGCCGCGCCGTCCATCCGGGCCAGCCACCGGCCGCCCGGGGTGCGGGTGCCGCCGGTGTACTGGGGCCGGGCCGCCGCGCGGACGGCGTCGCCGACGCCGAGCGCGTCCAGCGCGCGCAGGCCGTTGGCGTGCAGGGAGATCCCGGCTCCGACGTCGGCCAGGGCGGCGGCCCGTTCGGCGACCGTCACCTCCCAGCCGATCGCCCGCAGCCCGAGCGCGGCGGCCAGCCCGCCGATGCCCCCGCCCACGACCACCGCCCTGCCGACGCCACCGCCACCGCCACCGCTGCCGCCCATGACCGCCCCTTCCACCTCTTCTACAGGTGTAGAAGACCCTACTCCGCCCCGCCCCACCCTCTCTACAGGTGTAGAAATAAGAGGTGCCCACCGACCGACGCGCCCTCCTCGCCGACGCGGCCATCGACGTGCTCGCGGACAGCGGTATGCGCGGGCTGACCCACCGGGCGGTGGACCGCGCGGCCGGGCTGCCGGCCGGCACCACCTCCGCCTACTTCCGCACCCGCCAGGCCCTGCTCACCGCGCTGGTACGCCGTCTGGTCGCCCTCGACCAGGCGGAACTCCAGGAAGCCGGCGAGCGGACGCCTCTCCCGCGCACCCCAAAGGACCTGGTGACCGGCCTCGCCGCCCACATCGAGCACCGGCTCACCGGAGCGGGCCGGCGCCGCTCCCTGGCCCGCTACGCGTGCGCCATCGAGAGCGTGCACCACCCCGAGCTGCGCGAGATCCTCACCCCGCGCGAGAACGCGGCCCGCGACGCCGTGCGCGCGTTCCTCGCCGCACAGGGCGTGGCCGATCCCGAGGGACGTACCGTCACCCTGCTGACCTGCGTGGACGGTCTGGTCTTCGACCGTCTGGTGAACGGCGGGAACGTGCCCGCCGGGCAGCTGCGGGACCTGGTGGCCGCCGCGCTGCGGTAATGCGGCGCGCCGTCCGCCGGCCGAGTGCGAGGGTGTGAGCACCCGCAGACGCCCGCAGGCACCCGCACCCACACACAGGCCCCCGCGGACAACCGGCACATCGCCACCGCCGCTCGCCCATCCCCACCGACCCACCCGAAGGAGACCCACAGGCATGGCCGTCATCCACCACACCACCCTCGAGCCGACCAAGCTGGAGCTGCTCACCGACTGGCTCCCCACCCGCTCCTGGTACCAGGGGGCCTCCGGCGCGCCGGAGTTGGCCAAGGCGGGCGGCTTCCGGCTGGACGACCCGGAGGGCGAGGTGGGGATCGAGTTCCTGGTGGCCGCCGACTCCTCCGGGCCGCGCCCGGCCGCGTACCTGGTGCCGCTCACCTATCGCGGCGCCCCGCTCGACGGCGGTGAGGCGGCCCTGATCGGCACTGCGGAGCACGGCGTCCTGGGCCGCCGCTGGGTCTACGACGGCTGCCAGGACCCGGTGCTGGTCGCGCGGTTGGCGGCGCTGATCGACGGCCGGGCCGAGGCGCAGGCGCAGAGCGTCAGTCACACCCCCGACAAGGAGGTCACCGCCGCCCGCTCCACCGCGGACCCGCTGCCCGCCGGCTTCGCCGGGGCCGCCGACGCCGGGGAGGAGACCCGGCTGTCCGCGCCGGACGGCGCCACCCTGCGGCTGCGCCGGGTGCTGCGGGCCGAACCGGACGGGCGGCCGGTTGTGCCGCCGTCGGCGATCGGCCATGTCGTCGGCGCCTGGGGCCTGCCGGACGGCGCCCGCGCCCGCGGGCTGTTCGCCACGGTGCACCCCGCCGCCGGCTGACCGCACCGGGGCGTCCGGCCCCCGAACACCCGAGCCCTGTCGCACGTCGCCGTGCGGCAGGGCTCCGTGCCGCGCCGCCCGCCGCGGCGAAGTGGAGCAGCAGCACGCGCCGTTCTCGCATCCGGTCCGTATACCGAACATGAACATCCGGACAACGAACGATTTCCGGCCAAGTTGATGACGCGGTCCTGACAAGCACCGCGTCCTCCTGCCACTCTTCCCCTCGGTCGTTCACAGCCACACCACAGCACCCCCCACCGTTTCCCGGCTGTGGCCCGGCCGGCACCCCGCCCCCGGGCGCCGTGCACCGCGCACCGCGCACGCACCTCGGCACCACGCACAGCGCTTGACGCACCGCGTTCCACGCACCTCGCACTTCGGCACTTCGCAGTTCTGCCCGGACGGCTCACCCCCCGCCCGGATCTCCCCAAATGGCCGCGCGACCCGCGGCCACGCAGAAGGAGTCAGTGTTGAGTAGCAGCAGCTCTCGCAGACGCACCTCCCACATCACCCACCGCCGGGCCGCGGGCGTCGCCCTGGCCGGCGTCGCCGCCCTCATCGCCACGGCCGTCCAGTCGGGCGCCGCCAGCGCCGCGCCCACCCCGGCGCAGCACCCCGGGAAGGCGAACCCGGCGCACGTCGCCGTGCAGCTCACCCCCTCGCAGCGCGCCGAACTGATCCGCGACGCCGACGGCGCCAAGGCCGCGACGGCCAAGGACCTCGGGCTCGGCGCGCAGGAGAAGCTGGTCGTCAAGGACGTCGTGAAGGACGCCGACGGCACCCTGCACACCCGCTACGAGCGCACCTACGCCGGTCTGCCCGTCCTCGGCGGCGACCTGGTCGTGGACACCGCGAAGTCGGGGCAGACCGAGCGGGTCGTGAAGGCCACGAACGCGGCCGTGCAGGTGCGCAGCCTCACGCCGGCCGTGTCGAAGGCGACCGCGGAGAAGCAGGCGCTGCGCAGCGCGCAGGCGCTCGGCGCGGAGAAGACCTCGGTGGCCCCGTCCTCCCGCAAGGTGGTCTGGGCGGCGAGCGGCACCCCGGTGCTGGCGTACGAGACGGTGATCGGCGGGCTCCAGGACGACGGCACGCCGAACCAGCTGCACGTCATCACCGACGCGAGCACCGGCAAGGAGCTGTTCCGCTACCAGGGCATCGAGACCGGTGTCGGCAACACCCAGTACAGCGGCCAGGTCTCGCTGACGACGACCCAGTCGGGTTCGTCGTACACGCTGACCGACGGGGCGCGCGGCGGCCACAAGACGTACAACCTGAACCACGGCACGTCGGGCACCGGCACGCTGTTCAGCCAGACCAGCGACACCTGGGGCAACGGCACCACGTCGAACGCGGCCACCGCGGCCGCCGACGCCCACTACGGCGCGGCGGTCACCTGGGACTTCTACAAGAACACCTTCGGCCGCAACGGCATCAAGAACAACGGCGTCGGCGCCTACTCCCGCGTCCACTACGGCAACTCGTACGTGAACGCCTTCTGGGACGACAGCTGCTTCTGCATGACCTACGGCGACGGCTCGGGCAACAGCGACCCGCTGACCTCGCTGGACGTGGCCGGCCACGAGATGAGCCACGGCGTCACCTCCAACACCGCGGGCCTCAACTACAGCGGGGAGTCGGGCGGTCTGAACGAGGCCACCTCCGACATCTTCGGCACCGGCGTGGAGTTCTACGCCGCCAACAGCACGGACGTCGGCGACTACCTCATCGGCGAGAAGATCGACATCAACGGCGACGGCACGCCGCTGCGGTACATGGACAAGCCGAGCAAGGACGGCGCCTCGGCGGACTCCTGGTCCTCGGGGGTGGGCAACAAGGACGTGCACTACTCGTCCGGCGTCGCCAACCACTTCTTCTACCTGCTGAGCGAGGGCAGCGGCGCCAAGGTCATCAACGGCGTCAGCTACAACTCGCCCACCTCGGACGGGCTTCCGGTCGCCGGCATCGGCCGGGACAAGGCGCTGCAGATCTGGTACCGGGCGCTGACCACGAAGTTCACCTCGACCACCAACTACGCCTCGGCGCGCACCGGCACGCTCGCGGCGGCGGGTGAGCTGTACGGGACGACCAGCGCCGAGTACAAGGCGGTGCAGGACGCGTGGGCGGCCGTGAACGTCGGCTCGCGCTCCGACGGCGGCGGCGACCCCGGCGACCCGGGCGACGGCTCCACGTTCGAGAACACCTCCGACGTGCAGATCCCGGACTACGGCTCGGCGGTCACCTCGTCCATCTCGGTCACCGGGCGCACCGGCAACGCGCCCTCCAACCTCCAGGTCACGGTGGACATCGTGCACACCTGGAGCGGCGACCTGCAGATCGACCTGGTGGGTCCGAACGGGACGACGTACCGGCTCAAGAGCAGCGGCTACGACCCGACGCCGGACGTGCACAAGACCTACACGGTCAACGCGTCCTCGCAGACGGCCAACGGGACCTGGAAGCTGAAGGTCCAGGACAAGGGTCCGCAGGACACCGGCTACATCGACGGCTGGAAACTGACGTTCCCGTAAAGGTCTCTTGTAGACCGATGTGACCCCAGGTCAGGGCGCCGCTCCGGTGCTGGGACACCCGGTGCGGCGCCCGTTCACATCGCCGAAACATGAACCCTCTGGTCGCTTTTCGGCCAACATCACTTCAGGGTCATGACATGTACGCGTCCTAGATGCCAGTCTTCCTCCACCCGCCGCACAGCAACCTGACACCCGTTCCGGTCCGGCAACCCCACGCCGGGCGGACTCCCCCACAAAAGGAGCTCGTGTGACTCCCCGCTACGCGCGTCGCACCACCCTGGCCGTCGCCACCGCCGTCGCCGCCGGCGCCCTGCTCAGCACCGGTCTGACCACCAGCGCCTCGGCGCAGGTCCCGGCCGACGCCACCACCCTCGCCGCGGCGCCCACCGACCTGACCGCCGCGGCCCGCACCTCGCTCATCCAGCAGGCGCAGACCGACGCGGCCGAGACGGCGCAGAGCATAGGCCTGGGCGCCAAGGAGAAGCTCGTCGTCAAGGACGTCGTGAAGGACGCCGACGGCACGGTGCACACCCGCTACGAGCGCACCTACGCCGGCCTGCCCGTCCTCGGCGGCGACCTGATCGTCCACTCCAAGGCGGGCAAGACCGAGGGTGTGACCAAGGCCGTCAAGGCGGCCATCAAGGTCTCCTCGCTGACGCCGAAGGTCACCCCGGCCAAGGCCGAGAAGCAGGCCGTGGGCCTGGCCAAGGACGCCGGCTCGGCCGCCTCCGCCGCCGACCAGGCGCCGCGCAAGGTCATCTGGGCGGGCGACGGCACCCCGGTGCTGGCGTACGAGACGGTCGTCGGCGGGCTCCAGGACGACGGCACGCCGAACCAGCTGCACGTCATCACCGACGCGGCCACCGGCAAGAAGCTGTTCGAGTACCAGGGCATCGAGAACGCGACCGGCACCGGCAAGACCCTGTACTCCGGCTCCGTCAGCCTCACCACCACCCTGTCGGGCTCGACGTACCAGCTGTACGACACCTCGCGCGGCGGCCACAAGACGTACAACCTGGCGCACAAGACCTCCGGCACCGGCTCGCTGTTCACCGACGCCGACAACGTGTGGGGCACCGGCGCCGCCTCCAGCTCCTCCACCGACCAGACGGCGGCCGCCGACGCCGCCTACGGCGCGCAGGAGACCTGGGACTTCTACAAGGCCACCTTCGGCCGCAGCGGCATCAAGAACAACGGCGTCGGCGCCTACTCCCGCGTCCACTACGGCAACTCGTACGTGAACGCCTTCTGGGACGACAGCTGCTTCTGCATGACCTACGGCGACGGCTCCGGCAACAACCACCCGCTGACCTCGCTGGACGTGGCCGGCCACGAGATGAGCCACGGCGTCACCTCCAACACCGCCGGCCTCAACTACAGCGGCGAGTCCGGCGGTCTGAACGAGGCCACGTCCGACATCTTCGGCACCGGCGTGGAGTTCTACGCCAACAACGCCTCCGACAAGGGCGACTACCTCATCGGCGAGAAGATCAACATCAACGGCGACGGCACCCCGCTGCGCTACATGGACAAGCCCAGCAAGGACGGCGGCTCCGCCGACTACTGGTCCTCGTCGGTGGGCAACAAGGACGTGCACTACTCGTCCGGCGTCGCCAACCACTTCTTCTACCTGCTGTCCGAGGGCAGCGGCGCGAAGACGATCAACGGCGTCAGCTACAACTCGCCGACGTACAACGGCGCCGCGGTCACCGGCATCGGCCGGGACAAGGCGCTGCAGATCTGGTACAAGGCGCTGACCACGTACATGACGTCCACCACCAACTACAAGGGCGCCCGCACGGCGACCCTGAGCGCGGCCTCGGCGCTGTACGGCTCGACCAGCGCCGAGTACAAGGCGGTCGCCGCCGCCTGGACCGCGGTGAACGTCAGCTGATCAGGCTGTAGTCGACGCGCGGCGGCACCCGGGAGGCGGAATCCCCCGGGTGCCGCCCTACTCTTGGGTCCCATGTCTTCGGCCCACTTCACCTACGAGCAGGTCGGCGCGACCCGCGAACAGGGACACTGCCCGCCCGGCTTCCGCCCGATGCTCGTGCGCGCCCGCATCGGCGAGGGCGAGGCGGTGTTCCGGCGCGCCGCCGAGGCCGTCCTCACCTGGGAGATGCACCGCGCCCTCGGGGTCGGCGTCACCACGGCCGCCGAACGCGCCGCGCCCGGCGCGGACGTCACCGTCACGCTGGCCGGCGTCGTCAAGGCGCCCTGCCGCGTCGTCTGGACGGTCGAGGAGCCCCGCCGCGCCGGCTGGGCCTACGGCACCCTGCCCGGCCACCCGGAGTGCGGCGAGGAGTCCTTCGTCGTGGACCGCACCGGCGACGGCACGGTCTGGCTCACGGTCAACGCCTTCAGCCGCCCCGCCAAGTGGTACGCCCGGGCCGGCGGCCCCGCCACCCGGGCCTTCCAGCACGCCTACGCGCACCGCTGCGCGAAGGTGCTGCGCAACCTGTGCGCGGACGCGGACCCGGACGCCTGACGCGCGGCCCCGGACGCCTGACGCCCAAGGCCGCGCCTGCCCCCGCGCCGGAGCCCCGCCGCACCGCGGCGGCCCCGGTCCGCGGGGCGCGCGCTCAGCGCAGCAGCACCCCCGCCTCCTCCGTGGCCCCTTCCGAGGGAACCGTCATCAGGCCCATCTCCGCACCGGAGGCGAGCAGCCGGTGGGCGGGGAGGATGCGGACCGTGTAGCCGTAGGGGCCGGTGCGGTCCAGGGCGAGCGGGCCCTCGTAGACCCAGCGGCCGTCCGCGTCGGGGGCGCCCGCCGGCTTCAGCGGGACCGCGGTGGCGTCCTCGATGCGGTCCTCCTCGTCGACCCGCCCGGAGACGGCCTGCACCTCGATGTCCTCCGGGCCGAGGCCGCCGAGCCCGACCCGCACCCGCAGGCCGAGCGTGCTGCCGAGTTCGGCGGTGGGCGGGCCCGCGATGGTCTCCACGTGGTCGACGGTCACCTCCTGCCAGGCGCCCCGCACCCGCGCCTTCCACGCGGCCAGCTCGCGCGCCGCCTCCGGACCGAGCGCGCGGTGCGCGTGCGCCGCCGGGGTGTACAGCCGCTCGACGTACTCGCGGACCATCCGCCCGGCCAGCACCTTCGGGCCGAGCAGGGCCAGGGTGCGGCGGACCATCTCGATCCAGCGGTCGGGCAGCCCGGTGCGGCCGCGCTCGTAGAAGCGGGGCGCCACCCGCTGCTCCAGCAGGTCGTACAGCGCGGCGGCCTCCACGTCGTCGCGGTGGTCGGGGTCGGTGCCCGCGCCGTCCGCGGTCGGCACCGCCCAGCCGAAGTCGGGCTGGTACCACTCGTCCCACCAGCCGTCCAGCACCGACAGGTTGAGGCAGCCGTTGAGGGCCGCCTTCATCCCGGAGGTGCCGCACGCCTCCAGCGGCCGCAGCGGGTTGTTCAGCCACACGTCGCAGCCGTGGTACAGCTTCTGCGCCATCGCCATGCCGTAGTCCGGCAGGAACACGATCCGATGCCGCACGCGCGGGTCGTCGGCGAAGCGGACCAGCTCCTGGATGAGCCGCTTGCCGCCGTCGTCCGCCGGGTGCGCCTTGCCCGCCACCACGATCTGGATCGGCCGCTCGGGATGCAGCAGCAGGTCCATCAGCCGGTCGCGGTCGCGCAGCATCAGCGTCAGCCGCTTGTACGACGGCACCCGGCGGGCGAAGCCGATCGTCAGCACGTCGGGGTCGAGGACGCCGTCCACCCAGCCCAGCTCGGCGGTGCCCGCGCCGCGCTGCCGCCAGGACGCCCACAGCCGCCGCCGCACCTCCTCCACCAGCTGCCCGCGCAGCTCCCGGCGCAGCTCCCAGATGTCCTCGTCCGCGATGTCGGCGACCGAGTCCCAGCGGTCCGAGCCGCCCACCGACAGCGCGTCCTCGGTGCGCTGCGCCCCGATCTGCCGGGCGCCGAGCCGGAACACCTCCGGCGCCACCCAGGTGGGGGCGTGCACCCCGTTGGTCACCGAGGTGATCGGCACCTCGTCGGCGTCGAACCCGGGCCACAGCCCCGCGAACATCTCCCGGCTGACCTTGCCGTGCAGCAGCGAGACGCCGTTGGCGCGCTGCGCGAGCCTGAGGCCCATCACGGCCATGTTGAACAGGTTCGGCTCGCCGCCCGGGTACGTCTCCATGCCGAGCTGGAGGATGCGCTGCACGTCGATGCCGGGCAGCTCGGCCTCGGGCCCGAAGTGCCGGGCGACCAGTTCCCGGTCGAAGCGGTCGATGCCGGCCGGGACGGGGGTGTGGGTGGTGAACACCGTGCCCGCGCGCACCGACTCCAGCGCGGAGTCGAAGTCGAGCCCGGTGGCGGCCAGCTCCGCGATCCGCTCCAGCCCGAGGAACCCGGCGTGCCCCTCGTTGGTGTGGAACACCTCCGGCTCGGGGTGCCCGGTGAGCCGGCAGTACGTGCGCACCGCCCGCACCCCTCCTATGCCGAGCAGCATCTCCTGGAGGAGCCGGTGCTCGCTGCCGCCGCCGTAGAGCCGGTCGGTCACGCCGCGCTCGCCGAGGTCGTTCTCCTCCACGTCGGAGTCGAGCAGCAGCAGCGGGATGCGGCCGACCTGGGCCAGCCAGATCCGGGCGTGCAGGAAACGGCCCCGGGGCAGCGCGAGGGAGATCCGGGCGGGGCCGCCGTCGGCCTCGGCCAGTTGGGTGACGGGCAGCTCGTTGGGGTCGAGGACGGGATAGTGCTCCTGCTGCCAGCCGTCGCGGGAAAGGGTCTGGCGGAAGTAGCCGTGCCGGTAGAGCAGGCCGACGCCGATCAGCGGTGCGCCGAGGTCGCTGGCCGCCTTGAGGTGGTCGCCGGCGAGGATGCCGAGGCCGCCGGAGTACTGCGGCAGGGCGGCGGTGATGCCGAACTCGGGCGAGAAGTAGGCGATCGCGGCCGGCAGCCCCGGGGGCTGCTCCTGGTACCAGCGGTCGCCGCTCATGTAGTCGTGCAGATCGTCGGCGGCGGCGGTCAGCCGGCGCAGGAACCGGCGGTCGCCGGCCAGCTCGGCCAGCCGGGCCGGGCGCACGCTGCCGAGCAGCCGTACCGGGTCGCCGCCCGAGGAGGCCCAGCGCTCGGGGTCGACGGACTGGAAGAGGTCACGCGTCTCGGCGTGCCAGGACCAGCGCAGATTGCGGGCCAGCTCGCTGAGCGGTCGTAGGGGCTCGGGGAGAACGGGACGGACGGTGAACCGACGGATCGCCTTCACATTCCACCTCGGCGCGTTCGCTGATGGACGCACGGCACGGCACGCTTCGCCGAAAGCGCGCACGACGCCCTGCGCTTCGCTGGAAGGACGCACGGCACTGTGCGCCCCGTCACCCCGAACACCGTACCGGTCATGGTGCGGCCCCCGCTGGGACCGACGCCCCCGCACAGCCCGGGCGACCTGATCGGCTTCGTCCCGCCACGCCGGGAATCGGCCATTCTCGCGGGGCCGAGAGGCGGTGCGTGGTGGTGTGCGTGCGGGGTACGCGACCGGTGAGTGAGGTATCCGGCCAGGTCTCCGGCGTCCACGGGCGGCGGGGACCGGCTTGTCGAACACGTTTACGCAGCTACAGGGGGTCGCCGTGGCGGAGCACCGGTGCCGGCCCGGCCCCTGGCCGGAGACGGCCGGTCTTGTGTGCAGACATACGCGTGAGTAGTTAACAAAGTGCCGGAATGCTCACCCGAACAGGGTGGGAAGGCTCCTCCGGTACACCCGACCGGCCCCACGCACATTCACAGGTACATACGCGTCCCGGTTCCTCCGGACAGACCCCGCAGGACCCATCTCCCCACCCACCTCCGCCCACACCCTCGTTGACGCGGACAGGAGCGGTCATGCCCGCCACGCACCACCCGGCACCACCCGGCACCACCAGCAAGCGCCCCCGCGACGCCGGTCCACAGGCCGCGTCCGGGGCATCCGACGCACCTCCCTCGTCGCGGGACGCCGCCGCGGACGGGGCCACCGCCGTGGGGCGGATCCCCGTGCTGGACGTCCGGCCGGTCGTCCAGCACGGCCGCCGGCCCGCGAAGGCGGTGACCGGCGAGTCGTTCGAGATCACCGCCACCGTGTTCCGCGAGGGCCATGACGCCGTGGCCGCCAACGTGGTGCTGACCGATCCCGAGGGCCGTCCGGGTCCGTGGACGCCGATGCGGGAGCTGGCCCCCGGCACCGACCGCTGGGGCGCCACCGTCACCGCGGGCGAGCCCGGCCGCTGGACCTACGCGGTGGAGGCCTGGAGCGACCCCATCGCCACCTGGCGCCACCACGCGAAGATCAAGATCCCGGCGGGGATCGACACCGAGCTGGTGCTGGAGGAGGGCGCCCGGCTGCACGAGCGGGTCGCCGACGGCGTGCCGGCCGACGACGAGGGGCGGCAGGCCGTGCTGGCCGCCGTGGCCGCCCTGCGCGACGACAGCCGCCCGGCCGCCTCCCGGCTGGCGGCGGCGCTGACCCCGGAGGTGGAGGCCGTCCTCGCCCGGCATCCGCTGCGGGAGCTGGTGACCTCCTCCGACCCGCTGCCCCTCCAGGTCGAGCGCGAGCGCGCCCTGTACGGCGCCTGGTACGAGTTCTTCCCCCGCTCCGAGGGCACCCCCGAGCAGCCGCACGGCACCTTCGCCACCGCCGCCCGCCGCCTGCCCGCCATCGCCGCGATGGGCTTCGACGTCGTCTACCTCCCCCCGATCCACCCCATCGGCACCACCTTCCGCAAGGGCCCCAACAACACCCTCACCGCCGGCCCCGACGACGTCGGCGTCCCCTGGGCCATCGGCTCCCCCGAAGGCGGCCACGACGCCATCCACCCCGCCCTGGGCACCCTGGACGACTTCGAAGCCTTCGTCCGCCAGGCCGGGGAACTCGGCCTGGAGATCGCCCTCGACTTCGCCCTCCAGTGCTCCCCCGACCACCCCTGGGTCCACAAACACCCCGAGTGGTTCCACCACCGCCCCGACGGCACCATCGCCTACGCCGAGAACCCGCCCAAGAAGTACCAGGACATCTACCCCATCGCCTTCGACGCCGACATGGACGGACTGATCACCGAGACCGTCCGCGTCCTGCGCCACTGGATGGACCACGGCGTGCGCATCTTCCGCGTCGACAACCCCCACACCAAACCCGTCGTCTTCTGGGAACGGGTCATCGGCGCCGTCAACGCCACCGACCCCGACGTCGTCTTCCTCGCCGAGGCCTTCACCCGCCCCGCGATGATGCACACCCTCGCCCAGATCGGCTTCCAGCAGTCCTACACCTACTTCACCTGGCGCACCACCAAACAGGAACTGACGCAGTACCTCACCGAACTGTCGGGGGAGGCCGCCTCCTACATGCGGCCCAACTTCTTCGCCAACACCCCCGACATCCTCCACGCCTACCTCCAGCACGGCGGCCGCCCCGCCTTCGAGGTCCGCGCCGTCCTCGCCGCCACCCTCGCCCCCTCCTGGGGCATCTACAGCGGCTACGAACTCTGCGAGAACACCCCCCTCAGAGAAGGCGGCGAGGAATACCTCGACTCGGAGAAGTACCAGCTCAAACCCCGCGACTGGGCCGCCGCCGAACGCGAGGGCCGCACCATCGCCCCCCTCCTCACCCGCCTCAACGACATCCGCCGGCGCAACCCCGCCCTGCACCGGCTGCGCAACCTGCGCTTCCACCACACCGACAAGGACGAGCTGATCGCGTACTCGAAGCGGAGCGGCTCGAACACGGTTCTGGTGGTCGCCAACCTCGACCCGCACCACACCCAGGAGGCCACGGTCTCGTTGGACATGCCGCAACTCGGCCTGGACTGGCACGAGTCGGCGCCGGTGCACGATCAGCTCACCGGCGAGACCTATCACTGGGGCAGGGCCAACTATGTGCGTCTCGGACCGGGCGGGGCACATGTGCTCGTCGTCGGCGGGACATCCGGGGACCGGCCCCCGGCCGAGCACGGCACGGTTCTGCGACCGTCCAACCCGCAGATCGGAGGGTCACCCACCATATGATCGTCAATGAGCCTGTTCCGGACACCTTCGAGGACACACCCGCCAAGGACCGGGACCCGGAGTGGTTCAAACGTGCCGTCTTCTACGAGGTCCTGGTCCGCTCCTTCCAGGACAGCAACGGCGACGGCATCGGCGACCTGAAGGGCCTGACCGCCAAACTGGACTATCTGCAGTGGCTGGGCGTGGACTGCCTGTGGCTGCCGCCGTTCTTCAAGTCGCCCCTCAGGGACGGTGGTTACGACGTCTCCGACTACACCGCCGTGCTGCCCGAGTTCGGCGACCTCGCCGACTTCGTGGAGTTCGTGGACGCCGCCCACCAGCGCGGCATGCGCGTCATCATCGACTTCGTCATGAACCACACCAGCGACCAGCACCCGTGGTTCCAGGAGTCCCGCAAGGACCCCACCGGCCCCTACGGCGACTACTACGTCTGGGCCGACGACGACAAGCAGTACCAGGACGCCCGGATCATCTTCGTCGACACCGAGGCGTCGAACTGGACGTACGACCCGGTGCGCAAGCAGTACTACTGGCACCGGTTCTTCTCCCACCAGCCGGACCTCAACTACGAGAACCCGGCCGTGCAGGAGGAGATGATCTCCGCGCTGAAGTTCTGGCTGGACCTCGGCATCGACGGGTTCCGGCTGGACGCGGTGCCGTACCTGTACCAGCAGGAGGGCACCAACTGCGAGAACCTGCCGGCCACGCACGACTTCCTGAAGCGGGTGCGCAAGGAGATCGACGCGCAGTACCCCGACAAGGTGCTGCTGGCCGAGGCGAACCAGTGGCCGGAGGACGTGGTCGACTACTTCGGCGACTACACCACCGGCGGCGACGAATGCCATATGGCGTTCCATTTCCCGGTGATGCCGCGCATCTTCATGGCGGTGCGCAGGGAATCGCGCTACCCGGTCTCCGAGATCCTTGCCAAGACGCCCGCCATTCCGTCCAGTTGCCAGTGGGGCATCTTCCTGCGCAACCACGACGAGCTGACCCTGGAGATGGTCACCGACGAAGAGCGCGACTACATGTGGGCCGAGTACGCGAAAGACCCGCGGATGCGCGCGAACATCGGCATCCGCCGTCGCCTGGCCCCGCTGCTGGACAACGACCGCAACCAGATCGAGCTGTTCACCGCCCTGCTGCTGTCCCTGCCCGGCTCGCCGATCCTGTACTACGGCGACGAGATCGGCATGGGCGACAACATCTGGCTCGGCGACCGCGACGCCGTGCGCACCCCCATGCAGTGGACGCCCGACCGCAACGCCGGATTCTCCTCCAGCGACCCCGGCCGGCTCTTCCTGCCCACGATCATGGACCCCGTCTACGGCTACCAGGTCACCAACGTCGAGGCGTCCATGTCGTCGCCCTCCTCGCTGCTGCACTGGACCCGCCGCATGATCGAGATCCGCAAGCAGAACCTCGCCTTCGGACTCGGCTCGTACCGGGAGCTGCCGTCCTCCAACCCGGCGGTCATCGCCTTCCTGCGGGAGTACGAGGACGACCTCGTGCTGTGCGTGCACAACTTCTCCCGCTTCGCCCAGCCCACCGAACTCGACCTCAGCGCCTTCCACGGCAGGCACCCGGTGGAGCTGTTCGGCGGGGTGCGCTTCCCGGCCATCGGGGAGCTGCCGTATCTGCTGACCATGGCGGGACACGGCTTCTACTGGTTCCGGCTCCGCAAGGACGCCACGGTCTAGGCCCGCCGCGACGGCGGGTCCGGCTCCGGTCGTGACGGCGGGACAGGGTCCCGTCGTGACGGCAGGGCCCGGCCGGGTGCCGTCGTGACGGCGGGGCAGGGTCCCGTCGTGACGGCGGGGCCGGGTCCTGCCGTCGACGCGGGGCAGGGCGGGCCGTCGCGGCCGGCACGGCGGGCGATCCCCGGCGTGATCCGGACGGACGGCCCCAGGGTCCCCGGACGGGGCGGTTTCCGCCGCCCCGCCTGTGGGCACGCGTGAGTCACACCCGACCAGCGATTGGACGCGACGCCATGTCGGAAGCGATGTCGCAAGCCGTCACCCGCTCCACCGCCCCGAGCAGCCCCGGTCTTCTCGCCTCGCTGGACCCGCTGCTGCGGGAGTGGCTGCCCCGGCAGCGCTGGTTCGCGGGCAAGGGGCGGCCCGTCACCGGGTTCTCGCTGGTCGCGGCCACCGAGCTGCTGCCCTCCGACGCCAAGCTGGGCCTGCACCACCTGCTGGTGCGCGCCCACCAGCCGCTGCCGTCCGCGCCGGGCGGCGGCGTACCGCACCCCGGCGACTGCTACCAGCTGCTCATAGGCGTGCGCGAGGCGCTGCCGCCGAGGCTGGCGCCCGCGCTGATCGGCCACGTCCACGAGGGCCCGTTCGCCGGCCGCACGGTGTACGAGGCCCTGTACGACCCCCGGCCCGCCGAAGTGATCCTGGAGGCGCTGCGCGCCCAGGCCCGCATCGGCGGGCTGCGCTTCGAGCGGCGCGACGAGATACGCCCCGACCTGGTGCCGCGGATGGCGACCGCCGAGCAGTCCAACTCCTCGGTGATATACGGAGATACGTTTATCCTCAAGCTGCTGCGGCGGGTCCTGCCGGGCGTCAACCCGGATCTGGAACTGCCGCTGGCCCTGGCCCGCGAGGGCTGCCCCCGGGTGCCGCCGCCGACCGCCTGGATGACGGCCGAGGTGGCCGACGAGTCGTACGTCCTCGGGGTGCTCCAGCCGTTCGTGCAGGGCGCCACCGACGGCTGGGAGCTGGCGCTGCGCGAGCTGGCCAAGGGGGAGGACTTCAGCGCGGAGGCGCGGGCGCTGGGGCGCGCCACCGCCGAGGTGCACACCGCGCTGGCCCGGGCGCTGCCCACCGTCACCCTGGCCCACCTCCAGCTGCAGTCGCTGGTGGACGGCATGACCGAGCGGCTGCAGTCGGCCGCGCAGGCGGTGCCGGCGCTGCGGCCGTACGCGCCCGGCCTCCAGTCCGCCTTCGACGCGCTGGCCGATCTCGCCGCCGAGGGCCACACCTGGACCGCGCAGCGCATCCACGGCGACCTCCACCTCGGGCAGTGCCTGCGCGCCGCCTCCGGCGAGTGGTCGCTGATCGACTTCGAGGGCGAGCCGGCGAAGCCGCTGGCCGAGCGGCGGATGGCGCAGCCCGTGGCCCGGGACGTCGCCGGGATGCTGCGCTCCTTCGACTACGCGGCGCACTCGGCCGGCGGGCCGCCCGCACCGGGCTGGGCGGCGGCCTGCCGGGCGGCGTTCTGCACCGGGTACGCCGAGGCGGGCGGGCGCGACCCGCGCACCGATCCGGTACTGCTGCGGGCCTACGAGACGGACAAGGCGATCTACGAGGTCCTGTACGAGGCCCGCAACCGCCCCGACTGGCTGCCGGTGCCGCTCTCCGCCGTCCGGCGGTTGGCCACCGGCACGGAGGCCGACGCCGAGCCCGGTGCCGAGGCCTCGGACCCTGCCGGGTCCGGGGCCGGGACCGGAACCGGGGCCGGGGCCGACGCCCTGTGACCCACCGCACGACCGCATCCGACCTGTTCTGTCCTGTGCCGAGGAGGCTCCGCCCGTGACTGCCCGCCCCCCGTCCAGCGGTCCGGAACCGAAGCGGACGGCCGAGGCCGCCGGCGACGACCGGCCGACGCCCCCGAAGAAGACGCCTCCGGGGACGCCCGCGAAGGCCGCGGCGAAGAAGTCCGCCGCGAAGAAGACGGCGACGAAGGCTGCCGCGAAGACGGCGGTCGCGAAGAAGACGGCGACGAAGGCCGTCACGAAGAAGGCCGCGGCGAAGACAGCCGCCCCGGACACGGTGGCCGCCGCGAAGAAGGCTGCCGCGCCCGCGAAGAAGACGGCGGCCCGCAAGGCGCCCGCCGCCGGGAAGACGGCCGAGAAGGCGGTCGCGGCGAAGACCGTCACCAAGAGGGCGACGGCGCGGAAGGCGACGCCGGAGACGGCGTCCGCGAAGACGACCGCCGCGACGAAGGCTGCCGCGAAGAAGGTGCCCACGCGGAAGGCGGCTGCGGAGAGGGCGGTGTCCGGGACGGCGGCGGCCGAGAAGTCGGCGGCCAAGACGGTCGCCGAGAAAGCGTCGGCGGCGAAGGCGGTCACCAAGAAGGCCGCGGCGCAGAAAGCGGTCCCGGACAGCACGGCCGCGAAGAAGACGGCGACGGCCAGGAAGGCGCCCGCGAAGAAGACCTCCGCAGCCAGGGCGGTGGCGGCCCAGGCCGCCCCGAAGACCGCGCCCGCCCCGCAGGCCGCGACCGCCCCGGAGAGCGCGCCCGCCGCGCAGAAGACCACGGCGAGGAAGACGACCGCGAAGAAGACCGCCGCGCAGGCCGCCGCCGCGAAGAAGGCCACCGTGAAGAAGACCGCGGCGAAGAAGGCCCCCGCCGAGACCGCCGCCCCCGTCGGCACCGCACCAGGCGCGACGGCCCCGGACGCCGAGGCGACGGCCGCGCAGGCCCCGGACGTCCAAGCACCGACCGGCGAGGCGGTGGCCGCCAAGGCCCCGTCCGTACGGGCGCCCGGCGGCAAGGCAGCGCCCGGCGGCAGGGCGGCATCCGACGGCAGGGGCGCGTCCGGCGGCAAGGGCGCGTCCGGTGGGGCGTCCCCCGCCGGGGCGGGCGCGGTGCCCGCCTCCTTCGTCTCCCCGGAGGTGTCCCTCGCCGTCTCCCCCGCCGTGGACACCCTGGACCGGGAGCGGTTGCTGGCCGGCACCCACCACGATCCGCACGCGGTGCTCGGCGCGCACCCCGTGCCCGGCGGGGTCGCGGTGCGGGCGTTCAAGCCGTACGCGCTCGGGGTCGCCGTGGTCGCCGGGGACCTCCAGGTCGAGCTGCGTCACGACGGCGACGGCTTCTTCTCGGGGCTGCTGCCGGCCGGCGCCGTACCGGAGTACCGGCTGGAGGTGGCGTACGCCGGGGCGGTGCAGGTCACCGAGGACGCGTACCGCTTCCTGCCGACGCTCGGCGAGCTGGACCTGTACCTGATCGGCGAGGGCCGGCACGAGCAGCTGTGGCAGGCGCTCGGCGCGCACCCGACGACCCACCAGGGCGTCGAGGGCACCCGCTTCGCGGTGTGGGCGCCCAACGCGCGGGGCGTGCGCGTGGCCGGCACCTTCAACTTCTGGGACGGCACCGCGTTCCCGATGCGCTCGCTGGGCGCGACGGGGGTGTGGGAGCTGTTCGTGCCGGGGATCGGCGAGGGCGAGCTGTACAAGTTCGAGATCACCCGCCCGGACGGCTCGAAGACGCTGCGCGCGGACCCGATGGCCCGCCGCACCGAGGTGCCGCCGGCCACGTCGTCGATCATCACCGCCTCGCACCACGAGTGGCGGGACGAGGAGTGGCTCGCGCGGCGCGCCGAACTCCCGGCGCACGAGGCTCCGTTCTCGGTGTACGAGGTCCATCTGCCGTCCTGGCGGCCGGGCCTGACCTACCGCGACCTGGCCACCCAACTGCCCGCCTACGTCAAGGATCTGGGCTTCACGCACGTGGAGCTGATGCCGGTCGCCGAGCATCCCTTCGGCGGCTCCTGGGGCTACCAGGTCACCGGTTTCTACGCGCCGACCGCCCGGCTGGGCACCCCGGACGACTTCAAGTACCTGGTGGACGCGCTGCACCAGGCCGGCATCGGCGTGATCATGGACTGGGTGCCGGCGCACTTCCCGCGCGACGAGTGGGCGCTGGCGGAGTTCGACGGGCGCCCGCTGTACGAGCACTCGGACCCGCTGCGCGCGGCGCATCCGGACTGGGGCACGCTGGAGTTCGACTTCGGCCGCCGCGAGGTGCGCAACTTCCTCGTCGCCAACGCCCTGTACTGGTGCGAGGAGTTCCACATCGACGGGCTGCGGGTGGACGCGGTGGCCTCCATGCTCTACCTGGACTACTCGCGCGAGCCGGGCCAGTGGCGGCCCAACGAGCACGGCGGCCGGGAGAACCTGGACGCGGTGGCGTTCCTCCAGGAGATGAACGCCACCGTGTACCGCAGGGTGCCGGGCGTGGTGACCGTCGCGGAGGAGTCGACGGCCTGGGACGGCGTCACCCGCGCCACCCACCACCGCGGCCCGAGCGGCTTCGGCGGGCTCGGTTTCGGGCTGAAGTGGAACATGGGCTGGATGCACGACTCGCTGGAGTACATGAGCCACGACCCCATCCACCGCAAGTACCACCACGGCGAGATGACGTTCTCGATGGTGTACGCGTACAGCGAGAACTACGTGCTGCCGATCTCGCACGACGAGGTGGTGCACGGCAAGGGCTCGCTGGTGTCGAAGATGCCGGGCGACTGGTGGCAGCAGCGCGCCAACCTGCGCGCCTACCTCGCCTACATGTGGTCCCATCCGGGCAAGCAACTCCTGTTCATGGGCCAGGAGTTCGCGCAGGGCGCGGAGTGGTCCGAGGAGCGCGGCCCGGACTGGTGGCTGCTGGACCCGGCCTACGGCGCGGCGGCCGACCACCGGGGTGTGCTGGATCTGGTCCGCGACCTGAACTCCGTCTACCGCGACACCCCGGCCCTGTGGTCGCGCGATGTGCACCCGGACGGCTTCCAGTGGATCGTCGGCGACGCGGCCGACGACAACGTGTTCGCCTTCCTGCGCTACGACGCCGACGGCTCGCCGCTGCTGGTGGTGTCGCACTTCGCCCCGGTGGTGCGCCCCGACTACCGCATCGGCGTCCCCGACGACGTGCCGGCCTGGCGGGAGGTCGTGAACACCGACGCGGCCCGCTACGGCGGCAGCGACGTGGTCCGCCCGGACCCGCTCAAACCGGACCCCCAGCCCTGGCACGGCCGCCCGGCCAGCCTCCACCTGACCCTGCCCCCGCTGGCGACGGTGTGGCTCCGCCCGGCCTAGTACTCCAGTGCGACTTCGTGATCTATCCGGTCGCGGGGGCAGCGAGTCGTCGCAGGTAATGGCTGCGCCGGGCTGCGGCCTGGTGGGTTCTGCACCAGTTTGACCAGTGCAACACCCTGCGCGGGGATGTGTTTGGTGGGCTCAGCAGGGTGCCGAGTAGGTGGCGGATCTCGGGAACGGTCAGGTCGATGGGGTCGGGGTTGCGGGCGGGCCGGTTCGGCTGTGCGGTCCCGACCGGTGTCGCGTCGGCAGCGAGGGCGGCCAGGAATGCCAGGGCGAGCATGGCCAGAGTGATGTGCCGATGCCAGGGGGTCCAGTGGCGGACCTGGTAGTGATCCAGTCCGACCTCCTCGATGCACCACCTGGTCCCAGCCACTCTGACGCTTTCGGACAGCGGCACCCGTTTTGGGGACCAGCACAGATAGAAGGCGAGCTCGCCGCTGGTGGGTTGCGGCGGATCAGCAGGTGCCGGTGGCCGTCGGCGCCGATCTCGATCCAGGCCCAGTCGTAGTAGCGCGGCCCCTTCGCTCCGGCTCCTGCGCTCTGCCGGTGCCAGGCCGAGGCGGGCAGGCGGTCGGCGATAACATCCACCCGGGCAGCAGTTCGCCCCTGGTTGATCCGCACCCGGGTGCTGCAGGCAACGGCCAAGATGTAACCAGTCCGGCGGGACTCCAACAGCGCGCGTAGGCCGGGATCTTGACCGTATGCCTCATCGCCGGTCACCCAGGATGCGCCGATGCCGGCGTCCAACGCGGCCGCGATCATCTGCCCGGTCAGCGTGGGCTTGGTCGCGAACTCCACCTGGTCGGGCACCCCGGCACGGGTGCGGCGCTCGGCGTCCCGGGACCAGGACGTATCGGGCAGGTAGAGCCGACGGTCGATCAACGCCCGTCCTCTGCTGGAGGCGTAGGCAAGGAAGACGCCGACCTGGCTGTTCTCGATCCGCCCCGCGGTGCCGGTGTATTGCCGCTGCACGCCCGCCGAAGCGACGCCCTTCTTCAGGAAGCCTGTCTCGTCGACGATCAGCACGCCGTTGTCGGCACCGAGGTGCTCGAGGACGTAGGCGTGCACGTCATCACGGAGGGCGTCGGCGTCCCAGCGGGCGGTTCGCAGCAGCCGCTGCATCGGGCCAGGGCGGGCATGGCCGGCCTGCTCGGCCAGCCGCCAGCAGTTTTTCCGCTCGACGCCGGACAGCAACCCGAGCATGAACGCGCGGGCCGTGGCACGCGGCTCAACCCGGCTGAACCGGCCCGCGATCCGGGCCATGGCCTGGTCGAACATCGCCCGCCAACGGGCCGCGTCTATGCTGTGGCCCGCGGCCACAGCACGATCTTCAGGAGTCCACACAACCCCCGGTGATCACGGGGTGGCCGTTTCGTTGCCCGCTCCGGTCCTCAGGTGGTGCCAGGCATGCCCGCACCCGTCAGCACAGAAGCGGAGCCGCCGCCGATCATCAGCGACGCCAAGAAGTGCGACCAGCAGCCGGAATGCCTTGACCCGCTCGCCATGCGGAAGGTTGATGATCTTTGCCAGTTGCTCGGTGAGGCGTCCGCGCGTGACCAGCACGGCCGGGGTATGGGTGGGCCGGATGCCAACTCTGCGGATGCTCTCCGACCCGTCCTCGCTGGTTGCGCGGGTCTGGATACAGAACCCTGCCAGGTCGCGCAGGACTTCGAACTGCTCAGTGTCGGCGAGACCCTCGAACCAGCCGACGCCCTGGGTGAGCGGATGGATGCCTTGCGCCAACTCGTTCAGGATGACCGTGCGTCCGTCCATCCCGCTCCACCTCCATAACAAGCCCGGCTGCGTACCCCGCAAGGTCATCGAACCAGTCACGAAGTCGCACTGGAGTACTAGGGCGCCTCGGGTTCGGGCAGACCGAGCGGTAGGGATCTGCTGACGCCTGCAGGAGGTCGTTGCGGCCGTCGAGCCTGTCTCAGCTGCCCCACCACCGCCTCAAGCTCGGCCACTCATCGACTCCGTCCTGCGTCCGGATCCTGTCACCAACGCCAAAATCAAGGCACGTTGCGTCGCCCACCAAGCATCATTACCGACCAGTGGGGACATTAGCGAAAGATTTCGATCATTATAGGTTAATGGGACTAGATGTTCGAGAAACGCGCCCTACTCTGCTGCCATCACAGGGAGCGGAGTTTGGAGCGCAGAGCATGTCCGACGCATTCGATTGCGTTGCAGAGCACGTTCGGACCGCCTTCGGAAGCCAGCCGATTTGCGTCCATGTGGACAATGCGCAACAGTGCGAAATCAAGCGTCACCCTCAGTACGACGAGTTTCGCTCCAAAGCTGTAGTCGCACGAGCGGCCCGTCCCGCAAAGTCCCGCTTGTGGGATTCCATGGTGGCCATGGGAAGGCTGTCCGACATGCGCGGCGACGACAGATGGCGTATGGCCGTCGTGGACTGCCTGACCCCGTTTCTTCGCAAGCGCTCAGAGAGCATCTCCCGGACCTTCTATGCCGATCTGGAGGATATCCAGGCCGAAATGGTCGCATCCGCCCTCGACACCTGGGCCACCACAGCGACGGGAGTCACTCCGAGCGACGTACCAGGGATGATGCTCAAAGCGGCGGTCAACGCTGCTTATGCGTGCGCAAAAATCCACGACAATGAGAGCACCATCGGTGACTTAGACATCCTGCACACGCAAGAAGAAGCTCCGAAAGAATTCGCGATCAACGCCTCTGCAATCATCCATAACGCCAATCTTCGAGACCCGGCTGTCGCCGAGCAAGCCCTGGGTGAGAGCCATGGGGCCAAATTGCGGAGGTTCGTCCCCCTGCACGTCATCAATGCTTTCCACGATGACATCCGGACCGGCCGTCGCCCAGGTGTGCCGAACCGCCTCGCGACCGACTCGATGCTCGCGCGTATATTCGTCACGGGCGGCAATCATTACTATTACATCTCGGACTTCTACCCCGCGTTCGTCGGCCTTCCGGTCGCCGCAGAGGTATTGGGCATACCCCCATCTTCCGCTTATCGCATGATCCGGGCAGGTAATTTTCCCTGCCCCACGACGTTCATGGGGCGAAAGCATCAGGTGTACCTGAAGGCTCTCATGAGCCACCTGGACATACCTGACATCATCGTTCACCCGGACGACGTAGAGAACGGTGCGGCGCACGCCGGCTGGGATTGACGGGCACCGCAGGACTCCGAGTCTGCCCGACTCCGGCAGAGTCGGGCAGAGACTCAGAGCACGTCAGCCCGCCACCACCAGCCCCTCCGGGAGGGGCCCGGTGTGCAGGATTCCCAGCCGCTGCGTCGCCCGGGTCAGGGCGACGTACAGGTCGCTCGTGCCGTAGCGGGCGGGCTCGACCACCAGGACGGAGTCGAACTCCAGGCCCTTCGCCTGGCGCGGGTCCAGCAGGACGACCTGCCGGGTCAGGTCGGGCTCCGCGCCGGCCGTCACGCCGTCCAGCCGGGCGGCCAGCCGCCGGTGCAGGTCGCGCGGAGCGATCACCGCAAGCCGGCCCTCGGCCGGGGTGAGTTCGGCGACGGCCTTCTCCACCGCGCCGGGCAGGTCGTCGGTGGCGCGGGCCCAGGGCCGCACGCCCGTGGAGCGCACCGAACTCGGCGGCGTGAAGCCCGGGTCCTCCGCGCGGACCACGGCCGCGGCGACGTCCATGATCTCGGCGGGGGTGCGGTAGTTGACGCCGAGGCGGGTGTGCTCCCAGCGGTCGCCGACGTAGGGCTCCAGGATGTCCGACCAGGCGCCGACGCCGGCCGCCTCGGCAGTCTGCGCCGGGTCGCCGACCAGCGTCATCGAGCGGGTCGGGCTGCGCCGCATCAGCAGCCGCCACGCCATCGGCGACAGCTCCTGCGCCTCGTCCACGATGATGTGCCCGAACGCCCAGGTGCGGTCGGCCGCCGCGCGCTCGGCGGCGCTGCGGTGGTCGTCCTCCGCCTGCCGTTCGGCGAACCGCTCGGCGTCGATGATGTCGTGCGCCGAGAGGATCTCGGAGTCCTCGTCGTCCTTGTCGTCGAACTCGTAGGTCCGTGAGGCGTAGGAGACGTCGAGGACGCCCTGCGCGTAGGCGATCTGCGTCTCCCGCTCGCGTTCGGCGCGGGCGCGGACCACGCGGTCGTCCTCGCCGAGCAGTTCGGCGGCCTCGTCCAGCAGGGGCACGTCGGCGACGGTCCAGGCCCGGGTGACCGGGCGGCGGATCGCGGCGGCGTCCGCGTCGGACACGTACCCGCCGGGCTCGGCGAGGAAGTCGGCGACCAGGCGCTGCGGGGTGATCCGCGGCCACAGCTGGTCGATGGCGGACCACACCTCGGGGTTCTCGGCCAGCTCGTCGCGGATCTGGGTGATGTCGCTCGGGTCGAGGAGGTTGGAGCCGTCGTAGGGGTCGGTGCCGATGCGCTCGGCGACCATGTCGGTGAGCGTGTTCAGGATGTGGCCCTCGAAGTGCTCGCGGGCCGCGTTGTGCGGCAGCTTCGCGGCGCGGGTGCGTTCGCGGGCGACGTTGACCAGGCCGTCGTCCAGCATCAGGACCTCGCGGTCGTGCTCGATGGCGATGACGGGGTCGGGCAGCGCCTGCCGGTCCCGTACGACGGCGGCGAGCACGTCGGCCATGTCGGCGCGGCCCTTGACGGCGGCGGCCTCCGGGGTGTCGGCGGCGGTGGCCTTCACGCCGGGGAACAGCTCGCCGACGGTGGCCAGCAGGACGCCGGTCTCGCCGAGGGAGGGCAGCACCTCGCCGATGTAGCCGAGGAAGGCCGGGTTGGGGCCGACGATGAGGACGGCGCGCCGGGCCAGCAGCTCGCGGTGCTCGTAGAGCAGGTAGGCGGCGCGGTGCAGGGCGACGGCGGTCTTGCCGGTGCCCGGGCCGCCCTCCACCACCAGCACGCCGCGGTGCGGGGCGCGGATGATGCGGTCCTGGTCGGCCTGGATGGTGCGGACGATGTCGCCCATGCGGCCGGTGCGCGCCGAGTTCAGCGCGGCCAGCAGCACCGCGTCGCCGGTCGGGTCCTCGTGGCCGGTGCGGGTGGCGTCGCCGAGGTCGAGGATCTCGTCGTGCAGGGCGGTGACCCGGCGGCCCTCGGAGGAGATGTGCCGACGGCGCCTGAGGCCCATCGGGGTGTGGCCGGTGGCCAGGTAGAAGGGGCGGGCGACATCGGCCCGCCAGTCGATCAGGACGGGGGTGCGCTCGGCGTCGTCGGCGCGCAGGCCGATCCGGCCGATGTGGTGGCAGGTGCCGTCGGTCAGGTCGATCCGGCCGAAGCACAGCGAGCCGTCCACGGCGTTCAGCGCGGCCAGCAGCCCGGAGCGCTCGGCGACGAGGATGTCCCGCTCCAGTCTGGCCTGCATGGGCTTGTCGCCCTGCGCGAGCGCGTCGGTGACGGAGGACTCGGCATCGCCGCGCAGCGCGTCCACGCGCGCGTACAGACCGTCGACGAATTCCTGTTCCCGTCGCAATTCACCGTCGGTCAATTCGGTGTTTGACAATTCCGCTCCCGCCCGGATATACTGTGCTCACTGGACTTCCCCGCGACCGTTTCGAAAACGAAGTCGCGAACCACCGAATATACGCAGAGAAATCCCCCGGACGCAATTGTCCGGGGGATTTCCTCGTGTCCGGGGCCCGTACGGCCCCACCGGCTACCGCGCGGCGGGCGCCGCCCCGTCGAACACCACGTCCGGCAGCGCGTCCGCCACCTCCGCCAGCAGCCGCCGCTTGGGCCGCGCCCCCACCATGGACCGCACCGGCTCGCCGCCGCGGAAGACCATGAACGTCGGCATGGACAGCACCTTGTACGCGTTCGTGGTGTCCGGGTTGTGGTCCACGTTCAGCTGGACCACCTTCAGCCGCTCGCCCTCCTCCGCCGCGAGGGCGCTCAGCACCGGCGCCATCTGCCGGCACGGCGGGCACCAGTCGGCGGTGAACTCCACCAGCACCGGCCGGTCCGCCGCCAGCACCTCCCCCGCGAAGTCCGCGTCGGTCACCTCGGCCACACCCTGAGCCTGGCTCATCGCCGTCACCCTCCCAGTTCGCACACGGGTTCCGGACCCCCCGGAACCAGCGCCTCGGCCGCCAGCCCGTCCCGCGCCGCCTCCGCCCGCGCCAGCTGCTCGCCGACCTTCGCCCGTACGGCCGCCAGCTCGCCGATCAGCGCGTCCAGCTCGTCCAGCTTGCGCCGGTACACCACGAGCGACGCCGGGCAGGAGTCGCCCTCCGGGTGCCCGGCGCGCAGGCACTCCACGAACGGCCGGGTCTCCTCCAGGTCGAACCCGAAGTCCTGGAGCGTCCTGATCTGCCGCAGCAGCCTGAGGTCCCGCTCTTCGTACGTGCGGTGCCCGTGCTCGTCCCGCCGCGCGGGCAGCAGCCCCCGCGACTCGTAGTACCGCAGCGCCCGGGCCGTCGTCCCGGCCCGCGCGGCCAGCTCGCCGATTCGCATGAGGACGACGCTACGGCTTGACGCCGACGTCAAGGCAAGAGGCCGGGCGCGACGGTGCCCCACGACCGGCCGGCCGTGACGTCCGGCCGTGACGCGGGGCGACGCATCCGTGTCCGTGTCGGCGTCGGTTCAGACCAGCACCCCCGCCGACTCCTCCACCTCCAGCAGGGACGCGCTGCGGCGTTCCTCGTCGAAGGCTCGGCGGCCGCCGCGGAGGCCGAAGAGGCGTTTGGTGACGGCGATGTAGAGGACGGCGAGGATGTTGAGGACCAGGGTGGTGATCTTCAGCGCGCTGATGTGCTCGGTGAGTTCGTAGATCTCCAGCGGCAGGAAGGCCGCCGTGGCGACCACCGTCAGGTACTCCGCCCAGCGCTTGGCGTACCAGAGGCCCACCGCCTCGATGATCTCCACCAGCGCGTAGGCGAGGAGCAGTCCGGCGACCAGCAGCAGGGTGGAGTGCTTGTAGCCGAAGGTCTTCTGGATGGTGCCGACGACCGGCGAATGGTCGAGGTCGTAGTGGAAGTGCTTGAAGACCGGGCGCAGGACGTCCAGGTATTCCTCGAACAGCCGGCGCACCGCGTCCTGGCTGTTGCTGAACTTCCACACCGCCACGGCGACCAGGACGATGAACACGCCGCGCACCGCCCGCTCGACGGCGAGGAAGCGCAGGACGAACAGGTCGCGCAGCACCTTGCCGCGCGGCACCAGCGGGGCCTCGGCGGCCGGTCCGGAGCCGTGCGGGTCGCCGAGCACGAAGTCACCGCAGCGCAGGCAGCGCCACACCTCGCCGAGCGCGGTGTCGGCGTGCAGCCGGATCCGCAGCCGGGGGTCGTCCGGCGCGTAGGTCACGTGCCCCTTGCGCGCGCACGTACGCCGGTCCCAGTCGATCGCCATCCCCCGTCGCCTCCATCACTTGCGTCACTTGCTCCGTGTGCGCGCACGGCCGTGCCGCACCCGGTCGGTACGGCACGGCACGGTAGTGCATCGTCCGTCGCGGAGAGAGACGGCGGACGGGGAGTTTCAGTTCGCCCGGTCACCCCGGCTGGTTCGCCCCGCTGCCCACCAGTTCCTTCTCCTCGTCTTCGGCCGGCTCCGCCTCGGGGGCCGTGCCGCGCGGCAGGAGCAGGGCCACGGCGAGGGTGCCCACGCCGAGGACGACCGCGCCGACCAGGCTGGTGTGGGCCACCGCGTCGGCGAAGGCGGAGCCGACGGCGTCCTTCATCTGGCGGGCGCCCTCGGCGAGTTGACCCGCCTGCGCCTTGAGCTGCCCGGCCTGCTGGGGGTCGGACGCGTGGGCGGCCTGCGCCGCGAGCTGCCGCGCCTTGTCGCCGATGCCCTGCGCGACGGCGTACCCGGCGCCGACCGAGTCCTGCGCGGTGGCCAGGGCGCTCGCCGGGAGGCGGCTGCCGGCGGTGGCGTCGGAGAGGTGGTCGGAGTAGGAGGTCGCCAGCAGCGAGCCGAGGATCGCGATGCCGAGGGAGCCGCCCAGCTCCAGCGAGGTGTCGTTGACGGCGCCGCCGACGCCCAGCTCGGACTCCGGGAAGGAGCCCATGATCGCGTCGGTGCAGGGCGACAGCGCGAGGCCGATCGCGAGGCCGAGGATGATCAGCGGGGCCACGAGGTCGCCGTAGGAGGACCCGGCGTCGATGCGGGTGAGCAGGGCGAGCGCGGTGGTGCCGCCGACCATGCCCGCGCTGACCGTCCACTTCATGCCGACGCGCGGGGTGAGGTACCCGGTCAGCGCGGAGCCGGCGAAGACCGCGCCGGCCAGCGGCAGCATGCGCACGCCGGTGGCCAGGGCGTCGTAGCCGAGGACGAACTGGAGGTGCTGGGTGAGGTAGTAGAAGGCGCCGAAGACGGCGAGGAAGAACAGGGCGACGGCCAGGTTGGCGCCGGCGAAGCGGCGGTGGGCGAAGCGGCGCACGTCGAGGATGGGGCGCGGGTGGCGCAGCTCCCACAGGACGAACGCGGTCAGGCCCGCGCCCGCGACCACCGCCGCGGTGATCGCCTTGGCGTCCCAGCCGAAGTGCGGGCCCTGGATGATCATGTAGACGAGGGCGCCGGTCCACACCACGGACAGCAGTCCGCCGACGTAGTCGATCCGGTCGTGGTGACCGGCCTTGGACGGCGGGACGAGGACGAACGCGGCAACCAGGGCGACGGCGGCGACGGGCACGTTGATCAGGAACGTGGAGGCCCAGCCGTGGTTCTTCAGCAGTGCGCCGGCGACGACCGGGCCGGCCGCGATGGCGAGTCCGGCGGTGGCGGTCCACAGGGTGATCGCCTTGGCGCGTTCGGCGCGTGGGAAGGTCGCGGCGAGCAGGGAGAGCGTGGCCGGCATGATCAGCGCGGCGCCGACGCCCATCACGGCGCGGGCCGCGATGACGGTGGCCGCGCTGTCGGCGAGGTAGCCGAAGACGGCTCCGCCGCCGAACACCAGCAGGCCGAGGACGAGCGCGCCGCGCCGGCTGTACTTGTCGCCGATCGCGCCGAGCAGCAGCATCAGCGCCGCGTAGGGGACGGTGTAGCCGTCGATGACCCATTGCAGGTCGGAGCTGGACAGCCCGAGATCGCGGGTCATGTCGGGCGCGGCGACGGTGAGGGCGGTGTTGGCCATCACGATGATCAGCAGGCTCAGGCAGAGCACCAGCAGCGCCCACCAGCGCCGGGCGTAGGGGCGGTCCATCCGCTCCACCGGTTCGTTCATGACGAGTCGCATGGCAGGGGTTGCCTTCCTCGGAAGCGCGACGAAAATTGCACAGGCGTGTGCACTTACACAACCCTGTGCAATGTACGACGATGCACAAGGCTGTGCAAATCGAGCGGGGTGCAGAATGTCAGCCATGACCACGGGTAACAGCACGCGCGCCGACGTCAACCGGCGCCGCATCCTCGACGTCGCCCTCGCCGAGCTGCTGCGCGACCCCGACGCGTCCATGGACCAGATCGCGCGCGCCGCGGGCGTCGTACGGCGCACGGTGTACGGGCACTTCCCGAGCCGCGAGGCACTGATCAGCACGCTCGTGGACGACGCGGTGCAGGCGCTGGCGGACGCGCACGCGGCGGGGCGCGAGGGCGTGGCGGACCCGGCGGAGGCGGTGGCGCGCTCGGTGCTGGCGATCTGGCCCATCGCCGACCGTTACCGGCTGCTGGTGGCGCTGGCCCAGCGCACGGTCACCATGGAGGGCATCCGCGAGCGGCTGGCCCCGGTCCGCACGGCCTGTGCGGACCTCCTCCAGCGCGGCTTCGACCAGGGCGTCTTCAGCTCGCCGCTGCCCGCGCCCGCCCTGGCGCACGTGCACGAGCAGATCCTGTTCGCGCTGATGGAGGCCGTGAACGACGAACTGCTGCCGGCCCACGAGGCCGGCCGTTCGGCCGCCGTGACGGTCCTGGCGGCGGCGGGGGTGCCGGCGGCACTGGCGGGCGCGCTGGTCGCGCGCCTCGCGCACTGACGGCGGAGCGGCCGCCCCCCCTGGTCGGGGGACGGCCGCTCGGGGCGCGGGAAGGAACCGGGTGCCCGCTCGGGGCGCGAGAAAGAACCGGGTGCCCGCTCGGGGGGCGGGAAAGAACCCGGTGCCCGCTCGGGGCGCGAGAAAGAACCGGGTGCCCGCTCGGGGGGCGGGAAAGAACCCGGTGCCCGCTCACGGGCGGGAGAGAGCCGGGTGCCCGTTCGGGGGCGGGAAAGAGCCGGCGAGGCGCGAAGGAAGCCGGACGCCCGCTCGGGGCTCGGGAGGAAGCCCGCTCGGGGCGCGGGCGGAAGCCGGACGCCCGCTCGGTGCTCGGGCGGAAGCCCGCTCGGGGCTCGGGAGGGAGCCGGACGTGCTGCTCGCGGGGCGCGGGACAAGGCTAGGCACCCGCTCGCGGGGCGCAAGGGAAAGCCGATGCCCGGCCAGGGGCCGGGCACGGCCGGACGCCCGCTCGGGGCCCAGGAAGAAAGCCGGGCGCCCGGCCAAGGTTCAGGCAAGGCCGGGCGTCCGGAGTCGTGGGGCGCCCGCGCGGTGCGGGCGCCGGGGGAAGGCCCCTCAGGCCGCTCAGGCCCCCCAGGCCTCAGGCCCCCTCAGGCCTTGGCGAGCTGCTTCTCGTCGTCCTCCCGCGCCTTCGGCGCCTGGGCCGGGACGTCGTCGGAGTCGTCCAGCAGGGTCCGCTCGTCGAACGGCAGCTCGCCCGCCAGCACCCGCCGTACGCGGTCCTTGTCCACCTCGCCCGTCCAGGTGCCGATCAGCAGCGTGGCGACCGCGTTGCCGGCGAAGTTGGTCAGCGCGCGGGCCTCGCTCATGAAGCGGTCGATGCCGACGATGAGGCCGACGCCGTCGACCAGGGCGGGCTTGTGGGACTGGAGGGCGCCCGCGAGGGTGGCGAGGCCCGCGCCGGTGACGCCCGCCGCGCCCTTGGACGCGATCATCATGAACAGCAGCAGGGTGATCTGCTGGCCGATGGAGAGCGGCTGGTCCATGGCGTCCGCGATGAACAGCGAGGCCATGGTCAGGTAGATCATCGTGCCGTCGAGGTTGAAGGAGTAGCCGGTCGGCACGGTGATGCCGACGACCGGGCGGCTCACGCCCAGGTGCTCCATCTTCGCGATCAGCCGGGGCAGCGCGGACTCGGACGACGAGGTGGACAGGATCAGCAGGAACTCGCGGCCCAGGTACTTCAGCAGGTGGAAGATGTTGACGCCGGCCACCACCCGGGTCATCGCGCCGAGCACCACGATCACGAACAGCAGACAGGTGGCGTAGAAGCCGAACATGATCGTGGCGAGCGCCTTCAGCGCGTCGATGCCCGTCTCGCCGACCACGGCGGCCATCGCGCCGAACGCGCCGATCGGCGCCGCCCACATGATCATGGCGAGCACGCGGAACACCAGCCGCTGGATGTGCTCGACCCCGCGCAGCACCGGCTCGCCCTTGCGGCCCATGGCCTGCAGCGCGAACCCGACGAGCAGCGCGACCAGCAGGGTCTGCAGGACCTCGCCCTCGGTGAACGCCGACACCAGCGTGGTCGGGATGATCCCGAGCACGAAGTCGACCGGGCCCTCCTTCGCCGCGTCCGCCTGCGCGTGGCCGACGCCCTTGACGGCCTCGGTCAGGTGCATGCCGCTGCCCGGGTGGACGAGGTTGCCGATCACCAGGCCGATGGCGAGCGCCACGAACGACATGGCGATGAAGTAGCCGAGGGCGAGACCGCCCACCTTGCCGACCTTCGCGGCCTTGCGCACCGAACCGACGCCGAGCACGATCGTGCAGAAGATGATCGGCGAGATCATCATCTTGATCAGGTTCACGAAGCCGGTGCCGAGCGGCTTCAGCTCCTCGGCGAAATCCGGCGAGGCGAACCCGACGACGACGCCGAGCACCACCGCGGCGATCACCGCTACGTAGAGATAGTGGGTGCGGTCCCGCTTGGCTGCGGGGCCCGGTCCCGCTGCGGGTGCGGCAGGTGCCGTATCGGCTGCGCTGGTCACGGCGGCCCTCCTTGACGACGTCGTCGGCATCACCGGCGTGCGGCTCACGTCCGGGGAGATTCGGGGATGCCGTGACTATCTCCCGTGCTGTGAGAGCGGTCACCCTTCCGTTCATTTAGTTCACGCCACGGCCGGGAGGCAGACTTGCCGCATGCGTATACCCGCCCTCCCGAGACCGCGCAGCCTGGCGGGCCAGCTCTTCGCGATGCAGGCCGTGCTGCTGGCGCTCGTGGTGGCCGGATACGCACTGTTCACCTACGTCAGCGACCGCGGCCAGGCGGAGGGCGCGGCGCGCCGGCAGGCCACGGCCGTGGCCCGCTCGATCGCCGACTCCCCCTCCGTGCGGGCCGCGATCCGCGACCCCGACCCGACCGCCGACCTCCAGCCGTACGCGCTGAGGGTCCAGCGGGACACCGGGGTCGACTTCGTCACGATCATGACGCCGGAGGGCATCCGCTGGACCCACCCCGACCCGCAGCAGATAGGCCGCCCCTTCCTCGGCACCATCGCGCCCGCCCGGCACGGCGAGACCTTCACCGAGACCTACACCGGCACCCTCGGCCCGTCCGTCCGCGCGGTCACCCCCGTCCTCGACGGCGGCCGGGTCGTCGGCCTGGTCAGCGCGGGCATCCGGGTGGAGGCGATCAGCGCGCGGGTCCAGGAGCAGGTCACGGCGCTGTTCGGGGTCGCGGCCGGCATCCTCGCGCTGGGGGCGCTCGCCACGTACGTCATCAACGCGCGGCTGCGCCGGCACACCCACGGGATGAACGCCGAGCAGCTCAGCCGGATGCACGACTATCACGAGGCCGCGCTGCACGCCGTGCGCGAGGGGCTGCTGATGCTGGACGCGGGCTACCGGGTGGCGCTGATCAACGACGGCGGGCGCGAGCTGCTGGGGGTGGGCGGCGCGGCGGAGGTCGTCGGGAGGTCGGTGGCTCAGCTGGGGCTGCCCGCCCCGCTGACCGGGGCGCTGCTGTCCTCCGAGCCCCGGCTGGACGAGGTGCACCTGACCGCGTCGCGGGTGCTGGTGGTGAACACCTCCCCGGTCTCCGGCGGGCAGCGCCGGGGCACGGTGGTCACCCTGCGGGATGTGACCGAACTCCAGTCGCTGATGGGCGAGCTGGACTCCGAGCGCGGGTTCACGCAGGCGCTGCGCTCCCAGGCGCACGAGGCGGCCAACCGCCTGCACACCGTGGTGTCGCTGATCGAGCTGGGACGTGCCGAGGAGGCCGTCGACTTCGCGACGGCGGAACTGGAGCTGGCGCAGGCGCTGACCGACCAGGTGGTCTCGGCGGTGAGCGAACCGGTGCTGGCCGCGCTGCTGCTCGGCAAGACGGCGCAGGCCAACGAGCGGGGCGTGGAGCTGGTGGTGTCCGAGGACAGCGGCCTGGACGACGGACTCCTGCCGGCCGCCCTGCCCGCCCGGGACCTGGTGACGATCCTCGGCAACCTGGTGGACAACGCGGTGGACGCGGCGCAGGGCGGGCCGCGGCCCCGGGTGACGGTGACCGTGGCGGCGTGCGCGCGGGAGGCCGAGCTGGTGCTGCGGGTGGCGGACACCGGGCCCGGCGTCGATCCGGCCCACACGGACCTGGTCTTCCAGCGCGGCTTCTCGACCAAGGCGACCGCTGCCGGCGGGCGCGGCCTGGGCCTGGCCCTCGCCCGCCAGGCGGTCCACCGCCACGGCGGCACCCTGACGGTGACGCCGGCGGAGGACGGCGGCGCGGCCTTCGAGGCCCGCCTGCCCCTGGGGGACGGCCCGGAGACAGCCCCGCCCACCGGGACCGACCCGGCGACCGCCCCGCCCACCGGGACCGACCCGGCCGTCCCCCGGCCCTCCGAGGGCGGATCGGTGGACGCCTCGCATGCCGGGGACGGTCCGACCGCCTCGCCACGCCCTGAGCGAGACCCGGTCACCGCACCGCCCGCCGGGGACGGTCCGGCGACCGCCCCCGCAGCCGGCCCCGCCCCCACGACCACCGCCCCCGGAGGCAGGGCATGACCCACGACCAGGCGAACCGCGAGCACCGCGAGCACCGCGAGCCGAGCGGCAGAGCGGCCGACGGACCGAGCGGCCCGGCAGTCGCCGGATCGGGCGGCAGGACTGCCGACGGAGCAGGCGGCGCGGCGGGCGCGCGACCGGGCGGCGCGACAGCCGCCGGACCGGGCGACGCGGCGGGCGACAGGCCGGCGCGGGCGGCCCAGGGGCCGGCGGGCGGACCGGGAGCGGCGGGAGCAGGCGGGACCGGGACAGGCGGCGCCGCTCCGATCCGGGTGCTCGTCGTCGAGGACGATCCCGTCGCGGCGGACGCGCACGTGATGTACGTGGGCCGGGTGCCCGGGTTCGTCGCGGTCGGGAAGGCGCACACGGGTGCGCAGGCCCGGCGGGAGCTGGAGCGCACCCCCGTGGACCTGCTCCTGCTCGATCTGCACCTGCCGGACGTGCACGGTCTTCAGCTCGCGCGCTCCCTGCGGGCCGCCGGCCATCACGCGGACGTGATCGCGGTGACCTCGGCGCGGGACCTCGCGGTGGTGCGCGAGGGGGTCTCGCTCGGCGTCGTCCAGTACGTGCTGAAACCGTTCACGTTCGCGACGCTGCGGGACCGCCTGGTGCGCTACGCCGAGTTCCGCGCGGCGGCGGGCGAGGCCAGCGGGCAGGACGAGGTGGACCGGGCGCTGGCGGCGCTGCGCGCCCCGGGACCGGCCGCGCTCCCGAAGGGGCTGAGCGCGCCGACCCTGGAGCGGGTGACGTGCGCGCTGCGGGAGGCGGACGAGGGGCTGACGGCCGCCGCGCTCGCCGAGGCGGTGGGCATCTCCCGGATCACCGCCCGCCGCTATCTGGAGCACCTGGTGGAAGCGGCCCTGGCCGCCCGCAAGCCGCTGTACGGCCAGGTGGGCCGCCCGGAGCTGGTGTACCGCTGGGTGCGCGGAAGCGGCGGTTCCCGCTGAGCCCCCGTCGGGCTCCCCACATGCCCGTACCGCGGAACCTACGGAACCGTACTTTCCGACAACCCGTGATCCTGTGGGAACGGACCGTGGTCACCGCGGCGCGGGGCCCCTAGCTTGTGCCCGTGCACCGACCCTCAGCCCCACCGAACCAGCCCGCCACCGGCCCGTCCGACGCGTCCACGCCGCCGTTCAACGCCCCGGCCGCCCGCCGGATCCGCGCCGCCCTCGGCATGGGCCCCGAGCACGTGGCCCACACCCTGCGCGCCTCCTACGGACTGCCGTACGCGACCCCGGATCTCGTCACCGCCTGGGAACGCGGGATCGCCTCCCCGTCCAGCCCCGAACTCACCGCCCTCGCGGGCGCGTTGTGGTGCTCTCCGGGCGAACTGATCGGCCGGCCGCGCACCTTGCGCGAGCACCGCGTGGCGCGCGGGCTGCCGGCCGAGGAGGTGGCACGCGCGGTGGGTCTCGAACTCGCCCGCTACCAGCGGATGGAGGACGGCGACGGCTGGCGCGGCACCGAGCGGCAGTCCGCCGCGCTCGCCCGGGTGCTCGACCTGGCGCTGCCCGACTTCGTCGCCGTCACCGGCCGCGAGGCGGACCTCGCCGAGCTGCTGCGCAGCGCGGTCGGCACCCGCTGGCAGGCGTACGTCCGCCCGGTGGGCAAGCTGGTGCCGCTGGAGCGGCGGCAGCTGGAGCGGGCGCTCCAGCGGCTGCACCAGGACTACCAGGGGCAGGTGGTCGCCTCGCTCAGCTGGGGCGGCAACAGCGCCGCCCGGCAGTCGGGCGACGCCGGGCGCGACTTCCTGGACCGGATCGTGGAGCACTTCTGGGCGAAGGCGCAGCCGTAGCCACGGAAGGCACGGCCGTGGCCCGGGAGGCGCAGCCGGCACCGCCGCGCCTTCACCGGGGCGCTGACCCGCCCCGCAGCGCCGGCTAGAAGACCGACTCCGCCTCGTCCATCCGGTCCTTCGGGACCCGCTTCAGCTCGGTCACGGCCTCCGCGAGCGGCACCATGACCACGTCGGTGCCGCGCAGGGCGGTCATGTGGCCGAACTCGCCGCGGTGCGCGGCCTCCACCGCGTGCCAGCCGAAGCGGGTGGCGAGGACGCGGTCGTAGGCGGTGGGCACGCCGCCGCGCTGGACGTGGCCGAGGATGACCGGCTTGGCCTCCTTGCCGAGCCGGCTCTCCAGCTCGTACGCCAGCGCCGTGCCGATGCCCTGGAAGCGCTCGTGGCCGAACTTGTCGATCGCGCCCTTGCCGTAGTCCATGCTGCCCTCGGCGGGGTGGGCGCCCTCGGCGACGCAGATCACGGCGAACTTCTTGCCGCGGGCGAAGCGCTCCTCGACCATCTTGACCAGGTCGGCGGGGTCGAAGGGGCGCTCGGGCAGGCAGATGCCGTGGGCGCCGGCCGCCATGCCGGACTCCAGGGCGATCCAGCCCGCGTGCCGGCCCATGACCTCGACGACCATCACGCGCTGGTGGGACTCGGCGGTGGTCTTGAGCCGGTCCATCGCCTCGGTGGCCACGCCGACGGCGGTGTCGAAGCCGAAGGTGCGGTCGGTGGAGGAGATGTCGTTGTCGATCGTCTTGGGCACGCCGACCACCGGCAGACCGGCGTCCGAGAGCATGCGTGCG
The DNA here is from genome assembly GCF_019890635.1 of Streptomyces sennicomposti. Lineage (GTDB taxonomy): Bacteria > Actinomycetota > Actinomycetes > Streptomycetales > Streptomycetaceae > Streptomyces > Streptomyces sennicomposti. Next base: position 39,157 of record NZ_JAIOAB010000048.1, read on the forward strand.
GCGGTCAGCGTGCCCTCGCCGCCGATCGGGATGAGCGCGTCGATGCCGAACCGGTGGATCATGTCGGAGGCGTTCTCGCAGGCCTCGCGCAGCCGGTCGCGCTCCAGGCGCGAGGAGCCGAGGATGGTGCCGCCGCGGGCGAGGATGCCGCTGACCGCGTTGAGGTCGAGCGTGCGGTAGCGGCCGTCGAGCAGGCCGGCGTAGCCGTCCTCGAAGCCGATGACCTCGTCGCCGTAGGTGGTGACCGCTCGGTGCACGACCGACCGGATCACCGCGTTCAGTCCCGGACAGTCGCCGCCCGCCGTGAGAACTCCGATACGCATCGCGCTGTGTCTCCTGCTCACTGTTGATACCGGTGATCCTGTCCGATTGTTTCACGTCCCCGGGGCGGCTACGTCTTGACGGGCGCCTTACTTAGCGGCGGGGGTATTGTCAAGAGGGCTCCGCTCGCCCGGCGGGCTTTTTTTGCACGCCGAGCACCTGCGGGAGCCTTCTCGAAGACCCGAGGACCCGAGGAAAACCGAGGAAACGGAGAGCCGCGTGACCCGCAGCGTGTACGTGACCGGCATCGACCGCGGTGACGGCCGCCAGGTCGTGGAGCTGGGAGTCATGGAGCTGCTGACCCGGCAGGTGGACCGGGTGGGCGTTTTCCGCCCGCTGGTCCACGACGGCCCCGACCGCCTCTTCGAACTGCTGCGCGCCCGCTACCGGCTCTCCCAGGACCCGACGACGGTCTACGGCATGGACTACCAGGAGGCGTCCGCCCTCCAGGCCGAACAGGGCACCGACGAACTGGTGTCCGCCCTGGTCGACCGCTTCCACCTGGTGGCCCGCGACTACGACGTGGTCCTCGTCCTCGGCACCGACTACGCCGACACCCAGCTGCCCGACGAGCTGTCGCTCAACGCCCGTCTCGCCAACGAGTTCGGCGCCTCGGTGCTCCCGGTCGTCGGCGGCCGCAAGCAGAGCGCGGAGTCGGTGCTCGCCGAGACCCGCAACGCCTACCGCGCCTACGACGGCCTCGGCTGCGACGTGCTGGCCATGGTCACCAACAGGGTCGCGCCCGAGGACCGCGACGAGATAGCCGGGCGGCTCGCCGGCCGCCTGCCCGTCCCCTGCTACGTGGTGCCCGACGCGCCCGCCCTGTCCGCGCCGACCGTCGCGCAGATCGCCCAGGCCCTGGACGGCAAGGTGCTGCTCGGCGACGACTCGGGCCTCGCCCGCGACGCGCTGGACTTCGTCTTCGGCGGCGCGATGCTGCCCAACCTCCTCAAGGCGCTCACCCCGGGCTGCCTGGTCGTCACCCCCGGCGACCGCGCCGACCTGGTCGTCGGCTCGCTGGCCGCGCACAGCGCCGGCACCCCGCCGATCGCCGGTGTGCTGCTCACCCTGAACGAGGAGCCCGGCGAGGAGATCCTCACCCTGGCCGCCCGGCTCGCCCCCGGCACCCCGGTCGTCTCGGTCACCGGCAACAGCTTCCCCACCGCCGAGCGGCTGTTCGCCCTGGAGGGCAAGCTGAACGCGGCCACCCCGCGCAAGGCGGAGACCGCGCTCGGCCTGTTCGAGCGGTACGTCGACACCGCCGACCTCAACAAGCGCGTCTCCGCGCCGAGCAGCGACCGGGTCACCCCGATGATGTTCGAGCACAAGCTGCTCGAACAGGCCCGCTCCGACAGGCGCCGCGTCGTCCTGCCCGAGGGCGCCGAGGAGCGCGTGCTGCACGCGGCGGAGGTGCTGCTGCGCCGGGGCGTGTGCGATCTGACGCTGCTCGGACCGGTGGACGCGATCCGCAAGAAGGCCGCCGACCTCGGCATCGACCTCGCCGACTCGCAGCTGATCGACCCGGCCGTCTCCGAGCTGCGCGACTCCTTCGCCGAGCAGTACGCCCGGCTGCGCGCCCACAAGGGCGTCACCACCGAGCTGGCGTACGACGTGGTCTGCGACGTGAACTACTTCGGCACGCTGATGGTCCAGGAGGGCCTGGCCGACGGCATGGTGTCGGGCTCCGTGCACTCCACGGCCGCCACCATCCGCCCGGCCTTCGAGATCATCAAGACCAAGCCGGACTCCTCCATCGTCTCGTCGGTGTTCTTCATGTGCCTGGCCGACAAGGTGCTCGTCTACGGCGACTGCGCGGTCAATCCGGACCCGGACGCCGAGCAGCTGGCCGACATCGCCGTCCAGTCGGCGGCCACCGCCGCCCAGTTCGGCGTGGAGCCGCGGATCGCGATGCTGTCGTACTCCACCGGCACCTCCGGCACCGGCGCGGACGTGGACAAGGTGCGCGAGGCGACCGAGCTGGTGCGGCTGCGCCGCCCGGACCTGATGATCGAGGGCCCGATCCAGTACGACGCGGCCGTGGAGCCGTCGGTCGCCGCCACCAAGCTGCCCGGCTCGGAGGTCGCCGGCCAGGCCAGCGTGCTGATCTTCCCGGACCTGAACACCGGCAACAACACCTACAAGGCCGTGCAGCGCTCGGCCGGCGCGATCGCGGTCGGCCCGGTCCTGCAGGGCCTGCGCAAGCCGGTCAACGACCTCTCCCGCGGCGCGCTCGTCCAGGACATCGTCAACACCGTCGCCATCACGGCGATCCAGGCCCAGGCCCGGCCGGCCGCCGGCTGAACCCACGGAAGAAGGCTTCGCACACCGTGACCGCGACCCGCGTCCTCGTCCTCAACTCCGGCTCCTCGTCGCTGAAGTACCAGCTGCTCGACATGCGCGACGCGAGCCGGCTCGCCGTCGGCCTGGTCGAGCGGATCGGCGAGCAGACCTCCCGGCTCAAGCACACCTGCGTCGTCTCCGCAGACACCCGCGAGCAGAACGGCCCGATCGCCGACCACGACGCCGCCCTCAAGGCCGTCGCCGAGGAACTGGCCAAGGACGGCCTCGGCCTGGACTCCCCCGACCTGGCAGCGATCGGCCACCGGGTGGTGCACGGCGGCATGTTCTTCACCGAGCCGACGGTCGTCGACGACACCGTGCTCACCGAGATCGAGCGGCTGATCCCGGTCGCGCCGCTGCACAACCCGGCCAACCTCACCGGCATCCGCACCGCCATGGCGCTGCGCCCCGATCTGCCGCAGGTCGCCGTCTTCGACACCGCCTTCCACACCACGATGCCGGAGTCGGCGGCCCGCTACGCCATCGAGACGAAGATCGCCGACCGCTACCGGGTGCGCCGCTACGGCTTCCACGGCACCTCGCACGCCTATGTCTCGCGCGCCACCGCTCGGCTGCTCGGCAGGGCGCCCGAGGACGTCAACGTGATCGTGCTGCACCTGGGCAACGGGGCGTCCGCCTCGGCGGTGCGCGGCGGCCGGTGCGTGGACACCTCGATGGGGCTCACCCCGCTGGAGGGGCTGGTGATGGGAACGCGTTCCGGCGACGTCGACCCGGCCGTCATCTTCCATTTGCAGCGTGTCGGCGGAATGTCCATGGACGAGATCGACACTCTTCTCAACAAGAGGAGCGGTCTGTTCGGCCTGTGCGGCGACAACGACATGCGGGAGATACGGCGCCGGATGGACGAGGGCGACGAGCAGGCGCGGCTCGCCTTCGAGATCTACATCCACCGCCTGAAGAAGTACATCGGCGCCTATTACGCGGTACTCGGCACGGTGGACGCGGTCGCCTTCACGGCCGGGGTCGGCGAGAACGCGGACTTCGTCCGGGAGGCCGCCGTGGCCGGCCTGGAGGGGCTCGGCCTGGCGGTGGACGGCGCCCGCAACGCCGTACGGGGCGATCAGGCGCGGCTGATCTCGCCCGAGGGCGCGCGGGTGGCGGTGGCCGTGGTGCCGACGGACGAGGAAATGGAGATCGCCAGCCAGACCTACGCACTGGTCGGAAAGGACGAGTGAGGGCGCGCCGGGGAACGCCGGCGGGGAAGCGGTGGAGAAGCACCGGAGAAAACCGCTGAGTAACTTCCGCGGAATTCCGGTACTCGCCTGAGCGGGAACGCGCCCATTTGTATCTTCCGCCAGACGGAATATTCCGCAGCGAAACAAACCGATAGGATCGCCCCATGCGCCGTTCGAAAATCGTCTGTACTCTCGGCCCCGCGGTCGACTCCCACGAGCAGCTCGTCGCGCTGATCGAAGCCGGCATGAACGTGGCCCGCTTCAACTTCAGCCACGGCACGCACGCCGAGCACCAGGGGCGGTACGACCGCGTCCGGGCCGCCGCCAAGGAGACCGGCCGGGCCATCGCCGTCCTCGCCGACCTGCAGGGCCCGAAGATCCGGCTGGAGACCTTCGCCGAGGGCCCGGTGGAGCTGGAGCGGGGTGACGAGTTCACCATCACCACCGAGGACGTCCCCGGCGACAAGCAGATCTGCGGCACGACGTACAAGGGGCTGCCGGGCGACGTCTCGCGCGGCGACCAGATCCTCATCAACGACGGCAACGTCGAGCTGAAGGTCCTGGACGTGGAGGGCCCGCGGGTCCGGACGATCGTCATCGAGGGCGGTGTGGTCTCCGACCACAAGGGCATCAACCTGCCCGGCGCCGCGGTGAACGTGCCCGCGCTGTCCGAGAAGGACATCGAGGACCTGCGCTTCGCGCTGCGCATGGGCTGCGACATCGTCGCGCTGTCCTTCGTCCGGGACGCCAAGGACGTCGCCGACGTGCACCGCGTCATGGACGAGGAGGGCCGCCGGGTCCCCGTCATCGCCAAGGTGGAGAAGCCGCAGGCGGTGGAGAACATGGAGGACGTCGTGATGGCGTTCGACGGGGTGATGGTGGCCCGCGGCGACCTCGCGGTCGAGTACCCGCTGGAGCGGGTCCCGATGGTGCAGAAGCGCCTGATCGAGCTGTGCCGGCGCAACGCCAAGCCGGTGATCGTGGCGACCCAGATGATGGAATCGATGATCACCAACTCCCGGCCGACCCGCGCCGAGGCATCCGACGTGGCCAACGCGATCCTGGACGGCGCGGACGCGGTGATGCTGTCCGCCGAGTCCAGCGTGGGCGCCTACCCGATCGAGACCGTCAAGACGATGTCGAAGATCGTCACGGCGGCCGAGGAGGAGCTGCTGTCCAAGGGCCTGCAGCCGCTGGTCCCGGGCAAGAAGCCGCGTACGCAGGGCGGTTCGGTGGCCCGTGCCGCCGCCGAGATCGCCGACTTCCTGGGCGGCAAGGGCCTGGTGGCCTTCACCCAGTCCGGCGACACCGCCCGCCGGCTGTCCCGCTACCGCGCGACCCAGCCGATCCTGGCCTTCACCACCGACGAGGCCACCCGCAACCAGCTGGCGCTCAGCTGGGGCGTGGAGCCGCACATCGTGCCGTTCGTCAACAGCACCGACGAAATGGTCGACCTGGTCGACCAGGAGCTGATCAAGCTCAAGCGGTTCAACGAGGGCGACGTCGTGGTGATCACCGCCGGCTCCCCGCCCGGCGTCCCCGGCACCACCAACATGGTCCGCGTCCTGCACCTGGGCGGCAACGGCCGCGACTGACGGCCGGGCCCGCCGGGCCCGCGTCCCGCAGACGACGGCCGAGGGCGCCCTCCGCACGGTGCGGAGGGCGCCCTCGGTCTTTCTCTGCGGCTCCCGGACGGGTTCGCGGCGACCGGCGGCTCAGACGCCGTCGGTCGTGTACTGGTGCAGTCCGGGCACCTTCAGGGTCCCGCCGAACTGGCCGGCCTGCACCACCTTCACCTTGGTGAAGTAGATCAGCGGGATGTCCAGCGGCGGCGGGCTGTCCGGGCTGAACGTGATCGGGATCAGCCCGAGCAGGTTGCCGGAGATGCTCTCGGTGTACATCACCGTGTCGCCGTCGGTGATGGTGGACGTGGAGCCCTTGGCCGCCTGCACGTGGTACGTCTTGCCGGACAGCTTGTCCTTCACCGTCTGGTGCAGGTCGCCGATGTCGGTGCCGGCCGAGATGACGTACTTCAGCACCTTCTTGACGGTGCCGTTGGCCGTGCGGACCTCCACGATGCCCTTGTAGTGGGCGCCCTTGAGCGTCAGCGAGCTGGCGTTCAGGTACCAGGGGTCGTCCGGCAGCGGGATCTTGTTGTCGACGCCGCCCTCGGCGTCGGTGGCCGCCGGGCACTCCTCCGGGTCCACCGAGGCGCTCGCGGAGGGACTCGGGCTCGGCGAGGAGGTGGCCTCCTCGGCCTTCTCCTTCGCGTCCTCGGCCTTCTCCTTGGCGTCCTCGGCCGCCTTGGACGCCGTGTCGGTCACGCCGTCGACGGTGTCCTTCACCGTGCCGGCGGCCTTGTCCGCGGTGTCCTTGACGGTGTCGGTCGCGCTCTTGCCGCCGGAACCGGCCGAACCGCCCTGGTCCGAACCGCTCGCGCCCGTGCTCGCCGACGGCGAGGCGGAGGCGGACGGCGTGGGCGACGCGCTCGGCGAGGAGGCGGCGCCCGAGCCCGACTTGCCGCCGGTCAGGACGTTCCCGATGCCGTCGACCGTGTCGCCGATCGCGTCACCGATGGCGCCCAGCAGACCGCCGTCCTTCTTCTCGGTCGCCGACGGGCTCGGCGTGGTGCTCGCCGCGCCGGAGCCGGAGGCCGCCGCACCGCCCTTGTCGTCGGAACCTGAATCCGACGAAGAGGACGTGCCCGGGGCCGCCTTGTCCGACGACGACGTGCCCGAGGCGGCCTCGTCCCGGCCCGCCGTGCCCTGGCCCGCCTTGTCCCGGCCCGCCTTGTCCGGCGAGGACTCCTCCCCCGAACCGGTGGCGGTGGCCGACGGAGAGGGAGTGCTCTCCGTCGCCGACTCGGACGCGCTCGCGGAGGCGGACGGCGAGGGCGACTGAGAGGACTTGTCCTTGTCCGCCTTCAGCGCCTCCACACAGGCCTGGTAGTCCTCGGCGTTCATCGTCTCGGTGGGCGACGCCGCGACCTTGTTGTTGTCGGCCACGGCCAGCGAGGCCGTGAAGCCCATGCCCACGATGACCGCCGTCGGCATCGCCGCCATGGCCATCGCCTTGCCGGCCGGCATGTGGAACCTGGTGAACAGCGGCTTCTTGGGCGCCGCGTGGCGCGGCCCGGTTCTCGCCCGGGGCTCCTCCGGATCAGCCCCCCGGGTCACCTCGTCAGCCGGCACTGTGCCTCCCGTTCGCCCCGTTGGCCGGGCTCGTTCCTGACAGGTCGTTCTCCCCCAGGGCCTCGAAGCCCTGGGAGGCACCACCGTCGCCCGCCGTGTCCGCCGCCGGGTCGCCGACGGTCCCGGGCTCGCCGCCCGCCGCCGGTCCGGCCGTCTCGGGGTCCTGCGGCGCGGGCGGCGCGCCCGGCGCCCACGACACGGCCATCGCCCCGCCGATGAGGGCGAAGAGAAAGCCCAGGAGGAAGCCGCCGAAGTTGGACACGGGGATGGACACCAGCGCCAGCAGGATCGACGCGACGCCCGCGAAGACCCGGATGTGCTTCTGGAACCAGAGGCTGATGCCCAGGACGACCAGCAGCACGCCGATGATCAGGGAACCGGCGCCCGCCGTGGTGGACATGGCGAGCGTCAGGTGGCCGAGCTGCAGATGCGCGTACGGGAAGTACATGATCGGAAAGCCGCCGAGCAAGACGAACAGGCCGGCCCAGAACGGCCGGGTGCCCCGCCAGGCGCGGAACTGCAGCCTCCGGCGGGTGAACTGGCCGGATGCGGCAGGAGTCTCGGCGCTCATGGAAAACAGCTCCCTGGTGCAGCGTTGCTGTGGTTGTGGTGCGGTGTGATGTGGGGGGTGTACGGGCGGGCGCGGCCCGCATGTGGCGGGGCGGGGGCGGCTCACTGCCTCCCCCGCCCGTCACCGGGTGCTCAGTAGCACTCGACGCCCTTGCCGCTGCCGCTCTTGAGCGAGAGGTGCAGCTTCGGGAGCGTGAAGGTGCCGGCGGTGGTGGCCCACGCCGTCGACTGCACGCCGACCAGCTTGGCGGTGTCGGCCTGCTGGGCGAAGCCGTACTTGCTCGCCTGCTCGTTGCCGCCCTTCATGCCGATGCCCTTGCCACCGAGCTTGGCGTCGCCCGTGTCACCGGCGGCCACACCGATGTCGATGTTGCCGAACTGGGCGTACCCGGTGGTGTTCAGGTCGGAGACGTCCATGTAGAGCTTGCCGGCCGAGACCTGCCCGCTCTCCTGGTCGCTCTTGCCCGCTTCCAGCCGCAGCGTGATGGTGCCGACGATCGGCAGGTTCGGCGTGACGACCGACTGGCACAGGTTCTTGATCGTCGCGTGGTCGAAGGACGACACCGCGACCGCGTGCGCGGTCTTCTCGCCCGAGAGCGTGTAGCCGGGGTCGAGCGCGCCGTACTGCGTGAACTTCGTGCCGTTGAGTTCGTCGGCCGTGACCTTGAACTCCTGGCCCGACACGCTGAACGACGCGGCGAGCGCACCCTGTGCCAGGGCGACGCCTATCGCTGCCGTCGCGGCGACGCTGGGCACCATGACCACAGCGAACCGCTTCCATCTGGTCCCGCCACGCACCTGGGACTCCATATTGTTCCTCCTTCTCGGACGTACATCTCCTGGCCTCGGCTCGCCCCGGGTTCGGCGGCTCGGCCGGGCAGGGATGGGAGAAGTGCTACGTCCTCGGGAAGGAGAGCGCCCGCGCTCGGCGGCGCGAACCGCGCCCGAATCACCGGCGATCACCCCCGAGCGACAACCACTGGTCGCGCCTGACACGCATCACGCACAACCTTGCTGGACAGGCTTCACCGAGCGGCGAAGACCCCCCTGTCCAAGGGCCGGCGCCACTGCCGTCGGCCCTGCCCGGTGGGGACCCAGAAGGCCCGTGACCCGGCCGGCTGCCGGGGATACGGGGAATGGACCGAGCGTCGCCGATCGTGGTGCATTCTCGCCGCCCGCACAAGGGGGTTCGTTACTCGCTAGTAACGGCCCGATAACCGGGGTACGACTCACCGGTCCCGGGCGGCGACACACGGTCGCAACATAGGCCAGGGCAAAACTATTGATCCCTGGACGAAAGGGGGCAGGAATCCACCCCCGACTTACTCGCAGTAACAGCGGCCGCGTTTACCAAGTTTTGGTAAAGCGCGGCCGCTGTGACGACGCGGCGGCAGATCTTTCACCCGGGCACCACACGCCCCGCCCCGCGGCGGCCGCCCGGCGCGGTGCCCCTGACCGGGGTCAGAACAGGGCTCGGGCCAGTGCCCGGCGCGCTCCCGCCACCCGCGGGTCGTCGGCCCCGACGACCTCGAACAGCTCCAGCAGTCTCAGCCGCGCCGCGTCCCGGTCCTCGCCGGCGGTGCGCCGCACGGTGTCGATGAGGCGGCCGAACGCGTCCTCCACATGACCGCCCACCAGGTCCAGGTCGGCGGCGGCGATCTGCGCCGGCACGTCGGCCGGCCGCTCGGCGGCCTCCTGACGGACCTTCTGCGGGTCCAGGCCCTGCACGCGCTGGAGCAACTCGGCCTGCGCCAGACCCAGTTTCGCCTCGGGGTGCGCCGGGTCGTCGGCCAGCACGTTCTTGTACGCCTGGACCGCGCCGGCCATGTCACCGGCGTCCAGCGCCTGCGCCGCCGCGTTCAGCAGCGCGTCGTACGGGCCCTCCTGTGGCTGCGCGGGCGCCTGGCCGCCCGGCTCCGCGTCCGGGTCGACGGCCAGACCGGTCAGCCCGAACCGCTGCTCGGCGACCTGCACCAGCTGGTCCAGCGTCTGGCGGATCTGCGCCTCGCCCGCCGCGCCCTGGAACAGCGGCAGGGCCTGGCCGGCGACGACCGCGAACACCGCCGGGATCCCCTGGACCCCGAACTGCTGCATCAGCAGCTGGTTGGCGTCGACGTCGATCTTGGCGAGGAGGAAGCGCCCGTTGTACTCGACGGCCAGCCGCTCCAGGACCGGGCTCAGCTGCTTGCAGGGCTGGCACCACTCGGCCCAGAAGTCGATGACGACCGGTACCTCGGCGGAGCGCTGCAGGACATCGCGTTCGAAGCCGGCTTCGTCGACGTCGATGACGAGATCGGCCGGGGAGACGGCGCCGGTCCCGCCCTCCCGGGCCGCTTGGGCGCGCGCCTGCTCCGCCTTCGCCTTGGCCTCCTGGGCCGCCTTCACCGCGGCGAGGTCGACGACTCCGCTCATGGACATGTTCCGTGGCTGCATGCGTCTATCCTCCCCGTTCCACGTGTCGAAGTGAAAACCGCTCGAAAGCCGGACCGCACGGACGTCCGGTCCCCACCGGACGCCGGCTGCGGAACTGGCGTCTCGCCTCTGCTGTTGTCGCCCCCGCGCCCGGCCGGATCGGCGGTGCGGGTGGCCCGGCGGCCGGCGCCCGCGGTCTGCGTGGTCGCCGCGTGCGGCCTGTGCGGCCGGCGGCGGACCGCGGTGGTACTGCGCCGTAGTGCTGTGCTGCTCCGGTACTGCGGTGCTGTGGCGTGCTGGTCTGCGTGTGGTCGTCGCTCGGCGCGGGGCGATGCCCACGCTTTCGCTACGACCCGTAGCGTAATGGCACTGAGTGCCTCCGCGAAACGGATTCCCGGTGATCTCCCTCACGACCGCACGGAATCCGCCGGTTATGGTCGGGACATGCACAGTCGCACCCCGTCGCCCGCCGCCCGCGCCGGCCGCCCGCGCAGCGCGACCGCGGACACGGCGATCCTGGCCGCCACCCGGGCGGCCCTGGTGGAACTGGGCTGGTCCAAGCTCACCCTCGGGGACGTGGCCACCCGCGCCGGGGTCGCCAAGACGACGCTGTACCGCCGCTGGGCGGGCAAGAACGAGCTGGTCGTGGACGCGGTGGCCGAGCTGTTCGACGAACTCCGGGTGCCCGACCGCGGCAGCCTGGCCGCCGACATCGAGGGCGTGGTCCTGCAGTTCGCGGCGATCCTGGCCCGCCCGGAGGCGCGCAGCGGCCTGATGGCGGTCGTCGCCGAGTCGACCCGGGACGACGCGCTGCGGGAGCGCATCCGCGCCTCGATCGTGGAACGGCAGAAACGGCTGGTCCTGGAGGGCCGCGCCCGCGCCCAGGCCCGCGGCGAACTCCCCCCGGAGGAGGACCCCGAGGAAGCGGCCCGCACGGTCGACCTCATCTTCGACGTGGTGGCCGGCGCGGTGGTCCACCGCACCCTGGTCAGCGCGCAGCCGGCGGACGAGAACTGGGTACGCGGCTTCACCAGAGTCCTGGTGACAGGCCTGACCTCCCTGCCCGGCCGCCCACAGGAGCACCAGACGGGGACGGCCGCCGACAGCCCGCCCGCACCTGGCAACAGGGCCGCCACCGACAGCCCGTCCGCACCTGAGCGCAAGGCGGCCGACAGCCCGTCCGGCGCTTGAGGACGAGGCCGTCCAGGCCGAAGCGGGGGTCTGGGGGCGGCAGCCCCCAGGGATGCTGAGGGTCCCCCCTGCCCGAGCGAAGCCGAGAGCTTGGGGCGGGTAAGGGCGGCGGGGGCGAACTCCCCACCGCCCGCACACCCCCGCCTCAGAACCCGGCAGGCTCCGTGTACACCCCCCACTCCTCCCGCAGCACCCCGCAGATCTCCCCGAGCGTCGCCTCCGCCCGCACGGCCTCCAGCATCGGCTCGATCATGTTCGACCCGTCACGAGCCGCCGCGAGCATCGCGTCCAACGACGCCCGCACAGCGCTCTCGTCCCGCCGCGCCTTCCGCGAGGCCAGCACCCGCACCTGCTCCCGCTCCACCTCGTGACTCACCCGCAGGATCTCCAGATCCCCGGTCACCGACCCGGTGTGCGCGTTGACCCCGACGACCCGCTTGTCGCCCTTCTCCAGCGCCTGCTGGTACCGGAACGCCGACTCCGCGATCTCCCCGGTGAACCACCCGTCCTCGATCCCCCGCAGAATCCCGGACGTGATCGGCCCGACCGGGTGACGCCCGTCCGGGTGAGCCCGCAGCCCGCGTTCCCTTATCTGCTCGAAGATCTTCTCCGCGTCCGCCTCGATCCGGTCGGTCAGCTGCTCGACGTACCACGAACCGCCCAGCGGATCGGCCACGTTCGCGACCCCGGTCTCCTCCATCAGCACCTGCTGCGTGCGCAGCGCGATCTCCGCGGCCTGCTCGCTCGGGAGCGCGAGGGTCTCGTCGAGGGCGTTGGTGTGCAGCGAGTTGGTGCCGCCGAGCACCGCCGCGAGCGCCTCCACGGCCGTCCGCACGACGTTGTTGTACGGCTGCTGCGCGGTGAGCGAGACTCCGGCGGTCTGCGTATGGAAGCGCAGCCACTGCGCCTTCTCGGACTTCGCGCCGTACACGTCCCGCATCCAGCGGGCCCAGATCCGGCGCGCGGCGCGGAACTTGGCGATCTCCTCGAAGAAGTCGACGTGCGCGTCGAAGAAGAAGGACAGGCCGGGCGCGAAGACGTCCACGTCGAGACCGCGGCTGAGCCCCAGCTCCACGTACCCGAAGCCGTCCGCGAGGGTGTACGCCAGTTCCTGCGCCGCCGTGGCCCCGGCCTCGCGGATGTGGTACCCGGAGACGGACAGCGGCTTGTACGCCGGGATGCGGGCGGCGCAGTGCTCCATCAGGTCGCCGATGAGGCGCAGGTGCGGCTCGGGCTGGAAGAGCCACTCCTTCTGCGCGATGTACTCCTTGAAGATGTCCGTCTGGAGCGTGCCGTTGAGGACGGCGGGGTCCACGCCCTGGCGCTCGGCGGCGACCAGGTACATGCAGAAGACGGGCACGGCGGGGCCGCTGATCGTCATCGAGGTGGTGACGTCGCCGAGCGGGATGTCCTTGAACAGGACCTCCATGTCGGCCGCGGAGTCGATGGCGACGCCGCAGTGGCCGACCTCGCCCAGGGAGCGCGGGTCGTCGGAGTCGCGGCCCATCAGCGTCGGCATGTCGAAGGCGACGGAGAGGCCGCCGCCGCCGTTGCCGAGGATCATCTTGTAGCGCTCGTTGGTCTGCTCGGCGTTGCCGAATCCGGCGAACTGCCGGATGGTCCACGTCCGCCCCCGGTAGCCGGTCGGGTACAGGCCGCGCGTGAAGGGGTACTCCCCCGGCCAGCCGATCCGCTCGAAGCCCTCGTAGGCGTCCCCGGGACGGGGGCCGTAGACGGGGTCGACGGGATCGCCGGAGAGAGTCGTGAAGTCTGCGTCGCGCTTGCGCGCGGCGTCGTACCGGGCCTGCCAGCGGCGGCGGCCCTCTTCGATGGCGTCAGCGTCCATACCCTCGAATTTACTAGGACGTCCTAGTAAATGTCGACGGGTAACCGCCGTACGCGTGGTGGCGTACGGCGGTGAGCGGCGCGGTGACGCCGTGCCGGGAGGCCGGCGCGCCGCCGCGAGGCGGTGCCTCTACGCCTCGGCGGCCACCGGCGCGGGGGCCTCGACCTTGGCCTCCAGCTCGCGGCTGATCCTGCGCTCCACGAAGAAGGCCGCGGTGGGGATGGTGCCGGCGAGCAGGACCCACAGCTGCTTGGCGACCGGCCACTTCGCCTTGGAGCCCAGGTCGAAGGCGACCACCAGGTAGATCACGTACAGCCAGCCGTGCGCGATGCCGATGACGGTGGTGAACTTCGCGGCCCCGTCGATCTGCAGGCCGTACTTGGCGATCACGCCGAGGGTCAGCAGGACCAGCAGCACGCCGGTGACGTAGGCCATGACGCGGTAGCGGGTCAGCACGCTTCGTTTCATGCCGACGAGCGTAACCGCCCGTTCCGGGAGATCTTGCCCCGGGTCGCCCCCGACGCGGCCCTCGCGCCGGAGGGCGAAGCGGACCTCGCGCCGGGGCGCGGTGCACCTCGTTCAACCACGACTCAGCCGTGACTCAGGGGTGGTTCAGCTACGGCTCAGGGGTGGCTCAGGACTCGTCGAAGTCGTGCGCCGCCACCCGTAGGGGTCTCAGCATCGCGAAGATCTCCGCGCACTCCTCCGCGTCGTACGCGCTCAGGCCGAAGTCCATCGCCATCAGATCGCGGGTGGCCGACTCCACGACCTCGCGGCCCTTGTCCGTGATCACGGCGAGCGTGCCGCGGCCGTCGTTCGGGTTGGGGCGCTTGGCCACCAGGCCGGCGGTGACCAGGCGGTCCACGGTGTTCGTCACGGACGTGGGATGCACCATCAGCCGCTCGCCGATCTTCGACATCGGCAGCTCGCCGGCCTTGGAGAAGGTGAGCAGCACCAGGGCCTCGTAGCGGGCGAACGTCAGTCCGTACGGTTTGACCACCGCGTCGACCTCGGCCAGCAGGATCTGGTGGGCGCGCATGATCGAGGTGATCGCCGCCATGGACGGCACGTTTCCCCAACGCTGCTTCCACAGCTCGTCGGCGCGGGCGATGGGGTCGAACGGGAGACTGAGGGGCTTCGGCACGGCATCAGACCCTACCCGTCGGTCATATCGCGGTCAGCCCCGTCTCGCCTGTCGGTCCTCCGGACCGCCACGGCCAGGGCCGCGCAGGACGCCGTCCCCAGGACGCCCGCCCCCGCCACCGTCGCCGTCACACCGGCGAACTCGGCCGCCACGCCCGCCAGGGCCATGCCCACGCCCTGGATCGTCATCAGGCCCGCCGTGAGCAGCGTCATCGCCCTGCCGCGCAGGTCCTCCGGTACGGCCGCCACGAACCACTGGTCCAGGCCCAGCGTGTACGCCGAGCCCGCGCCCGAGAGCAGCAGCAGGAGCAGGGAGGCGGTGAGGCCCGGGTGCCAGGCGTAGCCGAGGTACGGCAGCAGCATGCAGCAGACCAGCGGGAGCGCGACGCGTTCGCGGGTGGCCGGGCGCAGGCGGGCGCCCGCGTACAGCTCGCCCGCGATCGTGCCGATCGGCAGCGCGCACATCAGGAGGCCGAGGCCGGTGGAGCCGGTGCCCAGGGCGGCGGCGTACGGGGCGGCCAGGGCCTCGGGGACCACCGAGAACATCGGGGGGATCCAGAAGAGGAGCAGCAGGGTTCTCACCCTGGGGTGCGCCAGGACCTGGCGGGCGCCCTGGAGGGAGTCCGCCAGGAGGGGGCGGGCCGTGGTGGGGGCGGTCGCCGTGGTGGGTGCGGGCTGCCGTGCGGAACGTGCCGGGCGGTGCCTGGTGCCGCAGCGGAGCAGCGTCGCCGAGAGCAGGAACGTGGCCACCGTGATCAGCAGTGCGTGTCTTGGGCTGACCACCGTGAGCAGGATGCCGCCGAGGCCGTAGCCGACCAGGAGGGAGCTCTGCGAGACGATCCGCAGCAGGGAGCGGCCCAGGACGAAGAGGTCGCCGTCGCCCAGGATGTCGGCCAGCGTGGCCATGCGGGTGCCCTGGAAGACCGGGGACACCACCGCGAGGGCGCAGCGGAGGGCGAGCACGACGCCGATCGGCGCGCTCGACGTCGCCATCGGGACGACGCAGGCCGCGCAGACCAGGTCGCAGGTCACCAGCACCGTGCGGGCCGGGAAGCGGTCCGCCGCTCCGGCGAGGAGGGTGCCGCCGACGACGTACGGCAGGAAGCCCAGGGCGAAGGTGAGGGCGCTCCAGAGGGGGGAGCCGGTCAGGTCGTAGACCAGGACCGAGAGGGCGATCTCGCTGACGATCACGCCGAGGAGGGAGAGGGCGTGGGCGGCGAAGACCGCTCTGAACTCGGGGACGGCCAGGGCTTGGGCGTAGGTCGGGGGGTGGGACGGGGGGTGGGCGTAGGTCGGGGGGTGGTTGGGGGTCGGGGGGTGGTTGGGGGTCGGGGGGTGGTTGGGGGTCGGGTGTGACGGGAGTTGGGTCGGGGTCGGGGTCGGGGTCGGGGTGAGTGCGGGTTCGGTTGTGGGGGCGGGATCGGGGGTGGGTGCAGGTCCGGGGGTGCGTGCAGGTCCGGGGGTGCGTGCGGGGTCGGGCAGGGTCGGTGGGGCTTGCTCTTGCATGGGCCGCAGGCTGCCCGGTGGGGGCTGCGGGGCCTAAAGTTTCGGTCTCTGGCGAATCTTCCGGGGTGTTGGGATCAGCTATGCCGTTTCGGCTTGTTTTCGGGGACGACGACCTCATGCGCTGCCGGTTCGCCGTCTCGCCGCTGTGGGAGACGCAGGAGGCCGTACGGACTCTGGGGCGGCCCGACCGGCACGGGTACCACCCGCAGTGGCTGCGGCGCATCCGCGAGGCCGCCCGTGGGCTCGATCTCGCGCCGTTGTGGCTGCTCATGCCCCTGCGCGGGCACAGTCCCGATTTTCTGGGGCCGCCGCCGATCGGGCCCACCGCCACCTTCGAGGAGGAGATCGCCGGGGTACGGGCCGCCGATCCGGTCGCGGCGCGGGAGGACATCGCGCTGTCGCTCGCCGATACGCCCGGTGCGCTGGAGTCGCCCCGCGGGCGGGCCTGGCTCGCCGATCCCGAGCGGGCGGTGCGGGAGCTGGCCGATCTGACGGAGGCCGCCTGGCATGCGCTGGTCGAGCCGGAGTGGCCGCGGTTGCGGGCGCTGCTGGAGGCCGATGTCTCGTACCACTCGCGGCGGCTGGCCGAGGTGGGGCTGGAGGCGTTGCTGCCCGAGCTGGACCGGCGGCTGGCCTGGGACGGGCGGACGCTGACCGTGGACTGGCACGGGGAGCATGCGCGGGAGCTGGGCGGGCAGGGGCTGGTGCTGATGCCCAGCGTGTTCTCGTGGCCCGAGGTGGTCAGCGGGTTCGAGGAGCCGTGGCAGCCGACGGTGGTGTATCCGGCGCGGGGGCTGGCGGGGTTGTGGGCGGAGTCCGGTGGGGGGCGGGGGGCGGCTCTGGGGCCGGTGCGGGGGCGGGGG
>NZ_JAIOAB010000049.1 GCF_019890635.1 Streptomyces sennicomposti
AGAAGGGCCAGCGGCTGCTCCGCTGGCCCTTCGGCTACATGTCGACGTCGAGGTCGATCTCCGGCGCGGGCGGCGCCGGGGGTTCCGGGGCCGGGACTGCGACCGGCTCCGGCTCGGGGGCCGCGGGCTCCGGGGCGGCGTCGCGCTCGGCCCGTGCCAGCTCCTGGCCCAGCCGCTCGTAGTCCGTGCCGTACCCGCCGAGACCGGTGTCGCGGCGCTCGCGCTCCACTTCCTCGGCCTGCGGCTGCTGCCGCTCGGCTTCCCTCTGCCGCTCGGCCTCCTGCTCCCGCTCCTGGGCGCGCTGCTGCAGGATCTCCTGGGCGATGCGGGCCTGCTCCATCGCCTCCAGCAGCTGCTGCTCGACGGACTGCGTCGGGGCGGCCGGGGCGGCGGGAGTCGTCGGAGTCTCCGGCTCCTCGACCTCGGGCTGCTCGGGGGCGCGGCGCTCCAGCTCCGTCCGGGCGAGATCGGCTTCGTCCCGCACGGTCTGGGTCTCCTCGACCCACGCCTCGCGGACCTGCTGGACCTCCTGGTACCGGCTCGCCCGGTCACTCATCATCTCGGCGATATCCCGGCTGGTCTGGGCGCGGTCGAGGGTCTCCTTCACCAAGTCGCTCGGGTCGACCTCGGCCTGCAGTGTGGGCACCTGCTGCAGGGCCATCGACTGCTGGATGGCTTCCCACTGCGGCACACCAGACGCCGTGTTCACCGCGTGCATGGCCTCGTTGATCCGCGCCTCGTGCTCGGCGGCCTCCTTCTCCGCCTGCTCCTGGGCGCGCAGCTCCATCTGCACGGCCTGGTCCTTGAAGTCGCGCGCCGCGGTGAACGCCTTCTGCATCTCGTCGGCGACGTACGGCGGCGCCCACTCCTCCTCGCGCTCGGCACGCTCGATCATCTGCCGCAGCGTCTCGTCGGACGCGCGGGCGATATCGGCTTCCTTCTCGTCGACCCCCAGGGCCCGGCGTGCCCGCTCCCAGTCGGCGCGGGCCTCGACCGAACCCTGCGGCGGGGCCTGCCCGATGGCGTTGGTCTCGTGGTCGTAACCGTGGGCCTCGCGGTACCGCTCGACCCGACCGGCGCGGCGCTCCCAGTCGGCGCGCTCCGTCGGGTCCTCGGGCACCGGGCCCAGCCGCTCGAGGGCCCATGCGGGCTGCTGCTCGGCCACACGCTGGCCCAGCCGCTCGGTGCGCTCGTCCATCTCGACGGCCCACTCCTGCAGGAAGCGGCCCAGGTCGCCGCCCAGGTCCGGGGTACGGGCCGTGTAGGAGTCCATGGCCTCCCAGCGGGCTTCGCGCTCTTCGGCCTGGCGCCGGGCGACCTCCTGGTCCTGACCGGCGTGCAGCACCTCGACGTTCTGCGCGTACGCGTCGTTCTGCCGCATCAGGTCCTCGAAGTGCGGGTGCACCTCGGGCTCGACCGGCTCGGGGGCGTCGACCAACTGCTCGACGTCGGCGTCCGTCATCTCCTCGGCGGCCCGCAGCGCTGCGGCCAGCTCCGCCTCCTGGCGCTCGACGGCCTCCGGGTCGGGGCTGGCCTGCAGCGTCTCGACCCCGGCCTGGGTGGCGAGGGTCTGCCGCAGCAGCTCGGCGTGCGGGTCGCCCTGCTGCGCGGCCTCGGCCGCCCGTTGCAGCTCCTCCGGGTCGACCGGCGCCTGCCCGGCCTCGACCGCGTCCTCGACCTTACGCTCCTGCTCGGCAAGGGCGGCCCGCTGCTCGGCCTCCTCGGCACGGACCTGGTCGCGCTCGACCAGGTTGTACGCCTTCTTCAGCCGGTCGTGCAGCACCTTGGCGACGTCGTCGGCGGTCTCCAGCTCGCGGGAGCGGGCGGTGCGCACCAGCAGGTCCTCGGCGTCGAATCCCTGCTCCTCGACGTGCCGGGCCAGCCGCAGCAGGGAGCCGAACGCCTCGCTGCTCGCGCAACGCTCGTAGTCCTCGGTGCCGATGGCCTGCAGCAGCGCGGAACCGAAGCGCCTCTCGGCGTCCTGCTCCTTGACACCCGACCACACCGGCTCCAGCACGGCGAGGTTCTCGCGGCGCTCCAGCTCGGCTTCGATCGTCTTGGTCGCGGTCAGCTCCAGTCCGCTGCGCTGCAGCGTGGCGTCCAGCACCGCGAGGTGGTGGGGGATCTCCTCCGGCTTGAGCCCGTCGCCGTCCCGGTGGGTGATGACGTACCCGAAGTTCTCCACCTCGCCGCGGGTCAGCATGACGTACAGCGCCTCGCGGTTGGTCGAGTTGGGATCGACCAGGGAGTGGCAGACGCCGACCGTGCGGCCCTGTGCGCCGTGGACGGTCGCGGCGTAGGCCAGCTCGACGTGCTCCTTCACGTAAGCGGCCGGGAGGTGCATCTGGGAGCCGTCCTCCAGCTTCACCATCAGCGCCCCGTTGTCGCTGATCCCGGTGACCTTGGCCACCGTGCGGTTGACCGCGAAGCTGCCGTTCTCGGCTGTGATGCTGCGGTTGTTACGGCGCAGCTGGATCAGGTCGCCGACACCGGCCTTCGTCTCGATGCCGTGCTCCTCGCGGCCGGTACGCAGTACCACGCCGTGCTCGGAGACCTTGCCCGCGCGCACCAGGTCGGCGCGGACCCGGGCGGACAGCTCGGCGACCTGGGCGTTGTCCTGGGCGATGAGCAGCGGGTTCTTGCCGTCGAGGTGGTCGCTCAGCCATGCCTGGTAGGCGCGCTCGGTCATCTCCTCGGCGGACCCGCCGCGCCACCGGCCGTGCAGCTCGTACGCGGCCAGCGCCTCGCTGTCGCCCTCGCGCAGCTGGAGCGAGGCGTCGGCCTCCCACTGCCGCACGACCTTCTTGCCGGTGACCGGGTCGGTGTCGCGGAAGCGGCGGACCTCGTCCAGGACGTGCACGCCGGGGGCGTCCTCGACCCACTGGGCAAAGATTCCGCCCGCGCCCACAGCCGTGAGCTGGTGGTGGTCACCGGCCGGGACGCACTTCGCGCCGGCGGCCTCGATGAGCGCCCGGACCTGGTCCATGTCGCTGTTGTCGGTCATACCGGCCTCGTCGACGATGACCAGGGCGCCCGCCGGGATGCGGTACTTCTCGGCGCCTGCGATCGGGCGGCCCTCGGCAATCGACCGGTTGGCGATCAACATCATCTCGATGTTGGCGACGTTCTCCACGCCCTCGTCGCGCAGCACCTCGGCGGCGCGCTGGCCACTGGCCAGACCGATGACCTTGCGGCCCTCGTAGGACTCCCACACCTCGGTCAGCGCGGCGAGCGTGTAGCTCTTGCCCGTGCCGGCCGGGCCGACCAGCAGGTCGACCTTGCGGCCGGAGGTGGCGGCGGCCCGGACGAAGTCGGCCTGGCGGCCCTTGAGCCCGCGGCGCTGGATGACTTCCTCGACCAGCTCGGCGGGCACGGTCGGTGCACCGCGCTTGCCCGCGAACTCGGCAAGGCGGCCCTCGGTGCGCAGGGCCTGCTCGGTGGCGTACCGGTCGAAGGTGTCGGGGTTCGGCTCGTACTTGAAGGTCCCGTCGGTGCGCTGCAGCTCGGCGGGGATCTCGACCAGGGCGGGCGCCTTCGTGCGCACCACGCCGTTGTCGGCGGTCGGGGACAGCGCGTCGTCGGCCAGTTGGTTGAGCAGGTCGCGGACCTGCTGGCGCTCCAGCCCGCCCAGCGTGTCGGGGAGCTGCCGGTTCAGCTCGACCAGCAGGTCAGGGCGCGTCCAGGTCGGCTTCGCCTCCTGCACCGCAGCGATGGCTCGGCGCTGAATGACCTCGGGGTCGAACTCCTTGGCCGGGCGGTGCAGGTCGTGCAGGGCCGACTCGTCGGCGATCCGCTCGGGCACGTCGGCCAGCGACTCGCGGAAGCGGGCCTTGTTCGACTCCTCCCAGCGGGCCAGCAACTGCTCGCGCGTCACGGCGTCGTGCTTCTTGGCCGCGCGCTGCTTGAGGCTGACCTTCTCGCTCATCCGGGCCAGCACGTAGGGGGAGGGGGCGACGCCGTACTTCTCCTCGAACGCCTTGGCGACCTCGGCGACCTCGGCGGTGATGGCGGTGCGCCGGCTGCTGAACGAATCCCGCAGGTCCTGGTCCACGCCGACGATCTCGCGGGCCTTGCCGTCCGGGCGCATCTGCACCCGCCAGCCCAGCACCCGCTCCAGCTCCTGCTCGGCAACGCGCTCGGCGAGGTGCCCGGCGGCCTGCTTGTGCCGGAACAGGCCCGTGCCGTCCAGCGCCCGCCACACCTCGCGCTCGCGGCCGGTGACCGGGTCGACGTCCACGCACCGGACCTTGTTCAGCACAGCGGCGTGGACGTGCAGCTGCGGGTCGTCCTGCCTGCTCGTGTGCTGGGCGAACGCGGCCACGATGAACTTGTCGGCCTTGACGTACTCGCCGCTGGTGCGGCCGTCCTTGCTCGCCCCGTGGTGGCCCTTGCGGGTGTACCCGGCCTCGTCCTGCATGTGCTCCAGGCCGGCCTGCACGCCCGCCTTCCAGCAGTCCCACAGCTGGTCGGCCTGGCGGCTGAACTTCTCGGCGCTCTCCAGGTCCCCGGCGTCGCGTGCCTCGGCGGCCTTGACCTGCAGCGCGGCGTGCGCCACCGACCACGACTTCGGGGCGGAGAACGTCAGGTCGTAGTACAGCTTCGCGCTGGGGGCTTCCTTGCGGGTGCTGATCTCGATGGCCTTAACCTGCTCGGGGCTCAGCACCCCGCCCGGGGCGCGGGCCTCGGCGGCGGCGAGGTTCTTCTCCAGCCGCTTCTCGTACGCCTTCTCGTAGTTGCGCGGGGCGTCGCCCAGACGGCACTCCTTGCGGATCTTCTTCTCCGCCTGGGCGTACTCCTCGCTGCCCTCGGGGTGCGGGATCGAGGCCAGCCGGGCGTACATCTCGTCCCGCTTCCGCGGATCGATGAAGTCGCTGAACAGGTCCTCGAAGACCTCGTTGGTGACCTCGCCCGACAGGCCCAGGTCCGCGATGCCGGCACCGGTCCAGTAGCCGGGCGGCTCCCCCTGCAGCTCGATCGAGCGCAGGTAGTAATGCTCGGCACCGGCCCCGACCGTCTTGGTCAGGTAGCCGGGATCTGAGCCTGCACTGATCGACAACATCGAGACACAGAGTAAGCGAAGTTCAAGATCAACAACAGCCATCGGATCGTGATGCATAGGTGTGGGGGTTGTTGTAGTGAGCAGGGGAATTACGGTGTGTAGATGGTCCGGGTGATCAAGGGGAGAGAAGAGGTCCTGTGTCCAGGGGCCGAGGAAGATCAAAATGGGTCGCTGCAGCGGCGGGAAAGAGGCGGTCCTGCGGCCTTCGGGTCGCATTCGGCCTGCATCGGCGGGCCCCGGCCCTCGCGGTGACGCGCGCAGTCTGTACCGAAATGTTCCGCTCGGCGGGCACGGCCCGCATCGGCGCCGGCGCTCGCTCCGCGGAAGCGTCCACCGGCATCTCGTCGCGCCAAACCAAGAGGCGGCACTGGCCACCCGCCGCGCCCGTGCGCTACGGTCGGCGGCGACGACTTCGACCCCCGCCGGGCTCTCTGGCGGGGGTCGACTGTTACCGGGTGCCGGGGGACTCAGCGGCGGCTGCGCCCCACCCCGGTCGGCGCGATCGCCGGACCGGCCGTGCCCCGCGCTGGTCGACAGTGCGTAACCGAACGGGTGGGGCAGTGCCCCACCCCCGGCCACCTCTGCCGCGCGCACGGAGCGCGGGCCGACCGGTCCGCTGGGGCACGGCGGGGTGGCCGTGCCCCACGCGCTGGGGAAGCGGAGTGGGGACGGAGCGGGCGGGCGCGGCCGGTGCCCCCAGGGGCAGGTGGGGACGGAATTCGGCTCGGCGGTCCCCACGCGAGGGTTCGGCGCGGGGGACCGTTCCCCGCCCCCGGGCGCCGCGGCGGGGGGCGTTCCGGTGGGGATTCCCCGGCGCTCGCGTCTTCCCACGCGCCGCACACGAAGTGCCCCGGGGACGCCGGGCGTGGGGCAGCTTCCCCGCCCGGAACGCTGACCGGCCCCGGACCTGTCGGTCCGGGGCCGGGGCCGGTGGGGCCTGTCCTAGAAGAGCGCGTCCTGGTGCGCGCCGGAGGGGTTGCCGGCGGCCAACGCGGCGGCGATGGCTGCGTCCAATTCCCCGGGCCGGGCGGCGGCGATGGCGGCCTGCACTGCCCGTGCCCGCCCCACTGCGCCGCGCACGTCGGCCAGTGCATGGCCCGCCAACCTGCGACGACTCGCGGCGTCGCGGTTGTTGTCGCCTCTCGTACCGGCCAGCCAGTGCGCCGGGTTCTGGCACGGCGGCTCGTCGCAGGTGTGCCTGACCACCAGCCCGGCGGGCAGGGAATCGGGCCCGTGGGCGAGGCGGTAGCCGAACAGGTGGGCGGGGACGGTGCCGCGCCGGGTACGGCCCGGGAGGGACACTGCGCGGAACGTGCCGTGCGCGGTGTCGGTCAGTCCGCCGGTCCACCACCAGCACTCGTCCGGGCCGCGCCGCAGGACATGGGCGCGGTACCGGGCGACGGTTTCCCCATCGGCGAGCAGGGTTGCCCAGGGCACTCCTTCCCCACTCGCGGTGGGGTCGGTGCCCGCCCCCAGTTCCCCACGGTCGGGGGTGGAGCGGCCGGGAGCGGTGTCCTCTTCCCCACCCGCCGGGCGGGGAACGGCTGCGCTGGAACCGGGGCGCGGTTCCCCGCCCGGCGGCGTCATCGGTGCCCCCGTGGGGACGGGGCGGGACACTGAGGCAGTAGTGCGTGCCCCACTCCGGGCTGGGGAAGCTGGGACCGTCCCTCTGCCCCGTCGTTGCTGTCCGTAAGCGACCTGGGGGTGCCGACGGTGCCCGGGGCACGCTCGGCTCCGGCAGTCCGTCCCCGCTCCATGGGGCTGGTTCCCCGCTCCGGTGCCCCGGTGTTCGCGGGGAACGGGGCACCGGCGGCCGGCAGGGGCTGCTCCTCGTCGTCCGGGTCGTCGTCGGGGTCATCCTGGGCGGCCAGTTCGGCGGTCGCCTCAAGGTCGATCTCGCCGGTGCCGTGGTAGACGGTCACCGCGCCGTCCGTGTCGGTCTCGGTGTAGGGCGGCAGGGCGTCGTCGTCGTCCGGGTCGCCGGTGCCGTAGGTGCGCCGGGTGCAGTCGGGCGCCGTGCAGCGCCAGACCTCCTCACCCTCGACCTCGATCCGCTCCGTAGCGGTCGCGCAGTCCGGGCACGGCGGGGCTGTGAGGCGCATCACACACCTGCCGAGGGGGTGGCGGCGGTCTCGGGGACGCCGGCCAGCTCGGCGAGTGCCTTGTCCAGCTTGTCGATCTCGTCGGGGAGGCTGGCCTGCGGGGTGAAGAACTGCTGGGTCACTGGGGGTCTCCGTTCGTCGTCTGGGTGGCGTGCTGCTGCAGGAAGGCACCCGCCATCGCGGCGGCCTCCTCCTTGGTGTCGTACGTGGTGTCCTCTCCGGCGTCGCCCGGGGTGCCGTCGGCTCCTTGGCCGATCCACCACCAGCCCCCCTCGGCGCCGTGCCACGACACGTCGGCCGTGCCGCCGAACGCGTTGATCGTGGTCCGGGGCTCCTGGCCGGACGGGGGCTCGGACATGGCGCTGACGGCGTGCGGCCACTTCTTGCGGGCGCCCTGGCGGGTGATGGCCCAGGCGTCGCCCAACTGCGGGTAGCCCGCGCCGCGTGTGCCGGCGGCGGCCACGGTGCGGTCAGCCAGCTGCTCGGCGACGGTGCGGATCTCGCGCAGTGCGCGAAGACGGGCGAGGTGCCAGTCGCCGGCGTCGCGCACGACCAGGTGCGCGTCCTCGGGGGCAGCGGCCGGGAGGTCCCGGACGCGGGTGGAGAGCTGGTCGGCCAGTTCATCGGCGAGGGCGTCCAGCCGGGTGCAGACCTTGGCCGTGTGCTCGGGGCCGGGCTCGGCCCAGGCTGGGTCACGCAGCCGCGCGATGTCGGCGGCGAACGCGTCGGTGTAGAAGTCACTTCCCATACCGACAACTTAGTTACCCGCCCGCCTTATGACAACTGAGTTACCCGACTGATCCGACATCCGCCGGGCACGGCCTGCCGTGGTCACCCAAATTTGGGTGACTGGCGGCGAAAGGGCTTGTTATCGGCACGAGGGGTCGGGCGGCCCGTTTCCCGTTTCCACCTGCGGCAGTGCCGCTGTACGCGGAGCGGGGCGGGCAGATATGACAAGGGACGACGAGCACGGGGCGAGGTGGTGGGGGTGAACGCGGTGTGGCCGCTGAGCCGGTCTCCTGTGGGCACGCGGCGGTCCTGGCGCAAGCGCGAGGAACTGCAGCGGTGGCTGAACGGTCAGCAGGGGCCGGGGTGGTGGGAAGTCGCGCCCGCGGTCGCGGCGGTCCTGGCCGTGCTCGGATTGCCCCTGGCTGGCCTCGGGTGGCTGTGGTCCCGGGTCGGGTGGTGGGCGGCGCTGCTCGCGGCGGGGGCCCTCGTATACGCGGCAGGGACGGCGGTGCGCTGGCGTAGGGCCGTGCTCGCGCGGCGCCGGCGGAGGGCGAGGTGCTTCTCCCTCGCTGAGATCGACGCCTCGGACGCCCGGGGATTCCGGGCGATCATCGGGCGTCTGCTGCTGCGCGACGGTTGGACGCAGGTCCGCGGGGTGCGCATCAGCCGGGAAGTGGTGCACCTGGTCGGCAACGGGCCCGACGGGCGCCAGCTCGGCGTGGCCTTCGAGCGGGGGACCGGCGGCGCGCAGGGCGGTGGAGGACGGGCGGCACTGCGCCCGGTGGGCGGCGCTCCGCAACTGCCGACTGCTACCGCGCCGGGGGCGGCCCGGCCGCTGTTCCTCGTCGTCAGCTCCGGGACGTTCACACGGGAGCGGGTGGTGTGGGCGGCCCGACATGGGGTGCGGCTCGTCGACCGTGCCCTACTGCAGCGGTGGGCGGCCGGCGAGGACCTGGAGGTGCTCCTCGACCTCGGCATGGACCAGGCCCGGCCGGACGCGTCGTAGAAGGGCCCGGGAGACCGTCTCCCGGGCCCTTGCCGTGTCGGCGGCTGGGTGTCAGCCGCTGTGCCGGGGCAGGCGTTGCTCGGCCATCTGTTCCACGGCCGTGACCCGGGCGGCGTCCCATCCGGGCTGGGCGGGGAGCCCGGACAGCATCCCGCGCAGCTTCTTGGCCTCGATCACGGTGACGCCGTGCAGCTCGGTGCGTCCGCGCGGTGCGGGCACTTTGGCCCCGTGCACGGCGAGGATCGGGCGGACTGGCACCCCCAGCGCCTTCGCGGCCTGCTGCGCCTCCCACACCACGGTCTGCAGGGCGCGGGTCTGGTCGTAGCGTCCGTAGCGCAGCAGCCCGCCGGTGAGGGTGATGCGGGACTTCTTCGACTGCCAGTTCTTGCTGTCGACCAGGGCCACGCCGAACAGTCCGGCGACCAGGTGGTCGATGTTGGCCTTCGAGCCGGGGATGGCCCGGTCGTGCAGCACGGCGTAGCCGCGGCGGGCGAGGGGCGCGAGCAGCCGGGCGGTGGCCTCTTCCCCGTCGGCACCGGACGTCCAGCTGTTGTGCTGGCGGCGGTAGGTCTGGCGGATGCCGTAGGCGAGGACGGCGGCGGCGAGCAGGGCGCCGACCTGCCACACGGTCACGGTGCCGGCGGCCCAGCCGATGACGGCGGCGGCTGCGGCGGTCAGGGGCAGGGCCCATTTCGCGCGGCGGTGTTGGGCGGCACGCTCGGCCGCGCGCTGTAACTCGCCCTGGCGGCGGGCGCTGGCTCCGGCGTTGCTGCGGCGCCCCGGTGTGGTCGTCATGTGGTCCCCTCCTGCTGGTTGCGGCCGTCGGTGACGAGAGTGGTCTGCAGGTGGCCGCGGGATGCCAGTCGGTCCATGAGCAGGGCGTGCGCCTCCTCGCGGCTGACGTGCAGGTTGAAGTCGTCCTCGGCCCGGCGGACGACGTCGGCCACGCTGACCAGCATGATCCGGGGTGCCCGCCAGTCCTCGACGGTGCGTTCCCAGCACTCCCGTATCGCCGCGGTGATGGCCCAGTCGGTCGCGTGGACCAACTGGCGGCGCCGGTGCTCGGCGGCGGTGCGCCGGGCGTTCTCGTCCCGGGCCTGCTGGATGCGGTGGCGGGCGTGCGGCAGGACGGCGGCGAGCAGGGCCGCGCAGACCACGGCGACGGCGAGTAAGGCGGTGGACACGGGCTACTTCCTCCGGTTCTGGTCCTGGAGCTGCTGGCGCACCTCGCGGACCTCGTCCTGGGCGGTCCGCTTCTGGGTGAGGGCGGTGTCCAGCTCGGTGCGCAGCCTGTCCAGTTGGTCCTCCAGTTCGCCGGCGCGCTTCCGGTAGCCGGTGGCGTCCTCGCGCACCCGAGTCAGGGCGTCCCCCAGTTCGGCGACGACCTTGTCGGCGGCGTCGACCCGGGCCTTCGCCTCGACCTTCGCCTTGTCGGCTGCCTCCTCGGCTTCCCCGGCCCGCTTCTCGGCGGCGGCCGTCGCCTTGGCGGCCTCTTCCTTCGCCTTCTCGGCGTCGGCCTGAGCCTTGGCGAGGGTCTTCTGCATCTCCTCGACTTCGGCCTTCGCCTCCAGCTGCGCCCTACCGGCGGCCCTCTGGGCTTCCTCGACGCGACTGTCCGCCTCGGCCTTGGCGGCGGCGGCCTTCTTGTCGGCCTCCTCGTGGGCGTCCTTGATGGCCTTCTCGGCGTCGGCCTGGGCCTGCCGGATCTCCTTCTGGGCGGCGGCGACGTCGGCGGCGGCCTTCTCGCGGATCTGCTGGGTCTCCTGCTGGAACCGCGCCTTCTCCTCCTCCAGCTCGGCGATGGCGCGGTCGGCGGCCTCCTGTGCCTCCTCGGTCTCCGCGCGGGCGAGGTCGCGCTGGCGCACGGCGGCGTCCCGCTCGGCGTTCGCGGTGCTCGCCTTCTTGCGCCACTCGGCGACCCGCTGGTCGGCGAGCGCAGAGACGGCGGTGACCTCGGCCTCGGCGGCTTCCGGGTCGGTGACGGTCTGGAGCAGGTCGACGTACCGGGCCAGCTCGGCGCGCAGCTCGTCGACCTTCTGCAGCACGGTGCCCTGCACGATGCCGGCGGTCTTCGCGGCGTCGGTGACGACGCGGTCGGAGGGCTCCTCGGCGGCCTGGGTCTTGGTGCTGCCGGTCTTCCCGCGCTTGGCCCGGTAGGCGCTCATGGCGTTGTGGTCGGGGTCGGAGCAGTATTTCGGCGCTCGGCCCGGGACGGTGGGGTCCTTGGGGACCGGCGGGGCGGTGCACCCGGGGAACGCGCACTGCGGCGCGTCCTCGACGGGTGCCTCGGCGGTCTGCTCGGTCTGCTGCTCGCTCATCTGGGGGAACTCCTACGGGGCGGTGCGGTCGGGCGGGTGCGCTGCGGTCGACAGCGTGCCGTATCCGGGGGCGGGTGGGGGAGCTGGTCGCGGGGTCAGGCGGCGGTCGTGTAGTGGTTGGCGTGCTCGCGCATGGCGGTCAGCCGTCCGCGCTGCTGGCCGATGCCGAGATGGGCCAGCGGGGTGCGGGCCTGGGGCCAGACGGCGGCGGCGCGCTGGGTGTACTGGCCCGGGGTGAGCAGGACGACGTCGGCGTCGGCCAGCCCCATCTTGTCGGCCTGGGCGCGCAGTTCCTCCACGGTGATGCTGCCGGGGTCCTTCCATGTGTGGTCGTACGGCTCGATGACCTGGTCCAACGGCAGGAAGCCGTGCAGGGCGCTGAGCACCAGGACGGTGCCGCCGTGGGCGGTGAGGGCGTCGGCGGTGCGCCGGGCGTGGGTGTGCAGCGGGCCGGTGTAGAGCTTCCCGGCCTCGGCCGCGTGGTCCAACTTCGGTCCGGAGCAGGGGATGACGACGACCGGCCCGGCCGCGGCGGGGGGAGTGGCGGGGTCGAACAGGGCCAGCTGCTCGCCGTGCGCGGCGGCGACCGGCCAGCGCGCGACCGGGGCCTCGATCTGTTCGGCGTCGTCGAGCAACTGCACGGCGGCGGCCGGGTCGTACGCGTCGCGGATCTCGACCCACCCGTACTCGCCGAGAACGCCGGCGAGGGTCTCGGCCTGCTCCCACAGGGGGAGGGCGGGGTCGACCTCGGGCACGGCGGCGGGCTGGGGTCCGGTCAGCACCTGGACGATCCGGCGGAAGACGCAGGCCCGGAAGTAGGCGGCGGCCCGGCGCCCGGCGGTGCCCAGGGCCTCGAAGCGGTCGGCGTACCGGCGGGTGCACTCGCCGTACATGCGGGCGGCCCAGCTGGTCAGTCCCTCGGCGTGGTCGAGGACGCGGGGGAGGGCGGCGGCGTAGCGGGCCACGTCCTCGGCGGGGCCGGTGACGCGCAGGGCGCGGCCGGACCGGTCGAGCGGGCGGGCCTGGACGCCGAAGCGGGCGGCGACGGCGCGGGCGGCCTCGGCACGCTGCGGTCCGCGGCCGGCGGCGTAGGGGAAGTCCAGGCGGACCGCGGCGCGGTCGTGTGCTCGCAGTTGCAGGCGGCCGGTGGTGGCGTAGCGCGCGCACCGGGCCGCGTAGCGGGCGGCACGCTCCGCCTCCCAGCCGGTGTCCCAGAGCGGCCGGCGGGCGGTGATGCCGTCGCCGCGCCGGAGGTCCTGGCTCTCGTCCCGCAGTCCCATCGGTGCCCCCTTCGTGGTGACTTGTGCAGGATTCCAGTCTAATGCATTGCATTACATTTCGTCAATGCATTGCATCACGATGCCGAAATGAAACGCAATGTTTTAGAGGTGTCTGCGCTTCCGCCGGTCGGCGACCAGCCGAAGGCGTGTCACGGCCCTGCCGTGCGCACCACGGCCTTGGGACGGTGGGGCATCGCCGGGCCGGGCCGTCCACCGACGACACGCTCCTCGGCCCCCGCGAGACCCGGGCCGACGCGGAGCGACCTCACCGGCCGGTCACCACGGCGCGGCAGCAGCTGCTCCCCCTCGGCCCCGGCCGACGGCGCGGTCTCCTCACGCGCCCGTCATGCGCGACGGCGGGAGTACGGCGGGCGGCCCCGTTCCGGGCGGGCACACGGCGACCGGTGCGCCACCGACCCCCTCTCCCTCCGCCGCTGCCCGTCTTTTCCCAGCCCGGAGCACCTGCAGCCGCGCACGCTGCGGGCTACGGAGGCTTACGGACCTTGGGCGCCCCTCATCCCGGGCCCGCGCCGTGCCACAGACCGGAGGAGCCACCGGGGCGGGGCGCTGGCCTGGGCAGGTTTCACAAATCCGACCGCGAATGAGGCGGCCGGACGCCACGCGCCCGGGTGCGTAGGGCGGTCCCAGAAGTCCCGAAACCCCGGCGGACAGCACAGTGCGCCGGGACCGGTGTGGTCTCGGCGCACTGGTGGCGGGGCGGGAGGCGGCTACGCCTGGGCGGCCCCGGGGGTGCCGACGGCGATGCGGGCGCCGACCAGCTGCCCGGCCTGCGCGGCGGTGCGCAGTGCCCTGGAGGTGGCCTTGGCGTCGTGGGCGCGGGGGTCGAGCCCGCCGACGTTCCCGACATAGAGCACGGCCCAGCCGTAGCGGGCCGCCTGAGTGAGCCAGCCGTCGGGCAGGTCGACGGCTCCGGTGTAGAACTGCCCGCCCTCGGGGTCGAGGACGAGCAGGCCGTCCTCGCCGGCCGGGCCGTGCCCGAGCAGCAGCACGCCCACCCACTCGGCGACCTGCGGCGGGGCCTGACGCAGCCGGGAGACCAGGTGGAAGCCGCAGCCCAGCAGGTGGCTGGCGACTACATTGGTCAGCTCCCCGGTGGGGCCGTCGTTGACCACGTACGCCTTGCCGACGGTCTCGGCGACCAGGACCGGGAGGTCGGCGCCGCCGTGGTCGAGGACGGCGGCGGTCATCGTCATGTCGTAGCCGTCGGCGGGCGCGGCCGGGGCGAAGTCGTCGCCCATCTCGATGACCTCGGAGGGGCCGCACCCGGCGTGGACGTAGGAGACATGGGTGAAGGACCCGTTCGTGCGCACCACCATGTTGACCGTACCGTCCAGCGGTCGGCTGCAGGTGGCGCACCGGCTGGCGGTCAGGGAGACCTCGGCGGCGCGGGCGAGGCCCTCGGGACCGAGCAGCGCGCGGACCTGCGGGCTGATCTGCAGGTCAACCACGGGCGTGCTCCTGGTCGTGCTCGTCGAGGACGGCGGCGGCGTGCTCCTGGCGGGCGTAGCCGCG
Source organism: Streptomyces sennicomposti (assembly GCF_019890635.1). Taxonomy (GTDB): domain Bacteria; phylum Actinomycetota; class Actinomycetes; order Streptomycetales; family Streptomycetaceae; genus Streptomyces; species Streptomyces sennicomposti. The sequence continues at coordinate 14,028 of NZ_JAIOAB010000049.1, forward strand.
GGCGTCAGTGTCCCAGCGGGCGTCGGCGGCCGGCACGGGCCCGCGGCCGGTGCCGTGAGCGCGGTCGTGCTCCAGCAGGCGGCTGGCGGTGTTCTCGGCGTCCTGCTCGCTGGTCGCCGGGTCCTCGACCTCGGCGAGGGCGGGCGCGGCACGGTCGGCGAGGGCGGCGCGGTGCACCAGGTACTCGCGTTCGCGGCGGCGGTCGCCGGGGCGGACGGTCAGCTCGTCGTCCAGGCGCTGGACGGCGGCCGTCGCGCGCAGCAGGGCGTAGGGGGCGGTGGGGGTGCTCATCAGGTCCTCTCGTCAGGGGAGTCGCCGGCGGCCGGAGCCAGCTCGAATGGCTCCGGCCGCCGCGGTGGTGGTCGGAGTCCGGGTCACGCCAGTTCGGGGGCGCCGGCCTGCCCGTCGGCCTTCTTGCTGAGCTTGTGCACGGCCTGCCGTGACACGCGGGCCCGCCCGGCGATGTCGGAGTCGCCATAGCCCCACGAGATTGCCCGAGTGACCAGCTGGCGGCGCTCGGCGAGGTACTTCTCCAGCCGGGCGCACTCGGCACCGACCACGGCGAGGCGGTCCCAGTCCTGCTCGCGCAGCCGGGCGCGGTGGCTGTAAGCAGCGTCCTTGGCGCCGAACAGACGCAGCCCCTGCTGGGCGGCGCGCGTCTCCTCCTGCTCGATCCAGGCGTCCAGAGCCGCGTCGCTGGTCTCGGAGGTGATCCCGCTGGCGGCCAGCGCCCTGTGCTCGACGTCCCAGTCGGCGAAGTCGCGCGCCGGCCGGGGGTCGCCGTCCATCAGGACGGTGCGGTACCAGGACCGCACGCCCAGTACCTGCAGGCCCACGCCGGAGCCGTCACGGTAGGGCTGGCCGAACACCTTCTTCACCTCCTGGTGCCAGTGCTCGGTCGCGCCGATGTAGCGGGTCTGCCACTCGCGTCCCTCGGCCAGCTTGTCGAGGGACAGCGTCAGCAGCTCGGGCCGGTAGACCTGGGGGAAGCATGCGACGACGTCAGCGAAGTCGACCAGGTCGCCGTCGACCTCGGGCGGGGCGGCCTCGCGGTGACGGGAGGTCAGGCGGCACAGCTGGCGGCCGGCGCGGGCGGAGGCGGCCGACCAGTCCAGCTCGCCCCCGGCCTCGAAGTAGCCGTCGAGCAGCTCCTGGGCGTACGGGGCAACCAGCTCCAGCAGCGCGTTGGCGGCCTCGACGTCCAGGTACGGGTGCCCGAGGACGTAGTTGCCGGAGTCGATGGTCCAGCGCAGCAGCTCAGGGACCGGCTCGAACCACAGGTGCGGACCCGCTCCCGGCACGAACAGGGTGCCCGGGTACCAGCGCTTCCAGGTCTCGCGCGGGATGTCGTTGGTGGCCTTCCAGCGCGGGTTCCAGGGCTCCCGGTGCTCGGTGCTCTCGTGGAAGGACAGCTCGCCCGTGCGCGTGTGCAGCAGGACGTGCTGGTAGGCGCCCGGTGCGTGGGAGCCAGCGACCGGCTCGGACGGGATCACCTCCGTCACCGGCGTGATGGTCACGCGGGGTGCCTGGTAGGTGGCCACCTCGACCTGCGGGACGGATACGGCCTCGCTGCTCATTCAGTTCTCCTCGTCGCAGAATACGTTCCGACGTAAACAGGTTGACGGTGTCTCAAGTAATCGTCAACCGGTTGACAGAAGTTGGCCGGAAGGTGACCCGATGCGATAACAAGCCCTGTGGTGGGCTCATCGGAAGATCAGGCAGGGGCAAGCGACTGCGCCGGGGGGTCACGACCCTGCCGTGACGTCAGACGGTGGCGATGCGGCGCTCGATGCGGGCCCTGGCGGCTGCGTGGTCTCCGCGGCCGTCGGCGGTGCGCGGGTAGCGGCGGCGGGGCTGGCGGGCCAGCGTGGTGAGCACCAGGGCGGTCTGCTCTGGGTGCGTCTGGACGCCCGTGCGCACCCCGGCCTTGGGGGCGCGCATCCACTCCTCCTCCTGGCGCCACCAGCGGTACAGCTCGGTCTCGGCGGCGTAGCGGCGTGCACGGCTTGCCGTGACACCGTGGCAGCCCACCGCCTTCGCCGCGGCGACCAGAGAGCCGGGCCGTGCCCGGTAGTACGGGGTGCTGGAGCGCTCGGCGGCAAGGCTCTGGCGGGCTGCGTGCTGGTCGGCTCCACGGCGGCGCAGAACGGCTCCTGTGGCCGTACGGCAGCGCTCCCCGGGCACGGCCTGGCAGGTGGGGCACTCGTGGTGGACGGTCATCACCGCGCGCGTGGCCACCAGCAAGTTCTGCATCCTCCCCAGGTGCTTGGAGACGGTGCGGGCGCTGTATCCGGTGCGCCCGCACAGCTCGGCGAGGGACAGTGCCCTCTCGGCGTGCAGGGTGAGCTGCTGGTAGACCCGCCCGGCGTGGTGGCCCAGCCCGCCGGCGTGGTTCTCGGTGGCCCGGCCGTGGGCGAACAGGTCGGCCTGGCTTGCGGCGAGGCGCTTTTCCAGGTGGGAGATGAGGGTGGGGCGGCCTACCCCTAGGGGGGGCAGGTTCCTTTGTGTCCCACCCCGTGCAACGAGGTCGAAAGCAGGGTGCGAAGCGGTGACGGGGAGCAGCTCGTAGGTGTTGGCGGGGCCGTTGTTCTCGGCCTGGCCCAGCCAGTTGTCGAGGCCCAGGCGCCGGAAGGCGCGGCTCATGGTCGAGCGGCCGTAGCCGGCGGCGAGGGCGGCCCGGCGGGCGTCCAGGCTCAGCACGGTGCTGCCGGACTGCAGGGCGAGCAGGCAGAACACGTCCAGCGCGGCGCGGTCTGCGGGCCCGGACTCGCTCGTCCAGCGCTCCGGGCAGGCGTCGGCGGCCTGCTGCAGCTGCTCGACCAGGGCGACGACGTCGGCGAGGTTGTCGGTCCACTCCAGCGACTCCTGCGGGATCGGGAGCTTGGCCGCGTACGCCACGCACCGCTCCCACTGCCGCTCGAACTTCTCCTCTGCGTCGGCATGGTTGAGGATGGTGCGCAGCGGGCCCACGCCGGGCGAGGTGCACAGGTGCAGCAGCCCGCCCTCGCGGTACTGCCGGTCTTCCAGCAGGCGGGCCACCATCGGCTGCGACCAGCGGCGCAGGGCCAGCTTGGTGAGCACGGAGGCGCACACCTCGCTGACCCGGTCGGCGGGCGGACGGCGGGTCAGAAGCGCCATTGTCTCGCGGTCGAGGGCGGTCTTCGGAGTGCCGGCCAGCCGGGGGCCGTCGTCGTCGATGATCTGGCCGAACTCGTCCTGGCCGACCACCTTGGGGCGGACGTCCACGGCGGCCGGGACGGCGTCGATGACGAGCAGCAGCCGCACGAACGCGTCCGACGGGTTGCCACAGGTGTCCGGGGTGAGCAGCTCGGCGGCCCGGCGGGGGCTCCACGGGCTCAGCAGCTCGCTGCGGCCTCCGTTGCGGTGCGGGGCACCGATCGGGCGGACCGCGCCCGTACGGGACTTGAGCAGGCCGTAGTCGAGCGTGGGCAGGCGCTTCGCGGCGGCCACGGCGATGGACTCGACCAGCCGTGCGTCCAGCAGCGTCTCGGCGGCCACCCATACGTGCCGTCCGCCGGCGGACCCGGAGGCGGCGACCACGTAGGTCAGTCCGGCCTCCTCCAGCCAGCGCAGCAGAGTTGCGAGGTCCGGGCCGACGTCGCCACGCTTGGTGTCGAGGTCGAAGCAGAGCCAGCGGTAGCCGCGGAAGACGCTCGACAGGTAGATGGCGTACGGCCCGCGCGGGGCCCGGTCAGGAAGGGAGCGCTCGATGTACTTGTGCTGCCACTGGCCCAGAACGTTCTTGGTGTCGACGCGCAGCGAAAGCCGCGGGGACAGCCGCAGGAACAGCTCCTGCAGGTCCGCGCACGCGGCCCGGGGGGCGGGGATGACACCGGTATGAGGATTGTGAATCGGGGCAGATGACGGGCTGTGCACGCCCGGCTCCCCGGACACTCCGGGGGCGGGCATGAGCTGTCCGGCACCGTAGCTGTCCGCTACGATGGGAGGGCTCCTAACTCCATATGCACGCCGAAGCCCCCCTTCCGCCTCGCGGCGGAGGGCTCCAACGCGACCAACCAGGCGCGTAACTGGGCTCCTAGCTCCGGCTCCGTATGTGGTGTGAGGGGTACAACCCGCCCGACAGTCGCCGTGGAAAGCGTCTGTGGGGCTTGACTCACCTCCTCTGTTTCGGTGCGAGGGACTCGGTTGGAAGCCGGGTCGCTCTGGGGCCGTGGCGCTGGATGGGCGCCCTGTTGGGTGCTGGTCGGCTGGGAGGCCGACCGTGGGTGATGCGTTTTGCAGTGCAGGTAGAACCGGGATTCAGCTCGCTGGGGAGTGATGCTGAGTCCCGTTCGTACGTCGGATGGGCGCCGCCCCGGTTGGATAGGCCGGGGCTTTTTGGCGCCCTCCGCGTTTTTCCGATCAGCCGGTCATGGGAAGTTCTCCCTGGCCTGGCTCACCGAAGACTTCGCTGGCCCACACGGGACGGCCGCTCTGGTCGAGCTGGTCGCGCCGGATGAGTTCGGCGATGTACTTGCCCATCGACACCCCCGCAGCCTTGGCGTTGGAGTACGCGGCTGCATGGACGTCGGCCGGGACCATCGGGGAGAGGCGCACCAGTCCGTGGCGCTTCTTGTCCTGCACCGGCGGGACGTACTCCCGCTCTTCTGCGTCTCGACTTCCGTAGGGCCTGGCCATGCTGGTGATCTTTCCTCACCGACGTTCATGTACGCAACCTTGATGTCGGTGTGTCGCCGAAATTCCCGTGAGACGGGCGTTTAAGTTCCGGGCTCCCGCCACACGGGAGGTGACGGGCGGTCAGGCAAAACGGGCCCCTTGCAGCGTGAAGCACACGAACAATGGGAGCTGTCGGGCTGGCCTTTGGCCGCGCCGTGAGTTCACCCGATCCGGTCACCTGACGTCCCCTTCTCTGCTGCTTCGTGAGGCCCTCTCGAATCCGTAGACGTTTCGGCCCTTGGAATCGTTACAGGAAAGGGGACACCAGTGTCCCCTGGGGTGGGAAGGGCGGCGGGGTGTCTCCCGCTGGGTGTTCCGTCTCCCGGGAGACGGCTGTCCGGGCCGGCGGCCCGACGGGCATGTCGGTGGCGTCCTCACACTGGGGGAACGTCGTCCGCCGGATTCTGTTACACCCGCCGGTCCGCGGCCGGCCCCGGGTCAGCGCTGCGGGAGGTCGAGCAGCATGGCGTGGAAGAGGGGCGCGTCGGGGATGCGGGGGCGCAGGTCTCCCAGCGTGCGCCAGCCCCACGACTCGTACAGGGCGTGGACTTTGGGGTGCTCTTGGTCGACCAGGAGCGTGGCGCGCTCCTCGGGCCGGTCGGCGAGCAGAGCGTCGTGCAGCTGCCGGGCGGCGCCGGTCTTGCGCCACGGGAGGCGCACCATCAGCTCGCTGAGCGCGTAGGTGCGCCTGCCGGTCTCCTCGACGACGTCGGCGGGCACCTCGGTGAGCAGGCCGCCCCACCACGGTGCGCCGGCCGGGAGCGGGGCGCCGTAGGCGTAGCCGACAGGCTGGTCCTGGTCGTAGCCGACCACGCAGGTCCAGCCGGGGCGGAGGCTCCAGCCGTCGAGGCCCTGGGCGAAGCGGTCGACGTCGGCGAACGGGTCGGTCTTCGCGGCGTCGGCGTATACCTCGGCGTAGACGTCGAGCAGCAGCTGGCGGATCTCGGGGGCCTGGTGGTGGTCGTAGTGCCGTATGGCGAGTGCGGTCACGGGCGGGGCTCCTGGGCGGTGAGGGTGTGGCGGACGGTGGCCAGCCGGTCGGTGATGCGGCGGCTGTCGAGGGAGGATGCGTCGATGGCGGAGACGGTGGCCGCGGCCTGCTCGCGCTCGCCGCGGGCCAGCTGCAGCTCGGCCAGCTGCACGCTGTAGTACGCGCGGTTGCGGCGCATCGAGGGCGGGAGCAGGTCGAGGGCCTGGACGGTGGCGGCCTCGGCGTGGTCGTAGTGGCCCAGCCCCTGATGGGTGATGGCGGCAAGCCCCGAGAGTTCGGCCGGGGTGAGGAAGGACAGCCACGTCGGGGCCGGTCGGCCCGTGTCGGCGCGGTCGTACGCCTTCTCGGCGGCGAGCAGGGAGCGGGCGGCGCCGGTGCGGTCGCTGGTGCGGGCCTGGCCGATCGCGAGGCGGGCGTGTAGCAGGGCGGCGATGTGCGGGTCCTGGCGGGCGCGGCGGTTGTCGAGGGCGGCCCGGGTGATCTGGACGGCCTCGCGGTGGCGTCCCTCCAGTCGGGCCTGCAGGGCGAGGTTGGACCAGGCGCGGGCGGTGGCGGAGGGGTCGGCGGCGAGCAGGGCGCTCTGCAGCGAGGCGGTGTGGAGCAGGGCGGCCTGCTCGGGGTCGCCGCTGTCGTGGCAGGCCCAGCCGGCGGACGCGTACAGGCTGCTGATCGCGCCGTGCAGGGCGCGCTCGACGCGCTCCCCGTAGGTGCAGCCGTCGAGGGCCTCGCGCAGCCGGGCGATGTAGCCGGTGGACACGGAGACGAGGGGGCCTCCGCCGATGGAAGGGAAGTGGGCGTCCATGCGGTCGATGCGCTCGTGGATGCGGTCGACGTCGCTCATGGACAGGCGCCCGCTGGTGGGGGTTTGGTCGATTCCCAGGGCGACGGCGACGGTGGTGGTGGCGGACGCGGTGATGAACCTGCGGCGGTGCACGGGCCCCTCCTCCTGCTGTGCCGGCCGCGGCGGGCGGGGAAGGTTGGCGCTGGCCTTGCCACGCGGCACGAACCCCAGCGCCTGGGCCGGACGATCGAAGATCCGTTCCAGTGGCAGAAGGTATCGAGTCCACGGCCAGCGGACGTCACCTGAGATCCACCGCCGGACGTGCCGGTCGCCGCAGTCGCCGGGCCTGCCGAAGAGGTCCTCGGCCACCCGGTTCACCTCGTCGGCGAGGCCCTGGTGGGTGAAGTCGTACTCGGCGAGCAGCGCTTCGAGTACGACGTTGCGCTGTCTGTCCATCGGGGCCCCCGGGGTGCTGTGCGTGCGCGAGACGGTAGTGCGGCGGCACCTCGCGCGTAGGCAAAACTGTCCGGTCTCTCGTCGGGAAGTGCCCGCAATGCGACCTGATCCCACCCGGACGGGTGGCGGTTGTCTGGGAGTACCGAGACGCACTGATCCGGGAGCCTCCCGTGCCGAACTCCTCCGGCGGTCGCCGCCGCGCCATCTGGTCCTCGAAAGCCGATGTGGACGACCTGCTGCGAGAACGGTGGCGCAGTGCGGCCTGCCGGACGGACTGGGCGCACTGCGGCCGACAGTGGGACGCGGTCGCGGTCGAGCTGCAGCGGGGCCTGGAGGCGCTCGACGCGCTGCGTCTGGGACTGCGCCGTGGCTACCCGGTGCTGGCGGACTACCTGAGCAACCGGTTGTACGTGATGGTCGAGCCGGGCACCGGGCGCGTGTGCCGGGACGTCCCGGGCGTCCGGGTGCTGTCGACGGGCTCGCAGGTCCTGGTCCCGGTCTCCGGCGCCGGCACCATCGCGGCGCACTGGGTGAGTCCTCCCCGGGCGTCGCGTCTCGTCGACTCCGGCAAGCTGGCGGGCGCGCTGCTGCAGCTGCTCGACGTCGGGCAGGCGGTGGCCTCGTGAGCAGTCATCAGGTGCTCCACGATCCTGACGGGCTGCTCGACGACGTGCCCCTGGACCGGGAGCGGCACCAGCTCCTGGTGCGGGCCGTGCTCGCGGTGACCGACCCGGCCGGGCTTGCGCCGGCGGACTGCGCGCAGATCGCGCTGCAGCTGACCGGGCACGCCCGGGTCGTTGCGCGCGACGTCGAGCGGCTGGCCGGGCAGCTCCCGGAGCACGACGGCCGGCGGGTGTTCTCGGAGGACGTCCTGGAACAGGCACGCAAGCGGCTGGGTCTGCCGCTGGAGCCGACCCTGCGGTGTGCCCAAGGCCGGGCGCGCCTCGTCCGCGACCTGTACGCCCGGCTCGACCGGCTGAACACGCCCCGGCCCGTCCCCGACTGAGCCGGTCCACGGTCCTCGGCCCGTCGCTTCCCCCCGTGAGCGCGGGCCTTCCCCCAGGGCCCCGGTGGTGCAGAAGAGCTAGGGCGGCTCTGCACCACCGGGGCCCCTTCTCGTACGCGCGCGTGCGCGTGGTCCTGCGCAAGCTGCGCAAGAACCCGTCGATACGCCCCGATTCGTCGATCTCGGCAAGGGCCTGGGCGAGATCCTGGCGGGGCGCGGACCAGCTCGGCGGGGGCTACTGTGTCGTCGGCTGCTGCTCGGCGTCGTCCGCGAGGACGTCGACCAGGCGGCGCAGCGGCAGCAGGGCCGGGTCACGGCCGTCGGTGTAGCGGAGGACGAAGCACGCGTTGTCGAGCAGCAGGGCCAGGCGGCCGGCGGGAGCGGTGCGCTGTGCCGTCCGCACAGTGGTCTCTGTCCACGGGAGACGGGCGAGATCCTCGGCGAACCGCAGCTCCGCCTGGTACGGAAGCCACTGGCCGCTCTCGTAGTCCTGCAGCAGGGTCTCGGCGTCCCGGCTGAGGACGCACCAGGCGAGATCGGCGGGCCCCAGCTCGGTGGGGACCCCGCTGCGGGGCCTCCCGGTCTGGCAGGACTCGCACAGACCGACGGAGCGCGGTACGCCGGACGCCGGGCGCAGCAGCACACTGACTCCTGGCGCGGCCGGACGGTGGCACAGATGGCAGGTGGCCGGGACCGTGGTCAGCCGGGGGCGGTTGGGGCGGGGCGGGGTCATGGCTGCTCAACGACGGCGGGACCACGGTGGGGGTTGAGCGCCCGTAAACGCGCCGGGAAGAGTGGGTCGCGCTGCGGCGGTGCGACGGTTCCGGTCGCCGGGTCGAGGTGCCCCCACGCCCCGCGCTCGCCCCGCCCGCACAGCATCAGGGTCATGGTCGCGCCCGGGGCCGTGTGCAGCTCGGCGACCTCGTGGTAGAGGTCCCGGCCGACGAGGTTGGCGGTGCCCTGCACGTGCTCCCTGCCCGTCTCCGCGCGGACCTGGCTGCCGTCGAGGATGTACCGGTCCTCGGTGTAGCCGCCGAGCAAGATTTTCGACTCGAACGGCCACGGGTGCGAGTGCGGGCAGGGCGCACCGTCCGCCCCCCGGATGTCGGGCGCGTACCAGACGTTGATCTTGACGGTTCGGTCCCGGTCCTCGGTCAGGGTGAGTTCGGCCTTGCTGAGCTGGCCGCTCCCGTCCGGGACGAGCCACCAGCCGGACGGCGCGGCGAACCGCTGCCAGCTGAGCGGCCCCAACTCAGGGGCGTGGAGGGCTAATCCGGCGGCTGCTACTGCGTGCATCGCCTCGTCCACGACGAGGCCCGGGGCGATCTGGAGGGTCTTCATGGCGCCCCATGATGAACCACCGAAACCGGGCCTGACCAGGTGTTTCCTGTTTCCAATCCGGATTGGAAACAGGAAACAGGTCTAGACCGCTTCGTCGGACGCGTACCGGACAGCAGCCTTTGACCACAACCCCGTTGCTCCCTGGCGCGACCGGACTGCACCACGACGATGCCGTTTCGCGCCGGGGAGTGACGGGGCCAGCGGGGTCCCGGGGGCGGCGAAGCCCCCGGGTACCACGTGCCCCGGCCACAGGTTGGTGCCCCGGCCCTGTACGGTCAGCGCAGCCGCTCGGCGCGGGCCACCACCCGCTGCCGCTCGCGCTCGGCGCGGGCCCGCACCCGCTCCAGTGCCCGCAGGTCCACGGCCTCCTCGACGCCGGCGCGCACCAGCTCGGTCAGCAGCGTGGGGCTGAGGGCCTCGGCCTGGACGGTGGCGTGCATGTGGTCGCCGCGGCGGTCGGTGCTCTTCTGCGGCGCGGTCTCCAGCCCGTACCTGGTGATCTGCTCCTCGGTGACGGCCAGCCGCTTCACCGCCGGCGGGGTGCCGCCCATCTCCGCGACGAACGCGACGACGTCCTCGGCGGCGGCGTCCAGGATGCTCAGCCCGCTGGGGTCGTAGTCGCCGATGCTGAGCACCGCGGTGGGGACCTCGCGGTAGGCAATGCGGGCGGCGGCGTCGTGCTTGGCACAGACCGACTCGAACCCGCCGGAGCAGTAGACGACCACGCCGTATTGCTGGGTGACGTCCGCGACCATCGGCATCATGCCCTGGGCCTCGATCCACACCTCGACCGCGCGGGGCTGCCCCTCGTCCAGCGGCCGGGAGTAGTAGGCGGCGGAGGTACGGACGGAGTCCCAGAACTCCGCCGGGCTGCTGTACCCGAAGGAGTGACCGGCGGAGGCGGCCCGGTCGTCGCGGATGGCGTCCATCGGAATCAGCCGCGCCCGGCGGGCCCGGTTGAGGGTCTCCTGCAGCCGGTCGTACGCCCTCTCTTCCTTGGGGTACTGGAAGGCGCCGACCAGCCGGTAGAACACCTGGCGGGCGGTCATCGGCAGGTGCTCGCGGTACTCGTGGAGGACCTCGCGGACCTGTTCGACCAGGCGCAGGGTGTCGGGCTTCGGGGACCAGTCGGCGAACCCGCGCGGGCGGGTGCGGCGGTAGGTGCGTCCCGAGACGGTGTTACGGCTCGCCGTGCTCATGCGCCCATCGTGGCACCGGACGGACCGCCCGCGTGATCCCCCAAGGTGATCATGGGGTCACCTGTTGTCAGAGGCGGCTGCTTTCATGGTCCGTTGCGCCGGTGCGGCGCGGTGCCCAGGGGAGGGGAAGCACGTCGTGGTGCAGGTACGGGAGTACGAGCGGGCGGACGGCACGAAGGTACGGACGCACTCGCGCTGGTATCCGGGGGCGCGGCGGGAGCTGACCATCTTCGCGGTGATCTCCCTGGCCATCGTCGGCTTCGGGCACAGCGGCGGCGGGACTGCGGGCGGCGCCGGTGCGGACGAGCGGTTACCCCGGCCGCAGCAGACCGGGGTGTACCCGGTGCACTTCCCCGGCTGGGACAAGCAGCCGGAGCCGCGGCCGACACCGACGGTGTCGTACCCGATCCCGTGGGACCGCAGCCGGTAGCCACGGACCGGCCAGCACAGCGAAGGGCCCCGAGGAGACTCGGGGGGTGTCCGCCGACTTCGTGGCGGACCGGTTCGCCTCGGCCCGGCTGAACGACGGGTGGATCGAGGAACTGGAGAAGGACGTGGCGCGGGTCCTCGTCGACTGCGAACGCGGCACGGCGCCGGCGCAGCCGCCCGTAGGGTGACCGCCATGGACGACCGCGCTATCTCCGCCACCGTCTCCGACGACGTCGAGTTCATCGGCGGCCCGTACGACGGAACGACGCAGACCCTCGCCGCGCGCCCCGGCGCACCGGACGAACTGCCCGCCTTCCTGTTCTGGTGGGGCCCCGGCGAGATCCCCGAGCAGGCTGCCGCCGGGCGCACCGCCGAAGAGGTCGCGCAGACCCGGGAGCACTACCAGCTGTTCGGCAAGAACCTGGTGACGATGCGCTCGCGGTACCTGTGGTGCGCACCGCTCACCGCGGCCTCCGACGGCTGACGATGCGGCAGACGTCAGGGCCCCGGACGGTTCTCCGCCCGGGGCCCTGACGCCGAGTGGGACTGTTCCCCCGCCCCGGAAGCCCCCGCAGCTGCGCCTGCCCCGTGCCGCGACTCGGGCGTCAGGCGCTCTACGCTTCGGTCCTCCGCCCTACAGCGCCCGCAGCGCGGGGGGATACGCCGGCTCGGGCAGCGGCATGTTCTTCGAGCGCGACAGCCAGTAGGTGCGCACTCGGGGCGGCTGGAGTTCGAAGTCCACGCAGCGCAAAGCGGATTCGTCCGGCATCGGGGGCGTCAGGCGCCACACACCGGCCCGCTCTGGGTCGGGCTGGATCGGGGCGCCAGAGAGCGCCAACTCCCAGGAGTCGATGACCCCGTTGTCGCGGTCATCGTGAACACGGACCAGTGCCAGGGCCTGGGCCGGCCGGTCTCCGGTCTCCTCCGTGTAGGCCCGGTGGTTCTCGGCCCAGTCCTTGAGCGGGAAGTGCTTGCGCAGGTCCGCAGCAACGGACTGCCCCGGGTCGAGCAGCAGTCTGCGGTCCATCCTGGTGGGCCGGTCCGCGCCCTCCACGTAGGGGTGGTACAGGTCACCCTCGAAGGTGGCATGGACCGGCCGGTCACTGTGATTGGTGACGTGCACCGTGACGCGCAGTGCCAAGAGCGTGTCCTCATCGCGGGGGAAGTGCCATTCCTGTGCCGGAGGCCACGGCTGGGGCCATCCCGCACTCGGCCCGAGCGGCGGCCAGGCGGTCTCTGGCGTCAGGTGGACTTCGACCTGTGGAGCCTGGTCGTCCAGGCGGCCACGAGCCGCGTCGAGTGCGACGGCCTGCGAGGACGTCAGCGCGTGCTGGCTGATGTTCGTGGAGCGCCGTGTCTCGCCTGCCTGCCAGGCGACGAACAGGGCGGAGGCCGAGGTTGCCACGGCTGCGGCTATCCCCCAAGTGTCTGTCATGGCTGGCGATTCTCCATCTCCGGTGGAGTGCGCGCCAATCCGGTGCCACGGGGGCACCCGCGCAGCGTGCACTGCTCCGGGCAGGCTCTTCTACAGCCCGTGGCACCGGTCCTGTCGGGGAGAAAATGCTCCCGGGCACGCCGCGTCCGCTACGTCTGCGGGACCGCGCCGAACTGGTCGGCCGCGTCGTCGGCCGGCTCGGGACCGTCCTTCTGCTGCAGGTCGGTCAGCCGCCATCCGTCCTCTGCCCAGCGCAGCGATACGGTCATGGTGAGCCACCCGGCCTTGACCGGGATCTGGGTGCTGAGGCTCTTGCCCGTAAGCCCCCACAGGGTGCTGCACCAGACGTCCACCGTGGCGGTGGCGCCGGTGTAGGAGCGGACGGCGGTACCCGAGGGCGTGGCCCTGGAGACGAACTGCGCCCCGGCCGGTGGGCGGCCCTGCTCGTCGAGGCCGAGCCGCTCGGCGAGCGGGGCATACTGCTCGTCGGTACCCTTGATCAGCTCCGGCTGCCGGGCCGGGTCGACGGTGGCCTTCAGCAGCCGGTGCCGGGCCTCGGGGCTGAACATCTGCTCGCTGCCGAACGCGCGGGCGATGCGAGCGGCTGCGCTCTGCGCGCCGTCCCGGCTGTGGGATGTCCCGGAGGTCGAGCCGGCGGCTGGCCTGTTGCTCGACCATCCGCTGATAGCCGCGCCGAGCGCGGCGATCAGCAGCACGACCAGGACCCCCACCGTGATGACGAGCCGGCGATGCCCTTGGCGGTCTGGTCCTCGTCCGGAGTCCAGGCTGGTCCATATGACCCGCAGTTGGCTGCTGGCCGTCATCGGCTCCGCTCCCCGTTCGCTCTGTGATCGTTTGATGCGGATGACGGTATCCGGATCGAGCTGAGCCAGGAGCGGCGGTGCCACTACAGGGCGACGGCATGGGAAGCTCGTGTCTCCTGAGTCGTTTGGGGGTTGGTGTGTCCGCGCGCGTTCGTACTGCGGCCCGTCTGTGGATATCTGCTGTCGTCGGCGTCGTGGCGCTGTTCGTGTTGGGGCCCGTGGCGCACGCCGCTCCTTCCCCTTCGCCGACGCCGACAGCGGGGTCGTCGACCGGTCCGTCATCGACGCCGAGCCCGTCGAAGTCCGCCGATCCGTGTGAGCTGATCCACGGTGACGCGCACAAATACTGCGAGCGGGGCCAGGGGAGCAAAGGCGGCGGCAGCGGCAGCGACGGGTCGTTCGATGATCCGACGTCCACGCTGGACCCGATGACGTCGCTGGCGAAAGCGTTTTCGGAGTCAGCGGCCTGGGTCGTCGACCAGCTGAGTAACGCCGTGGCGGTGACGTCGACAGTCGACTTCACCAATGGCGACTTCCTGAAGACGTATTCGCTGGTCTTCGCTGCGTCCACCTTCCTCGTGCTCCTGATCTGGCTCTGGGCCGTCATCAAGCGGGCCGTGCGCGGCGTGCCGCTGACCACGGCGCTCGGGGAGGCGGTCGGCCTGCTGTGGCTCACCGTCCTCGCCTCCGCCTTCACCCCGCTGATCCTCTACACCGTCGTGTCGGCGGTGGACGGCATCACGCAGGCCCTGGCCGGCGGGTCCGATCACGCGAAATTTTTCGACGCCTTCAGCAAGGCCTTGAAGGATCAGGGCACCAACAACGGCGGGCCCATCACCCAGATCGTCCTGTCCCTGGTCTCCATCGCGGCGGCCGGCGTGCTCTGGCTGGAGATGGTGGTCCGCACGGCCCTCCTGTACGTGGGGGCCGTCCTGGGCACGGTCGTCTACTCGGGCCTGGTTGACAAGGAACTGTGGAGCCGGGTGCGCCGCTGGGTGGGCATCATGGCGGCGATCATCCTGGTCAAACCGATCGTTGCCATCGTGCTACGGCTGGCGTCCACGATGACGGGCGGCGGGCCGAACGACTCCGTGAGCGCGATCATCTCCGGTCTGGCAATCATCCTGTTGGCCATCGTCGCCAGCGCCATGATCTTCCGGATGGTGCCCGGCATGGGTGATGAAATTGTGGCTGCTCGACGGGACTCCTACGACCCGGCGAGCCGCCAGGCGGCGGCGATCGTGACCCGGCCCGTGACAGGCATCAGCCAGGGCATCAACACCCACGCGAGCCGTGACGCGGCATCGCGGGCGCCAGCGCCCACACAGGCGTCGTCGTCGTCCGTGTCCAACGCCAGCGGCGGGATCGCCGCTCACTCGACCCGGCCGACGTCGCCGCCTCCCGCGCCGCCTCGTCCGCCGGCGCGGGACGTGCCGAACCAGGACACCCGCGGGGGTACGTCGGGTGGCCGCTAGGGGCCGGGCTGAGGGTTGTTCATCCCGATCAGCACACCGATCACGATGATGGCCACCAGTAGATAGAGCTTGGCCTTCAGGCTCACGAAGCTCCCCCCTTCGCAACGGACGTTCCGCTCACGGTACTGCCCGGGGAAGTACCTTCATACGAAGGCGCCCGCAGCCAGGTCCAATGGCTGCGGGCGTTCTTCGCGTACGCCGTGCTCAGATGGCCGCCCTCAAGAACCGACAGGATAATTACGGTTATCCTGTGTGTATGCTGACGCCGGATCAGGGTGCCCCGCAATCGGGTGAATCGACCGACATGCCAGAAGTAAAAACGACAGGCGCCGCGTCGACCGTGCACGGGTACACGGAAGGCGTCACGGCCGACCTGCTCGCCGCCCGCAGCGGCTACCCGGGGATGGCCGCGGACGTCCGCGGCGAACTGCGCGACTTCGCCCCCTGCGGTCTGGCCGGAGTTCCCAACGAGGCGATTGCCGTCGAATACACCGTCGACGGCGGCGGTTTCCACTTCTACCGGACCACCGCCCACTGCGCCGCGCCGACCCGCGTCGCCTTCGAGCGTGACGCGCAGTGGGTGCGCGACCTGGTCAACGGCCCGCTGGAGCGGACCCTCGCCAAGTTGCGGCTGGTGACAGCGTTCTTACCGGCACCTGGGCCTGAGGCGGCCGTCCGCTCAGTTGACCAGGCTGAGCACCACGTTGAAGACGCTCATGGCGACGGTGAAGGTCGTGGCCGTGATGCACCAGCGCCGCCCCCGGCTGATCGTCGGCCGCCCGGTCAGGCCATACGCCATGACGGCGAAGGTGAGGGCGCACATCACCCCCAGGACCGTCGCGCCGATCCGCGCCGCGCTGGGCGAGCCCTCGGAGAGCTGCAAGGCGCCGTACACGACCCCCAGGTCGACGACGGCCGCCGCCGCGCTCAGCCCGGCCCACCCCCAGGCCGCCTCCGGGGTGGTGCCGTCAGCGACGGCGAGCCGGTGCCCGGTGAACGCGGAGATGGTCGAGGCAACCAGGATGAACGCCATCACCTGGACCTGGAGAAGTGACATCTGCTCCCCTTCGCGGGCATGCCGGCGGGAGCGTCGAGCCCCCGAGTCTTCACGCTGCCCCCGAGTGTACGTAATAATGAAACAACGACACAACGCAACAATGCTCGGCGAAGGAGGACAGCCCTGATGGCACGCCCCGAGGCACCCCTGCCCAAGGACGCCCCGCAGCCGGTCCAGGAACTCGCCCGAGCGCTGCGCGACCTGCGAGCCGCCTCCGGCCTCAGCTACACAGCCATGAGCAACCGGGCCCCGTTCAGCAGCGTGACTTTCTCGCGGGCGGCCTCTGGGCGGCAGGTGCCGACGAAGGAAGTGCTGGCGGGCTACCTGGAGGCCTGCGGGGTGCCAGAGAACAAGAGGGACAGGTGGCGAAAACTGTGGCGCGAAGCTCAGCTCGCCGAGAACGTGGGGAACGTGCCCTGGCGGCCAGAGGACATGCTCGTTTATACGGTCTTCCTCGACGGTCTCAACGAGCTGGTTGCGGCCGCCGGCGCACCTTCAGTTCACGAGCTTGCGGATAAGTGCGGCCTGGCCCCCACCACCGTCCACCGGGTTCTCACGGCTCATCGGACCAGAAGGCCGGTAGCCGCACGGCATGTTGCCGCAGTCGTCGGTGCCCTTCTGAGCCTCACACGCCCCAGCGACCGGGTACGTAGATTCGGCGATCTGACACGACTCGTCCGCCAAGTTGACCCGTCTCTCCAGATCGGGCGGACGAGGAATCGCGATGACGCCGAGCGGGTCGCCCGGACGGCTCTCCAGCGCCTCGCCCAGCAGGCGGAGGAGCTGGAGAGCCGCCTCGCGACCGGCGACCTCTCCGCCGATGAGGAGTTCGTACGGCGTTTCGACGCGATGCGCGAGAGCGTCGAGGAAGTCCGTCGGATCCTCGGCGGCGGCCCCGTCTCCGGCGCACCCGCGGCCACCGCCGCTGAGCCGGAAACCGGTGAGCAGCCCGCGCCCGTCGTTGCTGAGGACAGCGGGCGGAACCGGTGACCAGCTCGGTTGAGCTGGAGCGCGGGTCACGGACGTCCCCCGCCATCCTGCGCCGCGATCCGCGCGACCTGTGGCCCGAGCACGCGCGCAAACTCCACGACCACCTCGCTGGCCTGTACGGCGAGGCCGACCCGCTGCCCGCGCTGGCCGCGGCCTGGATCGCCCACCAGCGCAGCGCCAACACCCAGCGCGCGTACGCCCGCGGCTTCAAGATCTTCGAGGAGTTCGCCCGGGAGCACGGCGCGCACCCCATGGCGGTGCGGTTCCCCCTCGCCGACACCTTCCGCCTCTACCTGGAGACCACACCGACCTGGGTCCGGGTCAAGGGCGGCCGGCGCGGCGAGATGATCCGGGCCGGGAGGCCGTACGCGGAGGCGTCGCGGGCGAACGCCCTGTCCGCGGCCAGCTCGTTCTTCGCCTACTTGGACACGGTCAGCGACACGGGGGTGAAGAACCCCTTCGACGCCGTGCAGCGGCCGTACCTGGACCCGGACTACTCGCCCACCCCCGGCTACACCGAGCAGGAGTGGGCGAAGCTCCTGGTCACCGCCCGCGACCACCACCGGATCGCGGCGTACCGCAAGCGCGCCTACGCCCTGCTGCTCATGCTCTACACCTGCTGCCTGCGGGTCGACTCCCTGCTCAACGCCCGGGTCGAGGACCTCGGCTACGACAAGGGCCACCGGGTGCTGCTGCTCGAGAAAATGAAGGGCGGCGGCCGGAAGAAGAAGCCCATCCCCCCGGTCACCTGGGACGCGCTTCAGGACTACCTCGGCGGCCGGAAGACCGGGTGGCTGTTCTGCACCGCCAGCGGCGGCCAGCTGGACGAACCGGCCGTGTGGCGGCTGCTCCAGTCGCTCGCCCGGCGCGCCGGGCTGCCCCTGCGCGGCCCGCACGGCGTCAAGGGCGACGCCGTCACCCACGCCCTGGCCAAGAAGGATGCCCGCCCGGACAAGGTCCAGCGCTGGGCCGACCACAAGGACTCCCGCACCACCCAGCGATACAACCGGCGCAAGGAACTCCTGGACGACAGCCCCGGCTACGCCCTGGGCGCCGACCTCGCCGGCGCCCTGGCGCACGAGGGGGAATGAAACGCCGGGCCGCCCTTTCCGAATGCCTGTTTTCTGAACCTCCGACCGGTGTCGGCTCGGTACCCTCGTAACGACGAGGGAGGCGACCATGGCTGTTGAGCCCATCGTGGACCTGCGGGCCGCACTCAAGCTTGCCGTAGCTGAGCTGGCGTTCGAGGCGGGCTGGCAGGCAGCCGTCGACCCGGAACGGGCGGAGCGCCTGATGACTGTCGCCTTCAGGATGGAGGAGACGCTGAAGCGCACCTCCGCCACCCAGCCGTAGACAGGGCCAAGGTCACCGCGGTGACGTTGAAAGCGCTGAAGCAGCAGGCCCCTCACTGATCGACGGCGACGCGATGCCCTGCCTACAGTCGGGGCATGAGCATGATTCAGGAGCCGGAGCCGGCCCGCCCGTGGCGCCCCGAGGACGGGCCGGAGCCGGTGGTGTGGACGTGGCCGAAGGGCGACCGGCCAGCGCTGGCAGTGTGGTCAGCCGGGCGCTGGCGGTACGCGCCGGTCATGGCGCGGCAGGACTGGCCGGACGGGACGGTCCGCTACCAGGTCGAGGTGGACCTGTTCGGGGACACCTCGGTCAGATCCAGGACGTACCAGTGGCCGCAGCCCGGCCTCCGGACAGCTCACCGGAGCTGTTCAGCACCGGCCACGGCCACCGATGAGTCGCGGCAAGGCGGCCAGCCGCGCCCCGCCGTTCGCTGAACGGTCGTGCTCGGACAGGCGGCCCCTGTGGGCGGCATGACACCGCAGCTCGATGAGATCCTCGACACGCTCTCGCTGGAGGCCCGGCTGGAGATCGTGCGGCGGCTCCGGGTGGGCTCGCTGACCCTGCGGGACGGCGACCGGGTGAAGGCCGACCGCCGGCTGTACGGGTCATACCTCGACCAGGACCTGGAGGCGGAGGGCCAAGGACTGCCGCGAACCGTGCGGACTGCCACCGAGGTGACCTGCGGATCGCATTAACGCTTTGCACGAGCCGTGGCGCATCCTGGAAGGGAAGTCGCCCCCGAATCACTCGGACTACATCGGGCGCCGCTGCTGTCTGCGCGGCCTCCCGGACTCGGCAAGGGGCGAAAGATCCCTGCCGATCCCGGAGGCTCCCGTGCTCCTCGCCCTGCTCCACGCCCTGCTCGACCCGGCGGCCCGCGCCGTGCCCGCCGGCGACCCGCTGACCGTGCTGGACCACCTGTTGCGTGCCGCCATCGACGGCGTGCGCCTGGTGCAGCTGCTGCGCCGGTCCGGAGGGCGCCGCGTCCGCCGGGTGATAGAACCGGGCATGACCTTCACGACGTCGGGTGTCGCCGCTGCCGGCATCAAGGCCACGGGCAGCGCCACCTCCGCACTGATCGGGCACTACCGCCCCACGGGCGTGCCCCGGTTGGGCAGCAAGGAAGACCGGGCGCAGGCGTACCGGCGGCTGCTGGACGCCTCCACGCGCTCGTTCGGCTACGCCTACCAGTTCGCCCACCTGCGGCGCGAGGCGTCGGGCCGGGCGGCGGACAAGGTGCTGCTGGGCCAGCTGCCCCAGCTGTGGGAGATAACCAGCGACCTCATGGGCGCGCTGCACGGCGTACGGCTGTGCGGCACCGTGCCGGTCATCGCCGCGGCGGAGGACCTGGTCGCCGCGACCAGCGACCTGGAGCTGAACGAGAAGAACGGCGAGCGCTTCCAGCAGCAGGCTGAGGCGGTCGTCACGGCTCAGGGTGTGTTCCTCGACGCCTGCCGGGAGGACCTCGCGTACGCCACGAAGCGGTGGCAGCTGGTGCGCCGGTACAAGGAACGGCGCTTCCTGCGGCAGCAGATCAGCCGCTGACCAGTGCCCGGCGGTGGCAGCGTCGGCCAGAAACGGGCGCACCGCCGGGTGCCCCCAGTCTCCCCCACGGGCTTCCCGGCCCGGCGGGGGTGTCCGCTTCGGGTGTGACGGTCCGCCCCATGAACTGGCGCAAGGACCATCTGTACCGCCGCTCGATCGGCTCGTACCTCACCGCCCGGCCCTGGCTGGAGCTGTACGCCTGGCTGCTGGCCGGGCTGCTCCTGGCCCTCCTCGTCGACTGCGGCGGGGACGGCTTCGACTCCGGCTCTCCCTGGGACATGGGCCTGGGCCTGCTCGCCCTGGTGGCCGTGCGCACCGGCCTGGTGCGCGGGCTGGTTTTGCTCACCGGCCGCGAGCGGTGACCTCGGGGGCCCTGCGCGCGCGTACGCGTGCGCGATAAAAAAGAGGGGTCCAGAAAGTCCAGAAACTCGGCCGTCCCCCGGGTCCGGCCGGGCCCGGTGCGCGACAATCGCGGCGTGCAGACGTCGATGTTCCCCTCGGTGTGCGCGCTCGACCAGCTCCTCGACGGCCTGGGCGCCGGCGCGGCCCGTCGGCGTCAGCTGGGTATGGTCCGCGGGGAGCTGGAGCGGGCGCTGGAGCGGGGCGCGCTGCCGGTCGGCGCCCGGCGCAGCCTGCGGCGGCTCCTGGAGGAAGAGGCTCTCGGCCCGTATGTACGGCTCGCGGAGTCCGGGGCGCTGCGGCACCGCCGGGTCGCCGGCGGTCTCCCGCCCACGTCGGCGGCGACCAACGAGATCCGCCGCAAGTGCATCGACCTGCTGCGCGAGGCGCTGGGCCTGCCCGCACTGCGCCTGGGCGGCGGGGAGATCCCGCTGCAGCCCACACCGGAGGCGGCCACCCTCTCCGCGCTGGCCCGCCAGCTCGACCAGTACCTCGCCGGGCCCATGTCGCCGGCGCAGACCCGGCTGACGGCCGTACTCGCGCTGGAGCTGGACACCGCGGCGCGCAGCGGGGAGCTGGTCGAGCTGCGCACCACGGACCTGGGCGAGGGCAACGCCGCGGTGTACGTCGAGCGGCGCC
This sequence comes from Streptomyces sennicomposti, assembly GCF_019890635.1. Lineage (GTDB taxonomy): Bacteria > Actinomycetota > Actinomycetes > Streptomycetales > Streptomycetaceae > Streptomyces > Streptomyces sennicomposti. The sequence continues at coordinate 34,646 of NZ_JAIOAB010000049.1, forward strand.
CCCAGGGCGGCGGCACGGTCGAGGGGGAGTGGGTCGAGACCTCGGCGCTGACCCGGGCCGCGCTGGAGCGCTGGCTGGACGTGCGCAAGGACATGGTGCAGCGGGCCCACGGCACCTCGCGGCTGTGGGTGTCGCTCTGGATGAACCACGACGGCGTCCTCGATGACGACGGGCACACGACGATCCGCCCGGCCGGGATGCCACTGGAGGAGAACGGCCTCGTGACCTCCTACCGGGTCGGCCGGCTGCGGTACGACGGGCTGCGCCAGTTGCTGCCCCTCAAGCTGGAGGCCCTGCGGCGCGCGGTTGACGCCGAACGCCAGCGCACCGCCGCGTAGTCCTCTCTTCTTGTTGCTGCCTGACCTGGTCTTTTGCCGTGCGGTGGCCGGGGCGCCCCAAAGGGCTTGTTATCAGAGGCCGCGAGGCGCTTGCGGTTCCTCTAAACGACGTCGTTTACTGGGTTCATGGCACGTAAAAGGATCACATTGCAGCTCTCGGTACAGCAGGCGGCCCGTCTCCGGGCGCAGATAAGGCGTCACCGGAAAGAAGAGACGCAGTTCGTGAACGATCTGGTGGACGAGCGGGCGGCGGAACTGACCGAAGTGGTGGACACTCCGCCGTGGGAGCGGGCCGTGGCGCGGTTGCGCCGGCAGGCTCGCATGGAGGCGGCAGAGGTGCGGCCGGTGCGCTGGCCCGCCCTGGACGTGCTGATGGAACGGGCCCTCAAGGAACGGCTGCAGCTGCCGGACCTGGCGGGGCCGTGGCTTCCGCTGACGGCATCGGAGCGTACCCGGCTGTCGCTGTCGGGGCGGTGGCCGGCCTGCCTGTCCGGTTGCGAACACGGCACTGCTGAGCGTGCGTTCACGCTCGACGAGAAGGTGGTGCTGCAGCTGCGAACGGCGGCCTGGCGCGTCTCGGAGCCGGTGCTGAAAGAGCTGGAGGAGAAGAACCTGATCGGCCCCCAGGCGGACCTGAGCGAAGAGGCCCGGGAAGAGCGCGACCGCCTCGCGGCGAAGCTGTACCCGTCCAGCCGGATCGCCCGGGAAGCGGTCGAGGACCACTGGCCGGACCCCCAGGACGACCAGGTCGCAGGCGCTGGCGCCGCCGGGGAAATTTAACGACGTCGTTTACTTTAATCCGGCTCCTCGCGTGCGGAATTAACGGCCCTTTCGGGTTTCTTCATTCGAATGCGGAAACCCCTGATTGTGGTTTAGGCTTTCCGGTGCTGCGGTAATTCATGCGGTGCGGGATTCGACCTAGGAGGGCAGGCAGTGGGGAAGCAGAAGGGGTTCGGGCCGGTGCAGCTGGCCGACCATGCGGGGCTGTACCGCTGGCAGGTGGACCGGGGCATGGTGAAGGGCCTGGTGCCCCGGCCGGCGCTGGAGTCGGGCCGCTGGTCGGATGAGCAGGCGGACGACGTCGCCGCGCGGTCCGCCGAGATCCGCGAGGTGCTCGGTGACCGGCAGGGGTACGGGGCCAAGCGCACAGCGGAACTCCTGCAGGATGCAACGGGGGTGGAGCTGTGGTCGGCGGATGTCGAGACGCTGGCGGCACGCGGTCTCATCGACGAAACGGGGGAGTGGAAGGGGTACACCCTCTACGACCCGAAGGTGGCGGCGGAGCCGTCGGCGGAGGTCGCCGCGGCGCTGCGCGAGATTGTCGAGCAGCGGGTGGCCTGGTACGCGGCGAGCGTTACGCGGGAGGCGGCGGCCGGGCGGTGCGGGTGGACGGAGCTAGAGTTCGAGAACCGGGCGCGCGAGGCGGGGATGGAGCCTGGGCAGTTCGGCCGGTGGGCGCTGGACGGCGTCGAGCGGCTGGCCGGGGTCGAGGAGCCGGACGTCGCCGGCGCGCGGCTGTTCGGCCCGGATGAGGCGGCGGAGCACATGGGCATCCGGCGCCGGGAGTTCGACTACTGCGTCGAGGCCGGGTGGCTGACCCCCGTCTCGCAGATCACGCGCACGGTGTGGACCGGCCAGTACAGCCGCTACAGCAAGACGGTGACGGTGCCGCTGTACCGGGCAGCCGACCTAGACGCGGTACTGCGGATCGAGGACGTCGACTGGGCCAAGGTCCGCACGCTCAAGCCCCGGCAGGTCTCCCCGCTGCGAAAGTACGCCTCCCAGGCCCCGAAGCGGGCGGAGGCGGTGCGCGCGTTCGTCGAGCGGCTGCGCGCCGAGCACGGCCTGGTCGCCTGGTGCCGGTACGCGAACCTGGCCAACCGCTGGATCGTCGACTGGGAGCCGCGCGAAGACGGCACGCCGACGGTCGAGGATGTCCAGGCGCTGCTCGCGGCCGACGCGGGCCTGGCGCCGTACGCCGACACCGTGCAGCTGCTCGGCGAGGTCGGGCGGGTCGTCCACTGGGCCCGGCGGATGCTGCAGCCCGGCGCTGCTGTCTTGATCGACACGGAGACCCACGACCTGTGGGGCAGCGTCATGGAGGTCGCCGTGGTGGACTGCGCGACCGGCGAGGCGCTCCTGGACACGCTGGTGAACCCGGAGGTGCCGGTCACCCCCGGCGCGTTCGTGGTGCACGGCATCAGTGACGAGATGGTCGCGGACGCGCCCACCTTCGACCAGGTGCTGCCGGATCTGCTGAAGGTCACGGCCGGCCGCACCCTGCTCGCCTACAACGAGGAGTACGACCGTGAGGTCATCAAGGGCGACTGCAGGCGCCGGGAACTGGCCCCGGCCCACCTGGGCAGGCGCGCGAACTGGGACTGCGTGATGGAGTCCCTGACCACCTGGGAGGGCCTGCGCGACTGGCCCGCCCTCGGCGGCGGCCACCGGGCCCGCGGCGATGCCCTGGCCGCGCTGGACGTCCTGCGACAGATGGCCAGCGCCCCGCCGTGGGTGCTGCCGAAGGAGACGGCGAAGGTGAGCGCCTGATGCCCCAGATTCGCCTGATGGGCTCGGACTCGGACGACGTACGGCGCACGGCCGACGCGGTGGTGCGGGCGCTGCGGGCCTGTCCGGAGACCCGGGTGGGCGATGTCTCCGCCCCGGTCCCGAACCGGCGCGGCAGCGGGTGCCGCATCTACATCGAGGTCCTGGCCGACGTCGCCGACCAGGTCGAGGTCACCGTCGAGCGCGACGACCAGGAGCAGCCGGTGCGGCGGCGGGCGCTGCCTGCCGGTCGCGGGCGCCGGCTTTCGCGCTGAGCGCCTCGTCGGCGGTCGGAAAAGTGGAACCTGCCCAGCTCAGGCGGGGGGTGGGACAGGACCGAGCACGCCGCGCTCGCGCAGGTGGGCGAGGTGCTCCAGCCCGCCCGGCCGGTAGAGCGGGGTGCTGTCGAAGTCGGCCTCGGTGGCATGGACCCGGCGGGTGGGCTCACCTGCGGAGGGGGGAGCGGCGGGGGTCTGGGGCTGCGGGCCGTGGCCCAGCGGCCGACGTGCGGTGCTCATGAGCGCTGATCGTACGGACAAGCCGCGGGCGGGTTGAATGGGAAGGGCCCTCAGTCGAGGGCCCGTTTCTATAAGAGCGTTGTGACAGTGCAGGCCAGGGCAGGTCACCCGGCGAGGTGCTCGGCGGCCTGATCCAGCGCCGTAGCGTCGTCCAGCGCGGCGTTGTACCGGGCGGCGCGCTCCGGAGTCCAGTGGCGGCGCCGGTAGGCGAACAGGCTGGTCAGGGTGACGAAGCGGTAGTTCCCCTGTTGTTCGGCGACCAGGTGCCCGCCCTCGATGAGCTGGCCCACGGTGTGCGGGCTCAGGCAGAGCAGGGACGCGGCCACCGGCACGGGGACGGTCATCTCCTCCCACGCCCCGGCCCACGGAGGCTCGTCCGGCGTCTCCTCGTCCATGTGCTTCCCCCTTCCACTGCGGTCAGCTTCCGCTGGGCACGTTGTGCAGGAACTCCAGGCGCTGCTGCGCCACCGACAGGTGCCGGCGGTCGAGGGACGGCAGGGCGCGCAGCAGGCGGATCAGCTCGGGTCCGCACTCGCGGGCCTGCCGCGGTTCGCTGATCTGCGTCCAGCAGTAGTGGGCGCTCTTGGCGGTGTTGAGGACCTCGGGGGCGTCCGGCGACTGGTGCGCGAGGCGGGTCCGTCCGGCGCTGATCCACAGCTGGGTGGCCAGCAGGAAGTTGCCCTGCTGTTTGGCGAGGTCGGCTCGGATCTCTACCCACTGTGTGGCCTGGGGGGAGTCGATGCCGTACGTCTGCAGCGTGTGGGTCTCCCATGCCTGGGCGAGGTGCGCGGCCTCGGTGAACTTCCGTTGCTGGGCGAGGGCGTAGATGTACGGGCGGGGGTCCTGCTGGGCAGGCGCGGGCGCCTGCTGGACGACCGGCTGCGGGGGTGCCTGCGGAGCCGGGGCAGTCGGCGGCGGGAACTGGAGCGACTCCACCGGTAGCGCGGCCGGTGCCGTCGGCTGCTGCTGCGGGGCCGGGGGTCGGGCCGGAGCGGCGCGCTCGCGCAGCTCGCGGATGAAGTCCATGTCCCCGTCGAGGATGCGCTGCACGCTGGTCTGGGGCGGCCGGGCGTCGCGCTCCTGGGCGGCCTGCTGCGCGGCGTATCGAGTGGCGATCCCCGGGGCGGCGATCTCGGGGGCGGTGGGCACGGTGAGGGCCCCGGGCGGGAGCGCCGCGGCGCCCACGGTCAGCGCGTGCAGCCGCGCGTTGGTGGGCCGCTGGGGGTTGCGGCGCAGCTGCTCGATCCAGGCCCGGGTGTAGGTGCTGACGTGGCTGTTGCCGGGCCCGGTGAACTCGGGCGGGACGACCGTGCCGTACACCTCGACGGAGTTGGGGGCGGGCAGGGAGCCGTACTCCTGCAGCAGGGGCCAAGAGCGCTTGTCGGCGGCAGCGTCGAGCAGCACGGTGGTCAGGCCGCGCGGGCGGTGGCGCAGTTCGGTGCCCAGCCACTCCCACGGCAGGGCCGTGTACCGGGCGGTGGACGTGGTCGTGCCGGCCAGCGCGAGGTAGAGCTGGTGGCCGCGCCGGTCGACGGTGAGGCGACCGGAGAGATAGACCAGCAACGGCCCGGGGGTGGCGGCTGCGGTGCGCAGCCGGGTCAGCAGGGCGTTCTGGTCGCGCACCCCGTCCAGATAGGTAGTGTCGCTGGGGACGTCGCTGCCGAGTAGGACAGGCACCGGGACGATCGACAGGGCGGCCAAGTTGGCGCTGGGCTCGATCTGGACGGTGCGGCGGCGCACGGCCGCGTCCCCGGCGATGAGAAGTACGTGTCCCCGCTGCTGCTCCACCCCGTTGATCTGCATATCAGCACCGTACTCACACGCGGAAAACCCCGGCGGACACTTTCCACCGGGGTTTTCCGTGCGGGCTGAGGGGGCCCTCTGGGTGCTACAGGTCGATCTCCTCGTCGTCCGCGCGCTCGGGCTCCTGCGGCCTGCTCAGCAGGTGCTCGGCCACCCTCTCGCCCAGGGCCTCCCGCGCCTTCTGGTCGCCGTGCTCCATGGCCTGGCGGAAGAGCGCCTGGTTCTCCGGGGAGTTGCTGAACACGTCGTACTCGGGGTGCTGGGTCCAGAACTCACTGATCGCAGCGTCGCGGGCCGCGTGCGTCGCCTCCTCGGCCGGGGAGAGCGACCTCGGGTTCTCCGGGATGATCCCGGCGGCCTCCGCGCCCGCGACGATCTGCTCGTCCCACACGCACGCGGCGTACTCCGGGTCTTCGCCCGACTCCTCGATGTACCGGACGCGCTGCTCCTCGCCGTACCCGGCGGCCGTCAGCTGGCGCTGGTAGGCGGCCTGCTGGTCATGCGGCGCGGGCTGGTCGGCGGTCACCGTGACGGGTGCCCACGGGTCCTCGGCGCCGTTGTGCTGCTCGCCGTTGTGCTTCTCGCCGTTCACAGGTCGATCTCCTCGTCGTCGTCGCGGTCGCGGTCCTGGCCGTTGTCGGCCGGAGGCGGGGTCGGCTCGAAGCTGCGGGGGTGGGTGGCGTGGTCCATGGCCCGCTCGGCAAACCCCTTGTCGCCGTCGCCGCGGTGTTCCTTCTCCGCCTCGGCGACCTCGTGGTGGTCCACGCCGGCGGCGTCGACCAGGTGCCGGGCGTGGGCGGCCTGCTGCTGGTAGGCGCTGATGTCGGCGGCGGTGACCTCCTGGCCGGCCGCGGTCTTCTCCTGCAACTCGGTGGCGGTCCGGTCGAGCTGGGCGAGGGCCGGGAGTAACCCGGCGATCTCCTCCTGGTGCTCGCGGACGTCCTGGTCCTCGGTCTGGGTGTCGCTCACGGTCGGGTCCCTTCTTCTCGGTGCCGGGGTCTCAGAAGTCGATGTCGAGGTCGTCGTCGACCTCCGGCGGCGCGGGGCCGGCGGCGGGCTCGTCGCGTACGAGTCGCAGGTGCCGCTCGGGCTGGCGTGCGGTCTCGGGCTCACGGGTGGGCTCGGGCGGCCACTCGGCGCCCTCGGGGCCGTGCACGGTCACCTCCTGGCCGGGGTGGACCTCGGCCTGGACGTGGCCCCGGTAGACCAGGGAGCCGCCGTCGAGGAACTGGAGGGCGGGGTGGGTGCGCGGGTCGTCGGCGGGCTTCACGGCGTCGCGCTCGGTCAGCGGCGCGGGGTCGACCGTGCGGCCGTCGATGGACAGTCCCTTCGGGGAGACCTCCACGGTGTGACCGCGCCATTGCCTGATCAGTCGCCCGACGGCGGCCGTGGGCTTCACCGCTGGCGTTCTTCGCGCTCGGCGGCGGACAGCTCAACCGGGGCCTTGTGCCCGGCGGCCTTGAGCAGCGCGGAGACGTTCAGCTCGTCGCCCGGGGCGACGGCGCGGGTCTCGCGGGCGTCGCTCGCAGCGACCAGGGCCTCGACGGTCTTGCTGATGGCCTCGACCCGGGCCACCTCGGTGCGGTGCTCCCACATCTTCTCGGCAACGCGGGTCTGGCCCTCGATCATGGCGACGGCCACCTGGGTGCGGCCCTCGGTCTCCGCCATGACGCGCTCGTGGCGCTGCTCGCGCTCCAGGCGGCGGTCGCCGCGCCACAGCGGGGCGCACACGGCGTATACGGCTGCGGTACCGACCAGCCACAGCAGGGCCCGCAGTGCGGAGTCCGGCGTCCATGCGGCCACGCCCAGCAGGGCGAGGGTCCCGCCGGCGGCGAACGCGAACCGAGTGGTCTCGGCCTCGCCGTTGGGCTTGGCGGCCGAGACGGTGCCCGCCGCGGCGGCGAGGGCGGCCAGCCCTCCGCTGATCCACAGCGGCTGGGTCGAGCCGTCGGGCAGCTGCTCGTGCCAGCCCCACGCCAGCGCGGTCGCCGCGGTGGTGACCAGTCCCGGCGCGAGGCGGCCGAAGTGCTCCCACAGGGCGCGGCCGGCCGACTTCACCGGCGGTAGGGGCTCGACGCTGGGCAGGTAGGGGGCGGTGATCTGCTGCTCGCGGCTGATCAGGTAGGCGGTCGGGTCGAAGAGGGTGGGCTCGTTCATGGGGTCACATCTCCATCTCGTGCTCGTGGGCGGGGGCGTCGGGGGTGCGGGCGGGAGCCGATGGGGCGGGCTCCTTGTCGCTGGCCAACTCCGGCTCGCGCTCGGCGTGCTGGATGCGCTGGCGGTCGGCGGCGACGGGCTCCAAGGCCTGCCCGGCGTGGTCGACCAGGGCGGAGACCGGCAGGGCCGGGTGGCGGGCGTAGTTGCGCAGGTCGTGACCGGCCGCGTCGAGCCGGTCGAGGGCGGCGGTGTGCAGGACCTGCTCGGCGGTGTAGGCGGCGGTGCCGCTCATCCCGGCCTCCTGCAGCTCGGCGAGGACCTGGTCGCTGGGCTGCGGCCCCGGGTGGCGCTGGGCCTCCCACGCGACTGTCAGTGGGTCGATGGGGGCGTGCCGCTCGTCGAGCGTGCGCATCGCCTGGTACACGGCGGCCAGCTGAGGGTGGGAGAAGTCCCGGTCCTCCAGCCAGCCGGTGACCTCGCGCAGCTGGCGGGGCTCGTAGAGCAGGGAGGCGACGGTCTCGCCCTCAGCCTGAATGTCGACCCGGGCCCGCCCGGTGCGGGGCACCGGGGTGACCTCCTGCTCGGGCGCGGTGTCGAGCAGGCTGCGCACGGTCTCCGGCGCGGTCTTCCAGGCGGCGTCCAGCTGGGCGAGGCGCTGCCCGGTCCGGTCGGCCTGCTCCAGCGCCTTGAGCGCCTGGTCGACCTCGGCCTGCCGGGCGGTGTCCCGCAACGTCTCGCCGGCATGCTCGACGGCCCGGTGGATCGCGGCCTCCAGCACCATCCCGCCGTACAGCGGGGCGGTCTTGGGGTTCGGGCAGACGCTGGCGTTGGCGAGGACGGACAGGCGGGACGGGGTGAGGGTCTGCCGGATGCCCGGCTCCTCGATCTTCGCCACGGCCGCGGTGACGGCGGCCGGGATCTCGGTCGGGGCGACCTTGGAGAAGTCGATCGAGTGCAGCGTCTGCCACAGGGCGGCGTAGTCCGGGCGGGAGAAGGTTCCCGGCGGTATCCAGCGCATTGAGGGCAGCGCCTCGGGGCGGTGCAGCATCGCCCCGAGCAGTGCTTCCTCGGCCTTGAGCGTCAGCTTCTTCACCGGGCCACTCCGCCCGGCTCGTACGGGTGCAGGGGTGCGACCGCCGGGAGGTACAGCGGGTGGCGCGGGTGACCGGCCTTGGTGGTGCCCAGGGCCCACAGCCGCGCGCCGTGGGCGGTGAGGGCCCTTTCGACGGTGGCGGCGCGCGGGAGCCTGCCCCACGCTCCCCAGCCGACGGTGAGGTCGCGGGCGGCCTCGGCGAGCAGCTGCAGCAGCGCGTCGTTGTGGGCGCCGATGGTGTCGAGCAGCCCGGTGGCGAGGACGCCGGGATCGGTGGACCGGACGGCGAACAGGTTGGCCAGCACCAGCCCGCCGTGCCCGTCGCGCTGGGCGAAGCCGACCAGTCGCCGGACTGTGGGGTCGTCCTGGTCGGCGGTGGCCATAGACGGGTTGAGCAGGACGTACACGCGGTGCGGGCCGGGTGCCCAGGTGCGGGTCAGGGCGTAGCGGTGGACCAGGTTGGGGCTGAACACGGCGGTGCCGGCGGTGCTCTGCTGATGGGTCAGGCCCCGGCTGGTGGCCCATGCCTGGATCTGCTCGGGCAGCGTCACGGCGTCACCTCCGCCGCGTCGGCCAGCTCGGCGAGCACGCGTGCGTGGCACGGCTCGCCCTCGGGGCACCAGCAGCCCAGCCGCTGGCCCTTGAGCCGGGGAAGTTCGCGCTCGACCAGGTCGCGGTGCTGGTCGAGCCACAGGCGGTACTTGGCGACGACGTCCTCGGCGGTGCCGTGCTTGCCGACCACGTACGGATTGGCGAGCAGGTGGCCGGCGAGGCGCCACCCGCCCTGGTACATCGGGCGGCCGACGTAGACGACGCCCTGGATCTCGGGGTCGTCGCGGCGGCCCTTGAGGCACACCACCGTGGTGGGCCCGGGGGCGGCCTGCTTCTGGTGCTCTTCTTCGAAGAGGTCGAAGCCCAGCTGCAGCCCGCCGTTCATCTCGGGGTCGAACCGCTTGGCGGCGCTCATGCCAGCACCTCCCGGACCCGCTCGGCCAGCCAACGGGCGGACGGCGGCGGGAAGGCGTTGCCGATCTGCCGGTTGACCTCGGTGCTGGTCCCGGCGAACTGGTGGGAGTCGGGGAAGCCCTGGCCGCGGGCCTTCTCCCGGTTGGTGAACATCCGCACCCGGCAGTCGTCGAGCGTCGTGCCGGCGGGTTCCACGTACATGTGGTGGTTGCCCTCGGCGGTGAACGCGGGCGCGGCCTCGTCGAGGCTCTGCACGGTGCTGTGGTTGCGCAGGATGACCAGGAACGGCTTGCCCTCGTACCGGCGCAGCCCCAGCTCGACCTTGGCGCGGGTGGTGGCGGCGTACGGGCGGAACTTCTTGCCCGGCTTGCCGTCGCCGAAGCGGCGGGTGGGCGCGGACAGGTCGAGGACGTCGCCGATCGGCCGGGTCAGGGGGACGACCTCGCGGTGCCCGCAGCGCCGGTTCGGGCAGATGTAGCGGTAGCCCTCGCCGTACGTGGCGGTCTTCCGCATCCGGGGGCGGGCCCACTGCTGGATCGCCCGGACGTCGCCGCAGTGCCCGCACACGGCCCGGGGCCGGGGCCGCAGGTCCGGGCGGGGCAGGCCCTTGCGGGTGAGGACGAACGCGATGCGGTGGCGGTGCTGCGGCGCCGCGGTGAAGTCCTCGCCGTCCAGGTGTGCGGCGTCGAAGGACACCAGCGTCGGGAACTTGCCCAGTTTGTCGAAGATCCGCAGCCAGTCGTCGAACAGGTTCCAGCGGGTGGCGAACCCGGGGACGTTCTCCCCGGCGATGACGTCGTACTGGCCGCACTCGTCGGCGCGGACCAGGTCCCACGCGGTGGCCCTCGTCTGCGACCAACTGACGGGCCGGGCCGTGAGGTCGTCCTGCTCCACGACGTCGTCGGCCTCCTCGACCGCGTCGTCCAGCGTGGCCACCTGCGGGGCACTGTTCCCGCCCGCCGGCGCGGCCTCCTTGCAGATCGGGGAGCCGACCAGGACCCGGGCGTAGGGCAGGCGCCGCATGTCGAGGGTGTGGACGTTCTCGCACTCGGCGCGCACGCCGGGGAAGTTCAGCCGGACGGTGGCGACGGCCGGCGGGGCGTGGTTGAACGCGGACCGCGCGCGGAACCCGGCGGCGCGGAACCCGGCGAGGTCGCCCCCGCCCCCGGTGAACAGGTGGTTGGCCGTGCTCATCGCGCGCCCTCCCACTCGGCGTCGGTGGCGAGGGCGGCGGCCGTGGCGTCGTCCAGCTGCAGGCGCACGGTCTCCAGCACCTGCTCCGGCGGCGTCCACAGCTGCAGCGCGCCGGTGGCGGGCACCGGCAGCGGCAGGGCGGTGACCTGGTCGAGCTGCCAGTGGTGGTGGCCGGGCATGGACCACGCGGTGCACGCCCCGTCGTCCGGGTGGCAGTCGACGATCCGGGCGACCGCAATGACGGCGCCCAGGTCGAGCTGCAGCCCGCGCACGATGGCGCTCATGGGCGCGTGCCGGTTGGCGGTGGGGTCAGGCTTCGCCGCGCTGTGGATGAGGACGGCACCCCGGTGCGGGGTCGTCCAGGTGCGGTTTTCCACCCGCTTGTCAGCGTGGGCGATGGCGCTGGCCCAGGGCTGGCGGACGGTCAGCGCGCGGATCATGCCAGCCCCCGGAACGCCCTGGCGATGCCGAAGAGCACGATGGCCGTGACAACGACCGCGATCATCGTTCCTCGGCCGCTCGCGGTGACGACCTTGCCCAGTTGCAGCGGCACCTTGATGGCGACGACCACGATCGTGGCCACGTACGTCAGGAACGCGGCGCCGATGGTGTTGCCGATGCCCGCGCCGACATGGACGGCGAGCAGGGCTCCCAGCGTGCCCGCGAGGATGGCAACCAGGGCGGTGATCCGCTCGGCGGTGAAGTTCTCGGCGGCCTTCATCGGGTCACCGCCAGCCGCGGGCCGGGGACGAAGCTCTGGAAGTCGGCGGCCTCGACCGCTCGCAGGCAGGCCGTCATGCGGGCGGCGGCGTCCTCGGGGTGCTTGCCGTAGTCGTAGGCGACCTCGGCGACCGCGAGCGCGGCGCCCTCGGGGCCCAGCCGGTCGGCGGCCTCGTGGATCAGCTCGCGGGTCCGAGCCGGGTTCGTGGCGAACGCGGCGACGGGGGCCTGGGAGACGAACAGGAACGTGGCGAGCGTCGTGGTGACGCGCGAGGTGGAACGCACAGCAGCCTCCAAGAAGGAGAGAAGAGAGGGGGCGCTGCCCGCCCCGGGCCTGACCGGAGCCGGGCCCGGGGCGGAGCGAGCGGGGCGGGTCAGCGGCTGGCCGGGGTGGACGTCGCGGGGGCCGGGGCCGGGCTCTCGGCGGCGGCCTTCATGGCGGCGACCTGGGCGGCAGCGCGCTCGGCGGCCTGGCGGGCCTCCTCGGCGCTGCGCAGGTACGCGCTGGCGGCGGGGTCCTGGATGACGGCGGCCACTGCGGTCAGCCGACCAGCAGCGCGGTGCGGCCGTGCGGGCGCGCGGGCTGCGGGGAGTCCTGCCGGCCGTCCCGCTCGTGCGGGGTCGGGCGCAGGGGCAGCTGAGGCTTGGTCTCGGCGTGCACGGGGTTGTCGCAGGTGACGACGCCGTTGCGGGTGACGACGCGCTCGAAGTCGCGGCAGTCGCGGCACTTCGGCCCGATGCGGCCTGCGACGGCGAGGCGGGGCCCGGCGACGACCGGCAGGGCGCGGATGCCCTCGGGCGACAGGCGCAGGGCGGGGAGGTCGTCCACCTGGACGGTGAAACCGGGGATGAGGCTGAGAGACTGAATCACGGAGATCCCTCCAAGTCAGGGGTGTCCCAAACCCGGGAGGCGTTCGACGCGCCTGTCCGGGGTCGGCCGGCGGCTGCAACCGCCGGCCAGAGAGAGGGTCAGGGCCTGCAAGCCCTGGCCCTCTCTCGTGCTTGCAGGACCAACATAACCCCCAGACCTTTGAACTTCAAGACCCTTGAACTCTTGGAGTTTTGCGATTAGGTTGATCTCGACACCGATTGAAGGGAGTAGCGGATGGGATTCGCCCCCGCGGTCCGCGAGCGAGCACCGGTACGGCGTACGGTGCCGGGCGCCCGGACCCATAACCTCTTGGAGTCCATGACTCCACGACCCCAAGGGGGACCACAAATGGCGGGCAACTCGGCGAAGCGCAAGGCCGTGCAGTCCGAAGAGCGGCCCAAGTGGGTGCCGCTGCGCGAGGACCAGCACAGCGAGCTGTCCACCATCGCGCGGGAGCTGATGCTGGCCCGGTCGCAGAAGACAGAGCGGCTCACTGAGAACACCGTGATCCGCGTGGCCGTTGACCTGGTGATCCGGCACCCGGAGCTGCTGGTCGGTGACACGGAGGACGACCTGCGCACGAACATGCTCGAACGGTTCGAGCAGCTGCTGGAGCGGGAGCGTGAGCTGCTGGCCGGCGGCACCGAAGGGGACCCGGGGGAGGGCCAGTGACCTCAGCAGCCACCAAACCCATCGACTGGCGGGGAGCGGCCGAACGGCTCGTCAACGGCACCCCTGCCTGGGCGCTGGCCGTCATCGGCGGTGCCGTGCTCATCACGGTGCTGGTTGTCGGCTTCCTGACCCTGTCCCGGCTCAGCCGCCGCAAGACGGAGCGGGAGCAGCACCGCCGCGAGGTCCTCGCGCTGGCGAAGGAGCAGGGCCAGCCCGCGCCGGCGGAACCGCTGCGGATGGACCCTAAGCCCCTCCTCGGCGGCATCGCGGTCAGCCTGTACGGCCTGTGGGGCTTCGCCACCGGAACGCTCGACCTGCCCATGTTCTTCGCCATCGGCTTCGTGTCGATGTTCGATGTGCTGGAACTGCGGCTGTTCGCGCTGATGTACAAGTCGGCGGACCCGAACAAGGGCTGGACTCCGCAGCTGCGGCTGCTGCAGGCCACGGCCTGGGGCTTCGTCGCGGCCTCCGCCATCGCCAACATCGCGCACGCCCCCAACGCCATCGCGGCGCCCTTCATGGCGCTCATGCCGATCGGCGCGGCCTGGGTCATCGAGCTGGACCTGCGCCGGGCCCTGGCTGGCAAGGAAGCGGAAGAGAAGCCGCAGCAGCAGGGCACCAAGCCCGGCCCGTTCCGGCTTGCTGCACTGCTCTGGCGGCGGCTGTGGGCGTGGTGCTTTCGCGTGGCCGGCCTGGACGTGAACGACCGGGCCGACGAGATGGTCCGCCGGGCCCGCGCCCGGGACGCTGCGGACGCCTCGTACGAACTGCGCAAGGCGCTCAAGGAGAAGGAGCACCTGGAGGCGGCCGTCGGCGGCACCGTTGTGGTGCGCGGCCGGGGCAAGGTCTCGGAGGAGCAGAAGCGCCTCGACGCGCTGAACCGGGCGCTGGAGAAGAAGATCCGGCCCAAGGCACAGACTGCGCTGGAGCTGGCGGACACTCAGGACCCGGAGCAGGGCCTGCAGCTCATGCAGCGGATGGCCTGGCTGACCCGCGCCGACGACGTCGCATTGCTGGACTACGGACCCGACAGCACCGCCATGGAGCTGCTGGAAGAGCTGAACATCGCGGCGAACGCCGACTTCGTGAAGTCCCGCAAGCGGGCCCAGGAAGCCGACCAGAAGGCGGCGGAGGCGGAGAAGGTCCGGCTCGACGCCGAAAAGGCGGTCGCAGAAGCCGCGGAGAAGTTGGCGGCCGTGGAGAAGGTGCTGGAGGAGACCCGCAAGCAGGCGGAGGAGTCCCAGCAGAAGGCGGCGGCCGAACGGGAGGCGGAGGAGAAGCGCCTCAAGGCCCTGCGGGAGGAGCGGACGCGGCTGGAGTCCAGCGACGCCACGGCGGCCCAGCTCTACCAGAAGACGGCTGAGGAACTGGACGCGCTCAAGGGCCAGATGATCGGGCTGCAGGAAGAGCGCGGCAGGCTCGCCACCGCCTACGAGCAGGTGCAGAAGCAGGCCCAGGAAGCCAGCGAGAAGGCGCTGCGCCTCGAAGGGGAGCAGCAGGCGCTGACTATCCGGCTGGAGACCCTGCAGGCGGAGCGGGCGCGGTTCGAGACGGAGGCCACCAATGCGCTCAAGGAAGCCGAAGAAGCACGCAACGAGACGGAGGAAGCCCGGCGGGAGCTGGTGCGCCTGCAGGGCCAGCTGACCGCGCTGGAGAAGGTGCAGCAGGCAGTGCCGGCGCGGGTTCCGGGCGGTGCCCGGGTGCAGGCCACGGTCGACGAAGACCAGAAGGCGACCCGCGACCAGATCCGCACGGCCCTGGAGAAGCTGACCCCGGAGCAGCGGGAGCTGTCCCAGCGGGAGCAGGCGGTCCTGATCGAGCCGCACGTCCCGGTGAAGGCGGACTCGATCCGCCGGCACCTGCGGGCGATTGCCCGGGAGAACCAGCCCGGCCTGCCGGGGCAGCGCGACGACGAAGACGACGACGAGTGAGCGGGGGAGTCGGCGGACTCTGTCCACAGGCCCGATTTCCCAGGATGAGCCAGACCCAGCTGTCCGGTCTGGCGGGCAATCTGCCCAGGTCCTCCCGCCAGACGGGAAGCCGCGCACCAGTGCGCGACAGGACCGCAACGATCGGTGAAATCCATGCCGTACTTGTCAGTGCAGCGACGTATACAGACAGGAGTGGCCCCGGTGGTGCATGAAGAGCTTGGCGGCTACTGCACCACCGGGGCACCGACGAAGGAGACCTTCGTGAACGACAACAGTAAGGCCAGCGTCCTGATCGACTCGACCAACCAGTCCGCCCCCGCCGAGGCCGAGGTCACCGCCGTCCTGGCGGCCGGGAAGACGGAAGAGGGCTGGAAGCCCATTGAGGGCGACACGCTCAAGAACGTGCTGTTCACCCCGCGTCCGGTCTTTCACCGCCCCACGGTGCGGCTGACGGCCCTGACCGTCCCCGCCACCCTGCTCGCTACCGAGACGACGACGCAGGACACCGACCCCGGCGGGATGCTCGGCACCATCTTCGGGGGCCTGGTCGACGCCGGTGGCACCCTGTTCGATGCGCAGCCGCTGCTGGTGACGGCTATGGCGGTCGGCCTGGTCGGCGCCGGTTACATGAAGCTCAGGGGCGATTTCGACTTCACCCGCGAGACCGACGGTTTCGCCCCCAAGAGCAAGCTGAACAAGGCGCTCGGCGCCCGCCAGCTGGTCAAGAAGCGCAACGTGCTGCGCCCCAGCCTGGCGAAGGTGCCGGCGCGGAAGGTGGACACCAACGCGGTCGGCACCTACCTGGGCAAGGACCGCAAGACGGGCCTGCACCTGTACATGGCGATCGAGGACAGCTCCGTGATGGTCGCCCCGCCCGGCGCGGGCAAGACGGCGAAGCTGGCCAACTGGATCATCGACGCACCCGGCGCGGTCCTGGCGACGTCGGTGAAGGTGGACATCGTCGATCTGACGGAGAAGCTCCGTGCCCGGGTCGGCCGCATCCTGATCTGGAACCCGCAGGCCATCGGCGGCCGGGACTCAAACGTGGCCTGGGACCCGGTGATCGGCTGCTCGGACCCGGAGCACGGCGTCGAGCGGGCGATGCGCCGCGCCAACTACCTGCTCGACGGCTCCGACGCCACCCGTGGCGTGGAGAACCGCAACTTCTGGGAGACGGCCAGCTACTCGGTGCTCAAGGCGTTCTTGTGGGCGGCCGACGCGGAGGACCTGACCCTGCTGGACGTGGCCCGCTGGTCCAAGAGCTTCCGCAACCACGAAGCCATCGACATCCTGGCGAAGTACGAGCACCCCGACCCCTACAACCCGTCCCGGCCGGTCGCCCCGCGCGGCTGGCGCGACGACCTGCTCCAAGTGCAGAAGGTCGAGGGCAAGCCGACCACGGGCGAGAACGTCTTCGGGACGCTGTCCAAGACGTTCATGTTCCTCGACACCCCGCAGATCCAGAAGGTGATCGAGAACGCGCACAAGGGCGACGGCCTCTTCGACATCCGCGGCTACCTGCAGTCGCAGGACACCCTGTACCTGCTGGGCCGGGACACCGGCCGGGGCGGCATCGGCCCGCTGTTCAGCTGCCTCACGGGTGAGATCTACGAAGCGGCCCGGGAGCTGGCGCCGCTGCAGCGCGGCGGGCGGCTGGACGCGCCCTGGTCGCTGATCCTCGACGAAGCGGCGCTGATCTGCTCGGTGCCGCTGGAGAAGTGGACCTCGGACAGCCGCGGCCTGGGTATCGCCATCCACGCGGTGTTCCAGTCGCGCTCGCAGATGCGGGAGCGCTACGGCCGGGAGGCGGCGAAGACGATCTGGACCAACATGGTCAAGCTCGTGCTCGGCGGCCTGGCCGACGAAGAGGACCTCAAGGGCCTGTCAGAGCTGTGCGGCCGGCACAAGGAGAAGCGGGAGTCGCACTCGAACTCCCCGGGCCCGGACGGCACCATGCGCCAGTCCTCCTCGTACACCTGGGTTGAGGTCGACACCATGACCCCGGCGGACATCATGAACCTGGAGCCGGGCGAGATCCTGGTGCTGCGCCGCAACATCGGCGGCCCGGTCGTCGTCCGCTACGTGGCGGTGTGGGACCGCAAGGACGTCAAGGCCGTGGAGAAGCAGGAGAAGCGGGACGCAAAGGCGCAGCTCAAGGCGCGCAAGCGCAAGGACGCCACGGTGCCCGCGTACACGGCGCCCGTCGCGGCTCCGCTGGTCGAGGACCCGGCGGACCTGTGGGCACCGCCGGAGCCTGCCAGCCCGTGGGCGCCGTCGGCCGCGGCCGGTGACACCAGCCCGTGGACGGCGGACCCGGCGGCCAGTGGCTGGGCTTCCGGCCCGCTGCCCGGCCCGCGTGACCACTTGCAGGTCGTGCGCGGCGAGGTCGTCCCGCCGGTGCCCCCGATGCCGGAGCACCCGCCGGTGATCCCGGAGCAGCCGAGCTTCGCCCCGACCCGGCACCTGGAGCAGGTGCCGCCGCAGCCGGAGCCACAGGAGCAGCCCGGGACCGCGCCGGCGTCGGTGCCGCTGCGCAAGACCGGCACCGACGACTCGGCGGCCAGTGAGGACCCGTACGCCGGGTTCGAGGACGTTGACGACGACCTGGGCGGCCTGTGATGGCGGAGATGAAGCTCGACCCGATGGAGATGCTGCTGCGGCTGACGGGTGACCTGTCGGCCGTACGCACCCGCGTCACTGAGCTGGAGGACCAGAAACTCAGCGAGGCACTCGACGGGCTCGACACGAAGGTGGGACAGCTCAAGGAGACGCTGGCGGCCGTCGTCGAGGCCATCCGGCAGATCCAGGCGGACCCGGAGGAAGAGGAAGCACCCGACTGGCCCGGCACCACGCCGAACTGGATGGACGACCTCGACCAGGAGCAGGCCCGGGTCCTGTGGGACTGGCTCACGGAGTGGTGCCAGAACAAGCTGTGGCCGTTCTACGCCCAAGAGGTGTGGAAGCCCTGCTGGTACAAGCACCCGCGGCTGCGTATCGAGCTGACCTCCCTGTGCGCGAACTGGTACTGGTCGTACGCGAAGGGGGCGCCGCCCACCCGGGTCTCGGAGTGGCACGCGAGGTGGTGGCCGCACGTCGAGAAGGTGCTGCGGGAGGAACTGAAGAAGTGCGGGATGCCCCGTGACGACCTCAAGAACCCCAAGCACCCGGTGCCGGTGCCGATCGTGCCCACGGAGGCCAACCCGAACCCGCCGGCGCCGCCGTTCACCGAAGAGGACTTCGCCGAACCGGGCTTCCTGGCGGCGGTGGAGAAGGACATCGCCCGGCGCCCGGCGCCGGAGAAGGAAGCTGACTGAGCCGCAGCAGCCACCACGCGGAGGGGGAGTCACCCAAATTTGGGTGACTCCCCCTCCGCGTTGCCCGGGTCTCGCCCTACCGGTCCTTGAGGACCTCGTCGGCCGCGTACGCGATGGACAGGGCCGCGGTGCTGATGTCCTTCAACGTCTCGGTGGGCGCGTCGTGCAGGGCGCCCGCCTCGATCTCGGCCAGCAGCCCCTGCAGCAGGTCACGGGTCTGGATCGCCTGGTGCGGGGGCGGATCGTCCACGATCTCGGCATCGACCACCGACTCGTCGCCGTCGCCGGCCGGGGCCTCGCCGGTCGAGTCACCCAAATTTGGGTGACCTCCGGTCACGGGACCGCTCTGCTCCTGGGCGGCGGTCTCGACGTCCGCCGGGGCCGCTTCCTTCTTCCTGGACCGCGCCGGTTTGGGCTTCGGCTTCGCCTCGATGGCCTGCTGGAAGGTTTTCGAGGTCGTCAGCGCCGGCGGCTCGGCGGCCCGCGCCAGCTCGACCAGGCCGTCGACCACGTCGGCCGTGACCCGGTGGCGGCGTTCGGCGGCCCACCCCCGCAGCGCCACGTATGCGCGGGCGGTCAACTCCTGGCCGTGCTGCTCGACCATCGGCAGCAGCCGGTGGACGTGGGAGTCGGGGATGGCTCGGGGCCGGTCCTGCTGCTCGGTGATGGCCTTGAGCAGGGGCCACTGCTGAATGCGCCGGTTGACCTCCGATTCAGACTCCCCGAACCGGTCCTCGCAGTAGTCCGGCCACGTCCGCCCGTCCCGGCGGTACAGGCGCCGGGAGCGGACGGCGTGCGCGGCCTTCCACTTCATCCACTCGGCCCGGTTGCCGTTGGCGAACGCGGCTTCGCAGTGCCCCAGGTCGTCGACCTCCTGGGGCGTCAAGTCACCCTCGGTGTCGACCTCGACCTCGACGGGCTCGGGGATCAGGTCCGGCGTGAACGGCTGGGGCCGGTACGGCTCCGGTGCGGTGCTCGTCGGCGACGGGTCGACCTCTCCGGCCGGCGCAGGGACGGCGGGCGCGGCCCTCTCCGTCCCGCCTTCTCGATCTGTCTCCTGCGCCTCGGCCTTCCGCCGGGCCTCGGCCGCGGCGCTGCGCTGTGCTCGAATCTCCTGCCGGGTGGGGCTCACCGGCTGACCTCCTAGTCGCCAACGGGCAGCAGCCCGCGCTTCTTCATCTCCGTCACCAGCGCACCGAACGCGGTCTTGGCTGCCCCCTCCACCGGGGCTCCCATGGAGTCGCCGAAGCGCTCACTGCGCGGGATGACCGTGGTGAACACCTCGTATCCCTCCTTGGCCATCTCCTCGCGGTAGTAGCCAGTCGACGACGCGTTCGCCACGGTGCGGTTGAGCAGCACCCACGTCTCGGGCCTCTTGCCGGTGGCCCTCAGCGGGGCACTGCTCGCCAGGATGTCCTTGAACGACTTGGCGGTCTCCGGCTCACAGATGCGCTCCCAGTCGGCAGCGGTCGGCGACATGTGCAGGATCACCAGGTCGGCGACACGGAGAATGGAGTCCGCGATGAAGATGTGGTTCTCGGTGTGTCCGCAGTCCACCATCGCGATGGTCTTCCCCGTCGGCGGCACGACCTTCGTGTGGAACTTGGCGTCAGCCTGCAAGTGCACGGGGAAAGCGAAGTTCCCCTTCTCCGGCTGGCTCCAGCTCCAGAATTGCTTGCTGTGGTCGGCGTCGTACCCGACGACCTCGTAGCCTTCCTCGTCCTCCAGCAGGGCGTGCGACAGCCACCCGGTGTCGGTGGTCTTGCCCGTCGTGCGGGGCGACATGTTCGCGATGAGCATGGCCGGAGCCTATTGGCACAGCCGAGATCAACACATCACGGACGCCCTCTTCCGCCCCCATAAGACCCGCTTGATACGCAAGAACCCGCCCCCGGCCGGGGGCGGGCTCGTCCGGACGCGTGCGGGCCAGTCAGGTCTCCCACACCGCCCAGGGCTGGTCCTGAGTGGCGCCGCGCAGCCACATCGCGGCGTGCTGCACACCGTTGGCGTACCGGCGGCGCGGCCCGCGCATCGCGGTCTCGGCCTCGTCGTCCTCGGCGCGCAGCTGCCGGGCGTCGGGGATGCCGGCGGCGCGGTCTGAGATCGGGCTGCGGCCCTGGCCGACGGCCCACCGGTAGGTCGCCCGTACGCCCTCGTGGAACTCCTCCAGCTGGTAACCCGTCCGCACGGCGTGCTCGATGTTGTCGAGCAGCGCGGTGACCTCGGCCAGCGTGCGCCGGCCGACCAGCGGCTCCGCGGGCGCGTCTGGCGGCGGGGCGGTCTGCTGCGCCGCGGTTGCTCCGGCCGGCGGCGTGGCGCCCGGCCCGTTCCACATCGGGTAGTCAGCCATACAGGCACGGTAGCGGGCGGCACGGACAGCGGGCAGGCAGTA